>JABIFP010000020.1 GCA_018650645.1 Candidatus Magasanikiibacteriota bacterium | reverse complement strand
TACCCAAACGAAGGACTCATCTTTGGTGTTGCTGCCGGCATGAGTCATAGATTTGCCCTTGATATGCGACTTGTTCGAATACTGTGGGTGATTGCATTCTTTGCAACAGGATTTTTTCCTACGGCACTTATTTACCTCGTTATGGGAGTACTGGTACCGCGAGTAGACGAAAACGTTTAGCGATAAATTTTTGTAAGCAGTGAAGGAGAAGCACCGAAGTAAAAAAGTGATTTCATTAAGAAGTACCGAAAGGTGCTTTTTATTCTGCCATAATTTTTGATACGCCTATCGGAAGAAATAACAGAAAGTGGAACTTGATTTGTTTTTCCAGCCTTTTTCATTTTTTTTGAGAGCATGACATCTTCCATAATAGGAACGTCAGGAAATCCGCCAATTGATTCATATACACTGCGGAGAATAAACATAGCTTGATCTCCGTGATAGGCACTGCAGACGCGTGCGCGCATATTTGCGTAAGCCGCACCACCGGTATAAAACCAATGGCTATTATTGAAAGAGAGTTTAAAGGCGCCACCAACAGCTCCTTCTGTAATAGCATGCTGGATAGCTTTAAGCCAGCCTTTTGGTAGCACAGTATCTGCGTGTAAAAAGAGGAGTAGGTCATTGGATGCAGCCTTTGCTCCTGCTCGTAGTGAGCCACCTCGGCCTCCATCACTAGTGATTATGGTAGCTCCTGCATTTGTGGCTAAAGAAACCGTTGCATCAGTACTGCCGCCGTCTGCAACAATGATTTCTATGCCCGCATGCGTATGCGCTGAAACCACTTGTGCAATGTTCGCTTCTTCATTGTATGTAGGGATAACAATACTTACCTTAAACGGAATTGGTTGTTTTTCTAAAAAGGCATCTACATTTCTCATGTGAGGATATTCATCAATGTGTTCTGCCAGAAGCGAAATGTCTTCCACTTCATCTATATCAAATACTTCTTCTTGCACGCGCAAAGATTTGCCCTTTTTTTCAGCGAGTGCAATAGTTTCTGTAGCTAAATTATAATCGCTAGCGCGGCTTTTCCACTGTGAAATATCTGTAAACAGATCTACGTACGTACGCATGCCAATTAGGCCATACCCCTTATCAATGGTTGGGATTATTGTCGCGTCGTGTGTATCGAGTAGTGAAAAACTCGCTTCAATAATTTGTTGTGTAACCCATGGTATGTCGGACCCCACAATAATAACTCGCTCATATGTTTGCAAAAGTGTCTGAAACATTTTATGCATGCCAGTATCGACTTGCTCAAAATCTAAGTGCGGAAAATCTTCAGGTGTATACAAATCATAAGAAGACCCGAACTGTGCATATTCAGTATGCATATCGGTAATGAGTGCCTTTGCCAAATCATTTGCCCATGGCTGATTACCAATCGCGCTGCCAATTCTTGTTTTACCAGAAAAGTTACTCGTTTTTGGACGAGCGTAAAAGAAGAGTGCGTTTGTGTTTGTAGGCTTCATATGCAAATGCAAAAAGTGGAGGCACCCAAATCAGTAGCTGTAGCCACCAGACCTGCCCGTTTTGGCGGTATAGGAATGTTTGCTCGGCGCTACTGTAGTAGAGTACTAGGTACTGTAGCAGGACTACTCCTGATAATGCAATAGTGGACAGTCGGTATTTTACAAATGGAAGGAGCACCACAAGCCATAATACATACCAAGAGAATACAACGGAAGAGAATATAATGAGCGCAAAAAGGATTTGCCAGGTAGCTTCAAAAATGTTTTGGTGTTTGGAAAAAGATCTATAGGCAAGGAGTGTGGCACCAATGGTCAGTAGCATGCTTAGGATTTTTGCCGTGCCATATCCAAAAGCAATCTGCAGCAGTGCAAAAATCCCTGGGCTCATTACCCAATCGGCATGAAACGTTTTCAGAGATTCAAACAGCTGAAAAGTGTCAGGTGTGAGGAGTACAAACGGAAGATACAGCAGACTCATTGTTACAATTGTTATGAGCGCAGAGATCCACCATTTGTATCTTTTTTTCAAGATAAATAGTGGCGCGAGTAAAATTGGAAAATATTTGGTAAGAATCAGTGCGCCAAAACTTAGGCCCGCTAATATGTGTTTGTTTCTGACGAGTAAATACAATGTAAGCAAAAGGAAGAATAGGAGAATCGGTTCAAAATGCCCGGCGGCCATCGTTTCAAAAAGAAAAAGGGGATTGAGGGCGATAAGTGCAATCAGGTAGCGCGGTTGTTTGAGGTGGTCTAGGAGTTTGATAGCAATGCCAAAGGTTCCTAGGTTAAATAGAAAGAAGATTGATTTTAATACGAGCGTACTGTTCAGCTTGATGGCATTTGCAAAGGCAAAGACCAGCTGGAGAGTTGGTGGATAAATGGTGTTGCTCCATTTAAAGTACAAGGAATCCCAGTACCACACATCTGTGAGTGATTGGAGGGCTGGGGTATCAAAGACATCCCATGGAGTAAGTGCATATGGACTGATTCCTTGCAGGAGCATATTTCCATCCCACAGGTAGCGGTAGAAGTCATTGAAGAATGCCGGCATGAAAAGGAAGATGAGTTGGGCCGTGATGCTGGTTCCCAAAATAAGCCAGAGGTTTTTAGGTTTCAGATAAAGAATACCGAGGTAGCCGAGGAACATGACTGCTAGGGTGGTGGTGAGTTTTGTTGGGTGGAGGAGGGGTTGGGAAAATTGGGATATGAAAAGAGAAGCTCCAGAAATAGATAAAATGGAGAGCGACCAACTAAATATTTTTTTTCTCAATATTTTGGTATCTAGATTCATTTTTGTGAGAATACATTCCATCCATGACCACAGGTATAAGAAAAAAACGTTTTTTCTGTCTCCACTATAGTATCTTTTACTTCAATATCTGTGTTACAGTCTGGACAGATTCCTGCTTTTCGCAAGTTTAGATTCTTTTTATCAGAGGGAGTAGTAACGAGTAGTTCTTTTTCTATTGTTTCATCATGTATACTTTTGTGTTTTTTCATTTTTTCGATCAGGTTAACATCTAGATTCTCTACTATACCTTTTTTTGTTAAAACTCTATATCTGGGATCTGTTGTCATTCGTATTTCACGTTTTTGCTTGAAATAATTGGATAAGGTTTCATTGTGGAGAAGAATCATAAAATCTCCAAGATAGCTGGTAATATCAAGTATATTTTCAGCGATCCTATTAATGATTATCTCAATCTCCTTTCTATCCCATTTTCTCCAATCGTATCCGTGATCTACTGTGTACATTTGCAATATTGATATATCAGAATATATTTTTGATTTTAGAGAGTTGATTTCCTCAGACAAGCAATTTTTAGTGAATGCTAGTGATTTAAACGCTGCTTCCCAGTCAGAAAAGAGATAAAGAATTTCAAGGTATTTATCAGTAAAGTCAAAATATAAAGTGTTTAATTTATTAATGAATTTTTCCCACTCTTTGCCTGCTTCAATTACATGGGTTATTTCAATACTAGTCTGAGGCCGAACAATCATAATAGTTTCCATTATTATAAAGGGCGGTCTAGAGCTTGCGTTTAATGTACTTAGGGTGTTTTGTACTTCCATGTGAAGTTTTACAAATTCTTTGTATATAGCATACCCTATCGCTATCCTGTGCTGTTTTTTTACGATTTTGCCTTGGATTAAAATTGATATAAGCCAGCCTAAGAGAGCTATAGAAATTGTAGAAAACAAAGTTATGAGATCAATGTTTTTTATAATTAATTTAGCTATATTTACTGATTCGGTACTAGAAGTAATGGTACTGGTTAGCATATTTGAATTTACAAAAATTTCGGTATGAAGTTATTAGGCATCATATTTTCTTATTCCAAACCTTCCCATATCTTCCAAAACTCAACACTCCAGTAGGACACACATTCACACAAGCGCTACAATTTACACACTCCACATCGTCTAATACTCTTCCTGTCTGTGCGTATCCCATCACATCGATTCCCATGTGGCACGATTTAGTACAAAGACCGCAAGAAATACATTTCTTTTTGTCAGACAAAATGCGCCAGGTAGAGAATTTGTTGTAGATGTGCATAAGTGCAGCCAGCGGGCAGAAGAATCTGCACCACACACGGCCACCCATAAAGAAGTATAGTGCTACACCAACAGTTCCAGCTAAAAAGGTATCAACGATAATTTTATATCCATCGAGGAGTACGGAGTTTATGCCAGCAAGTGCTCCAGAAAGACTCGGGACATATCCGAGGAGTCTCAGAATAGTAATGGCCATTATGATAAACAATATCACTTGTCCGGCATTATCCCATTTTTTTGCTTTTGCTCCATGTGGCGCAAGCTTTCTGTATTCGTCACCGAGTGTTTCTGCCATTGCGCCGCAGCTACAAATCCAACCGCAGTAGGCTCCTTTTCCATATTTGATAACCAAAAATGGAATAATTACAAAGGTTTGAATCAAACTGGTAACAAGCCAGAAGATACTTGGCTGATCGGTAAACACATTCCAGATAAACAGCGGCCAGGCAAGAATAAATCCAACGAATCGCCACCATTCGCCACCAAGGAACACTGTTTGGCGTACCCATTCAGAGATTAATCCATGTGCATCCATCCAGGGCAATACAAAGTTTGGAATAAAGAAGAGGGGAAGTGCTTGGATCAAAAAGAGGAGAATCGTTTGTTTGGTGACGTACGTTTTTTTGGTTACTACAATGCGCCGCAGGCCAAATAGCCCAATAGTTGTGGTATAGAGGAAGCTGTACCAAAAGTATGGATCCTGATTTCCTAAATTGAAGTTGAAATATTTGTTACCAAAAAAAGAAAAGATAAAGAGTACCATGGCTGCAAAGAAGTATCCGTTGCGGATATAATCCCATTTATTCGTGAAATATTTCTTCCAGTTTTTAATTAAGTCTTTTAGTACAACCACGCCCGTTACAATCATTGCAATTGCGCTTAGCCAAGCAATTGTTTTAAAGATGATTTCTGTAGGATTACCCGCAACTATATTGGTAAATTCCGCTGCTCCAGCATGGCCGGTAATACCGTTTGAGGCTTTTCCAAAATACACAACATTCATAAAGGCAACAGAAAATGCCATCCACCAATAGGTGGTTTTTGTTTTTGCATTTTCAATTTTGATGCCGCACTTATCAAAAAATTCGTAAGGGAGTTGTGTACCAATCAGGGTGAAGACATGATCAAAAGAAAAGGTTTTGCGCTCTCCTGCAACATCAATATCGACTTCTTTTTCTCTAATTTCTTTTGGACTTGATTCAAATAAAAGAGTGAGCTTGCCATACTCTTGCAGAGTAAGTGCTGTTTGAATATTATCTGGCTTTGGCCGCACGAATTCTTTTTTTCTATAACAAACTGTTACTTTTGCACCAGCCTTTTCTAGTAGCGCAGCACTTTCAAGCGCACTGTCACCACCACCAATAACTAATACTTGCTTGCCTGAATATTCTTGCGGATCGTATAAACAGTTTGTGACATGAGAAAGATGCTCCCCGGGAATACCGAGCTTTCTACTATGGCCACTTTTGCCAGATGCTAAAATAGTTTTCTTTGCATGGTATGTGTCTGCTTTTGTTGAAATTTTGTGGGTACCATCACTTTCCACTTCAATCAAATCGACTTTCTGACCAAATACTATGTTTGGTTCATGCTTGTCTACAATATTTTTTAAGTGCCCAAGGAGTTCTTCCTTTGTTTTTCCAACCATGGTCATTGCTGTTTCTTCTTTCAATGCTTTTGGTTCATAAAACATCGGCTTTCCTTTGGGAAAGTTTTCTATGGTATTGAAGAGTCTGTCCGATGCTTCTAATACTACATACGAGTAGCCTCTGCGCTTTGCCTCAAGCGCTGCAGAGATTCCAGCTGGGCCTGCGCCAACAATGACAATATCAAAACTGTTGGGTCTATGTGATTGAGTAGAATCTGTGTTCTTTAGCTTTTTATCGGCTTCAATGGCATCCATCATCCGTTTGGTTTTCTTCCATTGATCAAATTGCAGCTTTTTGACGATATTTGCAGCACCGTTTGTGGCCATCTTTAAAAGAGGAATTCCAGTGAGGTCTCCGGCAATATAGACACCCTTAAGCGAAGTCTCTCTATCCGTAGAGAGCTCTGGATACAAGACGACGTCTCCAACGGGATTATCCTTCTGGAGCCAGTTGAAGTATTTTTTGATAAACATATGCAGTCAGTATAGCGGTATTTGGGGGTTTGGGAAGGTGTGGATGGATATGGAGGAATAGACATAACAAAAAAAGCCCTTTCGGACTTTTTTTGCGTTCTTATGCTTTTTTGCTGCAACATCCTTTTTTCAGGGTTGCGAGTCCGCAGAGAGCTGAAAGCCCAACGAGGATATATACAAGTCGTTCGAGCCATTCAACACTTCCAAAAAGTGCAGTGACTAAATTCCATTCAAATGCTCCAACGAGTCCCCAATTGAGTCCTCCAACGATTAATAGAACCCAGCAAAGCTTGGTGAGTCCTCCCATGTTTCCCTTCATAGAGTGTGAGAAAAAAATAAATACAATGATGAATAAAGTATACCATAGAGTCTTTCTGTGCACGAGTGGGGAAGCACTACCATTGACAAAATGGCTGTTTTCTGGTTAGCTCTACTCGAACTAAAACGGCGCAATGCGCCATAATCCCCAGGGAGGGGTGTTAGGACAAGAGAGATGATCAGTGCGGCATTCTATGCGGCCCTGAAGGCGACGATCCAGCACGTGCTAGTGGATCAGCGGATCAAACTCACGGAGAATCAGCTGGAAGAGCTGGTGGAGCACTGGGTGCAGTATCCTGGCGTGGGTCCAGTACCCACGGTTCTCAGCTGGAAGCGGTGCGCGCGTGTGAAAATGCTCCCTCAGAGCGATCCGAAAGTGATTGCCGCGGGGCCTTTCTCGGGACGCATCCTGGTGCTGCATTGTCGGAGGGGTGAGGATGCCCTCCCGATGCACAAGGCCATCTCGGGTCTGCACGTGGAGCTTAGGCAATTGCGTCAGCTACATCGTGAAGCGGAGTTCTATCTGGATGTGATGGCGAAACTCCGCGGAGCCTTCGGTGAGCTGGAAATCGTGATCAGCGATGATCTTCTCCGGGACGTGATGTCTCTTCTGAGGACTTCGGCTGGGGGGCAGCAGCGTCCGGAGATCACGATCCGTGAGGGAAAGATCATTGCGGTTTCTCTCGCGTCCGGTGACAAGTCACGGAATGTTCCCATCGTGGTAGACCTTCACGATGAATCTCCCGTGAAGGTGGCTCACTATGGTGGTTATCCCCTCGAGGAGAGGACGAGGATGACCGTCGAAAGCAAGCTCGCGAACGCTATCTCGGTGGCTCGCAACGGCTGCAGGCTCTAGGCCTTGCGCCTATCGCCACCACGGCACTATCGTCGCGGTGACAATGCCGGCTCACACACACGTTGTGGGGCCGGTTCTTTTTTTATAAGCAAAAACGCCCTTTTGGGCGTTTTATGATTCTTGTTCCATCTCCTCAACATCCAGCTGCAACCCTTTACTCGTCATCACATATCCTTTCACTTTTATTTTCCCGTGATGGATATTGTCATGACAATCATCGCAAAGGGTAATAAGGTTGGCTTTATGATTTTTATGAAAGTGACCAATGTTTCCGTGCTTATCTGCAATCTCTTGCGGAGAAATATGATGTGTTTCTTCTGCTTTATTATGACACAAGCTGCACGAAGATAAGAACAGGTCTTTATTATATGCACTTTTTACTTTTTTTGTGAGTAGTTCCAGTTCATCAAAATCATCGGCCAAATGTTTCCGGATATTCATGGCATCTTTGAGGAAGGTTTCATCCATGTGAAGAGACTGCGCAAACTCGAGTCCGTAAATGCTACTTCCACTTCCTTGTTGCAGAGTTCTGTCAAAGATAAGCAAATCCTGCGCTTCATCATACCGAACGGCAAGGTGGCCACAGACCACATGCGGTAGGGAAGAGAACACATCTAGGTTTGCTAGCTGATGCAGATGGGTGGTGAACAAAAAGAGACTTCCTTTTTCACTGAGGCGCTTTACTGCGGCGCTTACAATAGCAATAGCAGAAAGTGTTTCTGTTCCACGGCAAATCTCATCGCCTAGAATCAAACTTTTTGGGGAGCAGCGCGTAAAAATATTTTTAAGTTCCATCATTTCTACTGCAAAGGAAGAAAGACCGCGCTCTACATTATCTTTTGCTAATATTCGCGTAAAGAGTTCTTCAAATGGACTAAATCGCATCCTGGTTGCTGGAACAAAAAACCCAGCTTGAGCAAGCATTACAGCAATCCCTATAGCTTTCATAAAGGACGACTTTCCACTTGCATTGATGCCGTATAGCAAAAGGCCGCGCACATCATCAGCTTCAGGCAGCATTGGTAGTGTATTGTCATTAGTATACTCAGCAGAACCGAGCAGTACATTATTTGTTATATAAATTCCATTTTCCTCACGCGCCTCTACAAGAGGGTGGCGTAAATCTGCAATCTCTAAATAGTTTTCATGATTTTTTGATGCGGTAAGTTCTGGCCTTACGAGCCGCAACGTTTGTGCCGCCTTAGCGGTAGAAACAGCTACATCAATCGCGGCAAGTAATCCACTTACCATATGAATAGTATCGCCAAAGGTTGTGTCCAAACTTACAAGCTCTTGTGCAAATAGTTCACGTACTCGACCAATTATTTTTGTTTGTAAAGAAACAATACTACCAGAGACGTCATCAATAATTCCTGCGGTGATTTTTACATTGCCAACTTGCACTTTAAATCTGAAATCAGAAAATGCATACACGGTTTCATCAATCGACACGTACGTGTCACTAAGCGCTTCTTGAATTTGTGCATACCGGCTTTTGGTCAAAGAAATGTAGTGACCATCTTTATCCATTTGTTTTATTACCACAAAGTTGCTCTCGTCTTTTCCCGTTGCATCAAGGAGCAGCTCAACCATTTTTTCTTTAATCAGCTCAAGCTTTGCTTCTTCAGCTTCTTTTTGCGCAAGCATGGCATCGAGTTCTTTATCAAATCCTTGTTTAAACAAAGACCTTGAAATAGCTTGATTGGTCACTTGCCCAGTTTCTGAAAGTGAAAAATGTGCTTTCACTTCTTTAATACAGGTTTGAATGGTTTCTTTATGATCCTGCAGCTGTTTTATTGCAGGAAGATCTTGAGACTCAAGCGTGGTAATAATATTAATGGCTGCTTCAAGAGAGTCGAACAAAAAGTTTACTTCAAACGGATGCAGCCGACCAAGCCGTAATCTGCGGGCAAGGCGTTCTATGTCATACACTTCACGCAAATGAATTTCAATTTCCGTAATCAGTGGCGCCACGGCATCTGCTAAATCATATCGCGCCGTCATTTCTTCTGGATTGGTAATAGGGTGGAGGAGTCGGTCTTTCAAAAGCCTGCGACCAATGCTGGTGCGCGTATGGTTCATGAGTTTGAGAATAGTCTGCTCATGCGGATCATGAGACAGCATTGCAAGCTGATGGAGTGGATCGTTTCCTAAATATAAAAAGGCATTATTGCGCAAAAGCATTGGTCGATGCAGTCGTTCTGCCAAAGGCCGTTCATGCTGAATAATCCAATCGATGACAAGCGCCAGCGCTTCAGAAGCAAGTGGTGTCTTTTCTAAATCGAGTGTTTCAACCGCAGAAAGGTATGATTCAATATTATATGTTGAGCCGAGCAGCGTATTTTGAAACGCTACATCAAGTCGTTTTTCTTGCGTTGTTAGGCTGCCAATATTTTGGAGTTCCAAATAGTCTGTTACAAAAGGGGCAATGTCAGGGCTACACGTGAGCACCACTTCTCCTGTACCACGCGATTGGAGCAGATGAAAGATAGCATCAAGCGCAGCGGTATGATCTTCCCCTGTGCTGTGCGCTTCAAAAACGTAGGACTTGCCGGTAGCAACATCTATTGCTGAATACGCCGCGTTATACATGTTGCCAGACATTTCAACAAGCACACTCGCCATGGTTTGTTCATCGTGGCCTGGTCGGTAATCAAAGTTCACCCCAGGAGACAACACGCGGTCAATATATCTCTCTACATTTGGTGGTGCTCCTTTTTGCCTTACAATAATAATGGTATAGCGATTTTCTGCGGTGAGTCTGCCAATGTATCTATCAAATGTAGCAGTAGGGAATCCCGCAAGGAGGGGATTCTTCATACTATTTTGCAGATCTCGTTTATTTCGTCTTGTAAGTTGAATGTTAAGTACTTCTGCAATCTCTTTTGGTTTCCCAATCTTCATCTCTGCATTATCCACACCATACACTTCGTAAAATGAACCAACTTCCATAATAATGATAGCATTTTCACCAAACACCCCTTCGTAATGCTGTTGCAACTGCAAATAGACCTCTACTAAAGAGACCTTGGGTTGGTCTAATATTTCTTCAGGTGTTCTTGTTGTCATATCTCTGCCTCCGCAAGGCTTCGCTATCATATCATATTAACCGATTTGTTTAAAAACGGGGTGTTTTTGGGAGCCTTTTTGACGGGAAGAATGTGGGTGTTATAATAGGGTCGTAATCAATGAAGGCATCATTAATATTCATATGAAAAATGGATCTCAAAAGACATTTGAGAAGGATATTCATCGATTGTGTGAAAAACTAAGCAGTTTTCATCCTAGATTTGAGATTTTTTATCATCAATTGTGCAAGGATCCAAAGAAATTTTCAGAGTACTCACAGATGTGGCTTTCTTTTTACAAAAAATATGGAGACATTGATTTTTTTTCAGAGGAGCATCACGAGCTGTTAAGATCGTTTATGATGGAAATGACTACGTACAAAGCGGAAATAGATAAACATGAACTTCAGCTCCACAAGTTGAGTATTGGATTAGTTCATACGAAAGATAAGGTGGATGAGTTAAAGGAATCTATGGCCACAAAAGACGACATCCGCAATGTCATAGACCTCATAGAGGGCTACATGCAAAAGTCAGTGACAAATGAGCAGGAAATTGTCATGATGGGGAGTAGGGTAGAACGAGTTGAAAAAAAAGTAACGCAGCATCACCCGGAATAAAAAAACAGCACTCAATGAGGGCTGTTTTTTTTATTTACGCCATGTTCCTAAGCTTCGCTATCCTATCCTGAATCGGTGGATGCGTACTAAACATGCTTTTCAGTTTTGATTTACCAAATGGATTTGCAATAAATAAATGTGCTGTAGCAGAACTTACTTTTTTCAATTTTGCAGGATCAGCAGAAATTTTTTCAAGTGCTCTAGCTAATCCTTCAGGATATCTTGTCATTAGTGAACCTGATGCGTCGGCTAAGTATTCTCTTTTTCTAGACACTGCGAGTTTAATCAGCTCAGCAATAATAGGAGAAAGAACAACGAGCACAATGGCAAAAATCATAAGTGGGCCACTTCCTTTGCTGTCAGATTTTCCACCAAACAAATGTCCGCGGAAAAATAAATCTCCCAAAATGGCAACCATTCCAACAAGTACCACCACAATGGTCATAACGCGGATGTCATAATTTTTAATATGACTTAATTCATGTGCAATTACTCCCTCCAGTTCTTCATTTTCTAATGCGGCAACAATTCCAGATGTGAGCGCTATTGATGCATGTTCCGGATCTCGTCCAGTTGCAAATGCATTCAAAGCAGGGGAGTCAATAATATGTACTTTGGGCATTGGCATACCTGCAGTAATACAGAGATTCTCTACCATGCGGTATACATATGGATTGTCTGTGCCGGTAATTTGCTTTGCGCCCGTAGAGCGTAGCGCAATTTTATCTGAATGGTAATAGCTAAATACTGATGTCACTAATGAAAACACAAGTGCAATCACAAGTACGCCTGGGCCATAGCCAAGTACTTCAGAAAACACAAATCCAACAGTCATGATGACCGCAAGGAAAATAGTGATCAAAATAATGGTTTTGCGCTTATTCGAATCGATTTGATTATACATATTAGATGTACTTATGTTCTTTAAGTGCTTCTAGTGCTGCAAGCGTGACACGTTTTTTTCCTTTTTGATACAGCGTTGTGGCTCGTTTTACTGCATCTTCATACGTGAGCCAGGTGGCTTTTGCAAATTGGGTGTCACTTGCAGCAACGCGAGTATCTGTTTCAAGTACGGTAAAAAAGTAATGCTTTCCTTTCATTATGATAGCCTTTCCTGCATCAGTATGCAATGGACGGGCGCCATGCTTCTCTTTCAAAAATTTGATAGTGTTTTCTGCAATGATATCTTTATAGATAAGCGACGCGGCAAATTCTTCACCTAATTCTTCGTTCATTTCTCTCATTGCCGCTTGCTGCACTGATTCACCATTATCAACACCTCCTTGTGGAAACTGCCACAGGTCGTATTCTCTTTCATACACAAAAAGTACTCGCTTATGTTTTACAATGCAGCAAAGTGCTTGCGGACGCATGCCTTTGGCTCGGAATGCGTCTAGCTGTAATAATGTTATATCCATAGAGGAAAGATATATATTCGACAAATACAAAAGCAGCACAAGGCTGCTCTCATAACAATCGATTTAGAGTTCTACTTTTACATTCTTTCTTTCAGCAGCATCTTCAACTTCAAAGAATTCATACTTTGTGAAGTTGAGCATTCCTGCAAATACATTGTTTGGGAATGATTCCATTTTTGTGTTGAAGTCGCGAACCATACCGTTGTAGAATCTTCTTGACGCCTGAATTTTATTTTCAGTGTCAGAAAGTTCGTCCATGAGTTGCGCAACGTTTTGGTTTGCCTTGAGGTCAGGATACGCTTCAACTGCAATTTGCAATTTTCCAAGCATTCCTCCAAGCATCCCTTCAGCTGACGCAAGTGCCGCTGTATCTCCTGATTCTTGCGCACTCATTGCCTGAGAACGTGCTTTTGTAATATTTTCAAGGAGTTCTTTTTCGTGTTTCATGTATCCCTTTACACTTGCAATAAGGTTTGGGATAAGGTCATGACGACGTTTGAGTTGTACGTCAATATCACTCCAGGCTTCTTTTGTTCGGTTGTTCATTTTTACCAAGCCGTTGTAAAGGGCAATAACCCAAAAGAGGAGTACCGCCACAACTGCTAAAATGATATATAGTGGGTTCATAAAGTCTATGTTATAATGTCTTCGTCCACCTAGCTGTGAACTACGCGAGTAGTATACGGCAGGAATCGCTAATTTGTAAAGGGGAAATCGATGGGTATGGAAAACATGGTACCAGAAGTCTGGGCCGCTCGTAATATTGAAGAAGAGCGCAGCGAGGAACGAATTGGGAGTGTTCTCACTTGCGAGGGTGAGTTGGTCAAGGCCTTTTCGGCTGAGATCAAGCTGGCGTCAGCGCAGGAGGGGAATGTTGGGGATTTCCTAACATATATATATACGCAAGCGCTCAGAGAGGTTGAGCTTGACGCTGCGCAGTTCCCGCTCAACGGCGAGCAGATCGAGGCGCTCACTGGCGCGTATCGCGTATTTGTAGCGCAGAATGCTGCCGAAGCTCTCGGGCCGCTCGACGCCGCGAGCATCGACGGTGCTGCGCAAGCCGCCGCTACCGCACTCCGCGATCATCTGCTCCAAGAGGCAAGGCCCCAGGCGCCTCCGCCGAACAGGTTTTCCCAGTAGGAGCGCATCGAGTTATTCACTTGACAACTCCGGGCAAATAGGGCATAGTCAGAGTGTGGTCAGAACGTGAGTGCTCCTCTCGTAAAGACCCAGATGCTCCTTCGGGAGCGAATTAGGCCGTCAGTCTCCAGCTGCCGGCCAATTTTTTTTATCAAATATGTACACAGTTTATATTTTGTCATGCACAGACGGTAGCTTATATACAGGAATAGCAAAAGATCTAGAATCACGGCTAGCGGTGCACAGATCAGGCAAAGGAGCCAAATATGTGCGTGCGCGGCTCCCCATAACACTTGTGTATAGTGAGAAATGTACGGATAGATCTGCGGCGCTTAAGCGTGAGTGGCAGATTAAACAATTTTCAAAAGAACAAAAACAACAACTTATTACGCGCTTAGGGATTGACAAAACGTCAAAATAATGGTTTACTTGGGGCTATCCCCCGACGGTGAAAGCCCGTGGTGCACCTCAACGAGAGGAGCAACCATGGGTAACAAGCCCACTGTTTTGGTCGTCGACGACGAAACGAACATCCAGATCTTGGTCCGGCGCAACTTGTTGCGCTACATGGCCAGGGTGCACGTGATGGACGTTGACATCGTCTTCGCCAATAACCCTCCAGAGGCTCTCGAGCTGATGGAGACCACGCGTGTCGATCTAGTCATTACGGACGTCGACATGCAGCACCGTCATAACGGGTTCTGGCTTAAACAGGCTATTACCGAGAGGTTCTCGTCTGTTCCGGTCCTCGTTATGAGTGGTTCGATGCGTCCTGGGGTCGACTTTTCGAAGTTGCGCCTTGGGGAGCTCTACACGACTGCTGGTACTATGCTGCGGATCGCTAGCCTTCGGCTGGCGAACTAACGCTACGACGTCGCTTCGGCGACAACGACAACACGAGCAACACGATACACAGCAGCTGCTGCGCTGAGCTTTGGGGCTGGAGACCCTAGGGCTTGTGAAGGCAAGGTAGTTGCCAGGTGCATTGCGGGTGGAATCCGTCGGGGGATTCTACTTAATCACTTCAAAAACACCGCATAGCGGTTGTTTTTTTTTGCTCTCTATGGCACAATGATCGCATAAACTGCAAGAAATATGACAACTGTACTTCTCTTTATTCTCATCCTTGGCCTGCTTGTTTTTGTACATGAGTTTGGCCATTTTATAGCTGCCAGACTCTCTGGAATGAAAGTACATGAGTTTGCGCTCGGGTTTCCACCGCTTGCAATTGGTGTGTATAAAGATCCTGTTACCAAAAAATTAGTGTGGGTTTCTCCAAGAAAAGCAAAACGAAATGCGATTGAAGCGGGTGTATCTGCAGCAGGAGAAGAATATCCAGCTACACTCTACTCTTTGAACCTTTTACCGCTTGGTGGATTTTGTAGAATTAAAGGAGAAAACGGAGAAGAAGCTGCGCAAAAAGATAGTTTTGGACATAAAAGTACGTGGAAAAAATCGATTGTGCTTGTAGCAGGAGTAACCATGAACTTTGTACTTGCAGCAGTATTGCTCGGTATAGGATTTTCTGTTGGGCTCCCTACGGATGTAACAAATGGTATTCCAGAAGATGCAACGGTCGTTTCGCCTCCTGTAACAATGGTGCAGCAGGTACTCACGGATTCCCCAGCAGAAAAAGCAGGGATTAAGGGTGCTGATTCTATTATTGCGGTGTCTGGGCAACATGTTATTAATGCTTCACATGCGCAAGCGCTGATAGAAAAAAGTGAAGGCGACATGGTGAGTGTAACGTTGCAACGTTCCGGAGAAGAAGTAACTGTAGATGTTGTACCGGAAGTACTTACTGAGGGGAAAGGATATAAACTTGGTGTTGCACTTGCAGACGGAGCTGTGCTCAAATATCCATGGTACTTAGCCCTTGTAAAAGGTATGCAGGCAGCATGGTCAAGTCTATTAGCAATTTTTATATCGTTATACATTTTAGTAAAAGGATTAATACTTGGGCAGGGTGCTGCATTTGAAGTATCTGGCCCAGTAGGCATCGCATCGATTATTGGAGAGAGTGTAAAACTTGGCGTAGTATACTTAATTAATGTGACAGCAATGATTTCATTAAGTCTTGCGGCATTAAATATTTTACCAATTCCAGCATTAGACGGTGGGCGATTAGTATTTGTCTGGATAGAAGGGATTACCGGAAAAAAAGTACCAATGAAATATGAACAAAAGGCGCATACCGTAGGATTTGTGCTGCTGCTTATACTCATTGTTGTAGTGACGTTTAGAGATATTGCTAAACTATTTTAGTATGGAAAGACCAACACCAGAAAATGTACTTACATTTAAAAGACCTGATGAGAACATTTCGCCTGCAGAGCTTTTGCAATTCAAAGATGTGGCACGGATAAAAATTGTGGTTGAGGATGCATTTAATGTTTGGAAAAGAGAGAACAAGGATATGAATGCAAATGTTGTAACAAAATTGCAGAATCAGTTAACAGAAATTGCAAAGCTTTTTGAACAAGAACGATTTCTTACACCAGGGAAAGAGAAAATATCCCATGAAAATACAGAGCTGTTTACTGCAGCAAAAAGAATTATTGATTCAGCCTTCGCAATAGAAGCGGGATTACCGCCATTTGCAACAGCCTTTTTGAAACAGATAGAAACGCAATACAATAAAAGTGTGCATATGTCAGGAGTGAAGGCAAGTTTGGATCAAACCACAACATTAGACTCAAAAAGAAATTTAGATGAATAATTTCTGCATATGATTAAAGATCAGATCGAACAAATAAAAAAAGAATTTGAATCGGCGATTGATGATGTACGTGATTTTTTAATGCTAGAAGAAATTGAACAGCGATTTTTTGCGAGAAAAAATGGAAAACTCACAGATGTCATGAAAGGACTGAAGGATTTGTCTGGAGATGCAAAAAAAGAAGTAGGGCAACTTGCCAATATTGTAAAGACTGAGCTGCAAGACATGCTTGGTAGCAAGCGTGAAGAGCTTGATAAAGAGCGATTGGCTAATCTTGCCACAGAGGAAGCGATTGATGTATCGCAGCAGGTGCAAAAAGGGCAGGCGGCAAAAGGGCATATTCACCCAATTACACAAGCGCGCTGGGAACTCGAAGAAATTGCTCGCAACATGGGATTTTTGATTGAAGATGGGCCTGAACTAGAAAGTGATTATTATAACTTTGGTTCACTCAATTTTCCTGAAGATCATCCGGCAAGAGAATCGATGGATAGTTTTTATGTAAAAGATAAACCAAATCAACTCATGCGTGCGCATATTTCAAACATGCAGGTGCGGCTCATGAGAAAATATGGGGCACCACTTCGAGCAGCGCATCCTGGGCGTGTCTTTAGAAATGAAACGATTGATGCTACACATGGGCATACGTTTTATCAGTTTGATGCACTGGTTATTGATAAAGATCTTTCAGTTGGCGATTTGATTGGAACCATTATGGCCATGTTTAAGGGGCTGTATAAAAAAGATGTAAAGTTGCGCATTCGACCCGGGCATTTTCCTTTTGTGGAACCTGGATTCGAAATTGACATGCAAATAACCTATAAAGCCGGAGATAAGATCAAAACAAAATGGATGGAAATTGTTGGATGTGGAATGATTCATCCGAATGTATTAAGAGAAGGTGGAATTGATCCGGAAGAGTATAATGGCTATGCATTTGATTACGGCATAGACAGAATCGCTATGTCAAAATATGGTATTGAAGACATTCGTCACATACACGGTGGGGATTTGAGATTTTTGACACAATTTTAGCCTATGAGAATTTCAAAACAATGGATTGAGGACTTTGTTACTCTTCCAAAAAAATCAGGAGAAGAAATGTTAGAGGAACTTACTGTGCAAACTGTTGAAGTTGAAGAAGTTGTTGAGCAAACAGCATTTCTTGATGGAGTTGTTGTTGGAGAAATTTTATCGATTGAAAAACATGAAAATGCAGAGAAGCTAAATATTGCGCAGGTTGAGGTAGGGGAAAAATCTCCTCGTCAGATTGTATTTGGAAACAAGCTTGAAATGCATGTTGGGGCAAAAGTACCGGTTGCTTTAGCACCAACTGTGCTTCCTGGAGGATTTGCTATCAACAAATCAAAAATGCGTGGTGAAACATCAGAAGGGATGCTTTGTTTAGATCAGGAATTAGGCTTGGTAGATGAAGGATTGAGCATTCAAATGTTTGATGCCAAAGTGAAAAACGGAACAAAAATAATCAAGGCGCTCAAATTAGACGATACAATTTTTGATATAGATAACAAATCAATGACAAACCGTCCTGATTTGTGGGGACATTACGGCATGGCTCGTGAATTTGCTGCCATGTACAAAACAGAACTAAAAGCGTATGCACCGGCAGAGGTTGTAGAAGGAACAGAAGCTGCGGTAAAAGTAAAAGTGAAGGATCAGAAACTGTGTCCGCGATATATGGGCGTGCAGCTTTCTGGTATTACTGTTGAGCCTTCTCCAACATGGATGCAAAAACGATTGCTTGCTGTGGGGGTTCGTCCAATTAATAATATTGTAGACATTACTAGCTATGTGATGTTTGAATTGGGTCAGCCAATGCATGCGTTTGATGCTGATACTATTGATGTGGCATCTGTTGTGGTAAGAAAAGCAAAAAAAGGAGAAAAGATTGTCTTACTTGGTGGGGAAGAATATGAACTAGAACCAAGTATGCTGCTTATTACAGAAAAGAAACGGGCGATTGCTGTTGCGGGTGTAAAAGGAGGAGACGATAGTGGGGTAACAGATCAAAGCACCAGTATCATGTACGAGGCGGCTAATTTTGAGGCGCTTAGTGTCCGAAGAACCTCTACTGCGTTAGGGGTAAGAACTGACGCATCAACTCGATTTGAAAAAGGACTTGATCCGAATCTTCCAGAACTTGCCATGAAGCGAGCGGTTGAATTGACACTTGAACTATGTCCTAACGCAAAAGTGGTGAGTAATCTCACAGATATTCATTCTTTTGAGCAAGATTTAGGGCCGCTTGAAATTTCTGCAGACAGAATTCGTTCTCGGATTGGAGTAGATATTTCAGATAAAGACATGAGCGAGCTGCTTACACGTTTAGGATTTGGGGTAGAGCAAAAAGAGGATACGTTATATGTGACCATTCCAACGTGGAGAGCGACTGGAGATATTGGTATTCCGGAAGATATTACAGAAGAAGTTGCGCGTAGTTACGGGTATAAAAATATTCCGACAACATTCCCAGCGTTTCCCATTAGTCCAACACCGCCAAGTCCACTGCGTGACATGAAAAAGCGTGTAAAAGAACTTTTAGCATATGAAGCTGGGTACACAGAAGTGTATAACTACTCATTTGTTTCTCCGGAGTGGCTTGCAAAATTTGGTATTACTACAGAAAATTATATTGAACTCGCGCATCCTTTGGCAAAAGACCGACCGTTTGTACGGCGTGGACTGATTCCAAACATGATGGTGAATGTAGAAAGTAATCTTCATCGATTTGATGCAGTGAGACTGTTTGAAACGGGGCGCGGATACCGACCGGAAGAGGACGGGCCACTTGCGCATCCAGATAAAAAAGAAATGCTACCAGGGCAAGACGAGTATTTAGGCTTGGTATATGCAGAAAAAGGCGTTGAAACACCGTTCTTTGAACTTTCTGGTGTTTTGCATAATGTAGCAGATCGATTGGGACTTGCCATTACCTTTGAAAAAGCAGATGAATCACCAGAATATTTGCACGGTGGTCGTCACGCATTTGTAAAAGTAGGGGATACGTATTTGGGATCAATTGCAGAGATTCACCCTGTGGTGCAGGATACGATTGGTGTGCCACATAGAACTGCGGTTGTGCAGTTGAACTTGAGTCGACTTGCGCCGCTTGTAAATGAACGCATTGCGTATACACCATTACCGGCATTTCCAGTGGTGCAACGCGATTTAGCGTTTGAAGTTAAGAGTATCACAGCTGATACTGATGTACGTAAAGCAATTGCTGCAGTTTCACCAATGATTACAGATGTACAACTTTTTGATGTATACCAAGGTGAACATATTGCTGATGGTAAAAAGAGCATGGCATACAGAGTAACGTATAGGGATGATAATAAAACGCTTACCGGAGAAGAAGTGGATGGTGAACACGCGCATGTGGTTGCTGCAGTTGAAAAGAAATTTGGGGCAGTGGTGAGGTAAAGAATGAACGTAATAAAAAGAGACCTTTGTTGTGGGTCTCTTTTTTTATATGCGCTATTTTACAATCAGCACACCATTCATTCCTTTATGTCCTTCTCCGCAAAAGACTTTGCAAGAAAATGGAAATGAGCCGGTTTTATCAGCAGTAAAGGTGACTACTGACGTTTGGTTTGGACTGAGCTTTGTATTAATACCAAACGCTGGAAGAGCAAAGCTGTGATCAACGTCAATACTGGTGATGCTTAGTTCTACCGTGTTTCCTTTTTCAACCTCGATTTGTGCGGGTACAAATTCCCAATTTTTTGCTGTGACAGAAATAGATACCGTAACTTCTTCTGGGCAATCGAGCCATTCGCAGGTTTCAAAGTTTCTTGGGCGTACTGAATCATCAGCGCAGAATTGTTGGTCGTCAGTGCAAGCACGTATAGGTGTATCTTGGCAGGCTTCAAATTCACAATTTGGTCCAGTTCTGACAACCACTGTACCATCTTCACACATTTTTGCTTCTTCTGTGCAGCCTGTTTGCGGTGGAGCTACTGGTGTTGCGGGTAAGTCTTGTGGAGGAGAAGTTGGGGGTTCAGATGGAATTGGTTCTTCTATTGGTCGGGGTGTTTCTGTAGAAGAAGCCATCGGCTGAGCATTAACAGGAAGTGTTGCGCTGTTAATGGTGTCTGATGCGGGCGTTTCTGCGGAAGATAGGCATCCCATCCCCATAAGGACAAGAGCAAGAAGGAGTACAATATGTTTCATATCGAATATATAAGAATAGTATATTCATGGTAGCAAGCAGAGATGGGTCTGTCTATAGATTTCACAGATGTATACAACTATGATATACTCACAGCGCTTGTTATTATAAAGGAGACCTATGGACATTGTAAGTTCGAGTCAAGACGTGTTGTACGTTGCTCTTGCACTGTGTGTGCTATTTTTCACAGTATTTCTCTGCTGGCTTTTATTTGAAGCCGCAAGAATTTTGAAGAACGCGAATCGCATTGTAGAATCACTCACGCACAAACTTGAACTCATCAATGAAGCCGTTCAGTATATGAGAGGAAAGGTAGATGGTGTTTCCAAAAACATGGGCGTTATGAGCTCCATGATGACCGGGCTGGTTGAGAAGTTTATTGTTGGAAAACTGGCCAGTAAATTAGAAAAAAAAGTAAAAAATACAATAAGCCGGAAAAAAAATTCTTCGGCAAAAAAAACAACACAAAAGAAGTCGACTTCTAAAAGAAAATAAAAACCATAAAAAAAGTGGAATAAAAAGCATCCGGATAAACCGGATGTTTTTTATGAGGTATAAAAATTCCCCAGGTAGCACAAGCTACCTGGGGAAGGGAATTGGGGACCATCCGGCATCGAACCGGCCTATTCGAAGGATTAAAGCAAGGAGATCTTATGCGCCGAGAGGTATTTCACCGCATCGACCTTACAGGTTTTCACCTGCATGCTCTTTTCTAGAGCTAGACGCCAATCTCCAGGCTCTCTCGCTATACCTTTACAGGCTTTAGTCACCCTTGGGTTTCTAAAAAGCGAAATTCTCCCGCAGGCGTTTCCTTGAATTACTCTCCCTGTGTGAGTTAATGGTCCCACCTGCTGAACAGGTTCTCATATTTGTGTATTCTTGTCAACAATCTCTACACTGGTAGCTTTCGTCGCATCACTCGGAAAATCGTCTTCCATAAAGTTGAATCCTGGTTCACTGCCGCTTTCATGCAAGAGAATATAGTACATTTCGCCAACGGTTGAAGAGTTTGGTAATGCAATAGCAACGGGACCACGGTCAGCAGGGGACACGGCTGTCGCTACCAATATTTTGCCGGGTCTGTTTTTATCAGAAGCATAAATAGCAATCCACGCATGCTTTGATACTTGTACTTCATCAATAGTGAGCGTTTTTCCTGCTGCTTGGTTGGATGCTGAAAGGTAACCTTCCAGCGTTACCTGTTCTTGCGGATCAATGTGCACCTGTCCCTCAGGAGGTGTATATGTTGGTGCTACTGTTTTTGTACAGCCAAACCCAAAGGTAAAGAAAATGGCTAAAAGAAGGATATAATATTTCATAGGACTATAGTATAGCGTAAAAGCAAAAGGACCGCATGCGCGGCCCACTAGTTGTCCTCCTTGCCACCGAGGTGGCTGGTTGGGTTGGTTGGGTCGAGTGACAGAAAGCCTGCCAGGCCGACGACGCACAGCAGGAGTAGCAGCGCGAGCGGCACGGGGTCGGGTTCACTGTTCGATCGGCCGTCCACAAAGTTCACCCAGTGTCCGAGCCCGGCGATCGCCGCCAGGATCACCGCCATGGCGCTGATGTTTTGAACATACCAGCTACCAATGATGGCCCACCGTTGATACTTCTTCGACTCTGCCGAGCGCTGCACCTCATAGAGGATCCTCTGCATGACGACCACAAAGGAAGCCGCAAAGAACAGTACCTCAGGTAGGTCTTGTGAATACGTCACAAATCGAAAGACGGCAATCAAGAGAGCCGTCCATAGCACATTTCGCATGGAATCCCTCAAGAGTTCGTGTTTCACTAGACTCTACGGCTATTTACTGTTTCTGTCAACAAAAAAACCACTCATACGAGTAGTTTTTTGAATCTGTGAAGACTATGTAGCTTGTTCAATTTCAGCTGTTAATCCATCTCGTCCTTGAAGGCTTCTTTGGTCAAGTGCTTTTGCAAGGACAAACAGTGCATCTCTTATCTCAGCCGCTGAATGTAATTGTTCAGTCTGTGTAGTTCCAGCAGAGGCTTGAGTAAGCCACTCTTTTGACAGTGCGTCTTTCAGCTGATCTTTAGGGTGCTTTTTGAGAGTTGTTCCCGGGGCAGCATCGTAATCAAAGTCAGAATTGATTGCCCCTGTCAGTGTATGAGAAATATGCTCAAATATTCTGCTTGCCTGTATCACGTCTCGCTCACTGCGCGGTGATACTGCAAGCTCAGTAGCTTTTGCAAGGGCTTGCGTAATGGAGGATCCTGCATCTGTACCAAGAGTTTCATCTATTTCTTGTATATTGCTTTCAGCTTGTGCTGCCAGTTTTTCCGCAGCAGAGGCAGTATCAGTACCTCGCTTAATATTGGCTCTCGCACGTAAATCTTGGGCTTTGCTAGTCCACACTAGATTTCCTGCAAATAACTGCTCAGTTCTTGTATATTTACCTAATCGGGGCAAGTATTTTTGATCACCTGGAAAATGATTTGGATCCTCAGCTCTAATACTTTTTGTATCGTGACCAGAACCAGGCATGGCCCGATCAAGCAATTCAGAATAGGCTCTTCTTGCGCTGTCATTATTTCCAAACCCAGAAACTTTTTTTCCGTCGGGAAGCAAATGTGTTGCGTGTTCCATTAGTGAAAGAGGAAATCTGCGGTGTAGTGAAGATTCATCTGAGGCTGCAACTAATTGCCAGAAGAGATTCGCAGGATTTTCTTTGTGCTCAGTAGCAAGGCCCTTTAACTCATATCCTGTCTTTCCTTGAAGCTGTTCCAGGCTAAGTGGTGCCTTGGGCTGTTCGCGAACAATTCCTTCCATAAAGATGCATTAGTGAAATAATACCCATATCATATCAAAGATTTTTTACAAGCACAACAAAAAAACCACTCATACGAGTAGTTTTTCTACAAAGCTTACGCTTCGATGTTTGCAAATGTTGCCATTTTGAGGCGTCCGTCAAATCGACGCATCTTTTTACTGCTGAACTTTACCACTCCAGCTGTTCCAGCATAAAGGGTATCGTCTTTTCCTTTTTTTACATTTTGTCCCGGGCGGATTTTTGTACCACGTTGTCGTACAAGCACCATTCCAGCGCGAACAGTTTGTCCGTCACCAACTTTGGTACCAAGGTACTGTGGATTCGAGTCGCGTAAGCTCTTCGCTGAACCACCGGCTTTTTTATGAGCCATATCTTCTCAATTAATAGAAATGGTGCACAGGAGCAAACCAGATTAAGGTAAGCCTGCGATAGTGGGGCCATTATACGCTCTAGAGCCGATGTTGTCAAGAAGAGCGCTGTGGAGTATAATAACAGGGATATTTAGCAAGAATTGGCTAATTTTGTACACTCATGCAACTTTCTAACGTGAAACTCTTTTTTCGGCGGCCACAGGTGATTATTTTAGTTGGAATCGCATCGCTTTGCAACCTTTTTGCCTGGGGATGGCTGCTTTGGCATATTCGCCCAACAGAAGAGGCCTTATTTTTACACTATACCGTCCTATTTGGGGTAGATCTTACAGGTGCCTGGCATACCGTATTTGTACTTCCCGCGGTGGGGATACTCATAATCGGGCTTAACACCTATTTTGCAGCAGAATTATTTCAAAAGGATCGATTTGCCTCATATGTCCTCCTTTTTGGGGCAGCACTGTGCCAACTGTTCGTTCTCATTATTTCATTGCTTCTGGTCTTTTTGAACGTATAATATGACTCAAAGAGCGCAATCAAAAGGAACTGATTATACGTTTTTATCGTATATTTTTTTGTTTCTGTTGTTTGGGCTTGTCATGCTTACGTCAGCGAGTTCTGTAAATCGATTTGATAATCCGTTTTTCTTCATTACGCGGCAGATACTATTTGGTGCTATTCCGGGGGTAGTACTGTTTGTGATTGCCTCTAAATTTCCGTATAAAAAATTACAGAAGTACGCGCCGGTGTTTGCGGGGCTTTCGTTTTTATTGCTGGCACTCGTCCTCATCCCAGGAATTGGAGCAGATTATGGTACTAGAGCGCAAAGCTGGATTTCATTATTTGGATTTTCTTTTCAGCCTGCTGAGCTTGCAAAGGTTGGCATGATTCTTGCGCTTGCATGGTATGGCGCAAAAATCGGTCCAAAAATAAAGGATTTTAAACATGGATTTTTACCGATATTGCTTTTAGGATTACTTCCTGTGGGGCTTATTCTCCTCCAGCCAGATTTGGGTTCTGCGGCAATTATGTTTGCGATTTGTTTTGGTGTACTGTTTGTAGCAGGATCAAAAATGAGTCATCTTTCGGCACTATTTGGGTTAGCCATAGCCGCACTGGCGGTGCTTATTATCATTGCACCATATAGAGCCGAGCGGTTAACAACCTTTTTAAATCCAAATGAGCATTTAGATACTTCTGGGTATCATATTTTGCAGGCGCAAGTAGCGGTTGGTTCTGGAGGATGGATGGGCCGCGGTTTGGGGCACTCAAGGCAAAAGCATGCGTATTTACCAGAGGTGCACGCAGATAGTATTTTTGCTATCATTGCAGAAGAAATGGGTGTTATTATTTCTTCGCTCATGATTGTGTTTTTACTCATCATAGCAAGGCGAGCAATATGTATTGCAAAACATGCTGATGATTTTGGGCGCATTCTGGTGCTTGGGGTTATCATTTGGTTTATTTCTCAATCCTTTTTCAACATCGGTTCCATGCTTGGCATTATGCCAATGACCGGAGTCCCACTACCATTTGTTTCGCACGGAGGAACGGCGCTGATGGTTGCTTTATTAGCAGCTGGGCTTGTAGTTAATGTGAGTAAGCAAACATAATATGAAACAAACGATTTTATTTTCTGGGGGATATACGCTTGGGCCAGTGACGCCACTTTTAGCTATGGCAGAGGCGCTACCAAAAGATCAATACGATTTTTTTTGGATTGGCACAAGATCTGGACCAGAGTGTCAGCTAGTAAAAGAAGCCAGAATACCATTTGCGTCTATTCAAGCAGGGAAGCTCCGAAGATACGTGTCACTTCGTACGTTTACTGATGCTATTCGGTTTGGTATTGGTGTGCTTCAATCGATTCGATTATTGAAAAAACATAAACCCGCACTATGTATTACAACTGGGGGATTTGTATCTGTTCCGGTGCATGTGGCTGCAAAACTGCTGAAAATTTCAACAATAGTACATCAGCAAGATATTGAAGCGGGGCTTGCAAATACCATCATGGCACGGTGGGCAACGGTTGTAAGTGCGGCAACAGCTGCGTCTGCTGTAGCATTTGAAGCCTATTCACCAGTAGTGCTGGGAAACCCCGTACGAGTAGCGATCCAAAAGGGAAGTGCTAAGAAGGGAAAAGATTTTGCCGGTATTGTTTCAAAAGAAAAGGTGGTCCTTGCTTTGGGCGGTGGAACGGGTGCAGAAAAAATAAATACGTTTATAAAAGAAGCGGTTCCGGTGTTAAAAGGCGAAGCGCAAATCATCCATCTTTCTGGGCAAAAACGTGCACATAAAGAGCTCGCTGCACTTGAAGCTGCCTGTGATTGGTATCATCATATTCCATTTGTTTCAGAAGAATTGCCAGATATATTAGCTGCTGCAGATATTGTTGTTTCAAGGGCCGGGTTTGGTACATTAACAGAACTTTCTGCGCTAAAAAAATTAACGCTCCTCATTCCAAAAGCAGGACATCAGCAAAAGAATGCTGCACATATTGATACATTTGGTGGCGCAATTGTGCTCGATGAAGAAGCGCCACAAGAAACAGTTACAAATCAATTGCTCGATGTACTGCATTGGAGTGCTCCGCAGGCTAAGAAGCTTACTGATGGGCTCTCAAAAGCTATTCCAATCGCTTCTCCTGCAGCGGTGCGAAAGCTTGTGAGCAAAGCAATAAAAAAGTAGGGGATCATACTTAGGTATGCTATACTAGCAAAAATAAATTATGCCAGCTCCATATTTACTGAAGCAAGACGAAGCCCCTGCACCAGATCCTAATGAGATCTGTTTGTTTGCGCAAACCAATTATAGAAACCAGATGAGACGGTTTGGTATTAAAATCGATGACAGGCGCAGACACAGTTACATTATTGGAAAAACAGGAATGGGAAAAAGTACCATGATGGAAAACATGATGCTTTCTGATATTTATAATGGACATGGTGTAGGACTTATTGATCCTCACGGAGATTTTGCAGAAAAAATTATTGATTACATTCCAAGTTGGCGCATGAATGATGTGATTTATGTGAATCCAGCTGATTTATCAAATCCAATCGGGTTTAATATTTTGGAAGTATATAATGAAGAGCAGAAACATCTTGTTGCGGCAGGAATGATGGGAACATTTAAAAAGATTTGGCCAGACGTATGGTCTTCTAGAATGGAATACATTTTAAATAATACGCTGCTAGTATTATTAGATAACCCAGGAACAACACTCCTTGGAATTAATCGATTGTTGTCAGATAAAAAATATAGAAGAAAATTGATTAAAGGAACGAATGATCCGGTTGTAAAGAGTTTTTGGCAGATTGAGTTTGCTGGATATTCAGAAAAATATGCGACAGAAGCGGTTGCTCCTATTCAAAATAAGATTGGGCAATTTTTATCTGCATCACTGATTAGAAACATGGTTGCGCAGCCAAAATCAACGTTTGATGTAAGAAAGGCAATGGATGACGGGAAAATTTTGATCATGAATCTCTCTAAAGGGCGAATGGGGGAAGATAACTCGCGGCTTTTGGGTGGAATGCTCATTACCAAGTTGCAGCTTTCTGCCATGGAGCGTGTTGATATGCTAGAAAAAGATAGACGAGATTTTTTCTTGTATGTAGATGAATTCCAAAACTTTGCGACACCGTCATTTGCCAATATTCTTTCTGAGGCGCGTAAATATCATTTGGGTCTTATTATGGCGCATCAATATGTTGCGCAGTTAGACGAAGTGGTTGCTGATGCTGTATTTGGTAATGTTGGAACTATTATATCTTTCCGTGTGGGGGCATCAGATGCTGAATCGTTGGCAAAAGAGTATGCGCCTATTTTTATGGAAGAAGATATTGTAAATTTGGCAAAATACCAAATTTTACTCAAACTTATGATTGATGGGGTTGCTTCTCAGCCATTTAGTGCACTGACATTGCCACCAATTGGTTCTCCAACAGGTTCAGCAGAAAAGGTAATTCGTGTTTCAAGAGAAAGATACGGAAGAAAACGAGCCGAAATCGAAGAGAAAATTATGCGTTGGAGTGGTTTTGGCGATGAAAAAGATGAGGATGTATTGCCGCCCATCGACAAAAAGAAAAAAGATGATAGAAAAAGATCGTCAGACAATAAGCGATCAGATAGATCGTCTGATACTAAACAATCAGATAGACCTTCAGAAAAACGACGATCAGATAAGCCATCTGATAATAGACGATCAGATAGACCTTCAGAAAATAAACCGAGAAGAGAAGAGACACCAAGAACCGAGAAAAAATCGACTGTTGAAAATAAACCAGTGGCAGAAAAGAAACCTGAACCAATTGCTGCCGTTGCTACACCAGCACCAGCACCTACTCCCGCTAAAGAAGAGGTTTTCGATGCTGCTGAGCAACCGAGTGCACTAGACGTCGGGAAAATCACTCCTGCTCCAGAAGCTCACGTGGTGATAAAACCAGAGGTTCTTGAGGCAACTGAGCCATTACTTTGGGAAGAAGAACCTATAGTACCTGTGGTAAAAGAAATGCCGGTACCGCCAGTTGTGAAGGAAGTGCCAGTCGTCCAGGAAAAACTGGTAGTAAAAGATGAGCCTGCAATATCGACGGCAGCGGATGTTAAAGAAAAAATAGAGGTACCTAAAGAATCACCTACACCAGAAATTCCTGCAGCAAAACCCGTAGTGCCAGAAATCTTACAAGAAACTGCGGAAGTAGCACATGCACCCGCCGAAGCATCTGTTCCTTCTGCTAGCTCTCCTTTTATTGATGAAAACAATCCACCAAAGAAAAAAAGAAAACGTCGCAGAAGAAGAAAAAAGAAAACAGGAGAAGGAAGTGGTGATATGTCACAGCCCTCTCCACAGGTAGAGCAAGCGGCAACACCTGCAGCGCAGCCAGCTGTAGCGCCAGAAAAAACATCTGACGGTCCAACACAACTTTCTCCAAATAATGTGATTCGGTTTGATTCGTAGTTTGCTTATATGAAGCGCACATCATTATTTCGTCCAAAACGAACAGCAATCAGTAGCGCCCTTAGCTCGGGTGCTATTGCTATTCTTGGTGTTGGGTTAATTGGTGGAATATTACTTCATATTCCTGGGCTAAGAGATCCACATACGTTGCCAAAAGTATTGCTTGTCGTATTTTGTGCCATGCTTGCTGCGCTCATATTTGGCGCTCGCGTATTAGTTGTAAAAAAAATTCAATTACGCAGAACACCCGTTGATGCGGCTGCACTTATTTTTTTGGTAGTTGCTCTTCTTGCATGGGTGCTTTCAGGTAATTTGTCTCACGGTATACTTGGGCAACCCGAAGTATTTGGATTATCTCTTGCGAGTATCTTTGGGGCGATTGCTTTTGGATATATGAGCGCTCAGCATGCCGCGCGCGGCCATGTACTGCATAGGTTTATTGCACTTCTGGTTGGGATTTCGGGTATTGTAAGTGCATTTTTTGTTATTTCTTTGTATGCACCAACACATATTCCTTGGGCGCACAGTGGCGCGGTAAATGTACTGACACAGTTTGCGTCTGTACTCGGACTATGGATTGTTGCTGTTATACCAATTACACTTGCCTTTGCCATGCACAGGACGCTTTCTTGGTGGGCACGCATGTTTGCTGTAGTAGCACTTATCCTGCACTGTCTTGCGGTTGTGAGTATTGCACTTCCGTACTTATATATACTCGTAGCGTTTGCTGTATCGATTGTGGTGCTTTCTGCTTGGCAGCATGACGATGTCGTGCAGTGGGTGCGAGCTATTGGTGTACTACTTATTGCTTCTTCTATTGCTTTTGCTGTAGCAGGAACGCCCAATATGTTGAAAGGCGACTTGCCTGCAGAGCTAACACTTGGAAACGGCGTTTCTACACAAATTACGCAGCAAGTACTGCTCAAGGACGTTTCTACATTTTTCATTGGAAATGGGCCTGCATCGTTTGGATATGCATTTTCATTATATAGACCACATGCGTTTAATGGATTAGAAGCGTTTGCAGATAGAATATTTTGGCAGCCATATAGCACAGTGCATGCACTATTTGTTGAACTTGGTTTTGTGGGAGCGCTATCCTTATTATTTGTGGTGCTTTTAGGGAGCGGAGTTTTGGTAACTGGAATTAGTGACATAAATGCACGGAAAGGGCGTGTTATTACTAAAACCGCGCGCAAGATTCACCCAGAACAATTACATGCTGTTGCGCTTGGAGCTGCTTGGCTTGTCCTTACTATTGGTATGTTTGTTTCCTTTTTGGGAGCTGCACTTTGGATGCTCTGGTGGTGGCTTCTGTTTATGATGTGCGTTGCCTTTGCCATGCACACAAAAAGACTCGACCAAGTAAAAGAAATTTCTGTATCGGCTGAGCTGAAGGATTCATTTTTAGTCAGTTTCTTGTTTGTTTCTATTGTTACTGCGCTTGGAATTTCTGCTGCATTTGGTATTCGGCATATTATTGCTGAATCACAAGCAACAGCAGGACTTCATGCTGCGTCTGCACCGCAAATGATTGAGCATATGAATAAAGCAACACAGCTGCGTCCTGCATATGGACCGTATAGAGCGTCGCTTGCTGATGCCTATTTGCAATACGCAAGGGCACTTTCAAAAGAAGATACTATTACAGACGAGTTTACGTTTGCTATGGCAAATGCTGTTGATCAAGCAAAGCGTGCAACAACACTTGATCCGCTTTCATATACTTCTTGGGATACACTCGCTACGATGTATAGCAATGCTCGATTATTTACGACGGGTGCTGATGAACATACCTTGCAGCAACTTGATAGCGCCATTGCCCTTGCCCCAACAAATGCACAGCTCTATTGGCGAAAAGCCCTTATTCATATTGATTCGCAACAAGATGCTGAAGCAAAGGCCACGCTAGAAAAGGCTATTCAATTGCATCCACAATTTGTTTCGGCGTACGCGGCACTCGGAGATATTTATGAACGGCTAGAGCAGTTTCAGTTGGCGGTAAAACAATATGAAAAAGCCTCTTCACTTGTGCCAGGGAATGTTGATATTACATACCAATATGCCAGAGTGTTGTATAATACAGGAGAGCGCGATCAAATGCAGAAAGCGATAGAAATGTGGCTTGCACTTGTGGATACGCATCCAGACCATTCAAACGGACTGTTTAGTTTAGGAATTGCTGCGGAACGTATAGGGAATAAGCCAAAGGCAATCGAATTTTATACAAAAGTATTACAATTAAATCCAGAGAACGAAGACATTAAGAAAAAAATTCAATCACTTAAATAAAAGATATGTTATTTTCAAAGAATTACAGACAACCATTTTGGCACGGATTTTTCCATGCGATGCTGATCATTTTGTATGTACTTTTTTTGGCAGTATTTGCTCGGCAGTTAGAATTTCTATATAACAACGAGATTGAAGTACTAATCCGCTATACGTTTGGTATTTTTCTTGGGGTACTTTCTGTTGGGGTATGTGGCTGGCTTCTCTTTTACGAACCACTGAAAAGGTTGTTTCATCATCAATTTAAGGCGGCAACCGTGATGCTGCTTTCAACGTTAGGATGGCTCTTTATCTTTATGCTCATTTTCATTTTTGGATTAGTTTTTAGCATGTAACCTATGAATACTACACTCAGAGGATTAATATTTGGACTACTCGTATTTGTAAAAGCTGCGGTTATTGTTGCCATTGAGCATGCAATTTCTGCCGGATTTGCACTCACCACAGCTGGTTTTATTGTAAACGCACTACTGCTTATTCCAATTACCATGATTTTGGCAAAATGGTATTTTAAGGCAGTAAAACCAACAACGCTCCGAGGATTAGGGTTAGCACTCGATATACTCATTGTATCTGTATTAGGTGCTTGGGTACTTGAAATGACAGGAATGGTTCCTGCAGACATGACACAAACACTCTTTTCAAGTTGGATAGGATATGCTAGTGTTGCTTGGATACTTTTACTTTGTGTATATGCTGGATTTGAATTCGACGGCACCTATTCTAAAGATGCCTGATCTTTCTGCTTCGGAGCAGGAGGTAGTGGCACATGTACAACAGCGTATTGAAATGCTATTTACGGAGTTCCCAGCACCATCTCATGGTCAGGGACATGCAACGCGAGTGGCAAACAATGCATACAGAATTTCAACGGGTGATGGAGCACATCCATTTTTACCGGTTCTTTGTGGACTCTTGCATGATATTGGACGAGCACGCGAATTTAATGGAAAAAATCCAGAAAAAAAACGGCATCACGCACTTTCTTATGAAATGCTTCAGGAATGGTTTCAGGAAGATACGGTATTAGCGGGATCACTGAACACCGATCAAAAACTCGAATTACTCTATGGGCTGAAATATCATTATAATGATTTTGCCGATGCGCATTATAGTGCGATTACACTTCGCGATGCAGATAAATTGGATGCCTTTGGACAAATCGGTCTTGCAAGAGGACTCTATTTTTGTCAGGAAACGGGTATGTCTATGACAACAAATATTCGATACCTGTATCAATTTGCGTACTGGCTAAGAAGTAAAAGTGCCAGAGCAATATTTGATGATGAAAAATTGATTGAACCAATTACCGCGTATTATAAAGAGGAGCTTGAAAAGCAAATAACTCCTGTAACACTATTACCATGAGCAAAGGGAAGATATTAATGTGTCTTTCTGGCGGCGTCGATTCTTCGGTTGCCGCTGCGCTTTTAATTGAGCAAGGGTATGATGTAACAGGCGCATACATGAAACAGTGGAGCGATAGTGTAAACGACAGCGGGCAATGTACTTGGAGAGAAGATAGAAGAGATGCGATTAGAACAGCGGCGCATTTAGGTATTGAATGCCTGACACTCGACTTTGAAAAAGAGTATAAGGAATGGGTGATGAGTTACCTATATAAAGAGTACGGTGCCGGAAGAACGCCGAATCCAGATGTGATGTGTAACAAATTTATTAAATTTGGTGCATGGATTAATAAAGCGAAGGAACTTGGATTTGAGGGCATGGCCACAGGGCATTATGCTTCTATTGATCGTTCTTCTGGAGTGGCGCTACTGCAAAGAGCAAAAGATGATAATAAAGATCAAACATATTTTTTACATCAGGTGACTTCAAAAGAACTTGATTACACGTTATTTCCACTAGGGGAATATACGAAACCCGAAGTACGGGCGCTTGCAGAAAAGTTTGCTCTGCCAACGGCGCAGCGTCCAGAAAGTATGGGCATCTGTTTTGTAGGAGAAGTACCAATGAAAGATTTTTTGCAAAAAGAAATAGATAAAACACCTGGGAATATTGTTTTTTCAGATGGAACAGTGCTTGGCGCTCATGAAGGACTCGCATTTTATACGATTGGGCAGCGCAATGTTGGTGTGCCGAGCGGAGGGCTTCCTGGTATGCCAAAAGGAGAAAATAAACCGCTCTACGTACTACAAAAACGATTTGATACCAATGAGCTTGTTGTTGGGTTTGGTGAAGATCCATTGCTTTATACAACGACAGTTCGGATTGATTCTTTGCATAGCATTTCAGGCCAGCTGCCAGCTATGCCACTATCATGCATGGTCAGATTCCGCCATCGCCAAGAACTGCAAGAAGCGATTCTTGACCAAGATAGCTCTGGAGAGTACTCTATAACCACTACTCAGAAGCAACGTGCACTTGCCCCCGGACAGTTTGCGGTTATCTACCAAGATGCCATCTGTTTAGGTGGTGGAGTCATTGTATAATTTGAGAATTATGAAAACAAACGATATTCGAACAGCCTATTTGGCATATTTTGCAAATAAGACGCATGCAGTTATTGATTCTGCTTCACTGTTACCAGAGAATGACCCAACAACACTGTTTACGGGTTCTGGCATGCAGCCAATGGTGCCGTATTTATTGGGGCAGTCGCATCCACAGGGAACGCGGATTACCGATAGTCAGAAATGTTTCCGCGGGAGCGATATTGATGAAGTGGGAGACAACAGACATACTACATTTTTTGAAATGCTAGGAAACTGGAGTTTGGGAGATTATTTTAAAGCGCAGCAGATTGAATGGGCATTTGATTTTTTGATGAATGACATTGGTCTTGATCCAAGTAAACTCTATATTACGTGTTTTTCTGGAAATGAAGAGATTGGTATTCCAAAAGATACGGAAGCAGCAGAAAAGTGGCAGAAATTATTTAAAGAAAAGGGAATTGATGCGTCGATTGCAGACAATCCAGAAGAAAAAGGCATGCAGGGCGCTCGCATTTTTTACTACAATGAAAAGAAAAACTGGTGGAGTAGAGCTGGCGTACCACAAAACATGCCGGTAGGAGAACCCGGAGGGCCTGATGCAGAAATGTTTTGGGATTTTGGTGATGGTGATGGAATTCATGCAGCGTCTGTTTGGAAGGATACACCGTGTCATGTAAACTGCGATTGCGGCCGATTTATGGAAATTGGGAATAACGTGTTCATGGCGTATAGAAAAACAGAGGATGGATTTGTTGAACTCGAAAAGAAAAATATTGATTTTGGTGGAGGACTTGAGCGCATTGCTGCGGCAGCAATCAATAATCCAGATATTTTCATGATTGATCAGTTCGATGGCGTTCGTAATCACATTGAACAAGTAAGTGGAAAAACATACGGTGCTAATGAAAAAGAAACGTATGCGTTCCGTGTGGTTATGGATCATGTGCGCGCTGCAGCATTTTTAATTGGTGATAATGCTGTACCAAGTAATAAAGATCAGGGATACTTTACTCGACGGCTACTTAGACGAGCAGTACGATTTGCTCAAGATCTTGGGGTGACAGAAGCCTTTGTTGGAACAGTTGTAGGAAGCGTCATTGATGCCTATACTGATGCATACCCAGATCTTGCCGCGCAAAAAGATCATGTGATGAAGGTTGCTTCAGCCGAAGAAGAAAAGTTTAGAAAGACATTACAGCAAGGACTCAAAAAGTTTGAAGAAATGATTGCTGACGGTGCGCTTACCACAGAAGATGCGTTTGATCTGTATCAAAGTTATGGATTCCCAATTGAAATCACTGAAGAGCTCGCAAGAGAAAAGGGAATTGTTGTTGATATGGAGGCGTTTGCTGCGCTTGTGAAAAAACACAAAGACCTTTCTCGCGAAGCATCACAGAAAAAATTTAAGGGTGGTATGGCAGACACATCAGAAATGAGTGTGAAATATCATACGGCAACGCATCTGCTTCATATCGCGCTCAAAAAAGTACTGGGTGATCATGTTGAGCAAAAGGGAAGTAATATTACTCCTGACAGATTACGATTCGATTTTTCTCATCCGGAAAAAATGACACCAGAGCAAAAGGCCGAAGTAGAAGTGCTTGTAAATGCCGCAATTGCAAAAGATTATCCAATCGATTTTCAAGAAATGCCACTCAAAGAGGCGTTAGATAATGGGGTTATTGGATTATTTACCGATAAGTATGATGATGTGGTAAAAGTGTATACCATTGGGGATCCTGCGCATGCTGGAAATGCAAATCCGGAGGAGCCAACATTTAGTAGAGAAATTTGTGGTGGTCCGCATGTAACTCGAACTGGTGACATGGGAACATTCAGAATAAAAAAAGAAGAAGCGAGTAGTGCAGGGATTAGAAGGATTAAGGCAATCTTGCTATAACACTATTTAAGAGGACCAAACAGTAAATAAAAGCGGCGCGCAATTTGCGCTGCTTTTTTTTCGTTATATTCAATTCGAATAGTCTGTCTACCACGAGCGTTCATGATAGGCAAAATATTGAGCGAATCGACATCTTGCAGTGGAAGTGTACTTGTATAGAGGGTGTCAATATGATCTCGTAACCGCTGATCGAGCTTTATGGTTACAATATAATTGCCAATAACATGCACTTCTCTTCCTTTTGTATCAATGCATTCTTCTTCTGAAGCCAAGTAATACGAGTTGTTTGGGTATTCTCCTTGTAAAATAGCCTGCGCGTATTTGTCTAAATAGGTTCTATTTCCAGTCAAAACGTAATGAGTACGGTCTTTTGCGTAAAAGGCCTGCAGAAAGGCAAATAAGTGCTCCTGATGGAGGATAAGATCCCATTGATGGGGCTGAAAACTCAAACAGGTTGAGGATGTAGACATTTGCGCCAAAGCCAGTAGAATTTGCGACCGAAAACTTTGTAATCGGTGAATGTCTGGAAAATGCCAGGTATGCTTGCTGCCAGGTGGTGGTAACAAGTCTTGGAGGTATTCATCAGTAAAATACGTCGATTCCAAGGTCTGTGTAATACTCCGAAGGCGCATAAGCCAGGTCATTGAGACACTAAAGGTGCGTCGCTCTTTGGTAAGGACTCCTTCTTCCGTTAATTTTCTGAGTACCCTATAGATTGCCTGGGGACTCCAAGAGTACCCATCGATGGTAAGCTGATGAGATATGTCGCCAGCACTCATTCTTCCTTTAGAAGCGAGCGATTGCACAACAAGATCCTCAATTTTAGGTGAAATCCCTCCAAACATGTGCTAATGATTACTGTCTTATTTAGACAGAATAGAGGCGGAATGCCAATAAAACTTGGTTAAATCGATGTTTTTTAAACAAATTGTTTAATGTAGAGGTACCCTATCTTGCATAATTTGTCAATACAAGCTATGCTATGGGGGATATAGATTCCGCCTGAATTGGCAGAATCTGATTTCATCCAAGTTATTCACACGCGCAAGTTCCTTTTTCTTGACATTAGGGACAAAATGCATTATCATACTGCGCAGTTAAATTGAATCCAGAAATGGCAAAAAATAACGATGCCCTGGTCCTTCACGGAGTGATCGATGAGGTACTTCCGGGAGCTAAATTTCGTGTAAAGTTAGAGAACGATCACGAGATTGTAGCCTACCTCGGAGGGAAGATGAGAAAGTTCCGAATCCGATTAGGAATTGGTGACCGCGTCAAAGTGGAGATGACTCCATATGACCTCACTAAAGGGCGTATTACATACCGACTCTAATAGAGCAAAATATCAACCGGTGCGGTGTAGCTTGTCAGTCGAGACGAGCGTCGATATCGCGGCAGTGGTTGATATCTTTTTTATTCCTGTATAAATTGTCAGGCTGATATGAAGAAAAAGAGTTCAGCAAAGAAACGATGCCCTAAGTGCAAAGTTCTTCGAAGACAAGGGCGTCTAGAAGTGCGATGTGAAATTCGTCGCCACAATTCTGCCCAAGGTTCAAAGCAGCGTACAAAAGCTGCCTAAACAAGTAATTAATAGATATGCGTGTATCTGGTGTAAGCATTCCAAAACAAAAACGCGTGGTGATTTCACTTACTTACATTTTTGGTGTAGGACTTGTCTCATCACAAAAGATTTTGAAAAAAGCAAACATTGACGAAGATGTAAGAGTAAAAGATCTTACTCGTGATCAAGAAGATGCAATTCGTGCAATTGTTGAAAAAGAATTTAAAACTGAAGGTGACCTTCGTCGTGAAGTTACTGCGAACATTAAACGTCTGAAAGACATTAAATGTTATAGAGGTATTCGACACAAGAAGAGCCTACCAGTTCGTGGACAACGAACAAAGACTAACTCACGCACAAGACGCGGGAACAAGAGAGTGATGGCGTCTAGTGGTAAGAAGAAAGCTGCTCAAAAAACCTAGGTTTGTGAGCGCAAATCAACATTCGTGTTATGGCTAAAAAACCCGCAACAAAAGCGAAAAAGAAAAAAATCAATAAGCAGGTAAGTTCTGGGCGTGCATACATCCAAGCAACTTTCAACAATACTATTGTTACCCTTACTGATTTGAACGGAGATGTCCTTACTTGGGCAAGTGCTGGAATGGTTGGATTCAAAGGTCCAAAGAAAGCAACTCCATATGCTGCTCAGCAAGTTGTAAAGCGAGCTGTAGAAGCTGCAAAAGCATTCGGATTAAAAGAAGTAAATGTATTCGTAAAAGGAATCGGTGGCGGTCGTGAAGGAGCAATCCGAGGACTGAATGGTCAAGGGTTAAACGTTCTTTCTGTGAAAGACGTGACACCACTCCCACATAACGGGTGCCGACCTCCTAAAAGACGACGCGTTTAATAGACTACTATGGGAAGATATATTGGACCTAAAAACAAGATTGCACGTCGATTTGGTGTGAATCTTGGACTCAAAACAAATGCAGCAAAGGTTGCAAAACGCCTTTCTCAACGCCCAGGTATGCATGGACAAGCACGTCGTCGTGGTTCTTCAACATACGGAAAGCAACTTGATGAAAAGCAAAAAGCAAAGTTCATGTACGGACTTCGTGAACGACAATTTTCAAAATACGTGAAAGAAGCTGGACGAATGCAAGGAGACTCTGGAGTAAACTTGCAAGGACTACTTGAAAGACGATTTGATAATGTAATTTATCGACTCGGTTTTGCTGTGACTCGTGCACAAGCAAGACAAATGGTAGGACACAACATGTTCACTGTAAACGGAAAGAAAATGAATATTCCATCATACTTGGTGGAAGTTGGTGATGTGATTGCTGTGAAAGCAACAAAGACAAAGAAGAAAATCTTTGATAATATTGAGGAAAGACTTGCAAGTGCTGCACTTCCATCTTGGATCACAATTGACCCAAGCAAACAGGAAGGAAAAGTGGTTTCAATGCCACTTGAAGCAGATTACGACAAAGTCTTTGATGTAAAACTTATTATTGAGTATTACTCATCTCGTTAATCCATGCCTGTCATGGCACGTAAATAGCCAACGTCTATGGAACACATTCTTCTTCCAACAACTATCGAGTTTCAAGAAACTGATCAAAAAAACGTGAGTCAATTGATCGTTTCTCCTTGTGAAAAAGGATACGGAACAACATTAGGAAATGCACTTCGTCGTGTACTCCTTGCATCACTTCCGGGTGCTGCTGTTGAATCTGTACGAATCGATGGAGTTCAACATGAATTCGGCGCTATTGATGGCGTGCAAGAAGACATGGTTGAAGTTATCTTGAACCTCAAACAACTTGCAGTGATTTCACATGCTGAAGAACCTGTACTACTAAAACTCAGCAAAAAAGGACTTGGTCCTGTAACTGCTGCAGATTTCAAAGATAACGCAGACATCGAACTTGTAAACAAAGATTTACATTTGCTTACACTTACTGATGACGGGAAAGCACTTGAAATGGAAGTTATTATCGGAAAAGGTTTGGGATACGTTCCAGTGAAAGAAAAGGAAGCAAAGAATGTTGATCTTGGAACAATTTTGATCGATTCTCTCTACACACCAATCAGAGATTTGGGATATGCGGTAGAAAATACTCGTGTAGGAGATGTGACAGATTTTGAAAAACTTACCATGACGATTGAAACGAATGGAACATTAGCAGTAAAAGAAGCAGTAAAACAGGGAACTAAGATCCTAATGGATCACTTTGCAGTCATTTTGGCAGAAGCCGAACGTGGAACCGGTACTTCCGCAGTCGCTTCAGCAGAGGATTCTGAGTAATAGAAATTTATGAGACATAATTCAAAAAAATTCACCCTCGGGAGAAAGAAAGAGCAGCGAAAGGCGCTTATGCGTAACTTGGCTGAATCACTTGTTATCCACGGTGGAATTAGAACAACTAAAGCAAAGGCAAAAGCGCTTCGCACGGTAATTGAACCAGTCATTACAAAAGCGGGACGTGGGTCTTTGGCTGACCGAAAGGCAGTCAATAAAGTGCTCTTCACTAAAAGTTCTATCCAAAAAATGATGACTGAAATTGGTCCTCATTATAAAGAACGTCAAGGTGGATACACTCGAATCGTTAAACTCGGTCACCGAAAAAACGATGCTGCTGAAATGGTTCGCATTGAGCTTGTATAACAAAGTTTATGACTACCCAAACAAGACAAACAACTGAAATTGATGCTACGGATCAAGCTGTGGGAAGAGTTGCGACACAAATTGCAATGGCACTTCGCGGTAAGAACAAACCAACCTTTGCTCCAAACCTAGATTGCGGAGACATTGTTGTTGTAAAAAATGCATCAAAAGTGAAGTTTACAGGACGTAAACTTGTTCAAAAAGATTACTACCACCACACACAACATCCAGGTGGACTCAGACGAACACCAATGAAAAAGGTATTCGATAACGATCCAACGGAAGTTATGCGTAGAGCGGTAGTGAAAATGCTTCCAAAAAATAGACTACGAAACGAAATGATGAAGCGTTTAACTATTGAGGCATAAATCCTATGGCATTAGAATTCATTCGCGGCCTTGGTCGCCGAAAAACCGCTTCAGCTCGAGTACGCCTTGCAAAAGGATCAGGAAAGATCACTGTAAACGGAAAAGACTATACTGAATATTTCCCAATCGTATTTTGGCAACAAAAGGTGGTAGCACCTCTAGAAGTTGTTGGAAAACAAAAGGATTTCGATATTTCTGTAAAAGTTTCAGGAAGTGGAGTAAATGCACAAGCAGAAGCCGTACGACACGGTATCACACGTGCACTTCTCATCTTTGATGAGGGATTGAAACCACTCCTTAAAGCACAAGGATTTACTACTAGAGATTCTCGTGCAAAAGAAAGAAAGAAACCGGGTCGACATGGCGCTCGTCGTGGACACCAGTGGAGAAAACGTTAACAACATCAAAAAGAATCCCGTTTGGGGTTCTTTTTTTTGCTAAATTAACGGATATTGCGTATAATACGGGCATAATCCGCATATATGATCGGTACGTTTCGGTTGGTCAAACGCTTTACATCCTCGCATCCAGCAATGTTTCGATTTCAAAAAGCTGACCACATATTTGTCCATGACTCGCTCATGGCAAAAACAGTACTAAAACTTATTCCTCAGCGCATTACCCCAAATCAGGTGACGGCTTTTAGGATTTTGTTTACGCCGCTTGCTGTATACATTATTTCAATTGGTATTTACGACTGGGGCGCTGGTTTATTCTTGCTCCTCGCGTTTACTGATGCGATTGATGGATCACTGGCCAGAACGAGGAACATGGTAACGCAGTGGGGAATGATGTTTGATCCACTTGCAGATAAGCTGCTTGTGGGATCAATGATTTTGCTTGTTGTACTAACGCATTTTCCGCTTTGGATTGGCATGACAATTTTGGGAATTGAAGTATTGTTTTTGATACTTGCGGCTGTAGCCAAATTACGATTTCATGAAGTCCGTGCAGCTAATCGTTGGGGAAAGATTAAGATGATTTCACAGGTAATAGCTGTTTCTGTAACGCTTATGGCACTTGTGTTTAATGTTCCATATTTATTGTCCATCGCTTCTTGGGTGTTTGGACTAGCAATTGGATTTGCTGTTGTGAGTTTGTTTACGCAAGGAATGTAATATGATGCATAGATTTCCAAGAATTTTTACGCCACTTTCTGCGCCTATTAATGCAATACTGCTTCTTTTGGGGCTTAGCTTTTTGGCAGGAGGACTCATAAAGGGTATTCCATTACTAAGTACGATTGGATTCGTTTTGTATACGCGAGTTGTTGTGTCTTGGTGGCAGCAGATATTAAATCGGTTGTATAGATGGAAAAAAACAGATGCTGTGACAACACTGCTTGGTTCTTGGGCAATGCTCACGCTGCTGTGCGGGATGCTTGCCGTAATGCTTGTGTGGAATACGTATTCCGTGGTGGCACTACTTGGGTCATTTGTATTAACAGCGGCAGCAACGGGCCTGTTTCGTCAGTTTACGCTTCAGGGCGGTAAGGGGCATATAGATAAAATTCAGATAAAGCCGCATATTCATATTGCTCGAGGCACGTTTTTTGCACCACCGCGATTGCTTGCACTTGCATATATGGCTGGGCTTGTTGGGGTAGTTGCACACATGCATTCTTTGCAGTCAGGAGCCGCACTATTTTCTCCTTGGCAAACATTTGATGCTATGACGCTTTGGGTAATATTTGCCCTTAGCATCATGCTTGGCGTCATGATATTTTCACGATTTAAAACAAAGGTCATTTTGGTCTTTATTATTTTACATAGTTTTCTTATTCATGCGGCTATTCCATTAAGCCACACTTTACCAGTTGGCGGTGATGTATATAGAATGATGGGGGCGCAGGAACAGCTCATTGCTGGGGAATATATTGAGCCGGTACTTTTCCCAAATCCACAGATGGTACAATTATCTTGGCTTAAGCTGCCAAAAGTATTTGTGCAGCCACATAAGTATGTGTATGCGCAGCTCTGGGCATATGAGATTAGTGCACAAGAAGTGTTTGGTGTTTCTATGCACACAGCCAACAGGTGGCTCATTGTGCTGCTGTGGGCGCTTTTTTTGCCGCTTTTGCTATATCGATTAGGAAGATTACTATTTACCTCACCACGGTACGGTGTGTGGCTAGCCGCGCTCAGCGTTGTACCGTTTTCTCTTCAGGCACTTGGCGGGCTGTCTTTGGCAATTAGCATTGGTTTTCTTGCCTTTGTCTGGTCAATACTCCTCCTTTTGCTTGCTTTGCAGGGAAAGCAAATGCGTCATTGGATACTGTTTGCCCTGCAAAGTGTTTGGCTCTTTTTTGCTCATCCTGTATATATTGTGGTGGTGCTCATTGCATTAGTCGGTATTATTGTTCTTGGGTCAATGAAAGGTGCACTTGGTGCCTTAAAACGAGTATGGTTTGCTGTACTGTCACTGTTAGCGATGGGTGTGATTCCTGTACTCGAGTGGTTGGCGGGGATTTCTTCTTTTGGATTCTCTGGTGGAAAGGCACTACATGCTGTAAAACAAGCTGTTGGTATGAGTTCTGGATGGTTTTACGCGTCTATGATTCGCTCACATGATATATTGCCTTTTAATTTACTTTTCAATCATACGCCAGACTATGCATTCGCAGCGTCTCCATTTACCTCTGTGCGGTGGCATGTTATGGTCGCGGCAATTATGGCAATACTGCTAGCACTGTATGGAGTGTATCGATTGTATATAAAAGAGCAGGAAAGAAGCTGGTGGCTATTAGCACTTGTTGGCGCGGCAGTAGCTGGCGGATATGGAATTGGATGGTTTGGTATGGGTGGTGATCATTCGTTTGTGCGTAGACTTGATCCAATGGTTACACTATTTGCCATGCTTTTTATACTCTATGGAGTAGCGAGATTTTTTTCTACATGGAAAGTGCGCGTTTCTAAGCGGGCTGCAAAAGGGGTGTTTGCAATCTTGGTGTTATTTCTTTCTGGTGTAACAGTTTCCTCGCTTGCTTCTGGGCCAGATTTACGAACGATGAACGAAACGGAATATGCACTTGCTGTGCATATTGCAGAAAAACCCGTATATTCGTGTATTTTGGCAGACACGTGGCCGCTGCTTGGGCTTGAAGCGACTTCAGGTGGGCGCTATATTGGTGGAAATTTTCCAATTGGAAGCCAACATCAGCAGCCAGAACGGGAAGCACTGCTGGAAGAGCTTTATTTGGCGGTATCACAGAACACCAAGGGAATGGCAGAATTATACATTCCTGAAGGAGAATTTTGCTTAGTTGCGCTACAAAAGCAGCGTGTAGACACGCAGCAATTGCCACTTATTTCATCAGTATTTATGAGTAGTTCTACTGAGTCTGGGGCCTATTATCTATGGGAATATGACCGGCGGTTGCCGGGAGGCAATGATTCGGGTATGATTGAATCAGAAACTAATACGTCAATATGACAAACAATCAGGTGATCGTAATTTCGGGGGGAAGTTCAGGGCTTGGAAAAGCACTGGCAGCCGAATTAAACAAAGACCATACCGTGGTGATTTTATCAAATGAGAAGCAGCCACTTGAAGAAGTGGCGAAGGAACTTGGCGTAAGCGCACATGAATGTGATATTTGTGATCCTGCATGGTGTGAACGCGTTATAGAAGAAATTGTAAAAGAACACGGAAAAATTGATGTGCTCATAAACAATGCAGGCATTTACTTGCATCAAAAAATCGAAGAGACTGATCCTGACGCATTTAAAAAACTCATGGATGTAAACGTAAATGGAACCTTTGCACTTACAAGAGCTGCAGTGCCATACATGAAAAAACAGCAATCGGGAACGATATTAAATGTTGTTTCTCAGGCGGGTATACATGCTAAAGTAAATAGAAGTGCATACAACACAAGTAAATGGGCGCTTACGGGTATGACGAAATGTTTGGCCATAGAATTAGAGCCAGATAAAATTCGTGTTATGGGATTTTATCCGGGGAAAATTGCTACGCCACTTTTTGAGCGAGCTGGAATTAAAGACGTCTCTTTTGATAATGCCTTACCTGTAGAGGCTGCGGCAAAGGCTGCTGCATTTATGCTCAGCTTTGATTATCCAATTCTGATTCCTGAGCTTGGCATCAAACATATCGATAATCACTAATCCTATGGAAGAAACAATTTTTCATAAGATTCTTGCGGGTGAAATTCCGGCACATAAAGTATATGAGGATGAGCATGTCCTCGCATTTTTAGATATCTTTCCGCTTGCAAAAGGGCACACGCTGGTAGTGCCAAAAGTATTTGGAGAAACACTCCTGGATCTCTCTGCGGAAACTATTTCGTCATTGTGGCAAGGAGTGCAGCATGCAACAAAAAAAATCAAGGAAGTGCTCTCACCAGAAGGATTTACTTTTGGCGTGAATCATGGCGAAGTTGCTGGGCAATCAGTACCGTATGTTCACGTGCACATTATTCCACGCTGGGCGGACGATAATGGCGGAAGCATGCACTCGATTGTAAAAAATCCTCCAAGTGAATCGATTGAAGAGATAGCGGCACTGTTTACTTAATATGCCAAAGCGATTAAAAACAATTTCTACAGAGGTGATTCACGAGAATCCATGGTACGAGTATAAGCATGATGAGTATGAGCTGCCGGATGGAAAAACAGGACAGTATTACTATCTTGAGACGCCTGGAAATGTATTAATCATCCCGCGATTGGCTGATGGACGTATAGCACTCGTGTTGCAGTATCGGTATCTCCATGATAAGCAAAGTATAGAAATCCCTGGGGGAGGAGCCGGTGAGGATATTGATGGGCTCTCTGCTGCAAAACGGGAGTTGTTAGAAGAAACAGGATTAATAGCCGAAAACTGGTCAAAGCTTGGTGAGTTTGAGCCGGCGCCAGGAATGGTGAAGGATAAAGCGCAAGTATTTCTCTGTGATGTAATCGATCAGCAACAAGCAGCGCCGGATGCAAGTGAAGAAATAGAACTTGTGTACAGAAAGCCTGAAGAAATTGACGAAATGATTAGTCATGGAGACATTTGGAACGGAATGAGTATTGCTGCATGGGCGCTTGTCAGAAAACATGTATAGAGGGTAATAAAGGGGAGTATGACTGATTCTGGGATAACACCACAATTTATCACGATCTGCGATTTTGTGCATGATCTGAGCAAGCCGGGAAGGCGCGTTTCAACAGCAAAAATTGGTGATGTCTTTATGACTCGTGTTGAAATTGAACCAGGTGTAATTACGGGTGGGTATTATCATAAAGAAACGGAAGTGGTGTTTTATGTTGCAAAGGGCCGCGTGCATGCATCATTTGAACAAGTGTGTACAAAAAAACGGAAGGAATTCATTTTAGATCCCGGTAGGCACATCGTACAAATTCCACCGTGCCACAAAATTTCAACGCAGAATGTTGGGAAGGGAAATGCTATCTTAGTATTTTTCAGTAATAGAGAGCTGCGTTCAAAAAGCGATTCTTTTAGAGAAATGGATGAAGGTACTTGTTTAGGGGAGCGCTGTGAAAATCAGCTCGACATGTTTAATTTTCAGCAAGATAAATCAAATCAAGGAAGAATTTTGGCAACTGCCAAAGTAGGGTCTATATATATTTCGAGGCTCGTGCTTAGTCCCAAAAAGGTTATTGGGGATTACTATCATAAACAAACAGACCTCATGTTCTACGTTGCGTACGGGCAAGTTGATGTTATTTGTGAACAAATCGATACAAAAGAGCGCTATGTAGGGGCACTTACGAGCGCAACTCGAGCAATTCAAATGCCTTCCGGGGTTTGCGCAAGAATGACCAACCCGCTTGATGACCCTTCAGCACTCATCATGTTTAGCTCAAGAAGATTAAATACGGGAGACGAATTTGATTATCCGCTCGATTAATGTATAATTGCGGGGCTAGAGGGGTCATATAGGCCTCTTTCTATACTCTTTATTACTGTTTTATGAAATTACTTGTTACCGGAGGAGCTGGCTTTATTGGCTCAAACTTCATCCATCATATGCTTGAGGCGCATGGGGATGTGCAGATCATCAATTTTGATAAGCTCACATACGCTGGGAACCTAGAAAACCATGAGCATATTCAGGATGATCCTCGGTATACCTTTGTGAAGGGAGACATTACGGATTTAGATGCCTTAAATGCCGTTATGGATGAGTATGGTATTGATCACGTCATCAATTTTGCAGCAGAAACACATGTAGATCGATCAATTCATGGAGGGTGCAAAGATTTTGTCCTGACAAATACACTTGGTACACAAATGATTTTGGATGCTGTAAAGAATCACAACATCAAAAAGTTTGTGAATGTTTCTACAGACGAGGTATATGGTGCGCTTGAATTAGAAGACCCAAGATCTTGGAAAGAAGATGCGCCAATTATGCCAAACATGCCCTATGCGGCAGCAAAAGCAGGTGGAGATTTAATGTGTAATGCGTATTACGTAACACATGGTGTGCCCGTAGTGGTAACCCATTGTTCTAATAACTACGGCCCATATCAATTCCCAGAAAAGTTAATTCCGTTTTTTGTATTCAGACTGCTAGAAGGAAAAACAGTTTCAGTATATGGAGATGGACTAAATGTTCGCGATTGGATTCATGTGAAAGATCATGCAAAAGCACTCGACCTATTACTACAAAAAGGAGAACCAGGGCAGGTGTATAATATTGGATCTGATAACGAAAGAAATAATTTGGAACTGACAAAAATGATTTTGGAAGCAATGGGATTTGGTGAAGACAAAATCGAATTTGTTACAGATAGACCAGGTCATGACAGACGGTATTCAATTGATGCGAGTAAAATGAAGGCGCTTGGGTGGTCTGCAGAATATGGAATAGACGAATTTCATAGAGGACTTCTTGAAACGATTGAATGGTACAAGAGTAATACTGCGTGGGTAGAAACACTCCGAGCAAAGAAGGATGATATGAATAAATTCCAGGAGGATCTGGAACGTTCTAAAGAAAAAATGAAGTCAGTAACCTAAGAGATATGGCAAAAAAAGCGTTTGAGCAGTTTGAGCTAAAAAAAATTCACGTGGCAGGAAAATTTACCATGAATCCTGTGGAGCTTCATGAGTATATTGATTTTGAGGTAAAACGCGTGTATTATATTACTTCTCCAGAAGGGCCAACAGGTGCACATTGTCATAAAAAGGAAGAAGAATTTTTTATTCTTGTTTCTGGTTCTTGCACAGCGGTGATTGATAGAGGAAATGGCTTGGAAGAATTGCCAATGCAAGCGCCAAGTAGCGCGCTATATGTACAAAATTACGTGTGGCATCATTTCAAAGATTTTTCTGACGATGCGGTACTTTTGGCGCTTTCTTCAACAAACTATAATCCAAATAGAAGTGATTATATTGAAGACTACGATGAGTATTTGAAGGTGAGAGACGAGAAGTTGAGTATTTCATAATGATGGTTTCATTCTGAACAACCAGTAATAACAATGTCATCCTGAACAACCTGGCCAAAGGCCGGTAGCAAGAAGGAAATGTCATCCTGAGTAACCTGGCCGAAGGCCGGGCATCGAAGGATCCAGGCACAAATATATGAAAACAATAATTTTAGGAGCAAAAGGAATGCTAGGAGGAGCGTTGCAGGAAGTATTTCCCAATGCTTTAGCGTTAGATAGGGCAGAGCTCGATTTATTTGATACAGGAGCGGTTGAAGCACTGTTTGAAAAAGAACAACCGGAATTGGTGATTAATGCGGCAGCGTATAATGCAGTGGATCAGTGCGAAGAAGACGCTGCGCAAAAAGAAATAGCATTCCGGTTAAATAGCGAGGTGCCAAAGCAGTTAGCAACACTCTGCAAAAGTATGGGTGCCACATTTGTACATTACTCGTCTGATTATGTATTTGCTGGTGATGGCTCACAGCCACATGCGGAAGCATCTAAGACTGGCCCAGTAAATGTGTACGGGGAATCTAAACTTGCAGGAGAGCAAGCAGTGCAAGAAGTTGGTGGGCAGTACTACATCATTCGACTTTCAAGATTATTTGGAAAAGAAGGACAGAGTGAAGTAAGTAAACGAAGTTTTATTGATACCATGCTCTACTTGGTGAAAGAAGTGGGAAAGACAGAACTTTCAATTGTGGATGATGAAGTTGGTTCACCAACATATGCGCCTGATTTGGCAGCATTTACTAAATCGCTTATTGAAGAAAAGGCAGAATCGGGAATCTATCACGGAGCAAATAGTGGGGAATGCAGCTGGTTTGCATTTGCAAATGAAGCATTTGCATTGGCTTCCCTAGATGTAAAAACAACACCATGCGGATCTGATGCGTATCCGCGGGCAGCAAAACGACCTGCCTATACAACGCTCAATAATTCAAAACGATTACCCATGCGCAGCTGGCAAGATGCTTTAGCTGACTATATTACATAACTTATGGCGAAGATTACTCTTGCGTGTACATATCATGATCCTCAGGGAGCGCTTCTGGCGCGAATAGAAGAATTTGCAGGTCGATTAAAAGTATTTTTTGGCAGTGCTGTTGTTGTTTGTACACCGCTTACAAAAAAGAATGTTATTGAGGCACTAAAAAAAGCGAAGTGGAACGTAGTGATTCAAAAAGAAAACAATGTGGGGCAGATTTATCGCCGTGCAATTGCAGAAGGAGCAAAGTATGGAAAAGACGGTTTACTCTATATTGACTTAGATAGGGCACTGCATTGGTGTGCATCACATAAAAAAGAATTAGAAGCCTTTGTAAAAGAACTTTTTGTGGTTGATTGGCCAGCTTTACCGGATTATATTGTGTGCGAGCGATCAAAACGCGGGTATGCAATGCATCAAGAGCCATTGATTGAAACAGAGCGCATTGCAAACAGAGTTATTGCGCATACCCTTGGTGAAGACGAGGTGCATGATTATTTGAGCGGGGCTTTTTATTATTCGAGCGAAGCCATTGCGGTGATTTTAGGGTTACAAAGCAGAGACGATGTGGGTATTTGGGGGCAGTGGTGGAGTGCGCTGCATAAGGCTGCATTGCCGCGGTCATACATGACATTTGAAGGCCTTGAGTGGGAAACACCACATCAGTTTTTGGCATTAGTTGAGGCTGCTGGGGGTATTGATCACTGGAGAGACCAAATCAATAATGATGCGCATGAATGGCGAAAGCGCGTAGGAATGGCGCAGCAGATTGTGGATGGGGCATTAAGTGAGGTGTAAGGGTTGACAAATAGGGATTTTTTTGATAAAACAGGTGTATCTACGCCTGTTTTTTGGGTGTGGAGAGCACGACTTAAGGAGTTTGAGATGAAGGTGAAAATCACCTGTGGTCAGTGGGTGTTTGAGTTCGCAGTCGTGGGGGACAGCAAGACCACCATGACCTACGAGGCGGACAGCTACAACTTCTTCAACCCGGGGAAAGATGGTCAGAACCTCTTCTACCAGTTGAAGAACGGCGCGTACGGCGCGCCCATCATCGACGCCGAGCCGACCCTTCGCCTGGTGTGCCCGGAAGGGGTCACGTACTACAACGGGCAAGGTGAGTCGGCCATGCCTGCGGAAGCGATCGCTGGCTTCATCTGCGTGAAGGATGGCAAGGTTGTCCACCGCGCGGGCCTGACCCACTGGATCGTCTTCCAGAAGAAGGAGTTCACGGTCGATGAGAGCGGAAACTTCGTCGTCGACGGTGAGGTGTGGGCGCTTTCGCACTTGCTCCAGAAGGACCAGAACCGGATCATCGGCTACGATGCGGTCCTGGTGCCGGTGGGCAGTCTGACGGACATGTCCGTGGAGATCCTCGAGCTTGCCGACATCGCGGCGCGGCTGGTCACCTTCACGGGCTGAGGCATCTCAGCACCTGACCTGGCCACTTCGGCCACCCCCTACGTCCGTGCGACGTAGGGGTTGTTTTTTTCCTAAAATATCGCTACACTAGGCCTATATGACACGCACAGATATTACGGTAATTACCGTGACTTGGAACAGTAAAGAGCTTATCGATCGGCAATTGCAAAGCGTGTTAGCTGCGGCAGGCGATCTTCATATTCAGCAAATTATTGTAGATAATGCCTCAACAGATGGCACACCAGCACATATCCTTGGAAAACATCCAGAGGTACTTGTTTTGGCAAATAATTATAATGCCGGATTTGGAGCAGCAAACAATCAGGCGCTTGAACATGCAAAAGGGGATTGGCTCCTTTTTTTGAATCCAGACATGCAGCTGAAACCAGGTTCACTGCCTATTCTACTCGATTGGATGATTAAGCATCCAAAAGTTGGTATTGCCAGCCCAACATTAGTTGATGAACACGGAAACCTCAATGAAGCGGCAACACCAAGACGGTTTCCACAGTTTTTTGAACAGCTGACTATGATTCTGAAGCTGCATCATGTGTTCCCAAAGCTTTTGGATAAATATCATATGAAAGGCGTTGATTTTACCCTAGAGCATTCAGTTGATTCTGTGCGAGGGGCGTTTATGCTTATGCGAAAAGAAATAGTACAAGAACTTGGTTGGGCATGGGATCCAAGGTATTTTATTTGGTATGAAGACGTTGATATTTGCCGCGAAACACGGCGGCTTGGATATGATGTGGTGTATACGCCGATTATTGAAGCAATCGATTATGTTGGGCAGAGTTTTAAACAGCGCACAACGCTGTGGAAACAACAGCAATTTACTAAAAGTATGGTGACCTACTTTAAAAAATGGGAACCGTGGTATAAGTGGATGCCGCTGGCTGTAGCGAGGCCAATTGGAATTGCGCTCGCTTGGATTGCTGATAAGCTGCACGCTCGTAAAAAATAGTATGGCAAAACTTTCTGTACAATTAGTAAGCTGGAACGGGGCAAAATATGTGCCTGCACTTTTTGAATCGCTAAAAGGACAGACATATAAAGATTGGAAACTGCATGTTTGGGATAATGGCTCAGAAGATGGCATGGTGAAGGAAATGGAAGCATATGCTGAGGCACTCCCCATGACCATGTATAAAAATGAAAAAAACCTTGGATTTGCTGGTGGACACAATGCGCTTTATAAAAAAGGTGCTGGTGAATATATGCTGCTTCTTAATCAAGATATGCATTTGCATCCAAATTTGTTTGAGCAGCTGGTTACTTTCCTCGATACACATAAAGAATATGATGCTGTTTCACCACGGCTTATGAAGTGGAATTTTAGTTTGATGGCAGAAGACCATATTCCTTTTGAAAAAATATGTACCAGTCAGGTGGACTCTCTTGGTTTACAGGTATATAAAAACAGACGAGTTACTGATTTGCATACAACCAAAGATTGGAAGGAGTTACACAAGGAAATGCCAGCAGAAGTATTACCAGTATTTGGTCTTTCCGGAGCCTTGCCGATGTATAGAACAAAAGCAATTGATGATGTTGCCTTCAGTGATGGCAACATGTTTGACGAGTTGTACGTTTCGTATAAAGAAGATGTAGATTTAGCCTATCGATTAGCGAGTGCGGGGAAAAAATCTGCTATTGTACTAAAAGCTGTTGCTCATCATGATAGAAGTGCGGCTGGTCCGGTAAAGAAAGATGACTTTACGGCGGCAAAGAATAAGCGCAGTCAAAGTAGCTGGGTACAATATCATAGCTATAAGAACCATTTGATCACCTTGTATAAAAACGAGTACTGGCAGAATGGATTGCTTGATGCATTGCCTGTGATATGGTATGAAGGAAAGAAGTTCGTGTATCTTTTATTCACTCATCCAAAAGTAATATCAGGATTAGGGGTATGTGTGCGTAACTATGGGTCGATTCGTAAGAGAAGAAAAGAAATTACTGCCAAACGCCAACTCTCATGGAAACAGATGCGTATTTACTGGAACACGTAATATGAAAGATGTCTCAATTGTCATTGTAAACTACAAAATGAAAGACAACATTGAAGTCTGTCTTTCTTCGCTATACGCGGAATTAGTAAAAAGCAGTCTTTCTGTGCAAATCACCGTGGTTGATAATAATTCGGGTGATGGAATAAAAGCATTTTTGCAAAAACGATTTCCCAATGTGCACTGTATTGAGCTGTCAGAGAATAAAGGATTCGGGTTTGCACAAAATGCGGGTCTCAGCGCACATGAGGCGCAATATTATTTTGCACTGAATCCAGACACAGAATTTTTGACAGGTGAATCGGTTATTGAGGGGCTGTACCAGTTTATGCAAGAGAATCCACGCATTGGTATGATTGGCCCACGATTACAGTATCCGGATGGTGGATTACAATTTTCTTGTTGGCGATTTCCACCACTATTGCAGCCGTTATATCAGCGAACAAGACTTGGTCAAACTGATCACGGAAAGCAGCGGGTGGCGTTTCATCACATGAAAGAGATTGACCACAGCAAAGTGCGGCCGGTGGATGCCCTCATGGGGTCTGCAATGTTTGTGCGCGCAGATGCTATGAAGCAGGTGGGCATGTTTGATGATCGGTTCTTTATGTATTATGAAGATATCGATTGGTGCCGCAGGATGTGGGATGCTGGGTGGCCAGTGTATTATGTGCCAACAGTGACACTGGTACATATTCATGGCAGAGGTTCCGCGAAAGTACCAGGAGTATTTAGAGCATTATTTAAAAACAAACTCGCACGTATTCATGTAAAAAGTTGGTTCAAGTATTTGTGGAAATGGCGCGGCCAACATCATTATTATTCACTCTAGTATGGAAAAGAAACTCCCAAAAATTGCAATTGTCTATTTGCTCTATTATCATAACGAGTCGTATATTGATGATGCTGTTTCAGCGCTCAAAAAAGTGACGTATCCAAAAGATAGGTTAGCGTTTGTCGTTGTAAATAATCCTCATCCTGAAAAAGGACTCTTTAGCAGATACGTGCATGATGCTGTCATGCCGTACTCAGGAAAAGAATTGCCAGAGTGTGTATATTTACCACAAGACGAGAATCTTGGATTTGCAGGAGGAAATAATATTGGTGGAGACTGGGCACTCGAGCATGGATATGATTATGTGTTTTATCACAATAACGATGGTTTTTTTGCGCGGCATGCGTTTGAACCCCTTGTTGAAGCACTCCAAAGCGACGAAACTATTGGCGTTGCGCAATCGCTTATGCTTTTGCATCCAGAAACAGAATTAGTGAATAGTGCTGGAAATGCGTTTCACTATTTAGGATTTGGGTATACTGATGAAAATCGTACCCCAATAAAAGAACTTGATTTACCAAAAATAAAAGAAGTTGGATATGCAAGTGGTGCGGCACTTCTTGTACGGGCAGATTTAATTAAAAAGCATGGCGGATGGGATCCGGATTTTTTCATGTATCATGAAGATATGGAATGGTGTTTCCGTCTACGCTCACTTGGATATAAGAGTGTATTAGTGCGCGACTCGGTGTTTTATCATAAATATCAATTCGGGAGAAGTATTGATAAATTTTTCTGGATGGAAAGAAATCGATTTGCGGTGTGGCTGATGTACTTTAAGTGGCGCACATTACTGGTGCTACTGCCTATGATGTTAGTGCTTGAGTGCGGACTGATTCTCTTTGCAATAAAGGGTGGTTGGTTTAAAAAGCGATTAAACGTGTATGCATACTGGGCACAGCCTAAAAACGTGAGAATTTGGCTAAGGAAAAGAAAGAACATTCAGCAGATCCGGACAGTTAGTGATAGACAAATGTTAAAAAAAAGTGTGGGAGTTATTGATTTCCAAGATGAAGCAGTAAACAGCCCAATATTAACCTATATTGGGAATCCGCTTATGAAAGCCTATCATATACTTGTAAAAGCCATTGTTTGGTGGTAATATTTCCCTCATATGAAAATCAGAAAAGCGATTTTGACCGGTGGGGGCCGTGCAACGCGATTACATCCAATTACCACAACCATTAATAAGCATTTACTGCCGCTTGGAAACAAGCCGATGATTTATCATGCCATTGAAAAAGCGATTGATGCGGGTGTAACCGAAATCTTCATTAACACAAATCCGGGTGAAACATCACTGCAGGATCATATTGGCGATGGTGGACATTGGGGTATTACGATCAAATATTTTGAACAAACAGGCGGACCGCAAGGAATTGCTCATGTGGTAAAAGAAGCTGAAAAATTTATTGGAGACGATCCGTTCATGTTTTATTTGTCTGACAATATTTTGCTCGGTTCATTAAAAGACATGGTTCAAGAGTTTTCTGATAAGGGGCATGACTGCATGCTCGCGCTTTCAGAAGTACCAGACCCACAACGGTTTGGAGTACCGATTTTTGACGATGCTGGTGTGCTTGTGGATGTTCATGAAAAGCCAGAGAATCCACCAAATAATTATGCTGTCACAGGAGTATACTTGTACGGACCAAAGGTGTTTTTTGAAGCGTATAACAATATTGAAAAAAGTCATAGAGGAGAATATGAAATTTCATCAATTCACTCAAACTTTTTGAAGACCGGAAAATCAGTTGGCTACAAAGAAATTACCGGTTGGTGGAAAGATACGGGGAAACCAAAAGATTTGCTTTTGGCCAATGCGCTTCTTATGAAGCATATGGATGAAAAAGATTTTCCAAAGCAGGGAGAAATTCATGAAGAAGCAACAATAAATGGAAAAGTACACATTGGTGTTGGAGCTGATATTGCCGCAGATGTGATTATTCACGGTCCTGCGATTATTGGAGAAAACTGTGTATTAAAAAGCTGTGTTATTGGCCCTGATGTGACTATTGGAGCCGGTGCAGAAATTTATAGAGCAACGATTAAACATTCTATAGTATTAGCAAATGCGAAAGTTGATGCGCCAATTGTGATTAGTGAAAGTTTGATTGGAAAAAATGCGCAGTTGATAAAAAGAACAGGCGAGGGGATGGAAGGACATCGCATGATTATTGGAGACAAAACAGTCATTGAAATGTAATGCCTCTTCCGCTACTGGGGAGTAGTCGGCAGGTAATAACAAAAAGCAAGTCCGTTGTTGTGGCTTGTTTTTGTTTTCTGCTCGGAATCGTTATCTATGAGTATATTTGGGTGATTGCTATTGTGGGTGTAATAGCGCTGAAATATAGACAGCTGGCCATACTGTGTTTTTGTTTGGCCTTGCTTGGTTTTTTCCATGTTCAAGGATATGTTCTGCGCTATCAAGAACTCAGTATGGTGCTACCAGAAGGCATGTGGAAAGGAGAAATTATTGCTGAGCCTGATATCCGTAGAAAGCGGGCAATGTATATGGTGCAGCCAAGTGGCACAGCACAGCGCATTTGGGTGTATGCAGAGAGGTATCCCGCATATATGCTTGGCGACGATATACAGCTGCGCTGTGATGCAAAAACTCCTGCTGCCTCAGAGACCTTTGCATTTGATACATACGCATTGGTTAAGGGAATTCATGGGAGTTGCTATGTGCATGACATGCGCAAGGTTGGTGAACATGCAGGCTGGCAGCGATTACTTTTAAAGGGAAAGTACTATGTTGCCAATCGTATCAGGACTACCTGGCATGAACCCTATGCAAGTTTTGTGGCTGGCGTATTGTATGGTTATAGAGGTGGATTAGGGCCTGCGGAAGAGTTGTTTATTATCACTGGAACGATTCACATTATTGCCATATCTGGATATAACATCACGCTTATTGTACAGGGATTTTTTTCTATCGCGCCATTTTTGCACATTCGTAGGCAGTATGCCATTTGGGTGAGCAGCATTGCTGTTATTTTATTTACAATATTTGTTGGCGCTTCTGCCAGCGTTGTGAGAGCTGCAATTATGGGGCTTTTGGGAGTGTACGCGTTTTCTATGGGAAGGCGGCAGTCTGCTGGGAGAATATTATTGTATGCGGCTACAGCCATGTGCATCTACAATCCATATATATTGCTCCATGATGCTGGATTTATTCTTTCAGTATTGGCAACTATGGGACTGGTGTATGTGGCTACGCCGCTTGAAAAGCAGCTGTCAGGAATATTGCCTATAAAAGGCTTGCGTCAGGTAATAGCTGCTTCTTGCGCTGCATCAATTATTACCGCACCCTATGTACTGTTTACATTTGAGCGTGTATCGCTGCTTGGCATTTTTGCAAATGTTGCTATTCTTTGGGCTGTGCCGTTTGTGATGCTGTGTGGTGTAATTTCGCTACTTCCGCTTGGAATTGTAGCGAGTCTTTTTTCTTCACTCGCTCTACTTTTAATGAAATATATATTCGCTGTTATTACTTATGTTGCACATGCTGCAGGTGCGCAGATATTGGTTTCTATTACTGCTTGGCAAATGCTGCTTATGTACGCCATACTTGCATATGCATATAGATTGCTCATTCGCCGTGATATACTAAAATAACTTATGAAAAAAAATCATGCACTCATGCAGCTTCTTACTGCTGCAATAGTTATACTTCTTGGAATATTTTCTTCTGAGCTCCAATCATTCTCTTCTGCGAACACGCGTATCGCATTTTTAGACGTCGGGCAAGGCGATGCAACCTACCTGCAGTTTACAAATGGGGAAGATATGCTTATAGATTGTTCACGCGGCGCGCAGGTGCTTGATGCCCTTGGGCGGGTCATGCCAGCGTTTGATAGAACAATTACGTATATGGTCATTACCCATCCTGATGCTGATCATTATGCTGGCTGTATGGATGTATTAGCGGGGTTTGATGTGGAACAAATTATTCTCACAGGAGTAGGGAAGCAAAACACGCTATATACATCATTTTTAGGGTATGTTGAGAAGGAATATGCAGAAGAAATGGTAATTATGGAGCCGAGAGAATTTATTCTTGGGGAAGCGCGCTTGCAGGTACTGTATCCGGATCATAATATGCAAGACGATCCGCTGGTTCCAGGGAGTACTTCGTTTGATAGTAACGATACATCAATTGTTATGCGAGTAGATGTTGGTGATACCAGTGTTTTGCTTACCGGTGATGCAGAATCAGCGTTAGAAACATACTTAGTTGAAACGTATGCTGAGAAGCTTGATGTTGATATTTTAAAAGTAGGACACCACGGAAGTAAGACCTCATCGGGTGCTTCTTTTCTTGAAGCAGTCTCTCCGGAACATGCGATCATTTCTGCAAGTAAGGATAATTCGTACGGACATCCAGCAAGGTCAGTAACAGATAGGCTCAAAAAAAATGGCGCTTCAGTTTGGCAGACTGCACAAAAGGGTGATATACTTCTCTCAATAGATATTGATTCTTATGATATTCAATAGACGTAGCAAACTTGTTTTAGGGGTGCTTGTTGCATTACTCGTGCCAACCATGGTGCTTGCAGAGGCGTTTACCTTAGTTGCAAATGGTGGTTTCTGGCTTTCTGATCCAGATGGATTTGCAGGGGATGATGTAAAGCTATATTCAGTTGTAGTGAATAATAATTTTGCGCGCCTTAGCGCTGATGTAGATTTTTTTGTTGATGGTAAAACACTTGGTTCTGCTCGAGTTATTGATTTAGCATTTGAAGAAGCACGGCAAGTAGGTGTTCCGTATACGTTAGGAGAAGGAAAAAAACAAATTGAAATGGGACTCAGCAATATTGTTGCATTTGATACCAATGGAAATCAGATTGATATTACAGAGCAGCAAATCGCAGCATTTGATATTACGCAAGAACTCGATATTGATTTAGATACAGACGGCGATAATGTTGGAAATAAGGAAGACACAGATGACGATAATGATGGACTGAGCGATACAAAAGAGAATGAAATAGGTTCAAGTCCTGTGAATAGTGATACCGATGGCGATGGATTAAATGATAAACATGAAGTAGATAATGGTTTAAATCCGGCTAGAGCAGATAGTGATGGAGACGGGGTAAAAGATAAAGAAGATGCGTTCCCAACAAATGGTGGAGAATGGGCAGATGTTGATGGCGATGGTATTGGTGACAATTCCGACACAGATGACGACAATGATGGATTAAGTGATGAAGAAGAAAAAGCACTCGGCTCAGATCCACTAAAACCAGACACCGATGGAGATGGACTTACCGATAATGAAGAAAAAATGCATGGATCTGATCCTACCAAGGTTGATACCGACGGAGATGGGATTGATGACCCAAAAGAAGTAGAAGCGGGTACTGATCCAGCAAAAAAAGATACTGATGACGATGGTATTTTAGATAATGAAGAAGCGCAGTACGGGACAAATCCACTCAAGGGAGATACCGATGGCGACGGCATCATGGATGGTGCTGAAATTGAAAGTGGTACAGATCCATTGAAAGAAGATACCGATGGAGATGGGGTAAATGATTTACTTGATGCGTTTCCGCTAGATCCGGATGAATCTATAGATACTGATTTGGATGGGGAGGGAAACAATGCTGATACGGATGATGATAATGATGAAATTTTAGATGAAGAAGAAAGAAGTATTGGAACTGATCCATTAAAAGCTGATACTGATGACGATGGAGTGGACGACAAATCTGAGCGAGATGACGGGACAAATCCAAACGCTGCAGATACAGATAACGATGGAGTGAATGATGCAGAAGATGATGAACCGCTTACGCCAAACAAAAAATCGTTTTCTCTTGCGGTTGGTGGAGACCTTACAAAGCGTATCGTGCAATTTGCAGCGCTTGGGTCATTTGTGACGTTCCTCATATTTTATGGACTTTATAGAATGAAACGAGAGATGTAATATGCGTTCTTATACGATTACACGCCTGGCGCGCTGCATATTTATGAGTGCAGCGTGTTTGTTTTTAGTACCGATTGCGGCCTTGGCAGGTGATGTCGATACGGATAGTGACGGGCTTACAGATTATCAAGAAGAGTTTGTATATTTTACCGATCCACTCATAAGCGATACGGATGGAGATTCGTTTCCCGATGGAGGAGAAGTAAAGATGGGGTATTCTCCGCTTGCGCCAAAGTTGCAAATGCATCAACACGACCTTGATGGTGATGGATTAAACGATTGGTTAGAAGTGTGGTTCGGTTCGAGTATGAATGAAACGGATTCTGATGGTGACGGGTATGAAGATTTCGATGAAGTGATGCATGGCTATTCGCCTGCAGATGCCGCACCAGAATTAGCATATGAGCGAAAAATGGTGGTAGATAAAACAAATCAGCGGCTGTTTTTTTATGTAGATGAAGTAAAAGTTTTGAATCTTGCTGCTTCAACTGGGAATCCATGGACAGAAACACCAAGCGGTACGTTTAATATTGAGCGCAAGCTCGCTTCAAAAAGATACCGAGGGGTAGATTATGATTTAGAAAATGTACCGTGGAATATGGAATTTAAACGGATGTATTATATTCACGGAACATATTGGCATAACGATTTTGGTATTCAAACGCATTCGCATGGATGTGTAAATCTTTCAATCAAAGATGCGGCGCTTATTTATCCGTATGTGGGTATTGGATTTGAGGTAGAGATTATTGGAGAGACGCCAGCAAATAGAGTCGTTGGGTCTTAAGCAGGGGGTATGAAAGAAGAGGTGCAAAGCGCTGTACTGCAATGGTACAAAAAACATAAACGAGATTTACCGTGGCGGCATACGCATGATCCATACCATATTTTGGTAAGCGAAGTTATGCTGCAACAAACACAGGTAGCGCGCGTGATAGAAAAGTATCACGAATTTTTGCGTGCTTTTCCTACGGTCCAGGATTTAGCTGATGCATCAACGGCATCGGTTATTACTGTGTGGAAAGGGCTTGGGTATAACAGACGAGCCTTATTCTTACAAAAAGCAGCGCAAGCAGTGATAGAGCAGCATGGAGGAATATTCCCTTCAGATCTAGAATCGCTAAAAGCATTGCCTGGCATTGGTGATTACACCGCGCGTGCTGTCATGAGTTTTGCATTCAAAAAACAAGTGCCCATGATGGATACAAATCATCGGCGCATATATAATAGAGTATATTTTGGTGTTGATTCACAAAAAGATGATGTATTGTTAAAGAAAGCAGAAGAAATGTTCCCAAAGCGTAGCGCGTATAACTGGAATCAGGCACTCATGGATATTGGATCACAGTTTTGTACCTCAAGAAATCCCAAATGCGAATCGTGTCCATTGAAGCGCTATTGCCGGGCAACTCCAGCAATTTTGACCTATATTCCTCCCATAAAGAAGAAAAAAAAGACCATTCCATTCAAGCAGACAGACCGATATTTCAGAGGGCGTATTATTGATATGCTTCGTGAACAAAAAAAAGTGAGCAAGCAGTCAATTATCACTAGATTTAGCCAAATTCCAAAGGCTAGAGTGGTAAAGATCTTGCTCATCTTAGAGAAGGATGGGTTGATTAAAACAGCCAAACGGAGTATCGTATTACCATAGAGTAACAAAAAATATATGAAATTGATCATCAAATGGGCCATCAGCGCTCTGACATTATATGGTATTGGATTGTGGTTAAGTGGCGTTTCTATTTCTGGTGCATATGCAGCATTAGTAGCAGCAGCTATTCTTGCACTTATTAATGCCATTATTGGGCCAATTGTGAAATTTTTCACGTTGCCAATCACTATTTTAACTTTAGGATTATTTACCTTTGTGGTGAATGCACTGCTCTTTTGGTTTGGTTCTACCATTGTAAAAGGGTTTGAGGTTGATGGATTCGTTCCAGCACTTTTTGCCTCACTCATCATGACAATCGTTGCAACATTTACTAATAGCCTGCTCAAAAAAGACAAATCACCGCGGGTATGAGCATGTGGATTAAAAAAGTAGCAATTGATCTTGGAACAACAAACGTGCTGGTACATGTACCAAAGCGCGGTATTGTTATTAATGAGCCGTCAGTGGTTGCTGTTTCTACAACAGATAATAAAGTGCTTGCCGTTGGTATTGAAGCCAAAGAAATGATTGGACGGACTCCAGATACGATTGTTGCCGAGCGGCCACTGAAAGATGGAGTGATAGCAAATTACAGAACAACAGAAGCCATGCTTCGCTATTTTATCAACAAAGCGATTGGGGGAGTGAGATTGTTCCGTCCAGAAGTGATGATTGCTGTTCCTGCTGGAATTACCTCAACAGAACGTCGTGCGGTAATTGATGCGGCGCTTGCCGCTGGTGCGCGCGAAGCATACATTATTAAAGAACCGATTGTGGCAGCTATTGGAGCAGATATTCCTATTGGAAGCCCTTCTGGCCACATGATTATTGATATTGGTGGAGGAACCAGCGAAATTGCGGTTATCTCTTTGGGTGGAATCGTCTCTTGTGGATCTGTCCGAATTGGAGGAACGCGATTTGATGCCTCAATTGCAGAACATATCAGACGAAAACATGGTCTTGCTATTGGAGACCGGTCTGCGGAAGAAGTGAAAATTCAGGTAGGTTCAGCCATGTATATGCAAGAGCCGCTCAAAATGGAAGTGAAAGGACGCGATATGATATCTGGATTACCGCGGACTATTGAAGTAAGCAGTGACGATACTACCGAAGCCTTGCAACTCGATTTGGAAGGACTTATTGATGCGGTAAAGAAAGTACTCCACGACACACCGCCAGAACTTTCTGCTGACGTCATGGATAAAGGAATTATTATGAGTGGGGGATCTAGTCAGCTCAGAAATTTAGATGAACTTATTTCTCAAGCGACTGGGGTAGCCTGCTATGTTGCAGATGAACCGCTGCTCTGTGTTGCAAAAGGAACAGGTCTCGCCTTAGAAAATTTGGAAAATTATAAGCGCAGTTTGAGCTCACAGCGGTAATATGATTATCGCAATTGATGCTTCCCGCGCCAACAAAGCACAAAAGACGGGCGTGGAGTGGTATGCATTTCACATTATAGAGCAGTTAAAATCGCTCATCGATTCATCGGTGCGCGTTATTTTGTATACAGATGCACCCTTGCAAGGATCATTGGCGCAGCTTCCAAAAAACTGGGAGGTAAAAATGCTCCGTTGGCCACCAAAACGGTTGTGGACACAGCTGCGGCTGAGTATGCAGATGCTTGTTGATAGGCCTGACGTTTTGTTCATACCTGCACATGTTGCACCGTGCATTCATCCCAAAAAAACAGTGGTAACTATTCATGATATTGCAGGGGTTCGTTTTCCCGAGGTATATTCAGCATTTGAGCGCTGGTACAGCATTTTTTCTGCAAAACGAGCAATGAGAAAGGTGAGTGATGTAGTGGTACCAACAGAATATACTAAACAGGAAATCCTTGATGTATTTGGCGAAGGAGCCGCGGCAATGCATGTCATTGGACATGGGTATGATACGGGGTATGCAAAAGAAAAACCAAAACCCTCAAGCTATGGAACATATTTCTTATCGATTTCTAGAATTGAACATAAAAAAAATACCATTGGCATAGTAAAGGCATTTGAATTGTACGCAAAGAATCATGTCGATGTGAGTCTTGTTTTGGCAGGAAAACCCGGATACGGATATGATGAGGTCGTGCAAGCAATAACGAAAAGCGACGTAAAAAAACGTATTCATATGCTTGGGTACATTCCACAGCAGAAAGCGTATGCTCTTATGCAGCATGCTGAGGCATTTGTATATCCAAGTTTGTATGAAGGCTTTGGTATGCCCATTTTAGAGGCGTTTGCTGCCAAGACGCCGGTGATTACGAGTAGTACTACCTCAACAGCAGAAGTTGCTGGAGATGCTGCCCTTCTTGTTAATCCGACTAATATTACAGCAATAGCAGCAGCAATGGAGCAGGTTTCGAAAGAACGAGAAGCACTTACTACAAAAGGGGCTGATCGGTTGAAGGATTTCAGTTGGAAGAAGGCGGCAAAGGAATATGCAAATATTTTTCAAAAAAAGTGAACGCCGGCGCTGAGGCCGGCGTGGTTAGAATCCTCCTGCCTCCGGATCGATCGGTATGCCCTCGATGACGGTGATTGGCAGATGACTTAAACAAGAGTCGCGAGTGACTCTTGGAAACACTACACATATGCTGGCGTCATTAGCAGCAGCGAGTTGGAGGCTTCCATCCGCGCGCTCCGTGAGTACCGCATTCCTATAGCTACCCATGTCTGAAAAGATGCTTACCTGCCACGTGCACGGCGAGCTGATTGGAATCCGAGGCAACCTCTTATGGGTTCCATCAACTGTCACGGTACAAAAAACCGGAGTATTCGAATCAGTAAGCTCAGTGAAAGAGAATCGGGTCATCATTGTGAAGGCTCCTCATGAACACATGCCCCTCGCATATGTTGCTGCCAATGTAATTCTTTTGGGGTCTTTTGTCAACAAATTACACCTATGTTACACTACTCATCTATGAAGAACATCGTTGGACATCACAAGCAACAAGAATTTTTTCAAACTGTGCAGGAGCAGAATACTGTGTTTCATGCCTATTGTTTTGTTGGGCCAGAGCATGTAGGAAAAAGGCACGTGGCATATCAATTTGCAGCTGAGTTACTTTCTTGCACGCCAAAACAGCTCATGACACATCCTGATGTCATGCTTGTTCATAGACAAAAAGATAAAAAAACGAATAAGACAAAAAAACATATCGATGTAGATCAACTCAGAGAACTGAAACATCGATTAACACAATTTTCTGCAATGGGTGGGTATAAAGTTGCCATTATTGATAATGCACATCTCATGAACACCCAAGCGGCGAATGCTTTGCTTAAAACATTAGAGGAGCCAGGAAAGCAAACGTGCATTATGTTAGTTACGCATGATGAGGCTGCACTCCCCAAAACAATATTAAGTCGTTGTCAGCAAATACATTTTGGGTTTGTTCCAAAAAATGATATACTTTTGTTACCAGTAGTAGCGAAATTGCCACAGGCTGAGCAAGAAGATATTGCTGCTTTAGCAAAAGGAAGAGCCGGTTTGGCACATTCCTATGCTAATGATGCAGAGGCCTATGAATCCTTCAAAGCATTGATTGCAGGGTTTCATGCGCTCAAAGGTAAGCCACTTTACCAAAAGTTTAAGCAGGTAGAGCCGCTATTCGGAGATAAAACTGATCACATCGCAACAAGAGAAGACCTGATTGACACGCTAAGCGTGTGGATGGAACTACTGAGAGACGATCTGCAAGGAAAGGGTGACCTTCCTCCTGCGCAGGCTGTGCACGTAATTGATTCGCTTATTCAGGCAAAACGTTTACTTACAAAAAATATTCATCCTCGTCTCCTTGTGGAGCAGGTATTATTAGCACTTCCATAGCTATGAACATTCGGTATACCAAAGCACTCCTTTGTGGTGCAGCCCTTTTGCTTGTTGGGCAAGGGTGTGTCTCTCTTTCCGGAGACAGTTCATTAGAAACCAGCGGTCCAGCTGGTGTATTTGTTTCAACTGATGGAGCAGAATCTTGGCGATCAATTTCACTCGTGCCAACGATTGAAGGAGTTGCCAATGCACATGCGGCAAGTGTATATACACTGCATCAAGACATGTTAGATTCAGAAGCTCTCTATTGGGGATCGCGTGCATCTGGCATGTATTATAGTTATGATGCGGGAAGAAGTTGGCAACGACCAGAAGCGCCAATGAGTGCTGGATTTATTTATGATATTGAAGTCGATACGCAAGATACGTGTACTATTTATGCATCTGCAGGAATTAAAGCATACAGAAGTACCGATTGTAACAAGCATTGGGAAGAAATGTATCAGGAAGGCGGCAACGACAGAGTTGTTGCAATCGAAACAGATCCGTTCAGTAGATCACGTTTGTACATGTTGAAAAGAGGTGGAGATGTACTTAGAAGTGAAGATAATGGACTTAGCTGGAAAACAATTCATCGATTTAGTAGAGCGACATTATCAAAAATTCATGTAGATCCGCATACGCCAGACACGCTGTATATTTCAACTTTCAAACGCGGACCATTTAGATCAGACGATGGAGGTCTTACATGGGTATCGCTGGTAGAAGGAATGGAAGAATTTAAAGGAGCAAAAGAATTTAGAAGCTTCCACGTATATGAAGGACAAGCGGATACGCTTTACTGGGTATCTGGATATGGAATTTTGAGAAGTGAGGACAAGGGAAGTACATGGCAAGAAGTACCAATTATTCCATCTCCTGGAAGTGTGAAAATTTATGCATTTGCAGTAAATCCACAAAATGAAAATGAGATGTATTACACGGCAACGATTGATACACGCTCAACCATGTATAAGACAGTTGACGGTGGGCAAAACTGGATTACCAAGCGATTGCCATCAGGACAGCTGCCAACACAGCTTCTGGTGCACAGAGAAAATCCACAATGGGTATATATGGGATTCACTGTCCCACCAAACTAGCTACCTTACAGCCTGCCTCACAGCAGGCTGTTACTATTGATTTATTACGCCATTTTGCTACAATGCCCTCACTCGTAACACATACATATGACTATTATCGACGGAAATAAGGAGAATTTTGATAAGGTGATTGAGCATATCAGACATGATATTTCAACCCTTAGAACAGGAAGAGCGACTCCTGCACTGGTGGAGGACATTATTATTGATGCTTATGGAACAAAGCAGCCACTGAAAGCTGTTGCGTCTATTACTGCGCAAGATGCAAAAACACTCGTCGTTGATGCGTGGGATAAATCAGTCATGAAAGCGGTAGAAGATGGTATTAGAAAAAGCGATGTAGGTATCAATCCAGTAAACGATGGAACGGTTATTAGATTGCCACTACCTGAACTGAATGCTGAGCGGCGTGCAGATCTTATTAAACTCTTGCACAAAAAATTAGAAGAGGGAAAAATTGCAATCAGAAAAGTAAGAGAAGATATTAGAAATGAGATTGAAAAAGCAGAAAAAGATAAAACCATTTCTGAAGACGAGAAATTTAGTTTGCAAGACGCACTAGACGGACATGTGAAAAGTTATAACGAAGAAATTAAAGCGATGGGAGCAGTAAAAGAAGCAGATATTAATACTATTTAATATGCGATGCGTCTTACAGAAGGTGGCGCGCAGCAGAGTAGCAGTGGATGATGAATCTGTTGGAGAGATTGCGGACGGACTGATGCTACTCCTTGGTGTTGGCGCTGAAGATACAGAAGAGGATGCAGATTGGCTTGCAGAGAAAATTTTGAAGCTGCGGCTATTTAGTGATCCTGGTTCAGAGAGTTTCATGGAGAAATCTGTAGTAGATCATCATGGAGCAATTCTGGTGGTTTCGCAATTTACTCTGTTTGGCAATTGCAAAAAAGGAACGCGTCCGAGTTTTACTGGGAGTGCCCGGCCTGAGCAGGCAACGGAGCTATACGAATACTTTGTGACAAAGCTGCGGGAATCTGATCTACGCGTGGATACCGGCGCCTTTGGTGAGCATATGGAAATACATATGACGTGTGACGGACCGGTGACACTGTGGCTCGATTCAAAACAAAAAGACTATTAGAAAGGCGGCCCTTCGGGGCTGTTTTTTTGTTTGGTGGATATTGACAAAAGGGGATACATATAGTACGTTTTGAGGGTTATGCCAAGGTGGTATGGCTGGAAGTTGATAGACATGAGTGATGGAAAAGAAGATGGATTGTGCACCGAGACGCAGGAGGCTCTCGAGATGCTGCTTGATGACTCTACGCAGGAGCAGCACGAAGACTATGTGGCGGTATGCGCGGCCTTTGATATGGCTGTGTTGAGGGGAGAGATCACCGCCTCGCAGCTGGTGCGTGTTACGCAGGCGCTGGAGCTTGCGCGGCGGGGCGAGCTTGGGTCGGTGGTGGCGGAGCCTGTGCTGGAGCCAGAGGCGGACACCTCATCGCCAGCGGTGACGGAGGCCATGAAGGCCAATGTCCGCATGATGCTCAGCAAGCTCGATCGGGGATTGTTTCAGCAGGTGTTGCAACTGCCAATCATGAATGCTCTGTGCACACCGATCTCTACGATGAGCAGTACGATGGGAGTGCGCGCAGAGCGGATTCTGACGCAGAACTGGCGGATGTACTACGTCTTTCAGTTGGTGCAGAAAACGCGAGCAGAGCTGCTGAGGCTCCCAGGATTGGGGGAGACGCGTCTCGGTAAAATCGAGAGGTCGCTTTCGCGATGGGTGGCGCTTGGGTGCTTGGAGCTCACGGATCACCAGGCGCTGCTGCTCAAGCAGATGGCTGACCTCAAGGCCTGCGACGAGGACTACACCAACAGGCAGATCGCGGCCATCATGCACCAGTACCACCCGCAGGTCTAGACCAACTCACAATAAGGAGAAGCTCCGACACGCTCAAGCAAGAGTGCGTCGGGGGAGGAAAAAAGCAGCTTTTCAAGGCTGTTTTTTTCTTTGGGGTATTGATTTTCCTCTCATTTCATGATAGCCTGCTGGTGACTTGAACCATAGGAGGTGAAAAATGAGTCAGGAAGAATTGTTTCAGGGTGATAAGCCCAAGGCACCCGACGCGGCAGATCCGCCGAGCCGGAAGCACCCACAGCCACCCAACTTGCGGCTGGTGTACACCATTAGCTTGGCGTTGCACGCTGAGTCGATCGTCAAACTGCTAGGTGACATGGGCGTCACGCTCCTGGTGGACATACGGCGGAGTGTGAACTACCAGAGCCACGGCTTCCAGGCGCGTCAGGCAGACCTCATGTTCGTACTGAGCTTGTGCGGAATTGAGTACCTGCATGCGTTGAACCTGGCTCCGTCCAAGGCGCTCCGGAGCGCCTTCTGGAAGATGGTGAAGGGGCAGGGGATTCCCGATTCCTTTGATCCATCCTGGAACGCCTGGACTAACTTCCTGCGGGGATACGGCGATGAGCTTCGGCGGCATCGGCCCTTGCAGCATGGTGAGTTTCGTGAAGAAGCCATCTATGGTCCTCACGAGGCAATTGTCCTTGCCTGCGCCTGCAAGAATCACTGCGACTGCCACCGGCAGTACGCGGCTGGGATTGTTGGGATCTGGGTTGAGGGCTTGACGGTGAAGCACCTGTACCCGCCTGAACCCGCCTTCCAGCATCTCACTGAGCGAGTGCTGATGAAGGGGACGCGGAAGCTTCTCAAGGTGCTGGAGTGCGACATTCCGGAGGCCGGTCTCACGCGAGAGCGGCCTCCTGGAAGGCAGGGTTAAACGGTGGCTCTTCCAACTCAAAAGAAGCCGAGCACCGTCAGTCTCGTCATCCTTTCCCACACAGTGATGAACGGCGGTCGGTTCTGCACGAATCTGATGTGCTTCATCGACAAGGAGCCCTTACAGATCCGTCCCAAGATCGGTGGGCTCAACTACTTCTACCGTCAGGCGGGGCTTATCACTGTGGCCGAGCAGCGGCTCTGGCAGTCGGGCATGCGGGCGATCATCACACCATCAGTCACCTGGACGGGAAAGGGAACCACCCATCCGGAGGACGTCACGATTGGGGCTCCCGGCACATTCAAGTTGGACACTTCTGCCACGCGCATGTCGGACAACGATCTGATTGAACTGGTGGATCCGTTCACTTCCAACGACCTATATGAGTTGTTCCCACAGGTGGTTGACGACCATCACAAGCCGTATGTCCCGGGTCAGCCGCAAGCGGCGTCTGTCGGGTACGTCCGGATGAAGAGGGTGAATTTGGATTGGCACGGCGACAGAATGCGCCTTCGTCTCACACACTCTGAAGCAGGGAGGCAGCGATCGGGGAGCGTCGCCATCAAGGGAGAAGAGCTTCTTCGGAAGATCAACTCCGGTGTGCTAAGTGAAGGGTACCTCAATCAGGTTCTGGTCCGTCTTTCCCTATCTCGTCCAAAGTACTACGATCACTTGGGATGCCGAGCCTGCTACGTCATGTGCTCGGACATCCTTGGGTTTTAGGAGGGATTTTCCGCACCGCCAGCACCAATGCTGGTAGTGCACTCAGCCGCTTTTCGGAGCGGCTTTTGTATTGACTTATATATCTCTTAGAGTATACTTTCACTAGTTCCAAAGACCGGGCGTGGAACCCTGAGAGGAGCGTGGCAATTCAATAAGTGCGCCAATAGGCGAGCTTGGGTGGAACCGCCCCTAGTGGGCCCCAAGACCATTTCGATCGGTCTTGTTTTATTTTAAAATTATAACGCTATTATATGGTAACCATGGAAACACTCGTTTCTCTGTGTAAGCGCAGGGGATTTATCTATCCAGGATCTGATATATACGGGGGATTAGCAAATAGTTGGGATTACGGTCCGCTAGGAGCGCAGCTCAAGCAAAACATTAAAGCTGCCTGGTGGAAGGCTGTTGTTGAGTCTAGGCAAGATATGGTTGGGCTCGATGGAGCTATTCTTATGAATCCACGTGTATGGGAAGCGTCAGGGCATGTCGCAACATTTAACGACCCGCTTGTAGAAGATGCCGTAAGTCACAAACGATTCCGTGCAGATCATTTGATTGAAGCGTGGATTGCAAAGAAAGACCCGGAGTCTACATTGGTGGTAGATGCTATGAGTACAGAAGAAATGGCAGCATTTATTGCTGAAAAGGGAATCAAAAGTCCGGATGGAAATGCATTAACTGCGCCAAAGCAGTTCAACCTCATGTTTGAAACGAGCACTGGGGTAACTGAAAAAGGAAAAAATAGCGTATACCTTCGCCCAGAAACGGCGCAAGCAATTTTTGTTAACTTTAAAAACGTCTTGACCACAAGTAGAAAGCGGTTACCATTTGGTATTGCGCAAATTGGGAAAGCCTTTAGAAATGAAATTACACCAGGTAACTTTATTTTCCGCACACTCGAGTTTGAACAAATGGAGATTGAATATTTTGTAGAAGCAGAAGAATGGGAACAGCATTTTGAAGCGTGGAACAAATGGATGGAAGAGTGGGCTGCAGTGATTGGATTAAAAACGGACCACCTGCATCGATTAGAAGTAGTTGGAGATGCGCTTGCACATTATTCAAAACGAACAGTCGATTTTGAATTCGATTTTCCGTTTGGAAAAAAGGAATTGTGGGGACTTGCATACCGAACCGATTTTGATTTAACAAATCACGCAAAGGCATCTGGAGAAAAATTAGAATATACGGATCCTGCAGATAACAGCAGAAAAGTAGTGCCACATGTAATTGAACCGTCACTTGGTGTCGACAGAACGCTGCTTGCACTTTTAGTGAGTGCGTATGAGGAAGAAGAAGTTGCAGAAGGAGATACTCGAGTAGTCATGCGATTTACTCCGCAAATGGCACCAGTCCAAGTAGCAATTTTGCCACTTATGAAAAAGGGGGGACTGCCAGAAAAAGCAGAAGAAGTATTGGCATCACTTGCAGGTATTGCAAGATGTGACTTCGATGTAACAGGAAGTATTGGAAAACGCTACCGCCGGCAAGATGAGATTGGGACACCACTTTGTGTTACAATTGACTATGATAGTCTTGAAGATAATGCTGTAACTGTGCGGCATAGAGACTCAATGGAACAAGAGCGTGTAGCAATTGCTGACATAGCTTCGTATGTTGTAAAAAAATTGGTATGAAATTTAGAGAATCAAGATACTATACGCCAAAATCTGCTGAAACACCAGAAGTGAAGAAGCCATTAGACCCAGAGAAAGAACAGGCAACTCCTGCGCTTATAGATTTTTTTCTAAAACGGGAGGGGGAAGAGGTGTATGGTTCTGATCCAGATTTGGTAGCAGTACATGCGTTTTCAGGACTCGATGCCGATGCATTTAATACTAAAGTGAACTGGAATCCCGTAGTACCCACTATTATTCGCAATGGCGAACAGCCGCCGCGGCTATTCTTATCATATACTGGTGATTTTGACGCCCCACAGGAGCTGAATATAGATCAGAAGTATGTAGATGCGGCAAAAAGTATTTTTAACGAAAAAGAATCTGAATACGTTTCGTAATTATGTATACATCCTACACATTAAAAAAAGGCGCAACAGTATGAAAATACAAAAGAACCTCATCACAATTAAGCCGGCTATTATTACAGGGGTGATGTCTTTTGTTACTTTTTGTGTGTTGTATGCAATTAGCTATGAGGAGGCTCCAATATGGCTTTTTTTTGAAGTGATAGAAATGAAAGAGTCAGAACATAGCTGGCATATAGTACTTTTACCATTTATTTCAGGTGGAATTCTTTCTTTGCTGCATGCAATTCAAATTTCTGGAACAGGCAAGAAAAAAATAAAGGAGAGTCTCAAATTTTTTGGTATTCATATGCTGACGTTTTGGGCCCCATATATTTGGTTTACAGGAATTGTTACCGCGGTCGTTGCCTTATTTATGCTGGGGTTGATGATAGGCCCTTGTGATGGGTGCTTTACGCCGGGTCCCTAATAGTTATTCTATGAATGATACATTAAAAAAGCAAATAAAGATGTACGGCCTATATGCCGTTGTTATTATGATGGTATATGGTGGTATTGCATTTTTATTCTCAAATAGTTATGTGTGGAGATCTCCTCAGAAACAGATGCCATCTCAAACTTCATATATCCCCGTACCTGCAGATGCTGAGAAAGAAGAGGTGTTAGCAGGTGTGCAGAAAGAGGAACCTGTCAAAAAACTGGAGCTGCTTGAATGGAAAAAAGAGGGGCTCCTCTTTAGTGTGAGTGCCCCAGAAGAATATCAGGTGTATGATGGAGATGTAGTTAATGAAGCGTTTGCAACGTTTTATGATATTGAACACACCAAGCCAATACAGAAAAGAGGGGATGGATTTGAGGAGGTTGTAACTATTCGTTTTGACAAAAGCACCGTGAGTTCTGTTCCTGAATTTGATAATGTGACGGCATATTTTTCTTTTATGGAAGACAAAAAATCGGATAAATATGTACGCATGTATGGTGAAAAACATGCGGGAGATTATTACCCAGAGTTTATTATGCCTGCCGAGCGTGTTTCGTTGGGGAAAGACATCATATTGAGACAAGAAATAGTAAACGGACCTGGCGGTGCGCTAACAACATATTTTGCACCACTTACTGATCAAGAATACGTAGAAATTGAGGTTCCCAAGAATGGGGATTATATGTCTGAAGTAGAATTAATACTTGGCACACTCAGCGTAACGCAGGTCAATTAACACATTATGTATACATCTTACACATTAAAAAACGGTGCAACAGTAATTCTTGTTCCAGTAGAAGGAACACGTGCTGTAACATCACTGGTAACATTTCCGGTTGGTTCCAGATTTGAACCAAAAAATATCCAAGGCATGGCACATTTTATTGAGCACATGATGTTTAAGGGAACAAAAAAACGGAAAAACAGCTATTTGCTAACCCGCGAAATTGATCGATTGGGAGCGCAGTATAATGCATTTACGTCCAAAGAATACACAGGGTATTACATTAAGGTTGATGCTAAATACACAAAAACAGCACTTGATATTCTGTCAGACATGCTATTTGAATCAGTGTTTGATGCAAAAGAATTAGAAAGAGAAAAAGGGCCGATTGTGGAAGAGCTTGCTATGTATAAAGACAATCCACAAATGCGTATTGGGGACTTGTTTGAAGAACTCATGTATGACGGCTGTGCGCTTGGAAGAGACATTGGTGGGACTCCAAAGCATGTAAAAAATATGACAAAGGCGCAGATGATTGCGTTTAAAAACAAATGGTACAGTCCAAAGAACATGACTATTGTGCTTGCTGGGAATATCACAGATAATGCACAAGATTTGATCAACTCATATTTTGATAGAGCGGCTGCAAAAGGACCAAGTCGACCAAAGAAAACACCCGCAGTATTTGGTTCAAGCAAAAAAACAGATCGCGTATCGATTGATTATAGAGAACTCGATCAAGTGCAGCTTATGATGGGGGTGCCTGGTATTGCGCGAACCTCAAAAGATACGGGAACAGTTTCAGTGTTGGATAGTATTTTAGGCGACTCGATGAGTTCACGTCTCTTTATTAAGATTAGAGAAAGAAATGGACTTGCGTATTCTGTTTCGAGTGGGTATCGGTATTTTACCGATTCTGGGTACTTTTATATTTCAATGGGACTCGATCCTAAAAATGTTACAAAAGCAGTCAAAATGGTAATGAGTGAGCTTGAAAAAATCGCAACTAAAGGAATTAGTAAACGAGAACTTGAAGATGCAAAAATGAGTGTGCGTGGTGGAATGGCACTTTCTTCAGAAAGCAGTTCAACGCGTGCTATGTGGTTTGCAAAAGAGCACATGTTTGATAGTACTATAGAAACTGAAGAGATGTGGTTAAAAGATAAACTCGACCCAACTACGGCAAAAGATGTACAAAGACTCGCAAAACAACTCTTTAAAAAGAGTCAGATGCGTGTTGCTGCAGTTGGAAACGTACAAAAAGAAGATTTACTTCCATTAATCTAAATCGTATGGCATATTTATTTGCGAACTGGAAAATGTATTTAAATTCAGCTCAGGCTGATGCACTCATGGAAGATCTTGGTCAGGTTGACCTTGGTTCTGTTGAAATGGCGGTATTTCCCAATACACTTGATGTAAGGAAGGCCTTGGGAGCACTCAGAGGTAATCACATTGCTGTTGGTGCGCAAAATGCAGCTTGGGTACCACAAGGAGCGTATACGGGGGCAACTTCAGCACAGGTATTTGCAGACGGTGGTTGTACACACGTTTTAGTTGGACATTCAGAGAGGCGACATATTTTTGGAGAGAATAATGACGATGTTAGAAAAAAAATGGAGGCAGCACTTGATGCGGGGCTAACGCCGGTACTCTGCATTGGTGAGACAAAAGAAGATATGGAAGCTGACAAGACCATGTATAGACTGAAGAAACAGTTAACAAAGGCATTAGAAGGGCTGGTCATTCCTAAAGGAAAGCTCTTTGTGGCATATGAGCCGGTCTGGGCAATTTCAGGAAGTGGCAATGGAACTCCATGCGCACCAGAGAAGGCAGAAGAAGTGCATCATGCTATTAGAGAAGAGATGAAAGGCCTGGTAAATTGGGATGTACCGCTTCTTTACGGTGGTAGTACCAATGATGAAAATGTGGTATCATACCTATCACTTGAGTGTGTGGATGGGGTACTCGTGGGCCGCGCCTCAACAACTGCTGATTCCTTGCGCAATCTTATAGAGAGAATGAAATCAGTGTCATAAATATGTACGATTATATACCATTTATTCTTATTGTAGGATCCCTTGCGGTGATCTTACGTCTTATAATTCGCAAATATCCACAGTTAACACTTATTGATGTTGATGGGATTCCACAAGTGCGTGAAGAAAAGAAGAAAGATGAATTTTTACGTAAGCGAGTAGAAAAAAAGGCTAAAGCAGACAAAACAAAGAGCAAAGCAAAAGTTGATAAAGTCATGAAGATGTTTAAGCAATGGCAACTGCATTTTAGAGAATATGTAGGGAAGGTAGAGCGCAACTTGCTGAAAAAGCATGAAGAAAAGAAGGAAAATGAGCCTGTGGAAAAAAAGATGAAGCGAGCAGAAAAGACCGAATCGCTTGTAACACAGGGGCAACGGGCAATGGATCGTCATGCGCTTGAAGAAGGTGAAAATAAATTCATTGAAGCAATTCGACTAAATCCAAAAGATAAAGATGCGTATTACGGGTTACTTTGTGTATATTTATTGCAGGAGCAGCTGGATGAAGCAAATCAGACTGGGAAGTATTTGCTAAGCATAGATAAGGATAACGATCAGGCATTTGCAAAAATGGCAGAAGTGGCAGAAAAAAGAGGAAAAATAGGGAAAGCCATTGAGTATTTGCAGCAAGCAGTTCTGATTTCAGATATGCTTCCACAGCGATTTGATAAATTGGCATATTTGCTTAAAGAAGCTGGGGAAAACGACTCTGCTTTAGAGGCTGCTACCCAGGCAGTTCAGCTTGAACCTAAAAATACAAAATATCTTGACAATCTTTTAGATCTTGCTATAATGGTGTCCAGCAAGGAGCTCGCAGAAGAGACATTTGCCAATCTACGGATGGTGAATCCCGATAATGCAAAGCTACCTGCTTTCAAACAAAGAATTGATGAACTGGCGTAATTACGCCAATACGCCATCTTAGCTCAGCTGGTAGAGCAACGGTTTTGTAAACCGTCGGTCGCGAGTTCGAATCTCGCAGATGGCTCCAAGATGTTCGCTCCGGCAACATTTTAACGAAGGGTCGGTTCCAGAGCGGTCAAATGGGGTGGACTGTAAATCCACTGGCTCAGCCTTCGGAGGTTCGAATCCTCCCCGGCCCACAAAATAGAAAAAGATGAATTTGCATCAGTTGTTGAATAGAATAGCAGCCATTGAATCAGATTCGAACCCGGGATGGTAAGGGGCAGCGCCCCTTACATGCGGTGGAAGGTTGGGAAACTGGAAAGTTTCCCAAAGCGCTGCAAGCGCGCGTTCGAATAGCGAAGCGCCTCCCCGGCCCACAATTAGCTTTCTCCACAGCGCGCGTCATGCAAGACTCCTGAATCACAGGTGGAGTGTATCTATTACACATACCAATGATTCAGGAGTTTTTTTTATTAACTCGTTTGTATGAATCAAGCACAAAAAGACACACTGTTTGCAGCGGCCGCAAAGCACCTGCAAGAAAAGGTAGATTCGATCACTGATCGATTTACCAAACTATCTGTACAAAATATACAGATGGCAGAAGACCTTCCAAAACTCAATGAAGACAATAAAATTGTTCAGCATAAATTACTTGAACATGGAAAGGCACGGCAGAATGAATTAGAGGTGATGATAGAGTCACCATATTTTATGCATTGCCAGGTAGATTTTGGAAGTGGTGAACATGACAATATGTATTTTGGAAAGTTTTCATCTGTAGATCATAATATCTATTCTTGGATTACCCCGGCATCAGCAATTCGATTTGAAAAGCCTGGATCAGTTTCATATGAGCGACCGAATGGGGACAGGCGTACAGGAAATTTGCAGAAGAAGGATCAGTACATGATTACGGAGGCTACTATTCGTTTCTTATCTTCGGAATCGGAGCAGGAGGGAAGGCAACTTATTTATCAAGAATATTTTTCAAATCAGAAGAAAGGCTTCATCTTGCCAGAAATTGTGGCGCAAATGGAAAAAGCACAAGACGAGGTGATTAGGGCGAATCATAGGGGGCCTCTGGTTATTTCGGGTCCTGCTGGATCAGGAAAAACGACCCTAGCGTTGCATAGAGTAGCGTATTTGACCCAATCACCGGATGTGTCTGATAAGTTCCCACCAACGTCAATTTTGGTGTTTGTACAAGACGAGGGGACCCGCGAGTACTTTTCGCATTTACTTCCTGAACTTGGGATTAAAGGAGTGAAAATTACGACGTTTGCACAGTGGGCAATGCGAGTGCTGGAACTTGATTCCAAACTTGTATATAGAGTAGGGAAATCGCAGGTGCAAAAAGATAACATTGAATTTGCAAAACGAGAGGCACTCAAGCAGATTCGCAATTTCGCGTGGCACAAAAAACCATATGAAGCACTGCGGCAAGTGTATGCAACAGCTGGTCAGGAGGTACTTGATGCACTTACAGATCAGGAGCAGCTCCACCAATTAGATCGATTTGATATTACGGTATTGCTTATATTACAAAAAAAGCATGAAGGCGCGTTAACCATCATGCAAGAATATTATAAAACACAAAAAGATGGATCTGCAGTAAAAAAGATGGGACGATTCGCCATGAAATATTCGTTGCTCATTTTTGACGAGTTTCAAAATTACCTACCAGAGCAGATCGCTTTGGCAAAATCGGTGCTTGATCCAGAACATAATGCGGTGATGTATGTCGGTGATATGGCGCAGCAAACACAAATTGGAACTATTCGGGAGTGGAGTGAGGCAAGAGAGGACGTGAAAGAAGATAGAGTGGTAGCACTGCAAAAAGTATACCGAAATACAAAAGCAATAATGCGCTATATTGAGGACGCTGGGTATACGGTTTCAATTCCAGAGCAGATGAGAGAAGGGGTGCCTGTACAGGAATTTGTTTTAGAGGAAGTAGCTGCACAGGTCAGCAAGGTGCAGCAAATTATTGATGAATCTACCGGAAGAATCGGCGTATTAGCCCTTACAGAGGACATTGCGAACATATATAAACTCCTGCTAAATGCTGGCGAGCATGTGCATATTATGAGTATTCATGAGGCGCAGGGTGTGGAGTTTGAGGCGGTATGTTTGGTTGGCGTGACGCATGAACTACTATCAAACTTTGGGAGCGAGTATTCGGAAGAAATGCGGGAGGAAAAAAAGCGGACGGTAAAGGATATGCTCTATGTAGCGCTTACTCGTGCTATGAATGAGCTGTATGTTGTTGGGCCGCATGCTCTTAAAAATACGTATATAGACTCAAAGTAGCTTGACGAACAAGAAAAAAAAGGTAATATACCTAATGTAGAAATGAAGGGAGGGAACATGGCGGCAGCATTCGTACTCGCGTATGTACCGCATGAAGGCGACCTCGATAATGGGGAGTTGTTTCGTATCGAGCTCTGGACACGGCCGTTTGTGCCTTGTCAGCGGCGAGGGCTTCCAACTTGGATGGATAGGTTGATCGGTTGCCACGCCATCATCGACGATAGCTTTTTGAACAGGGAGCAGGTCGTTTCGTGGGTTAGTGATGAAGACTCGCGCAGTGCGCTGGAGCGCGCGCTATACCAGATGTACATGGCGGAGGAGTATCCGCAAGGTGCGCTCTTCAATGAGCCGCAGGGCTGGCAGATTATCAGGACAGTTCAGAGGATGCTGCACTAGTGATCTGTCCGAGCAAATTAACGTAAAAAGGAGGAAATAAAAGAAGACACATTTCGGTTGTGTCTTCTTTTATTTAGGTAAGGTCTTTTATAACCTCATCTACATGCTTTGCAGGTTTTACTTTATGATAGTGTTTTTGCACGACACCAGTTTCATCAATCAAAAAAGAATCGCGTGAAATACCCATATACGTTTTTCCAAACATCGATTTTTCCTTCCATACACCATACGCTTGAATCGTATCAGTTGATTCGTCAGAAAGAAGCGGGAAATTTAACTGAAATTTGTCTGCAAAAGCTTTATGCGATGTGACTGAATCTTTACTGACGCCAAGTACTTGTACACCGTGCTGTTGTAATTCATTTAATCGATCTCTAAAATTACAGGCTTCTTTTGTGCAGCCTGGAGTGTCATCTTTTGGGTAAAAATAGAGAAGTACTTTTTTGCCTAAATAATCGGCTAATGAGATAGAAACGCCATCTTGATCTTGCAATGTAAGTGCAGGTGCCTTTTTTCCGGTGAGTTGCATAGCCTGTATATAATGAATAGTTGTCTCTCTTGAGTATAACAGCAATATGTACAGGCGCAAATGATATCAAACCTTGCTTGCTTGTGGTATAATTTTCGCATAATCATAACAAATATCCATTATGTGGCAGGCTCCATTTTTCATATCAGATACGTATTGGGGTAATGATGTTCTTACATATGCTAAGGCAATCGGATTGTTCTGTATTGTTCTACTATTGGTGCATATTGTAAAGAAAGTGGTCATTGGAAGAATTCATAAAATGGCATCGCATACAAAAACGCATATAGACGATATGGCTATTACTGCGATAGGGCAGCTTAGTTCACTGTTTTATTTGGGTGTGGCAATACTTGTAGCAATGAGACCGCTTGCCCTTGTGCACTGGATAGAGCGAACGTTAGAAGGGTTTGCGTATATAGGTATTGCATATGGAATTATACGTGCCATTAATGCTTTTTTCGTTGCAGCGCTAGAACAGTACCTGCATCAGAAGCAAGAAAAAAATAAGGAGCAGGCTGCACAAATTGGGACCATGCTGCGATTTGTTCGCGTTGTTATTTCTGCAGCTCTTTGGGGTATGGCAATTCTGCTGATTCTTTCAAACAGTGGCTTTAATGTTACCTCACTTATTGCAAGCTTAGGGATAGGTGGTATTGCTATTGCGCTTGCGCTTCAAAATATTTTGGGCGATTTGTTTAGTTCGTTTTCACTCTTGATTGATAAACCGTTTCAAGTTGGTGACTTTATTATTGTGGGAGAAAATTCTGGAACCGTACAGCATATTGGACTGAAAACGAGTCGATTGCAAACACTAAAGGGATCAGAATTGATTATTCCAAATAGAGAACTGACGTCTTCTACTGTGCAGAATTACAAAAAAATGAAACGTCGACGTGATGTATTTACTTTTGGAATCATATACGAAACATCAAAAGCAAAAATTGCTGCAGTACCAGAAATGATAAAGGTGATTATTGATAAAACAAAAGGGGCAACTTTTGGCCGTGCTCACTTCTTTGAGTACGGAGAATCAAGCTTAAACTTTGAGGTGGTGTATCATGTAGAAAAGGCAGATTATGGCGTGTACATGGATATTAGGCAGCACATTCATATGGAGCTGCATGAGGCGTTAAAGAAAAAAGGAATCGAGTTTGCATACCCAACGCAGGTTGTGAAAATGCAGAAGGGGTAGCATTGACGAGTGAGCTTGTGCCGTGTATACTGCTGGCACATCAAGCCATCATAGCTCAGTTGGTAGAGCGCAGCCATGGTAAGGCTGAGGTCTCGGGTTCAATTCCCGATGATGGCTCAAAATCATAAAGGCACACGAGAAGTGTGCTTTTATGATTTTGCTCTACTGCAAGAGATTGAAGCGGGAAGGGTTTGGGAAACGATAGTTTCCCACTTTTGCTGTGGGGGTAACAGTGAAACCGAAGAGTTGAGCGCCATAGGGGGCGGAAGCCCCATTGGAGAGGCTGAAAAGCCGACGTGAAATTCCCGATGATGGCTCAAATAAAAGCACACCAGGAAACTGGTGTGCTTTTAATCAATGCCGACCGCGGTGTTCGCAGTCGGCTACGGAGTTGTGCAAGGTGCGTGTCAGCTAGCGCTATGCGAGCTTGATCACGACAAGACTAATGGCACCAACCGTCAGGATCAGAGAGATCGACGGCTTCCGTTGCTTCAAGGGACAATCGTCCGCATGCTTGCCGGTGGTGCTAAAACAGAACTTACACATCGGGTATCGGATACCCATCAGCATTCTCCTTGCCCGCTCTAGTGCGGACAAAAGAATGTACCAAAAAAAAGTGCTCATGTCAAGGGTAAGAAATAAATATTCATTTTATGCTATTATAGATACATGAAACAAGCCATCCAAAAATCCATAGCATATTACAAAAAAAATGAGCGGTATTATTTACCGGCCATGCTTGTGCTTGGGTTTATTGTTGATATCATTACATTTCGCACAGTGTCGTTAACGAGTGCACTTTGGGTGCTCACAGCACATGTAGGTATCGTTGTTCTCGCTATCAGTATTATCCATTTGGTTGCTGAAGAAGGACGGCTAGGGAAGCTCAGACGAGCGGTTCCATTTTTTTTACAATTTAGTTTTGGTGCACTGCTGAGTGGGGCACTTATATTTTACTCGTTTAGTAGCGCACTTTCTGCTTCATGGCCGCTGTTACTGTTAGTAGTGCTGCTTATGGTATCAAACGAGCGATTGGCACATGCGTATGTTTGGCCACTTGTTCATTTTCCATTACTCTATATTGCAGTTTTTTTAAGTTTAGCAGTTGCGCTACCATTTTTTGTTGGATCGATTCACCCTGCATGGTTTTTTGTTTCGGGTGCGCTCGCCATGGCATTTGTGTGGCTTATCATTTGGCTACTCAGAAACAGATCACCGCGAGTTGCGCAGGTGCAGTATGGGATCGTGTATATAATGGGAATATTATTTTTATGTATGGGAGGGCTGTATTTAGCTAATGCGATTCCTCCAGTGCCGCTTTCTGTATATCATAGCGGCGTGTATCACAGCGTCGAGCGGCAGGGGAATGCATACCTCGTCCAAGAAGAAAAGCAGTCATTCATGCAGAAGCTTTCATTTAAAAAGACTGTGCATGTGCAAAATGGTCCAGTATATGTATTTACCTCAATAGTTGCGCCGGGGAAGCTGACAGCAGATATTGTGCATCATTGGTATAGGTGGAATGAGCAGACTGATAGCTGGGTTTCTGATGGGAAAATCACGTATCCTATATATGGAGGCAGAAAAGAAGGGTTCCGCGGGTATTCTTTTGATAGATCTCCGCGAGCAGGGAAGTATCGAGTACAGGTAGAGACGTCGTTTGGGCAGATTTTGGGTAGAGAGACGTTTTGGGTGGAGCGGGTGGAGCAGATGCCAGAGGTAGTGGCTAATTCGCTGTAGGTGGATGTACTAAGCCGCTTGACGAAAAACCACATATAGGATTAAGTATATGTAACTTATATAACTATAATATATGAAGAGTAAAAAATACTTGCTGCTTTTGGCAGTATTGGTGGGATTTGGAGCGGGGTATTATGTAAAAGGAAGTGTTGCACAGTATCAGGCTGAAAGGACTGTAGTAGTAGAGGAAGAAATTAAAAATAGGGAAGTCCCACTAGGGTGGCATCAAGAGAATTTTAAGCAGGAAGGTATTTCATACCTTATTCCAGATGAATTCAAGGCAACGCCATCATTGATCCATGGGCCAAATGGGATTCCAAACGAATTCTTTCCATTTACGACCATCAATTATGAGATTGCCGAGAATATCGAAATGGCGGTAGATCAGCGGTATGGAAGTAATGATGCAGAAATTGAAATTACCATGATTGAAGAGAATATCTATGACGTTCTCTATACGTATCTCTCTCCATATCCGTCAGAGAATGATGTATATGTTAGTTCACACATATATATAGTACAAAAGGGACATCGATTCCTCTTTTTCCCAGGTTGGGAGAATATGGACCTATCCGATTGGGATAACTTGATGGTATTCCTGCATGGAGTACGAATTGAGTAATTAGCCTATTCATAGAAATAGCTCAACCTAGCCAAAAAACAACACAAAACACACAGAAAAGCCTTGACAAAAGGGCTTTTTTGTGTTATAGTACGCCGTTATTTAGCTAAACAAAAGCTATGCAAAAAAGACTTGTCTCGTTAGCGACTGCAATTGCCATTTCGGCTCTTACGGTACTAACAGCTGTACATCCTGTACATGCATCTCATTCTTCTACAAATAATCGTGCTTACGTCTCAAGTGGCATGAATAGTGTAAGTATCGTCTCAGCAACTACGCTGTTCGGTATGAGCGGTGTCTCAATTGATTTTGAAGATACCTACACAGGTGAAAATGTCGAAACCAAATACTGGAATTCACATGGTGTGAAATTCTATGGATCTGGTTCAAAAGTTTTCACTATTAACGACTACAATCGTGGTGATGCTCCGGCAGCATCAGGAAGTATGTCGATTACCAATAGTGCGGTATATCCAAAAACCAGTAAAAATCGTGCACTTTGGATGAATTTCAAAGACGACGTAGATATGGTTGGATTCCACATTGCCAATGGTAATGGAAATACTGTAGCGCGAATTCGCGCTTATGATAGAAAAGGAAAGCGACTTGGTGTTATCACGCAAAGAAACGTGAAAAACACAGACTACGCATTTATTGCGTTCAAGACCGCTCGTCCAATGGCGAAAATTTCTATCGACTACGGAAACACTATGCTTTCTGAAGAACTCGATTCACTTACCATTGTGAAAACAAAAACAAGTGAGCGTGTGGTTACAAAGAAACGCACATATACGCCAAAGAAAAAACAACCAGTGTTCAAGAAAGCACCGGTTAAAAAAACACCAGTAGTATCACAAACATTTTCATGTGGTGATAGTGCCGGTGATGATGGACTCTACGAAGCATGTTCAAATGATGTCATTTGGCACGAAAGTGGATTAACCATCAAACTTAAAAGTGTAAATAAAAACTACGTATCATACCGAATCAATGCAGGTAAGACACACGTATACACACTATATAGTGGCAAGACCCACTATTTCACATACGATGATGCTACCTACGCGGTAAAGTATGACTACTACCATAGTGCTGCTAAACGAGCAGGAATCAGAATCGTGAAACAATAACAACGAATGTAAGCAAAAAATGAGGCATATGCCTCATTTTTTGTTTTATTCTCTTCATGCTATGATATGTCCATATGAATCATAGAATGAAGAAAAGACTATTAGCTTTGAGTATAGTAATCATGCTGGCGCTTTCTTGTGCCGGTGTTGGTTTGGGTATGACAGGGCATGTGATGGCAATGGATATGGGCGATTCACAAATGGACATGAGTGCGCATGCGTGTTGCACAATTGCACAAAGTAATTCGGAGCAGCCTGGTAAGATTATGGCCGCATTTCACGATGCTGGTACAGCGATGGGGGCACAAACGGTGCAGCTCTTTACGCTACTCTTACTTGTTCTTGCAAGCACGTATACATGTCAAAAAAATCAACTGTATTATAGAAAGTGGCAATTACCGAGCCTCATGAAGTTTTTGGCGACATCCCCTCCAGGTAATTGGCTCTCTCAACTTTTTCGTATAGGAATTCTTCATCCAAAGTCATGGTAGTAGAAGTAGCTGCTACTATTTATTATTATTGACTTTATGAATAAACAAACATATCCACTTGTTGGCATGCACTGTGCCAGTTGCAAAGCGCGCATTGAAGATGCGCTTACCGAGGTTGCCGGCGTGCAATCTGTGAGCATTAATTATGCTGCAGAATCAATGCTTATTACGTTTGATGAAACGAAACTGACTGTAGAACAAATTGCTGCGCATGTGGCAGAAGTAGGCGATTATACGCTGGTTATTCCTAAACAAGATAACAGCAATTCGGCTCATGATGCTGATGCGCTTAAAGCAAAAGAATATACACTATTACGTACTCGTGTGAGAGTTATTGCGGTAGCTGCTATTCCGTTTGCCATTATTATGGCTCGCATGTTATATGCTGGAGTAACAGGAACCCCAATGTCACACGCACCACTCGGCATGTCTGGATCGATCAATATCTTTTTCTTGTTGCAGTTTTTTGTTGCAACCCCAATTTTATTTATTGGAGGAAAAACATTCTTTGTCAGTGCGTTTAAAGCGATTAAAGGCAAGGCGGCAAACATGGATACACTTATTGCCATGGGAACATTTACTGCGTGGGCATTTTCTACGGTGGTAACATTTTTCCCGGATGCATTTGGAAGTGTGAAGGTAGATGTCTTTTATGAAGCGGCGGTCTTTATTGTGCTCTTTATTCTGATTGGAAGGCTTTTGGAAGCGAAAGCAAAAGGGCAAGCGAGTGCTGCAATGAAGGCACTGCTTTCACTTGGAGCAAAAACGGCTAGTGTTATAAAGAATGGGAAAGAAATACAAGTGCCGGTAGAAGAAGTTGTAGCTGGCGACATGATTCGTGTGCGGCCAGGAGAAAAAATTCCTGTGGATGGAGTCATTGCGGAAGGAGAAACGACGATTGATGAATCTATGGTAACGGGCGAATCGCTTCCTGTGAGTAAAGCGGTAAAGGCTGATGTTATTGGTGCTACCATTAATAAGACCTCGTCTATTGTAATGAAGGCAACAAAGGTTGGAAAAGATACTTTACTTGCACAAATCATTTTGCTTGTACAAGAAGCGCAGGGTTCTCGGGCGCCGATTCAGAAACTGGCAGATAAAATTTCAAGAATCTTTGTGCCGGTAGTTATTGCAATTGCAGTTCTGACATTTGTTTTTTGGGCATTTATTGCGCAAAGCGGATCAATAGAACTCGCATTTTATATTGCAACGTCAGTGTTAATTATTGCTTGCCCATGTGCTTTAGGCCTGGCAACCCCTACAGCTATTATGGTTGGAACAGGAAAAGCGGCAGGGCAGGGAATTCTGATTAAAGATGCACGAGCATTAGCACATGCACACACACTAAACATGGTTGTCTTTGATAAAACAGGGACGCTTACAAACGGAACACCTAAAGTAACGGCAGCGCAGTTCGCTAAGGATGCAAAAGAAGAAGAGCTACACGCTATTGCTCATGCTGTTGAATCACTCAGTGAGCATCCTATATCAGATGCTATTGCCGCGTTTACAGATGGAGCAAAAAAAGTAACGGTATCTGGATTCAAAAACATGGAAGGAATGGGTGTAGTTGCTATGCATGCCAATAAACGCGTTGCAATCGGGAATCCAAGACTTATGAAGGAGAAAGGAATAGATATTGTGAGCGAAATCGCCACCTTTGCAAAAACAAAAGGGCAAACACTTGTGCATATGGCTATTGGTAAGATGCATGTAGCATCGTTTGCGCTGTTTGATACGCCAAAGACATCTGCCAAAACGAGTATTGCGCAGCTGCAATCAATGGGAGTAAAGACAGCGATCCTGACAGGAGACAATCAAACGAGTGCAGCTGTGGTTGCAGAAGAATTAGGAATCGATACAGTTATTGCTGAGGTGCTTCCAGCTGAAAAAGCAAAGCATATAGTGCGTCTACAAAAAGTGTATGGTTCCGTTGCCATGGTAGGAGATGGAATTAATGACGCACCAGCGCTTGCTGCAAGCGACGTAGGAATTGCGATGGGAACCGGAACGGATGTAGCTATTGCATCTGGAGATGTTGTGCTGATTGAAGGATCGGTAGAAAAAGTAGCGCATACTATTGGCCTATCAAAACTGACATTGCGTGTAATAAAACAAAATTTGTTCTGGGCATTTGGGTACAACGTGCTCGCGATTCCATTTGCGGCAGGTGTGCTGTACAGTTTTGGGCTACTGCTTTCTCCGGCTATCGCTGGAGCCGCAATGGCGTTTAGCTCAGTCTCTGTTGTGATGAATTCAGTTCGTCTCAAATCGCTTACCATGCAGAACAAAAATGCCTCTGATGTTCGATTTTTTCTTTTCATTGCAATTGCCATTAGCGCAGTTGTGGTGCTCAGTAATCTAGTACAATAAATATGATGAAACAATTATATGTAATTGGCCTGCATTGTGCCAGCTGTGAGCTTATAATAGAAAAAGAGCTCTTAAAAAGAACGGATGTAACGGCAGCGGATGTTTCCATGGCGCAGGGAACGGTGAGACTTGAAGTAACGGGAGAAGGACCAAGCGTGGAATCATTAAATCGATTATTTGTGAAAGAAAAGTATTCCTTTTCTTTGCAAAAGCAAGAAAAAATGAAGGGGAAAGAACCATTGCTTTATACAGTGCCAGGACAAAAAGGAGTAAAAGTCGATTGGAAACAGCTTCAAAAACGGCTTACTACGCCGGCTATTTTCGTAGTGGTACTCTATGCCGCAATGCTGCTTGAAAGAAGCAATATAGGGCAATTTATAAGCCTAGACGATAGTTCATCACTGCCGGTATTCTTTGTCTTTGGGATTGTTGCAGGATTATCAAGCTGTGCAGCACTTATTGGAGGAATTGTACTTTCTTTAAGTAAATCATTTGATGAATTGCAGGGTGGTGCTACGTCACTTAAAGCGCGACTACTGCCGCACATGCAATTCTATGGTGGACGTTTGCTTGCGTATACCATATTTGGTGCAGTGCTTGGTGGATTTGGATCATTCCTAACATTCAATTCGGCCGGTCTGTATGCCACGCTTATTGTGATGATCTCAGTCATTATGGGGCTTATTGGGCTCCAAATGGCGGGCGTATCTTGGGCACAGCGATTTGCAATTTCATTGCCCAAGCGATTTGTAAAAGCCGCAGGAACAAAAGAGGGATCTCGTTTACCATCAGCGATAGGTGCTGCAACCGTACTGCTTCCGTGTGGATTTACACTTGTTGTACAAGGAGTTGCGCTAGCCGCCGGGAATGTTATTTCCGGTGCGCTCATGATGCTTGCGTTTGCACTTGGAACAGTCATTCCACTTCTTGCAATTAGTGTTGCAGGAGTAAAAGCATCATCTAAACCACATTGGCGTGCGCGTTTCTCTTTAGTGGCGGGAATGCTCCTGGTGGTATTTGCGGTATACAACATCAATGCGCAATTTAATGTGCTTGGATGGAAGAGTTTATCTGATGTAGGCACGGCAACAGTAGAAGAAGGAGTTGCCGCTGCGCAAAACGGAGTTCAGGTGGTTTCACTCAAGGCGAGTGGGTTTACCTATACACCAACGGGTAGTATGACGATTAACGCCAATCAGCGGGCGCAGCTTCAGGTAGATAATCAGGGAATGCAAGGATGCGGACTTTATATCGCATCGCGAGGATTGTTTGATGGATTTGTAGCGCTCAAACCTGGAATGAATGTTATTGATATTGGTTCGCCAAAAAAGGGAACATATAAAATATCGTGTTCTATGGGAATGGTTAGGCCCGTCACACTACGAGTGATTTAGAAACAAAAAACGAGGCAACAGCCTCGTTTTTTGTTTTGAGCTATTTTTTCAGCGCATCTCTAATTTCTCTTAGCAGTAATACATCCTCTGGTGGTGCTGTTGGTTTTGCTTCTTCCTTTTTTTGCAATTTATTCATTTGTTTGACCATCATAAATACGGCAAAAGCAATGATGACAAAATCGACTATGGTATTAAAGAATGCACCATAATTCCAGGTAATGGCTGCGGCTGTTTCTGTTGCATCCTTAAGTACAATATGTAAATGAGATAAATCGATTCCACCTAAAATATACCCAATTGGTGGCATGACAACATCAGCAACAAATGAGCTGACAATTTTTCCAAACGCCGCACCAATAATGATACCGACTGCCATATCCATGACATTTCCTTTGATTGCGAATTTTTTGAATTCTTTGAACATAAACGTGATTAATAATATAGGTTCATAATAGCGTTTTTTTTACATGAATTCAATCTATTTACTGAATGCGTAGGATTTGAGATAATCTATATACACCGAAAGGAGGTGTTACATGGGTGGATATAACACGTCTCGATGTCGCAGCTGTGGTGGCAGCGGGGTTGGGATCCGAGAGGAGAATGGTGTGCGCGGTGAGTATACGTGTTCGTGCCAAGAGCTCTCGAGTGATGAACTGAGGGAGAAAACGCCTGATACCTCAGAGAAAAAAAAGCCCAGGGAGGGGCCGGATTGTTGGAGGTGCTGTGGGCGCGGCAGGGTGAACCGGCTTGGGGTATCCTATCCCTGTTCGGTATGCCGATGAAGAAAACCACTGGCCGCCCGAAAAGGCGGCCAACCAGACATTGACAAAAATGGCGCTAGGGAGTATACTCGCGCCAATACAAAGCCTCACATTGGTGAGCGCTTTTTCTTTCATCATACATATGGATATCAGAAATATTGCGATTATCGCCCATGTAGATCATGGTAAAACAACACTAACGGACGCGCTTTTACGTCAAACTGGCATGGTTAGCGACGAAGCGAAGAGTATGGATAGTAACGCGCTTGAACAAGAGCGTGGAATTACTATTTATGCAAAGAACACGACGCTTTATTATAAAGACACAAAAATTAACATCGTGGATACGCCAGGGCATGCTGATTTTGGTTCAGAGGTAGAACGTGTCCTTCGTTCAATCGATGCGGTGATTTTGGTAGTAGATGCACAAGAAGGACCAATGCCACAAACAAAATTTGTATTGAAAAAGAGTTTGGAACTCGGATTGAAACCTCTTGTGGTGCTCAACAAAATCGATAAACCAGCAGCAAGACCGGCATATGTATATGACGCGGTACTTGAGCTCTTTATTGATCTTGGTGCTGATGCTGATCAACTTGAATTCCCATATTGCTACTCAAACGGGAAGGCTGGAATCGCAATGAAAGAATTGAATGACGAATCGACGGACATGACTCCACTGCTTGATATGATTATGGAGCATGTGCCAGCAGCAGAAAGTAAAATAGACGTTCCATTTAAAATGCAACCATTCAACCTTGGGTACGACGACTTTGTTGGTCGACTTGCAATTGGAAGAATTTATGAAGGAGTTGTAAAAGCTGGAGCAAAAGTTATTGTAAAAAAACCAAATGGAGAAACTCGAACTGCTTCAATTACTAAGCTTCAACAGTTTAAAGGATTCGATACCATTGAAGTGAAAGAAGCTGGGGCAGGAGACATTGTGATGCTTGCTGGAATTGCAGACATCGATATTGGAGAAACAATTTGTGAAAACGCAGATCAAGAAGCTTTACCTGCTATTCGCGTGGATGAGCCGACGATTGGAATTGATTTTCTAGTAAACAACTCACCGTTTGCAGGGAAAGAAGGAAAATTTGTAACAACAAGACAAATTAAAGAAAGATTAGAAAAAGAGTTGGAAGTAAATGTTGGATTGCAAGTTGATTTTTCAGAAAATGATCGATTTAAAGTATTTGGAAGAGGAGAATTGCACATTGCAATTTTACTTGAGCAAATGCGAAGAGAAGGATTTGAAATTCAAGTTTCTCAACCACAAGTAATTATTCGTGAGGTAGATGGAAAGAAACAGGAACCATACGAAGAAGTAACAGTTGATGTGCCAGAAGAATTTTCAGGAACTGTGATTGAAAAAATGGGAAAAAGAAAGGGAATCATGGTAAACATGACTTCAGAAAATGGCCAAAATCGATTGCTCTTCGAAATTCCTTCACGTGGACTTCTTGGATACCGAGGGCAATTCATCATGGACACAAAGGGAGAAGGAATCATGGCTAGCCGTACTGTTGGGTTTAGAGAATATTCAGGTACCATTGAAAAACGATCTGTAGGATCAATGATTTCTATGTGTGCCGGAAAGGCGCTCGGATACTCACTTGCAAATTTGCAAGATAGAGGCGCGTTATACATTGGACCAACTGTGCAAGTGTATGAAGGAATGGTCATTGGGAATGTTGCCAAAGGTGAAGATATGTCAGTAAATCCTATTAAAGGAAAGCAGCTTACTAACATGCGTTCTTCTGGAGCTGATGATGCACTGAACTTGACTCCACCGATTGACATTACGTTAGAGCGCGGACTCGAAACAATTGCAGAGGATGAGTATTTAGAAATCACTCCGCTAAGCATTCGTATTAGAAAACAAGCGCTTACGGAATCAGACAGAAAGAGAACAGGAAGAAAAAAATAAGCAAACAAAAAACGAGGCTATCAGGCCTCGTTTTTTGATACCAGCAAGCCTGTGCCTATTTCTAATAGTTCGCAGCTGAATGATTTGTTTGCTTCCATTAATTCCAGTAGTGGCTGCATTTGTTCTTTATGAGAGAGCATGTTGTCTGAAACAATCATTCCACCGGATTTAAGACGCGACTTGAGCGCCTCTACATAAGAGACATGTTCATATTTGGTAGCATCTAAAAAGATGAAATCGAATGTGCCAGAGATCTCATCAAGTATTTCTGGTGCATGACCTTGTACTTGAGTTATGCGCGCTGAATCACTCAGTGATGCAAATCGTTCTTTCGCAATAGTAAATCGCTCAGTGTGTGATTCAACAGTAACAAGCGATCCATCTGTTTGTGAAAGCGCATTTGCTATATGCAGTGCTGAATAGCCAGTAGAGGTACCAATTTCAAGCGCACTCGTATAGTTGTTCTCTGTAATAAGCGCCTGTAGTAGCATGCCTGTCTTATTATCAATATTCCAGGTAGGGTTTCCTGCTCGCTCTGTATCGAAGGCCTCAATTGCTTGTCTAAACGTTAACATATTGTATTTCTATGAGTGCGTGTTACTATAGTACATAAGAGTATGACGCAAGAAGCACTAAAAAACAAGGCGAAGACGTTTCCGGATGCACCAGGTATCTATGTTTTTTATAATGCAAAAAAAGAGCTTGTCTACGTGGGGAAGGCAACATCACTACGTTCACGAGTGGGGAGCTATTTTACTGGGCCAAAAACGAGGCGGCCTATTGAGCAAATGATGCAGACGGTCACAAAAATAGCATATAAAGAAACAGATTCAGTACTTGAAGCGATTATTGCAGAGGCAAATTGGATCAAAAAATATCAGCCAGCATATAATGTGCTTGGAAAAGACAATAAAAGCTGGAATTATTTAGTTATTACTAATGATGACTACCCCAGGCTTGAGGCGTTCCGCTTTCACCAATTTCAATTGCTGAGTAAAACGCAGCAAAAACAATTTTCACATGTGTTTGGTCCGTTTCCAGGGCTTAATACCAAACAGGCACTCAGATTACTGCGCAGGCTGTTTACCATCTCTACATGCAAACCAGAGGCAAAGCGGCCATGTTTGTATAGGCAAATGAAGCAGTGTTTGGGTGTGTGCACAGGAGACATTTCTGCTGCAGCATACAAGCGAGATGTTATTATGCCACTTATCACATTACTTAAGGGAGGAAAGAAGCGATTGCTAGGCAATATAAAAAAGCGTATGGCAGGTGCTGCAAAAAAGGAGCAGTTTGAAGAAGCTGCACGTTTGCGCAATCAGCTTCACGCACTTGAACGTATCCATGATATGGCGCTCCTTAACAAAAGCTTTGTGCAAGACGACATGGGAGAACATGCGCATGAACTCAGGGTGGAAGGGTACGATATTTCAAATCTTGGTAATACTGGGAAAGTTGGTTCTATGGTTGTCTCAGTTGGCGGCGAACAGGCAAAAAGTCAGTATAGAAAATTTAAAATCAAGACGGTAGAAGGGCAGAGCGATGTGGATTGCATAGAAGAGGTACTTCTGAGAAGATTTAGGCATCCCGAATGGCAGTATCCTGCTGTGGTGATGGTTGATGGGGGATTGCCACAAGTGAATAGGGCAAAAAAAGTGCTCACATATTTGCGTATTGCGATTCCTGTTGTGGGCATTGCAAAAGGGGCAGAAAGAAAGAAAAATGAGTTTGTTTTAGGATCAAAAAACCCAAGCTTTGTGGCCTGGGTCGCTTCTCATAAAAAAGAGCTTATAGCGCTCAGAGACGAAGCACATCGGTTTGCTATTGCGTATCAGCGGAGTACAAGGCAATTAAAGAAATAAAACACCAGAGAAGTGGTCTGGTGTTTTTATTATTGAATTACAGGTTGGTTTATTAATTTGCATCTATAAATTCAAGCAAAGCTTTCTCCAATCTTGATCTATTACCCCTGTGATTTTCATACGCTTGCTTTTTTGCTTCTTCGTATCCTTCCTCTGATGCGAACTTATTTTTTGTCTGTTCTAAAGTTTTTTTAACTCGTTCGTCACGTGTAATCAATACAGCATTTTTCTCTTGTTTCATTTCTTCAATGATAGCAGCCTGATTTTGTATAGCTCGTAAGATGAAATCATCGACATTTTTTTTGGTTATACCCACCTCAGTTCCACCTAAATCATGGAGGTTTATAGTTCTAGTAAATAAAGAGAATTTAGTTTTTGCGGTTTTCAATCTCGAGATAAAATCAGCAGCACGCTTTAGTTTAGGTTCATATTTTTCTTTAAAATCCTCGAGATCTCTTTGTTGGGAAAAAGAATAGCGATTTATTTCATGTAGCAGTGTCTTTTTTTCATTTTGATTGACATTTTGATTCCAAATTCGCTTCTTTTCATCGCGTTCTTCTTGCTTTGCTTTTCGTTCACTTTCCTCAATAGCTCTTTGCTTATCACGTTCAATTTCCCGGTTTCTTTCTTTAATTTTCTCTTTCGCGTCTCTAGCCGCACTGGAACTGGCTTTATCAAATGCGCTAAAAAAATCTTCAGGAAGTAGAGGAAATGCTTGAGACACAAGGGCCTCTGCTTTCCACCGTTCGCTCTCGTATTCAGCGGCAAGTTCTGATTTTGTGCTTTTGCCTAATGTTATGAGCTCATCTACACGTGTTCGTAGCTCATGCTGAGAGATGATAGGATGCTTTTTAAGCAGATCCTGCTTTGTAGTCATTTCATCTTTTTTGATATCGTCTGTTATCTGACGTGTTGCATGCTCAATCCATTTTTGGGCCGCATACATGTCTTCAACAGTAGTATCACTGCTCTCCATCTTTTCTTGAATTTTTGCGAACTTGGCTGTGATTTCTTCCATCTTTTGCCGACCCTCTGTTTGAATTCGCTCCGATGCAGCAGCGGCTTCAGCGGCCACCTTATTTGCCTTGGTGAATGTAGCATCAATTGTAGCGTCTATGCTACCAATCTCTTGTCTGTCTGCTTCGTATTCCTGAACGGTTGTTAAGTTATAGTGTGGATCATAGCTATCCGAACGCTGTTTCTCATTTGCCTCGGCAAGTTTTTTTCTGTCATCCTTTTCTGGATGCCACCAGCGGTCCTGATATGCCTTGACTCCCAGTGCTATTGCCTGTTCTATCTCAGCCTGCACCTGTCTTGTTGAGTAAGCTGGTCCTACTCCGGAATCGGATTCTTCCCATGCTTTTTCAATATCTCCGTCAAGATAATGGTTTAAATTGGGAATATTGTCCCTAGATAAACCATGTGCTGCCTGTAGCTCTTTATGTAGCTTTGGCCATAGTTCTTTGAGTAATGCATTACTTTTCAATATTCGATCTCTGCTGGGTAGATCTATCAACAACGCTTCAGCCTCTTTGAATTCCTGGTTCAATTGCGCAAATGCATCCATAAATTGTTGGATACTACGATTGCCTTCCTCAGATCGTCGCAATTTCTCTTCCAAAAATGCAGGATAGTTGTATAAGACGTGAGACATTTTGTAAGGAGTTCTAGAGTCCCTATAATGTCCAGGAGGAATTTGATCTAGAATACCCTCAATGACTTTTTCTGGAAGCAAAACTGCCATTTTTTGATCAAAATTCTCTATGGCTTCTGGGGCCATAAGTGTTCCAATTCTGTGCGCTAATTCATCAGATTGTAATTCACCTGTCTCAATTAACCGCTCAATTTCAGAATCGGGAATAGTGTTTTTAATGAATGCACGTAAGGCCTCATGTTTTGCAGCCTGAAGGGGCGCTGCGTGTGTATCTTTGTATGCTTGCAGCTCCTGCTGCTCTTGTGTTTCAATGTTTTTTTGAAGCGCGGCAACCGCTGTCTCAACCGCTGCTATTTGCTCTGGCGTAAGTTGAGCATGCATCTTTGCGAAGGCTTCTTGTTTCGCTTTGAGAGCGCTTTTCAAATTCTGTACATCTTCAGAAGCCGTAAATTTCTGGACACGTTCTGCTTCTGTCGCTGCATGTTTCTCTTGCAGGGCTGTAAGTGCCGCCTTATTTTTTTCTGTGAGTGTTTTAGCGTACGCATCTAGCTGAGTAATATGGGTATCAGCATAGTCTTCTAAAAAATCTGCATCTAACGCTTTTCGGATTAACTGGGGACCATCAATACCAGCGCGTGGCAGAGCGCGCTCAAGTTCTGCAAATTTTTCAATATTTCGTACTTTTCCTCTTTCCATTTCGGTAAGCCGCTCTTTGTTTTCTGTTACCTTGGCTGCATTTTGTGCTGCTTTTTCAAGTGTTTGCTCAAGTTCACGTGTTAACTCTTCTTTTTCTGAGATACCGGCTTCTGTTTCTGATGTATCCAGGTCTAGTATCTTCAGAGCGTCAGCAGCATCTTTTTCTGCCTTTAGCTGTTCATGCAGATCCGCTAACTCTGCAGTTAGCCGTTCGGTCTCTTTTCTCATCTGCTCATGAATCTGATCCAGCGCAGCACCATACTCCGCAATTTCTTCTGGAGTAAGTCCTGCTAGCTCAGCATCAGTTTTGAGATGCTCAAATGTTTGGGTGGTCACGCCCATGTCTGCGGCTAATGCTTCACGAAAGTCCTCTGAGGTTTGTGGCGTAGCTTCAGCAGCTTCACTTCTTGATTTTTCAGCTTCATGAACGCTGTTTTCTTCTGGTGAGGCCATAAGAAGTAGTTATATTTTTTCAATAGATGATTTTGTTTTTTGCAAACTATGACTGCTAATTTTTTTTGCTAATCGTTTTAGAAGTAACGTGCGCCTTTTTTTCAATTGGCCCATGTTTTTGCGGTAAAGTGCTTTTCGATCAGCGATTTGTTGTGCAATAGATGCCATAGAAACAAGTAAATATATTGCGTTCAGTATACTACAAAGTAGAGATAAATAAAAAAGAGCGTATAGCGCTCAGAGATGAGGCACATCGGTTTGCTATTGCGTATCAGCGGAGTACACGCAAACTACAGCGCAAGTAATCGTTTTTGCCAGGATGTTTTTTCTAAAGATTTTGGTTCTACGGCTTGTTCTACAGAAAATTCACCAATATGCGTTCTTCTAAGAGTAGCACAATACCCACCAAACCCAAGCGCAGCTCCAATATCATGACACAGTGTGCGGATGTAGGTTCCCTTTGAACAGACAACGCGCAGGGATAGCATTTTTTTCTCTGTATCAATGCCGAGCAGTTCTAGCGTATCTATATTAATCTCAACCGGTTGGCGCTCAATTTCTTTTCCTTCTCTGGCGAGTTCGTATAATTTCTTGCCACCAACTTTTTTTGCGCTATACATTGGGGGAATCTGCTGAATTGTTCCGGTAAACGCTAGAAGTGTTTTTAGTACTACGGATTCATCGAGTGTTATGTCATCTAGTGGAGCAACTTCAGAAAGAACACCAGTCAAATCCTGCGTATCACTTGAAGAACCAAACTGAAGAGTCGTTTCATATATTTTGGTCATGCCCTGAAATTCATCGATTCGTTTTGTTGCAGCCCTACTCACAGCAACAATAAGAAGCCCTGTGGCAAATGGATCAAGTGTGCCGGCGTGTCCAATTTTTCTAATACCAGTCACTCCCCGCAGATACCCAACAACATCATGGCTTGTCCAATCGGTTGGTTTATCAATAAGGAGGAATCCCGAAGGGGCTTCTTGTATCATAGTAGAGATATACTAGCGTAAATGACTAAAAAAAACAACGGCAAGTGCCGCTGTTTTTTGTTTGATAATTACATTTGTGGTGCTGCACCTGGCCCAGCGAGTGGGTCTGGTCCGTAGTGGTTTGGTCCTTGTGTTCCTGGAGTGACATATAGAACGAGGAGCCAGATCTGTCCAATGATAGGAACAAAACCGATAAGCATCATCCAACCGCTTTTATCTACATCATGGAGTCTTCTTGCAGTAACAGCTAATGCAGGAAGCAGCATCGCGAGTCCAAAGAATCCAGCAAGAATCATGAATGATTCATGAACGCTTGGTCCAAGAAAGAGTAGTGCAAAGTAAATAACACAGAAAACGAGTTCAAAGTACCAATATTCTGCTCGTCTTGCGCGACCTGAAAATGTCGCGTACTTCTTCATTGCGTTAAGGAAGTGCCCCATAGAGTGTGGTGAAAAATAATAACTATAATATGCGCAAAGTATAGCATACTACGCAGATATCATCGAATAAATTTTGAAGTAATCAGCAAACAGTGTTCTGAACATTACTTCAAATAACTGTTTGCTGGGCAAGTATACACTCTTCCCAACCCACCCCGCTGAAGCGGAGTGGTGAGAGCACTCGTAGGTAGCTCTAACACCGTGTGCTGGATGATGCGACTGCTAGCGAATGCTACTGGAGCACAGCGCGCCGCGTGGAATCGATTTCCCGACTCCATCGTCCAACATGGAACATGCGTGCGTAGACCATCGCCATGGGCCCCGCAATGAGCGAGAGCGCTGCACCGATCTTTGCGCCATCTTGGAGAGCCCCAGGGGCGTATGCCAAGCTGGCAACGAAGAGACTGACCGTGAAGCCAATTCCCGCCGCGAGTGCCAGGGTCATGACTTCGCTGCTGCTTGCCTCGAACTCCCAGAACCTCTGCGCAATGCGTGTGAAGGCCCAGATGAACAGGCCCTTGCCAATAATCAGCGAGCCAAGCACCACGAAGGTGAGGGTGTTGAAGCCCTGCACCATGTTGACACCGGCATTCACAAAGGCGAACGCGCCAAGGATGTACTCCACGGGCACGGCCGTCTGATGTTCATACCTGTCAGCCGTAGCCGAATGGTGCACGTTTTCCGCTGTCCCTTCTGCCACTATCCCGTCTTCGTCACGCCCCTTAGTGGGCATGCAGAAAACCGCTACAGCGAGTCCCAGCGACGGGTGCAAACCCGAGTGGAACAAGAAGTAGATTCCGGGCAGGCCGAGGAGCACAATGTACCAGCCCCAGCCTTGCACCTTCAGTCGGTTCATCAGGATCCCGAGGGGGATCGTCGCCCCGAAGAGTCCTAGCCAGAACATGTCGATGCCGTCGTTGTAGAAGAAGGCGATCATCGCCATACCGATCAGGTCATCCAGGATGGCCAGGGCCAGCCCGAATGAGACCATGCGATGCTTCTTCATTGTGCCGTCAGCTTGCTGAACGTCCGGGAAGATCATTTTCGCGAACAGGTAGGTGAACGCGATGTCCGTCGCCATGGGGATGGCGAACCCTCGCCACATCAACGTCCACTTCCCAAGGAGTGCCACGGCCAGCAGGAAGACTCCCGCAGGTCCAAGAACACCACCAAGCGTTCCAGAGATCGGCACGTATGCCTTTTTACCCTGGAGGGCGCCGCCCGGCAGGAAGATCGCTTCTTTCACCTCCTTGAAGGCAATGCCAAAGAAGAAGGCAATGAAGAAGTCGTTCACGAGGAACGGCAGCGAGAGGACGTAGTGTCCATCTCCGTGATCGTGGCCGAAGTAGTGATTGCTCAGGAACTCTGCTTGTAGAATCCCATCGAGCATTTCCGGCGCGGTGTAGCGGAGAACTTGTGTGCACGCCAATCCGACGAGCATGAAGATCCCGCTGTGAGCGAACATCTTGTTGAGCCGCTTTATTCCAAGCAGCCCCAAGGTTGAATCTAGCAGTTTCAGCACTTATCGCACCTTCTCTTTCATTCCTGTACGCAGTTTGTAACGTACTTGTTGTTTGGAACACGAGCGCATTCCGAAAAATTGTATACTTGCCTGTAAAGATCGAACAGATCCTCCAGGCCTGTCGTCCACCTTTAATAACAAAAATAAGGGAAAGAGTCAAGGGCTAGGGTTGCTTTTTTACATCATTTTGCTATTCTAAGTACATTGAATTAATACCATTACTATGAACTTGTGGCATGATGTTCCAAGAGGGACTAGAGAAAAAATGAATACGATTATTGAGATTCCAAAAGGATCGCTCAATAAATATGAAATTGATAAAGAAACAGGGATGATTGCGTTAGATAGAGTTGCTCACACTGGGCAGCCATATCCGTTTGATTATGGATTTGTACCGCAAACACTGTGGGATGATGGTGATGCACTTGATATGATTGTGTTAACGACTGAGCCGCTTTTACCAGGAATTTTGGTAGCTGTTCGGCCGGTTGGTGTAATGCGTATGATTGATGACGGTGAATCTGACGACAAAGTAATTGGTGTGCCAGTTGAAGATCCACGATGGAATGGTGTGCAGGATTTATCAGATGTTAATCCGCATACACTGAAAGTCATCTCTCATTACTTTGAAAATTACAAGAAACTGCAAAACAAAGAGGTGGAAGTGAATGGATTTGAAGATGCTGCCGCAGCTATGGCAGCGTATGATAAATCGGTTGCGCTATATACTGAAAAACATTAAAAAAAAAGACACTGCCATGCGCAGTGTCTTTTTTTGTTACTTTACACTCGATCTTGTCAGCGGCCCAAAGTATCCATATGCTGGCAAACGGTATTGCTCTTGATACTTGATAAGAGCTGCTTGCGTTGCTGCACCGAAATAGGTTGTCTCGTTTCCTGGCGAGCCGTATCCACTATCAGCGACAATATAGTCATGAGCATTTAAATATTGCTGCAGTAATTGCACTTCACTATCTTGATCTCCAAGGCGTAAATCTTTTGTAAACAACCAGGTCGTTTTGGGTTGTACAGTTTGCTTTATCGCGAGTGGTTCGTCACCACTAATGATAAACGTGCGCGTTAAATCGCCAAAGTATCCGTATGCTGGCAATTGGTACTCCGTTTGATATTTGATAAGAGCCGATTTGGTAGCATTACCAAAGTAGGTTGTTTCATTTCCAGCCGATCCGTATCCTGCCTGTGCAACGGCGAATCCCTTCGTATTCAAATACTTTTGCAGCTCTTGTACATCAGTTCCTTGCATGCCAAGTGAGAGGTTTCTGGTAAAAGTAAATACCGCTGGCTCTTTTGGGACAACTGGAGTAGGGGATACCGGTGTACTTGGTAGCTCTTCAACGGGTATGGTTAGTTCTGATTCTTCGGTAAGCACTTGCAATGTAATTTCAGCTCGATTTGTTACCACATCTTCAAATGTAAGTGACACATCAGCAATACCATCTCCATCAAGATCAACAGATGCCGTTTCATTTAAAGAAAGTGTAACAAACTGCGGTTCAGATTGAATTTTTAATGTAATGATGTTTTCAAATAGATCAAAATCGGTTATTTCAAAACTATGAGGTTGCATTGCACCACTACCACTTACCGGGGCTTCAAATTCAGCAGGGGAGTTGATATGCGTTAGAATATTGAGTGGTTCCACTGATACAGGTCCAATATCTTTTGTAGTCCCCATTGGAATAAATGCGTCACTCGTACCCACACCAACAGAAGGAGCCGGTGCAGGGGCAGATCCACCGCCACCAGTTACTGGAGCCGCAATGGAAAAAGTAATAGTTGTTTCTGTACTCTCATTTGTTGAACCGTCTTGGCAACTCACATAATAGGAGTAGCTTGTGTCATCCTCAGTAGATACAGATGTGGTGTGGCTTGTTGCTCCGGTAGAAGAGAAGACTGTTTTAGCAGCAAATGCAGCTCCTGCGCTGGCGGCATATTTGCACGTTGCAGCTTCGTCTGTTGTAACAGAAACAGTAACGGTGGCTGTGCCAACATCTTGCTCGCCGGTAGGAGATGCACCAGAAATAGTTGGTGCCGCGGTATCGGTTGTAGTAAAGCTCCATGCAGTGCTTAATGCAATTCCGGCATAACTGTTTCCAGCGCTGTCATCAATTGCAGTGATATCAATAAGGAAATAATATTCTGTATTGCTGTCTAATGTCGCTACGGGGTCAATGATGAGAGCGTTTGTGCTAGAAGCGGTAACAAGTGCTCCCTCAATATCAATTGTTTCAATAAGTGAGTTATCGTTTGTCTTATATATGTAGATGTTCCCGGTACTTGTGGCGATTGCTTCATCAAAGGCAATTTCAAACGTTGAGGTAACACCAACTCCCGTTGCGTTATCTGCCGGATTAACATATAACAGTGTTGGGTCAGTGGTGTCGGCTGTAGTAAAGCTCCATGTGGTGCTTACTGTTATTCCAGCGTAGCTATTGGCAGAGGTATCATCTACTGCCGTTGCATCAATAAAAAAGTAATATTCAGTTTGACTAATCAGCACAGCAGCAGGATCAATGACAAGTGCTGTAGTGCTTGAAGCAGTAACAAGCGCGCTTTCAATATCAATCGTTTCAATAAGCGAGTCGTCACTTGTTTTGTAGAGATAGATATTTCCAGTACTGGTAACAATCGCTTCATCAAAGGAAATTTCAAAGGTAGATGTTGCGGAAACACCTGTAGCATTATCAGCTGGGTTATAATATGAGACGGTTGGCGCTGTGTCATCAACTAAATCTTGAACAATTACATTATCAATACCAACTCCTGTTCCAGAATCATCTGTTGAGATATTTACATATCCCGTACCAATACCAGCAGAACCTGCAAGCGTGTGATCTGAATCGGTAACCGTAAGCTGCACGGTACCATTTACAAGTGCGCTAAGGTCATTTCCTTCAGCACGCAGTCCAATAATATCTCCGGCATCATTATATGGAACAGAGAGATCACCTGTTGGCGTATAGCTGGTAGATCCGAGTAAACTCCAAGTACCTGCTGTTCGTTTATAAATGGCAAGTCCGGATGCTCCAGATCCTGCTCTAAGCAAATACATGTTGCTAGCATCTTGAATACGCACAGCTAATGAACGGGTGTAGTTACTGTCTCCACCAGAAAAAGCAATACGTGCAAGAATTTCGTAATCCGCACTGTCATATGTTCCATTTGCTTGATAGAGTGTCCCAACATTGCTTCCATTCGATTCAGTAGTAACATGGTCATTATAAGAACGCACATAGAGGTCTCGTCCATTATCAATAAGTTGTGACCAACTTGTTCCTGTGTCTGGAACGCGAGTGCTTAGTTCTGCATGCGCAACGGTATCGAATTCATCAGAAAAATAAGTAGACGCCGCAAACGTTGGTGTTATCAGGATCATACACCCAATGAATGAGAGTATGAAAAAAGAGATCTTTTTGAGCATAATAAATATCAAAATAGCATTCGGCTATATTATATCATAAAACGCCCTTTTACTCTTGGTGTTTTTTTACTCTACTACAATGTTCACATGTTCTTTCCTCAACGCCTCAATAACTTTCTCCGGCTCATCCGTACCAATCCTATAGCGTTTGCCGTTTTGTAAAATTATCTCAATCGATTGCATGCCAGAAACAGAATAAATCCATGTGCGTGGCCACCACCAATATTTAATACCCCAGCCGTAATACCAGCGATGTTCAGCAACGCGCGCTGAAGCTATGTCTTGAATATTGAATGTTTTTGAAAAAATGCCATAGCCAAATCGGATTTTGAGGATGCCCTGGCTTATTTGCACAGTCAGTGATAAGAACGATGAAAGAATAGCAATGACCGCAAGCATGCTGATTATTACCACCAAATCGTATTCAGAAACATAGACCAGCACAGAAAAATAAGCTATCAAAGCCAAAAGGACACCAATCATAAGATGGCCAATTTGTGTGTGTTTATACTGCATATACCATTATTAATGAGTAGAAGGACTCATACATATAGTGTGAACCTAATAGGGGATTTTATCAAGCGATTCACCCGACGGGTCTTATTCTGGCTCCTAGGGCAGCAATACCATTGACTTTTTTCCCTTTTTTGCCTATACTGCCGACATTAATATTTCTCCGATTACTCCCATGAATGTAACCGCCTTAGCACGTAGATTACGTGTCCACCCAAAGGAACTCCTGCGAATCTTGCCTGAGTATGGTTTTGACGTAGGTGCAAAAGCGATTAAGGTGGATAATAAGGTTGCGCAAAAGATCATGCGGATGTGGCCTAAGATTAAGAGAGACCAAGAAAGCAAGCGATTGAAAGAATTAGAAGAGCAAAAACGAAAGGACAGAGAAATGAGAAAAGAGAGTGGTCTTGCAGTTGAATTGCCATCAATTATCTCTGTAAGAGATTTGGCAGAAATGCTTAGCATGCCTGTTACGCAGGTTATCATGGAGCTCATGAAAGCTGGAGTACTTGCAAATCAGAACCAAGATGTCGATTATGATACGGCTGCTATTTTGGCAGAGGATCTTGGATTTTCAGTATCACAGAAAGAAGAAGATCAAGTAGACATGGAAAAAGAGCTTGAGCTTTCTTCAGCAATTGAAGATGCACAAAAATCTGAGGACGCAATTAAACGTGCACCGGTTATTGTTGTGATGGGACATGTAGATCATGGAAAAACAAAATTACTCGATACCATTAGACAAACCAATATTGTTGACGACGAATCTGGTGGAATTACGCAGCACATTGGTGCGTACCAAACAATTTGGCGCGATCCAAAAACAAAAAGTGAACGAGCACTCACATTCATTGATACTCCGGGGCATCAAGCGTTTACCGTAATGAGAAGTCGTGGTGCAAAAGTTGCTGATATTGCTATTTTGGTAGTTGCAGCAGACGATGGGGTAAAACCGCAAACTGAAGAAGTAATTAAAATTATGAAGGCAGTTGGTATGCCAATTGTTGTTGCCATCAATAAGATTGATAAGGAATCTGCAGATGTACAAAAAACAATGACTGAGCTTTCAAAGAAAGGATTGATTCCTGAAGCGTGGGGTGGTGATGTACCAATGGTAGAAATTTCAGCAAAGGAACAATTGCATATTGATAAACTCCTTGATGTGCTTCTCCTTGTTGCAGATATGAACGAGGATGGCATTATGGCTGATCCGAATGTCCCTGCGGTAGGAACTGTTATTGAGTCTCATGTAGATAAACATATCGGTCCTGTAGCTACTGTACTTATTCAGGGTGGAACACTCAAAAAAGGTGAACCACTTGTACTTGGAAATGAAATTTACGGAAAAGTACGTGCCATGAGAGATTTTCATGGAGTTGAAATGCCAGAAGCTGGTCCTTCAACACCTGCGCAAATTATTGGATTTAAAGTCGCACCATCAGTTGGAGACATTTTGAATCTTTCACAAGCAAAAACGGCGCATAAAATTGATGTGAAACAAAAACGATCAGAACAAACTGGTGCTGAAAAAGTACACATGGTTGAACTTGATGATAATGGAGAAAATAAGAAAAAAACACTCAACATTATTTTGAAAGCGGATGTACTCGGTTCTCTTGAAGCGATCATTGCGTCACTCAATCAAATTCATCACGAAGATGTGGGTGTACGGATTGTAGGTAAGGGACTTGGAAATGCGACAGAAGATGATGTAGCAAAGGCAGAAACAACAAATGCAACAATTCTCTGTTTCAATGTGAAGCCTTCTTCAAGTGCAGAAGTGTTGATGAGAGAAAAGAACATGGTTTTTGAAAAGTTTGAAGTTATCTATCATTTGCTCGATTGGGTGAACGAAAAACTAGAAGCGCTTCTTGAATTTGAAATTATTATTGAAGAAATTGGAAAGATGGAAGTGAAAGGAATTTTCCGTACAGAAAAGAAATGGATGATTATTGGTGGACTTGTTACTGAAGGAAAAATTCTTAAGGGATGTAAAATTCGTGTAAAACGAGAAGGAGAAGAAGAGGGAATTGGTGAAGCTGAAACCGTACAAATCGGTCAGCAGCTTCTGAAAAAGATTCCTGCGGGAAGTGAAGGTGGAATGAAGTTTGTTGGGAAAGTAAAAGTTGAAATTGGTGATGTATTAGAAGCGTATACAGAAGAGAAACGAATCAGAAAACTCTCTGATGTAAAGAAAGAACCAAAACCGGCTGTAGTTCCTGAGTAAAACTTATCAAGTATTGATTCCCATTAGGGAATCATTTACTATATAGACACTTAGAAAATAACTTGTTTTGTATGGCACAGGCATTTACAGAAGCAAACTTCAAATCAGAAGTATTAGAATCAGATGTTCCAGTATTAGTAGACTTTTGGGCTCCATGGTGTGGACCTTGTCAAATGATGGGACCAATTGTAGACGAGCTTGCAGAAGCTGCCGACGCAACTAAAATCAAAATTGGAAAAGTGAATGTTGATGAGAACCAGGCAATTTCTGGTGAATATCAGGTTATGAGTATTCCTACCTTCCTTATGTTCAAGGATGGAAAAGTGGTAGACACCCTTGTTGGTGGCGTACCAAGAGACAAAATTCAAGAATTGCTTGATAAACATAGTGCATAACAGAAAGAAGAGGCGCAGGAATGCGCTTCTTTTGATATGCGGATAATTTTGGTACAATATTATCGATGTAATATAATGCAAACATATGGAAGGCATGAGAAGAAGAGAACAAGAGCCACTTGATGCACAGTGGTATGGTCGATTTGAGGGGGCTGGATCTTTTCAGGCATACGAATATTTCTCTGGAGATAGAGAAGCCAGAGCAGAGCAGAAGCGTGCATTTATGGATGGGGAAATTGATGCACCCGCACTTGATTACCCTAAATTGAATATGGGTGATTTACAGACTAAGGAAGATGACCTACTCGCATTGAAAAAAGATATTTTAAATAAAGAACCAAATCCCGATGTAAAGCAAGCGTACAGATGGAAGATAAACGAAAAAATTGCAGAAGTACGGATGATGAAGGCTGCCTTGAATGGGAATATGAAGCGCTTTTCGAAATACACCTCTTTTGTATATGGTGAACCTTCTGCACAGGTTTTTGGATATACGCTGGCAACAGAAAGTAAGAAAGCTCATGATGCACTTTCTTCTGATAACCCCGATATCGCTGCGGCAGCGCAGCAATTGATTGAGATTCTTCCGGAAGGTTCAGCACATGATGTAGCTGCGCTTCCTACACAAAATATCGTTGATGCTATGCAGGTGCAAACGCTGGATGCATTTTCAGAGGCTATGGCGGCTGTTGATACAAAGGTAGAACAGTATGAGGCTGGTCAAATTCAGGAGGTATTTAGGGAGGCTATGAGTTCTTTAGAGCTAACCGGATGGACTGTGGAAGTGGTAGACACGGGCAAAACGAGCATTAGTGTAAATCAAGAAGAAAAAAAAGTAGTTGTTCCAGAGGGAAGAAGCATGACCGCAAAGAAATTGCAGCAACTTATTGTACATGAAATTGGAACGCACGTTGCGCGGCGTGTGAATGGAGAACACAGTAAGTTACAGCTTTTGGGGCTTGGACTTGATAGATATGAGCGCGGGGAAGAGGGCGTTGCTACCATGCGTGAGCAAGCGGTAACGGGAGATGTCCAAGATTTTGCTGGAATGGCAGGACATCTGGGCATTGCACTCGCGAGAGGTGTTGATGGACAGAAACGAGGATTTAGAGAAGTATATGAGATTATACGTGCCCAGATGTACTTAGAAAAATTATTGAGCGGAATGGATCCTGCTGCGGCATCGGGCAAGGCAGATACGCTTGCCTATAATAGATCTGTTCGAGTATTTAGAGGTACGGACGGCAAAACTCCAGGAGTGTGTTTTACAAAAGATATGATTTATAGAGAAGGGAATATCGATATTTGGAATTTAGTAGGTGAAGATCCTGATGCTGCTATGCAGTTTAGTGTGGGTAAATACGACCCGTCTAATCCAGAACATCTCGCGTTACTAAGTAGACTTGGTATTACGGATACAGATTTGGCAGCATAGGTGTTGTACACAGTTGACGAAGCCAAAAAGGAGGAGCAATATAGATAAATACGATTAATACGAAATATATGAGCTCTGCATATACAAACGCGATGAGTCAGCTTGATAAAGCTGCGGCGGTCATGAAATTAGATCCTAATATGCATGAAACACTTCGGTATCCTAACCGAGTGGTGCATGTGAATATTCCAGTCACAATGGATGATGGGTCAGTAAAGGTGTTTCAAGGCTTTAGAAGCCAATTTAACAACGCTCTTGGGGTGTATAAAGGTGGGATCAGATACCACTGGAACGTGAGTGAAGATGAAGTGAAAGCGCTTTCTTTCTGGATGATGGTAAAGTGTGCTGCTGTGAACATTCCAATGGGTGGTGGAAAAGGGGGAGTAATTGTAAATCCAAAGGAATTGTCTGAGGGAGAGATAGAACGACTTTCGCGTGGGTACGTGCAAGGGGTTTGGAGAAATATCGGTTCTGATAAAGATGTACCAGCACCAGATGTATACACCACACCGCAAATTATGGGGTGGATGCGTGACGAATATGAAAAGCTGGTTGGGCATGAAGATCCGGGAGTGATTACAGGAAAATCGATTGAAAATGGCGGGTCAGAAGCGCGAAGCTACTCTACTGCGCAAGGTGGTGTGTATTGCACCATTGAATTAGCCAAAAAATTAGGATTGCAGCCAGAAGAGACAACAGTGGCTGTGCAAGGATTTGGAAATGCTGGTTCACACATGGCAAAAATTCTGTCAGGGCTTGGATATAAAATTGTTGCTGTTACAGACTCAAAAGGAGGAGCAATGAACCGGGAAGGGCTGGATGTTGCCGCTGTTGAAGCGCATAAAGCAGAGACAAGGAGTGTTTCTGGCGCACCTGGAACAGAAGCAATATCAAATGATGAAATTTTGCATCTCGATGTAGACATTTTGGTGCCAGCTGCATTAGAAAATGTGATTACTGCGGAAAATGCAGCAGGTGTACAAGCAAAAGCGGTTGTAGAATTAGCAAACGGGCCTACTACTCCAGAAGCAGATGAAATTTTGAAAGAAAAGGGAATTGTCGTTGTACCAGATGTACTAGCGAATGCTGGTGGGGTAACAGTAAGCTATTTTGAATGGGATCAGAATGTGAAAGGTGAGCACTGGAGTGAAGAAGATGTTCTTACCAAGCTAGAAAAAATTATGGTGAGTGCGTTTACAGAAATTTGGGAAACAAAAGAACAGCATAGTATTGATATGCGAACGGCTGCGTTTGTAAAAGCTATTGAGCGGGTGAGTGAGGCGATGAAGTAAGCAGTAAAAAAAGAACCCGTTTATTCGGGTTCTTTTTTTTTCCTCTCAAAGCGCACAACACATTGTGCAATTAATTGAGGTTGGGACCACATCGTGAACGTCAGCGGCTTGCGCGGCTTCGGTGCGTGCGGGTCCCAATCCCTCCCTTTAGTCTTTGGAGACTGCCGTCTTGTCATGTTTGCCCATGACTGACTTGGCGTCTGCCGGAGATCTTCATCTCTCTTCAGCCTTGCGGCTGTTGTGCGGCGTGTTGAGGCCGCTATGTCGTTATAGCCTGACTCGGTGAGGAGTCAGGCCGTCAATCGCTGTCCAGAATCGCCACTCTGGAAGTTCTCCTTTCAGGTTTATCTGGTCAAAAAGACCATGCGCTCGTCGCACTCAGCTTCGACGTTTTCGTAGCTGAACGCCAACGGGTGGCAGCCCTCCTCGCGCCTCAGGCTCTCCTGCTGCACGCGGTTGGGCAGCTTCAGGCGGATTACACCGCCTTCAACTTTGGTCACCACGAGCGTGTCGATGTCCAGCTGGACGGAGATGACCGTCATCTGCTGCTGGACGCGGAACGCACGGTCCGCGTAGCTCTTTCTCTCGACCCGCATCTTGATGACGGGGTCGAAGAAGCCGTTGCTGGCCAGGTCATGGTACCAGAACCAGTAGCCCCACGTCTTGGCACGCAACCCCTTGTACGTCCGCTCCAAGTGGAGACGGATGCTGTAGGAATCGCGCCCGCAGGTCCTGGGCTCCTGGTTGTCTTCTCTGAGGGTGAAGTGCGGGTTCTCCGGGACGCCAGCCAGCTTCCGGCATTGGTCCATGTGAAGGAACACGCTTTCACGAACGCCATCCACATGCACCTCCGCGAAGCCGAATCGGCGTTCCCGGTTGTACCGTGTCACCCATCCTCTGTTCATCTTCTCAGCCATCTCGTCCTCCGTTCGCCGGGCGTTCCTTCGCCCGGTCATTCCAATCACGCAGCCTTCGCCGCGTGGTCAGAATGACCGGGCGAAAGACTGCAGGTGAGGAGGAGAGAGGCTGACTGTTCACCTCATCTCATCGTGTGGGCTCTAGCCCATTGTATGTCGCATCAATTTACCTTTCATTTATGGTCAGAGTAAATTACATATTGCATGCAGTCTATTCAGGCCATAAATGTTGGGGTATGATCATCATACAGGTGTTTGTGTGAGCGCAATAGCGATTATTGCAGTTCACACAGACGGTTGAAATTAGCACACTATTTGCTCTTTGTCAAGGGCAAGGGACGTTGATAAGTTGCAAAATCCCTCAAATCCGCTAAAATAAGCCTATATTCAATTCGCAAAGATATGAGTCAATATAATCCGAAGGAAATCGAAAAGAAGTGGCAAGCACGTTGGGAAGAGCAGAAGCTCTATAAGACACCGGTAGACGCAACGTCAGAAAATAAGATGTATATACTGCCGCAACTTCCGTATCCTTCTGGGAGTGGGCTTCATGTTGGACATGCAGAGGTATACACCGCATGTGATATTTTTGCGCGGTATCAGAGAATGACAGGAAAAAAGGTACTTCAAGCGATTGGGTGGGATTCTTTTGGACTCCCTGCAGAAAATTATGCGATTAAAACAAATGTGCATCCGCGGATTAATACAGATAAGGCAATTGAAAACTTCCGCAGTCAAATTAAGCAGCTCGGTATTTCAGTCGATTGGGAGAGAGAAGTAGGATCACATAATGCTGATTATTATAAATGGACACAGTGGTTTTTCCTTTTGATGTATAAAAGAGGACTTGCGTATAGAAAAAATCAGGCAGTGAATTGGTGTGATAGTTGTAAAACAGTGTTGGCGAATGCACAAATTGTAGAAGGTGCTTGTGAACGTTGTGATACTCCAGTTTTGCAAAAAGAAATGGAGCAATGGTATTTAAAAATAACAGATTACGCAGATAGGTTGATTGACGACCTTGATAAAGTCGATTGGCCACAGGAAACAATTACTCGGCAAAGAAATTGGATTGGAAGAAGCGAAGGAGCTGAGGTGCAGTTTAGCGTGAAAGATACTGAAGAAAACATTACCGTATTTACTACACGACCAGATACGCTTTTTGGAGCAACCTATATGGTACTTGCGCCAGAACATGCTTTGGTACAGGGCTTGCAAGAAACAATTAAAAATTGGGATGAAGTGCAGGCATATGTTCATGCAACGGAAAAGAAATCGAATTTAGATAGACAAGTAGATCAAGAAAAAACAGGAGTAGAACTAAAAGGAGTAAAAGCGATAAATCCAGCTAATGGGGAAGAAGTTCCCGTTTGGATTGCTGATTACGTGCTTGCAACATACGGAACCGGAGCAATCATGGCCGTTCCGGCGCATGATGAGAGGGACTTTGCGTTTGCGAAGAAGTTTGGGTTGGAGATTAGACAGGTTGTTGCTCCGTCAGTAGCTTTTACAGGAAAGAAAGCGATGAAAGATGGAGTCGAGACACTTAATCGTAGATGTATAGATGTAATCATTGAAAATTCTGATGGTGGAAAATTTCTACTTTTGAGAGATGTCGACGGTGTACATTTTGTTGGTGGGGGTGTAGAAGAAGGTGAAAGTATTGAAGAAGCTCTTACAAAAGAAATAAAAGAGGAAAGTGGATATGTGAATTATGTCATTAGGTCCCGATTTATTGAACATTTTAATGCTCAGGGATATCGCATTACTAAGAATAAGAACCAAATAACAGGTTCTGTTTGGTTTCATGTACAGCTGACAGATGAGGAGCGTGTCTCATGTGAAGTTGATGAGGGCAGGCATGAAATGTATTGGCAAGATAAGAAAAAGGTTGCGACAGATATTAATTGGGATCCACACGCTCTTGCATGGAATATGTTTGTGGAAGCAAGCACATATAGTGGGGAAGGTGTTGTCGTAAACTCGGAATTCCTCAATGATCTAACAACACAAGAAGCAAAAACAAGAATGTTCGAATGGCTTGAAGAAAAAAACATTGGTAAAAAGAAAACACAATACAAACTCCGCGATTGGTCAGTTTCAAGACAACGATTTTGGGGTGCGCCAATTCCAGTTATTTCAAATGAAGAAGAAAAAAACAAAAAAAGGTTGTATGTATGTTTGCATGGATACGGTTCTGGTAAAGAAGCTATTTTCTGGCCATGGTTGAAACAAGAACTTGAATTGCAGGGTCATATAGTCAAGGCATTTGACCTTCCAAATACAGAAAAACCAAAAGCAGATGAACAGGCTACATTTGCACTAGAGCAAGTTACACTTGATGAGAATACGGTTATTGTTTCTCAAAGTCACGGTGCAGCAGTGGCTCTCAGAATGTTAGAACAATCTGGAAAAAATATTGCAAAGCTGTGTTTTGTGGATCCCGTATATGTTCCAGAATTCAATGACAAAAAAAGAACAGTTGTAGAAGACAGTACAACGTGGGAGTTTGATACAGAAAAAGTAAAAGCGTTGTGTTCTGAAATTACAATAATTGGAGATAATGCATTCCCAATTATAAAAAAAGAACACTTAGAAAAAATGGCAACAGATTTGGATGCTCGGCTGGTCTATGCGCAATCAAATAAACCACATTTTGATGGTAATGAGGAACAAGTCATCCTTGATGAAGCGCTCATTTCTGGGCTTCGGCCACTAACAATACAAGACCTCCCAGTCATCCTTCCAGACGATGTTGACTTCAAACCAACAGGACAATCACCACTCAACTACTCACCATCATTCCAAGATGGGGTAGAAGAAAAATACGGAAAAGGATGGAAGAGAGAGGTAGATACACTCGACACGTTTATGTGTTCTAGCTGGTACTTCTTCAGATACTTAGATCCAAAAAATGATGAGGCGTTTGCTTCAAAAGAACAGCTCAAAAAATGGATGCCAATCGATTTCTACTTGGGTGGTGAAGAACATGTAAACGGACATCTCCTGTATTCACGATTCTTCACAAAGGTGCTTTTTGATGAAGGACTTATCGATTTTGATGAGCCGTTTAAAGTAAACCGTCATCAGGGACTTATTTCCGGTGAAGATGGGAGAAAAATGAGTAAGCGGTGGGGGAATGTGATTAACCCAACAGATGTGGTGAATGAATACGGAGCAGATACTGTCCGCATGTATGAAATGTTCATGGGGCCACTAGATCAGGCAAAAGCCTGGAACACCGGTGGAGTAAAAGGAGTAAGAAGATTTCTAGAAAAAGTGTGGAAGCTGCAAGAAAAGCTTGCCGAAACGGGTACAGAAGAAATGAATCGTATACTGCATAAGACAATTAAAAAGGTAACAGGGGATACTGCCGAGTTGCAATTTAACACAGCAATTGCAGCAATGATGGAATGTGCAAATGCATTTACTAAAGAAACGCAAATTGCAAAAGATGATTTTGCCACATTTGTAAGTATCCTAGCACCATATGCACCGCATATGGCAGAAGAGCTGTGGGAAGTGCTTGGTAAAGAAGGGTCTGCAACACTGGCAGAGTGGCCAGCATATGACGAATCAAAATTAGTAGAAGACACGCTAACCGTAGCTGTACAAGTAAACGGAAAATTGCGCGGAACCATTACGTTGCCAGCTGATGCAACAGAAGCGCAAGCATTTGAGGCTGCACATGCAGAAGAGAATGTGCAACGCTTTATTGACGGGAAAGAGCCAAAGAAACAGATATATATTCCAGGAAGAATTGTGAATATTGTTGTATAAATCAGCAAACAAAAAAAGAGGCAACAGCCTCTTTTTTTGTTAGTATCTTCTTTTTATGAGTGACTTGGTTCCTTGTTCTGCATTTTCCTCAATTGCATAGAGTACTCTACCTGCAATGTCAGCGCTGATCATTGATACGCTTTGCCCACTAATGAGTGTATGAGAAGTGAGGTATCTAGTATGAAAGGCACTTACGCCATTCGCAGAAGCAATCCCAATCACTCCGTACTCATCTAAAATGGCAATGTCATGAATTTCTTGAGAAGATCTGTAGAGTGGTTTAATGGTTCCATTTCCATCGATTGAAAATACCTCAAATTCGCTCCAGGTGTACCACAAGTTTTTATCGGCATCAAACAAGAGCCCTTGCGTGGGAATTTGTGTGATTTGTTCTGACGCAGTATGCAAACTTACATAAACACTTTTCGCGCCCTGTAAAATAACGCGTGCTTCGTTTACATCAATTGGTTGTACTGTTGTGCTTGGTAAAAATCGAGTTGTCTCTTTGTCTTTAGTCTGCACCAGTGTGCGCTCTTGCTGCTCCCAGAGTACGTTATTCACATCAACAAACCACTCAGTTGCTGTTGTCACACCAACTTGCGTAAATGAATCATGAGAAATTGCATATACTGTTGAACTTGCACGTACATAGAGTGTGTCACTATTGCCGCTCCAATGGACATCAGCAGTATCTGTAAGTGCTGTCGGAATGGTATATGCGGTTGGTTGCAATCCGTTAAACCCGGCAACTACTGCTCGCGTAGAAGACGGTGCATTGCTGGTATCTAACAGCACGGCTGCTTGCAGTGATGGGTGTGTGTGTAAAATCACAGGGTCAGCAAACTTTCCTTGTCTGTGCGACGCACCCTGCCCAGGCAACTTCGTGTGCCACGTCGCTCCTTCTTGCAGAAGAAGTGCTGGAGCCTGTTTGGTGAGCTGTACGTAATCGTAAGAAGACACGTCTTCTACTTGTTCAAATTGCGTATCTATAAAAAGAGTAAGATCTCGGACATAAGAGGCTTCATTACTTCGAACATCGATTGTTTTTTCAAAAGGAAGGTATCCATCTCGCTCAATACGAACGTCATACATACCAGCAGCTAGTGTATCCATGCTAATGGCCGCTTTGTCTCTATTCTCAAGCCCGCCTTCTTGATCAATAGCAATATTATTTACAAAAATGGTGGCATCAATCGGTTTGGCTGTAACAGAGAGTGATCCCTTACTAATAAGCCCTTCATCAAACGAATATCTGTATCCAGAGGTGTATGCGATCAAAAGAGGTGCTGAAATTAAAAATGCACTTATGAGCGAAAGCATAATTGTGATGCGAACGCCGCGGGAAATATGGTATGGTTGTCTATACATAAAGGAGTTGCGTTTTTTGGCTTACTTATGTACAATACTATCGCATTTCGCTTACTTTTACAAGCAATTTTATGGCGTATTATAAGGTAGAAGGGGGACATCCACTCTCAGGATCCATTAGAACGACTTCTGGAAAGAATGCTCCAATAGCACTTCTTTGTGGTGCTCTTATGGTACGCGGTAAAACAACATTTACGCAAGTCGCACATATTGAAGAATTAGAGCGGCTGCTTGAATTATTTGAATCGATAGAAGTAAAAATAAGCTGGGAAGATCATAACACGCTGGTTGTTGATGCAACTGACATAAATATCGCGGGTATTGATCAAGAAGCGTGTGGAAGAATGCGTATTTCATTATTATTGATGGGAGCACTGGCGGCAAGAGAAAAGCAATTTACATTATACAAAAGTGCCGGTTGTAAATTAGGTAAGCGAACGATTCGTCCGCACATGTTGGCACTACAAAAACTTGGTATTGCAGTAGAATCTACTGAAGAAACCTATGAAGTTGATGCAACAAAACTTACTGGCGGAATTATTATCATGGATGAATCAGGAGATACGGCAACAGAGAATGCTATTTTAGGAGCGGTACTCGCTTCAGGAGAAACAACAATTAAATTTGCTTCAGCAAACTACATGGTGCAAGACTTATGTCACTTTTTAGTAGATGCTGGTGCAAAAATCGAAGGAATTGGAACGACTACTCTCAAAATCACAGGAGTAGAGCAGCTTAACGATATTACCTACGCAGCAATGCCAGATCCAGTCGATGCTATGGCATGGATTTCACTCGCCGTTACAACAAAGTCACCACTCGTGATTGAGCGATGCCCACTCGACTTTTTAGAATTAGAAATGGAAAAGATGCGCCTCATGGGGCAGCAGTTTACGCTTACGAATGAACGCATGAGTACAAACGGATATTTCCGTCTTGCGGATATTGAAGTTGTGCCGTCAGAACTTACCGCACTTCCAGATAAACTTTCTTGCCGGCCGTTTCCAGGGCTTAATATTGATGCGTTACCACTATTCTTACCAATGCTGACTCAGGCAAAGGGACAAACACTGGTACATGATTGGGTATATGAAAACCGTGCAATCTATTATACTGAATTGACCAAGCTTGGCGCTAAAGTTATTCTCATGGATCCGCATAGAGTACTTGTACAAGGGCCAGAAGAGCTGGTTGGAAATGAAGTGGTTGCGCCATATGCAATTCGCCCAGCAATGGCCGTACTGATTGCGATGATTGCAGCAAAGGGAACCAGCACATTAAGAAACATTTACCCAATTGAGCGCGCATACGAAGGAATCGTTGAGCGGCTTACCGCGGTTGGCGCAAAAATTGAGCGTCTAGAAGAATAATTTTCTATGAAAAAAGGGTCAAAAGTCATTCTCAAACTCCTGCTTGTAGTATTCGTATTCGGGGCAGGATACATGATTGGAACGTCATCTGCGATCACTTCTTCAATGAAAAATGAAGATGGTATTGTTGAAGTGGCAAAAATAGTCGATTTATATCAAAGAACTCGATCAGATGAAGTGAGTTTTGATCAGTACTGGGATATTTGGGACATGATTCACGAAAGATACGTGACTGAAGGAGTGAGCGATCCTGATTTGTTTTATAAATCGCTTGAAGGACTTGTATCTGGGCTAGATGATCCGCATTCAGTCTATTTTCCTCCAGTTGAAGCAAAAGCATTTACAGAAAATATTAGCGGAGAATTTAAAGGCATTGGAGCAGAAATTGGTATTAGAGAAGATTTGTTAACGGTCATTGCACCGCTTCCGTCGTCTCCTGCTGAAACGGCAGGGCTTAGACCCAAAGACATTATTGTTGCGATTGATGGGGATGAGACTATTGGTACAACGCTGAGTGCTGCGGTGACTAAAATTCGTGGTGAGCAGGGGACTACTGTTACGCTGACAGTTCTTCGGAATGAATCATTTGAACCGGTTGAAATTCCAATTATTCGAGATGTTATTTCTGTACCAACTGTACTCGCGGAGCAGCGAGATGATAATTTGGCATATTTGCGTGTAAGTTATTTTAATGAAGATACGCTCGGTGCGTTCAATAAGGAAGTGAAAAAAATCATTGAGTGGGATGTAGACGGTATTATTTTAGACATGCGATCAAATCCGGGTGGACTATTAAACATGTCGGTGCTCGTTGCTAGCGAATGGATTCCTGAGGGAGAGGTAATTGTAGAAGAAAAGGGAAGAAATGGCGTAGAGAGAACACATGTGTCTCAGGGGCCACACAGGCTCGTTGGCGTGCCAACAGTGGTATTAGTTGATGAAGGAACAGCATCTGGTTCAGAGATTGTAGCAGGAGCGCTGAAGGATCATGGAGCGGGAACAATATTTGGTCGGCAAACGTATGGAAAAGGATCTGTGCAAACATTTGAAGTATTGCCAGATGGATCTGCAATTAAATTAACCATTGCAAAATGGTTTACGCCAAATGGCACTGGGATTGATGGAAGTGGAATTACGCCAGATCATATTAATGAAGTTGATTTTGAAAATTTAGAGAAAGATAGTTCTGGTGAAATTATTGATCCAGATATCGAGGAAGCGGTAAAATTATTACTAACACCATAGAATATGTTTGAGGGGACAGTTATTCACGGAGATGGACGGGGAAAAACATTAGGTTTCCCCACGGCGAATATTGATATTCCAGTAAAGAAAACGGGCGTTTCTGAAGGGATTTATGCAGGGACCGCACGAGTATTAGGAAAAGAATATAAGGCAGCATGTCTCATAAATTGGAAGAAAAACAAAGTGGAGGTACATCTTCTTGATATAGATGATATTGATTTATATGGTGCCAATATGGAGGTCACGTTGCTGATGCAGGTGAGTAAGTATGAACCAATAAGTAGTATGGAAGAGCTCAAGCAAAAAATCGCAGACGATGTTGACAGGTGTCGTACGGCATTGCGCAAATAATCAACTCATATGTATACAGGAATTGTTCAAAGCAAGGCAGAGATTGGGAGGATTGATAAGCAAAAGGGATTGTGGACTTTTTTTGTTGCAATCAATGAGGCGCAGCGTCAGAATATTGCGCATGGAATGAGTGTATCGCTTGATGGTGTTTGTATGACAGTGGTTAGGGAAGAAGAAGGGCTTGTTGTATTTGATGCAATGACAGAAACGTTAGAAAAAACCACACTTGGTACAAAACGAGCTGGTGACTTTGTAAATATTGAACGCAGTGCAAAAGCAGGCGATGAGATTGGTGGTCACACAATGAGTGGGCATGTATACACAATGGCAACGCTAAGTGACCTGAAAAAACCAGAGAATAATGCTGTATTGACGTTTACACTTCAAAATACGGAAGCAATGAAGTATATTTTTCATAAGGGATTTATTGGTGTGAATGGTTGTTCGCTGACAGTTGTGGATCCTACACCAGAGGGTACGTTTAGTGTGTACCTGATTCCAGAAACGCTAGACATCACTACTTTTGGCGATATGAAGGTTGGTGATTACGTAAATATTGAGCTTGACCCAATGACACAGGTCGTGGTAGAAACAGTAGAGAGGGTAATGAAAGATAGAAATAAGATTTAAGCGCTACTATGGGGAAAGGAATCTCATTTGAAGGAGTTAACGGAACCGGTTTACGGATTGGTATTGTTGTTGCACGCTGGAATAGTGAATATACGTATGCTATTAGAGATGGTGTGTTAGAAGCGCTAAAGGAATGTGGTGTTGCTGCAGAAGATACAATTGTTCAGGAAGTCCCTGGCGCATATGAAGTAGTGCTTGGTGGAAAGTATCTTATTGAAAGTAAAAAAGTAGATGCAGTTGTTTGTATTGGTACTCTGATTAAAGGCGAGACGCTCCATTTTGAATATATTTCGGAAGCGGTAACGCAGGGACTTATGCGATTACAACTCGATACAAATATTCCGGTTATATATGGCGTGCTTAATACCGCAACCGAAGAGCAGGCACATAGTAGATCTGTTGGTGAGCATAATCACGGCAGGGGATGGGGGTTTTCTGCGGTGGAGATGGCGAGTATGATGAAGGGATAAAAAAAGAAGCGCGTAAAGCGCTTTTTTTAGGCTCAATTGTTATTCTATATCCTTACCTTTTGAAGCAAAAGGTAACCAAAACTTTTTCGCCGCTTCCTCACTTGCATTCACCGGGCAGTGTCTTTCATTCACTCGCAGGACTCGCACTTTTCAGTGCTCAAACAGCTGCTCTTGCCCTACGGGACATTCGGACATTACCCGCTTCATGTCTCACTCGTCAGATGGCTTGTAATTATTTTTCTAATCTATTCGAGTAAAGCGCTTCTTTTTCTCACCATCCACCTCAACCTCCTCAAAAAACATTTCCTTTGGCCTCACCCATATGGTTCCTGTTGGGTACGGGCCGTTTTGTTCCAGTGAACGGTACACAACCATTTCTTCATGCGATTCGCTGTGTGTTCCTTCTGTAACAATCTCGTAGAGATGTCCTTTGTAGTGTTTGTACGGCATATTACTTTTTTTCAAGAAGTTTTTTCACTGCTGGCCAGTGTGCGTGCAGTACAATTTTATCAGTAAGTTCCGTGAGTGGGATCCATTTCATTTGTTCTGTTTCATTAATTCCGTGAGGATTCTGGTGTAATTCCTGCTGTGCATCGTCTGTGCGAGTTGCAAGGTAAAATGCTTTAATCGAGTTGCAGAAGGTGTTTTTAGTAATCAGATCAATATAGAATCTGCAGCTTTCTACAAAAAAAGGTTCAATGTTATCAATAGTTACCGTGTAGCCGGTTTCTTCAAGTGTTTCTCTGACACCTCCTTCATGTAGTAGTTCTTCTTTTTCTACACCACCGCCAGGTAACTCCCATTGCTTGTGCCAAGAAGGCTGAATCATAAGGAGTTTTCCATCTTCTACAATAAGCGTATACGCTGAAGGCCGCCACACAATAGGTGTGTTTTCTGGCTTTTCATGTGGATTATTATAAACGTCGGTATAGATTGCCATATTATGCAGGTGTTATTTCTTGGCCGTTACTTCCATCTTTCACAGAAAATCCGTGAGTTGCAATTTCATCTCTAAGTGCGTCAGAGAGAGCGAAGTCTTTTTTTGTTCTTGCGGCAGCTCGCTTATCTACAAGTACTTGCACGTCATCGGGAATATTAACAATCGATTGCTTTAACAAATCAAGTCCCAATATTTTATCAAACTGCATGACTTGCTCTTTGCTCACTGATCCCCGCTTTAATGCCGTAAAAAGGACTGCAAGTGCCTCTGGAGTATTGAGATCATCATTCACAGCTTGCATAAACGCTTCAGTAACAGTTAAATCGCCTGGGGAACGGTCAGGAATCGCCGCAACAAGACGCTTCAGCGTTTTTAGTCCTTGCGCTGCTCCCTGCAATGCTTCTGTTGAATAGGCAAGTTGCTTTCTATAATGTGCCTGGAGCAAATAATATCGATACGCCAGTGGAGGAATGCCATCTTCCGTAATCTTTGAAAGTGTCATAAAATTATCACCAGATTTCGACATTTTTTCTTCGCCTTGAAGCACTAAAAATTCATTATGCATCCAAACCTGCACTGACGGTTTTTTGCCAGTTGAAGCTTCAGTTTGTGCAATTTCATTTGTGTGGTGTACAGGTTTATGATCAATTCCACCGCAGTGAATATCAAACTGATCGCCTAAATACTTTTGCGCCATGGCACTACATTCAATGTGCCAACCGGGAAATCCTTTTCTCATAAACGCATCCCATTCCATCTGTCGGGTTTCTCCTGCTCGAGTAAATTTCCAGAGTGCAAAATCATGCGGATTCTTTTTTCCTCCCATGTCAACGCGTACGCCAGCTTGCAACTCCTGTTTATCTACATCAACTAACTTTCCGTAATCATCAATCGATGTGGTGTCAAAATAAATACCGTCCTCTGTTTGGTAGGTATGTCCTTTTTCAGTGAGCTTTTCTACCATCGCAATCTGCTCGGGAATGTGATCAGTTGCTTTAGACCAAATTGTTGGTTCAATAATATTCAATTGTGCAATATCAGCATAAAATGCATCAGTGTAAAACTGCGCAACATCCCAGGCGGTTTTTCCTTCTCTGGCCGAACCTTTTTCCATTTTATCTTCTCCATCATCGCCGTCATCAGTGAGATGGCCAACATCAGTAATATTCATGACATGGCGCACTTTGTACCCATTTGCTCTGAGTGTACGTTTCAACACATCCTGAAATATATACGATCTGAGGTTCCCAATATGAGCATAGTGGTAGACCGTAGGGCCGCAGCTATACAGGCCAACCTCATCAGCATGAAGGGGAGTAAAAGCGATTTTTTGCTTACTTAAGCTATTATATAGGTGAATCATATTTGACATGTTTTCTATTCATAAGTAAAGTTAAGATAGCACACATCAACGGGAGGGTTCAATGGTTGCTGAACAGGAGATTAATACTCAGGCTGGGCAAAGCCTGAAGGGCTGCATTATAGTGGTGCGGCATGGCGCGCGGGACATTAATTGCCATCTGCTTCCTGCGGGGGAGGAGCAGATGCGCAATCTCGGGGTATGTATTTCAGAGCAGCTGGGCAGATGCAATGAGATCATGCTGATGTCGGCAAGCACACCGCATGTGCTCCACAGCCGGAACGCACTTGCGTCTGCGCTTGAGGGAACTCCAGCTTGCTCAGCTGATGCTCAGTTGAACGAGACATCGGGTGATGGGCCCAGCAATGAGTTGCTGAAGCGCTATGCAAAGAGCTTCGTTGCTGATTCGCAGTCCCACCAGTGTCTGCGGGTACTCGTGATGCACGGAAGCATCGGCGCGTGGCTCATCATTTACATGCTTCGTGCCTTGAATATGCCGCAAGACATCCGGTTCGAAGAGACGCTCCCTTTTGCTACGGGGTGGATCATCGATCCGGTGAACAAGACCATGCGGCCAATTTCGGGGCTCCGCCATTGAGTGAACACATGCAGCAACCAAAGAGCAGGTGGGGAAACCCACCTGCTCAGGAGACTTTAGAGGTCTTTTTTTGTTTTAAGCACCTGCATATCCATTGCCCATATTTCTTTTTGCGTGGTGTAGACAAGATACAAAAGTCCAAGCAAAGAAAGTCCTAATACATATGGAAGTAAGAAGGCGACATGCGTTTTTCCAAATAACATGATAAGGGTATTGATAACAATGAATAGCAATCGAATTTCTGTTGGCCCAATGCCCATGTGCGTGATTCTAAATTTATTTGTTGCTGCCATTGCTAGGAAGGCGTTAACCATAAATGCTGTGAGCAGGGCAAAAACAAAAAATAATAAATATTTCTGATCATCAGGAAGGAAAAAGCCGTATCCAACAATAATCGAACAGAGGAATATATAATCCAAAAAATGATCCATATAGTAACCCCATCTCACAAGACCTTCTCCTCTATATTTTCCCAATGAGCCGTCTAATGAATCTGTTATATATTGCATAAGAATCGTTGCTGAAACAAGCCACAACCAATGAATATTCATATGCTCGGCAAGGAAACTTCCTAATACTATCATAAGGCTCCAAAGCACGGTGGTCATGGTCAGTCTTGCGCTTGTCATCCATTTTGGGAGTTTTGGAACTGTCCAGTCGATTGCACGTCGTTCAAGTGGTCCAAAAATTGATGCTGGGCCAACTTTTTTATCTCCTCCAAAGGGTTCCTGACTCATATACTATAGTTAAGTGCAGGTAGGGTATCATAAGTCTGTGGTATTCAAAAAGCCGCATGATGCGGCTTTCATTTTTTGTTACAATCGTTCTACCCAATGCTTATCAACTTCTACTTCCAATTCTAGATATACTTTTGTGCCGGTTGATTGCTCTAATTCTTTTCTAGAGATAAGTCCAATTTCTTTAATCTTCATTCCACGTTTTCCAATAATCATCTTTTTGTAGCGCTCTTCATCTGTAAGGATGCGCGCTTTAATGACCATTGTGCGTGGTTTTCCATCTCGTTCTGGTTTATCTTCTACATTGTCTACCTCTACAGATACTGAGTATGGAAGTTCTTTGTCTAATACACTAAAGATTTTTTCACGGATAAGTTCAGCAATCCAGAAATAGTTATCAATATTTGTCAGCTGATCGTCTGGATACAGCTGTTCACCTTCTGGAAGAAAATCGATGACGGCATTTTTGAGTGGGGTAATGTGAGATCCTTTAAGAGCAGACAAGTGGAACACTTCATCAAACTCATCAGCCCACTTTTCATATTCTGCGTAGTGTTTTTTATCATCATAATGAAGATCTGATTTATTAATAACCATGATTTTTGGTTTATTAATGTATCGGATCATACCAAATACCGCTCGCTCCTCTGTACCAATTTCACGGGTTGGGTCTACGACGTATACAATGACATCAATATCAACAACAGCTGCTTGCGCTTTTCGTGTTAATTTTGCAGTCAGCTCGCTTCGTTTATCTTTGAAAATACCGGGGGTGTCAACAAAGACTGCTTGCCCTTCTGGATTATTCATGACACCATGGATAATGTGACGGGTTAATTGCGCCCGAAAAGAAGTGGCAGCAATTTTTGTGCCGACTAACGTGTTCATGAGTGTCGATTTTCCGACATTTGATCGTCCAACAAGGACAACAAGACCTGATTTCATAATGTGATGATTGGTTGAATGCGCTTAATATAGCCTAAAACTCGAATTAAATCAAGTGTCTATGCAAGTAATTTTATTGGCCGATGTGGCTGGAAAAGGAAAGAAGGGGGAGGTAATCGATGTATCTGACGGATATGCGAACAATTTTTTGATAAAAAAGGGCCTCGCTACGGTCGCAGCAGCCCGAAAAGTGGCTAAAATTGCCGCAATGAAGCAAAAGCAAGAAAAACTGAAGAAACGGCAGTCAAAAGAGAAGAAAACTGTGGAAAAACGGCTAGCTTCAGTGCATGTGAAGCTCCAGAGGACGGCAAATGAGGGTGGAAAGCTGTATGCTGCTATAACGGCATCAGATCTGCAGGCAGCCCTTGCTGATACGCTTGGGAGCGTGACTATTAAAAAAGTTGAGTCGGTAGGTGGTATGAAAGAGGTCGGATCGTATAAACCGACTCTTGTTTTGAGTAGTGGTGTGCGGGTTGCTGTGAAGGTGACCGTTTCGGCGTAGGGTTGCAAACTGGACCATTCAGAGCCTGCCTGCCGTTTGCAGGTAGCCAGGCCGTTAGGCAGGTCGCAAGAAAAAATGTCATCCAGAGTAACCTCGGCGCAGCCGGGGCATCGAAGGATCCTTCAACGCCCCAAACTTTCAGTTGTGGTTGTTCAGGATGAGATAAGGAATAGGGTTGCATTTTTTTGTAGATGTGATATTACTGCTGTACCACATAAGGGAGGATCTGTGGAAAATAAGCGTCCAAATCCGAAAACATGGTTCGATCACTGGGTGATTGACCCGGTCGACAAGTACCGGTTTGTCTGGTTCCCTGTCATCTTCGTGGCGATGGCCGCGTTCTCAATTGCGTACGCGTTCAAACAATGAACGCGCGCGCAGGCGCCCCACACAGCCCGGCTTCAGAGCCGGGCTTTTCCATAAACAGAATTTGTTCAATGTGCTATACTCTTGTCAGTATAATCTTGTCTAAACCTGATGTATGGCAAAAAAATTGCGCCCAAAGTTTATCTTTGTTGTGGGGGGAGTACTAAGTGGAGTGGGAAAAGGAGTAACCAGCGCCTCGATTGGGGCCATCATGAGATCAAAGGGATATAAAGCTACGGCATTGAAAGCTGATCCGTATGTAAACGTCGATGCTGGTACCATGAATCCGATTGAACACGGAGAGGTATTTGTAACTGATGACGGAGACGAGACGGATCAAGACATGGGGAATTATGAACGCTTTTTAGAAATCGATTTGACCAGCACCAATTACATGACAACAGGGCGTGTATATCAGAGTGTCATTGAAAATGAGCGGTCAATGAAATATAAAGGAAGATGTGTGCAGGTTGTGCCACATATTCCTGAAGAGATCATTAGACGCATTAACGTTGCAAGAAAATTGCATGATGCGGATATTACCATCATGGAAATTGGAGGAACAGTAGGTGAGTACGAAAATATTTTGTTTCTTGAGGCAATCAGAGAACTCAAGTTAAAGAACCCGCAAGATGTTGCGGTTGTTTTGGTTAGTTATTTACCAGTTCCAAAACATATCGGTGAAATGAAAACAAAGCCAACACAACATGCTGCGCGCGCATTAAATCACACAGGTATTAATGCAGACATGATTGTAGCCAGAGGAGAATATGAGCTAGATACACCAAGAAGAGAAAAATTAGCAAGATTTTGTGGAGTATCAAAAGAAATGTGTATTTCGGCTCCTGATGTTGAGTCTATCTATGAGATTCCTCAAAAGATGGATGATCAGCAAATCGGAAATAAGCTTTTAAAGCTACTCGGCATGAGTAGCAGGAAATCAGACTTAACTCCATGGCTAAAACTGAATAAAAAGATTTCAAGTGCAAAAAAGGAAGTGAAAATTGGAGTGGTTGGAAAATACTTTGGTACCGGCGAATATACACTTTCAGACAGTTATATCTCTGTTATTGAAGCGCTGAAGCATGCATCATGGGCAAATGGCGCAAAACCAAAATTAGTTTGGATTGATTCAGAGGATTTTGAAAATAATCCAGCCAAATTGAAAACACTTTCAGACTATGATGGTATTTTAGTGCCAGGTGGATTTGGAACCAGAGGGATTGAAGGAATTATTTCAACAATAAAATACGCACGTGAAAAAAATATTCCGTATTTGGGAATTTGTTATGGCATGCAATTAGCGTGTATTGAATTTGTAAGAAATGTGCTAAAAAAACCTGAAGCGCATACAGTTGAAGTAGATGATGCAACGGTACATCCTGTGATTCACGTAAATCCAAATCAGCGTAAGAATATTACAAATGATAGATATGGTGGTACAATGAGATTAGGAGCGTACGATTGTGATTTGAAAAAAGGGTCTGTTGCTAAAAAAGCATATGGACAAAACGCGATTTCAGAAAGACATAGACACCGATACGAATTTAACAATGATTACAAAGAGCAAATCGATAAGGCTGGACTGAAAATTTCGGGTGTAAACAAAAAAGAAGATTTGGTTGAGATTGTAGAGCTTGAAAAGCATCCATTCTTTGTTGGTGTGCAATTCCATCCAGAGTTTAAATCTCGCCCAATGTCACCGCATCCATTATTTGCTGCATTTATCAAAGCGGCCATTACCTAAGTCTAACTGCCTGTCATATGAAACCAAACAATAAAAAAGCGTATGTAGTGACGGTGGATATGGGCTATGGCCATCAGCGTGCATCATATCCACTTCATGATATGGCATCACCTTGTGCGCTTATTCCTTCAGAGGGGGAGTCTCATATTATTAGTGCGAATACCTACGGAGGAATTCCTCGATCTGACAGAAGAAAGTGGGAAGGCGGTCGTTCGTTATATGAAACAGTGTCTCGATTCAAAAATATTCCACTTCTTGGAACAAATGCGTTTAAACTGATGAATTATTTGCAGCGTATAGAGGCTTTTTATCCCCGGAGAGATCTTTCAAAACCCATCATGCAGCTCGCGCAGATTTATAAGATGATTCAGAAAGGCTGGGGAAAGGATTTGATCACAAAACTAAACAGCGATCCGTTGCCATATGTTACTACTTTTTTTAGTACCGCATTTATGGCAGAGGTACATGGGTATAAAGGAGAGATCTATTGCCTTTGCACCGATACGGATATAAGTAGAGCCTGGGCACCTCTGGATCCTAAAAAAAGTAAAATTAAGTATCTTGCACCAAACAAGCGTGTTCGCGAGCGGTTAATGCTCTATGGAGTAAAAGCAGCGAATATTTTTGTGACGGGGTTTCCGTTACCAAAAGAGAATATTGGTACACAAAAAACAATACAAATTTTAAAAGAAACATTGCGGTGCAGATTAGAGAATCTTGATCCAAGAGGTGTGTATCATAAAAAGTATCATCATACCATTGCGCATCATTTGGGTAACAAAAAATGTTTGCCTAAGTACAAGCATCCACTCACCATTACGTTTGCCGTTGGCGGGGCTGGTGCGCAAAAAGATCTTGGAATTGCTATTTTAAAAAGTCTTCACGATAAAATTGATAAGAAAGAAGTTGTTTTGAATCTCGTTGCTGGTTCACGCCAAGATGTATATCGATACTTTCAAGAAGAAGTGAAACGACTTCACTTGGAAAAATCGCATGGTGGTTGCGTAAACATTATTTATGATGAATCAAAATACGCATACTTCCAGAAGTTTAACCAAGTCATGTTAACAACGGATTTGCTTTGGACTAAACCAAGTGAACTATCATTTTATAGTGCGCTTGGAATTCCGGTTATTATGGCACCAACAATTGGTTCTCAAGAAGATTTTAACAGAGAGTGGCTTCATGATATTGGCTCGGGTGTTGAGCAAGAGGATCCAAAATATACGCATGAATGGCTTTTTGACTGGCTGGATTCTGGTTGGCTTGCGCAAGCGGCAATGGAAGGGTATTTAGATGCGCCAAGAAATGGTGCGTATCATATAGAAGATATTGTTCTAAAAGGAAAGCGAAGCGAAATTGAAGAAGGTCATTTATTGTAATTTGCACGTATGCTGTGGTTTTGGATTGCTCTTGTCGGATATTTTTTACTCGCGGTCGTGTTTGTTCTTGATAAGATGATTCTGACAAAGTCAGTATCAACACCGGCAGTGTACGCATTTTACTCAACCATTTTTATGTTTGCTGCGCTTTTGGCATTTCCCTTTGGCGCGCAGCTATTGCAAGGAATCGATTGGCTCTGGGCACTTATTTCAGGGTTATCCTTTGGATTTGCGCTGTGGACCATGTATGAGGCCGTATCGCTTGGTGAGGCAAGCCATGTAGATCCATTTATTGGTGGAGTTGTGACTATTGCTACTTTTGGATTTTCATCATGGCTTCTTGGTGAATCGCTTACTCAAATGCAAGTATTTGGAATGGCGATTTTGATTATTGCGGCATTCTTGCTTTCATTTGAAAAAACGGCAAAGCACACAGGATTTCATAAAGGGTTTTTGTGGGGTATCCTTTCTGGTGTACTCTTTGGGCTATCTCATGTTAGCGCAAAATATGTATACGATGCATATGATTTTTTCACCGGATTTGTGTGGACAAGAGGGTTTGTTGGATTAGTAGCAATTTTTGCACTGCTTGCTCCGTCTGTTCGTGCATCTTTTAAAAAAAGAAAAAAGAAAAAACGTACCAAGAAGCAAGAGCGACAGACTCTTTCTACGGTTGCAATTATATCACTAGATAAAGTCATCGGTGTAGTTGCCGTAATACTTGTTCAATATGCTAGCTCGCTTGGTAAAACAACACCAGTATTTGCAATGACGGGCGTGCAATATGCACTTATGTTTGTGATGATTTATTTGCTAAGCAGATTTACACCAAAGATTTTCAAAGAGTGTTTTACAAAAAGAGAACTGTGGGTGCAGACATTTGCAATAGTACTCGTGGTAATTGGATCAGCTTTATTTGTATTGTAATATGAAATTATTTCTAAAAATTTTGGGGGCAATAGTACTCCTCCTTGCGGCACTGTATCTCCTTGCTTGGTCACGCAGTAGTAAAGATTATGAGCCAGAATATGGGATTAGTTTTTCACAAGAATACGCAGGTTCTCTTGGATTAGATTGGCGAGTGGCATATACCGCGATGCTTGAGGAACTGTCACCAAAGTATGTGCGAATTGCAGCTATGTGGAAGCAGGTTGAGCCAGAAAAATTTGTGTATGATTTTTCTGAGGTTGATTTTATGATGGATGAAGCTGCTAAACATGGAACAAAAGTAACGTTGGTAGTTGGGCAAAAAGCACCGCGCTGGCCAGAGTGTCATGTGCCGCAGTGGCTTGACTATGGGCAAGAAGTTTCAAAAGAGCATCTACTTTCTTATGTGGAAGCGGTTGTAGAGCGGTATAAAACGCATGAGGCACTTGAACTTTGGCAGATAGAAAATGAAGCGTTCATTCATTTTACGTTTGGTGAGTGTGAGGGATATCTTGAGGATGCCATTTATGAAGAAATCGAGCTAGTAAAATCCTTAGACACAGAGCATAAAATTTTGGTTACTGACAGTGGGGAATTGGGGCTTTGGAGAAAAGCTGCTAAGGCTGGTGACTATTTTGGTACCACACTATACCGCATTGTAAGAACTCCTGGCGGCACAATTATTAATTATGATTGGCTACCACCAGCAGTATACCGTTGGAAGGCTTTTTTGACTGGGGTTGATAAAGAAACTTTCTTTATTGCAGAACTGCAAGGTGAACCCTGGTTTACTGACGGGAATCCGACAAACACGGATATAGAGCAGCAGGAACTTACAATGAATCCTGAAAGACTCCAAAAACACATCGATTATGCAAATAGAATTGGTGCAAAGCGGGTGTACCTGTGGGGAGTAGAGTGGTGGCAATTTATGAGAACGCAGCATGACGATGCACGGTATTGGGATATTGCTAAAGAAACAATGACCCACTAACTATGTGGAATCCTTCTGAAACAATTAGGCTGTTTAAAAATAGAGAATTAGATGAGCTCTATATTAGTATTGCAGTTCGGAACTTTGCGCTGTCAATTGTTGCCGTTTTTTTGCCTATATACTTTTTAGAACAGGGGATGACGCTGACCTGGGTGTTCCTCTTTTTTGCAATAAAGAATCTCGTCCATGCGGCGTGCGTATTGCCTGTCGCACATTTCTGTAGTCGATTTGGATATAAGCATGGCATGGTGCTATCAGCTCCAATTATTGTGTTATTTTTTATATTATTATACTTAATCGATTTGACCCCACTGAATTTAGCACTATTGGCAGCTATAAGTGGGTTGCAGACGGCACTGTATTATACGGGTTATCATCTAGACTTTTCTAAACTCAGTAAAAACACTCAAAGTGGTAGGGCCGCAGGCATGGCAAAAGTGATCTCTACTATCTTTCATGCTGCGGGACCCGTCCTTGGGGGGATTTTACTGGTGTTGATTGGATTTAAATTTACATTTTTGGTGGTGAGTGTGATTTTGGTGTTCTCTGGTATACCGCTTCTGCTCACGAAGGATGGAAAGGTGCCGCTGAAACATTGTAAGCTTTCTGAAATTGATCCTAAATTCAAAAGAGAAGTAGTTGCTTTTTGGGGATATGGAGTACAAGCATCAGGTTCACAAATGCTTTGGCCACTGTTTGTATACTTAACAATCGTGACAAGTTATACCGCGCTCGGTTCAATTGTTTCACTGGGAATAATTGTGTCTGTCTTTGGGGCTTGGATTGTGGGCATGTTAACAGATAAGCATCCGCGGCGTGTAATGCGATTTGGGGTAATATTCTCAGTATTGACTTGGATCGGGAGATTATTAGTTGGTACACCTGCACAGGTTTATGCAGTCGATTCAGCACATGGTCTTGCTACGACCACACTCACTCTGCCAACTGAAGTTATTTCTTATACGCGTGCCAACAAAACTGATATTGCTGGATATATCATTATGAGAGAAATCATGATTCAGCTTGGCCGCGCGTGTATATATATTTTGGCCGCTATTGCGGGGCTGAGTTTAGTGACGCTGGGTATTAGTGGTTCTGGAGTTCTTTTATTCCTGTTTTTATAGAGACGTTGCTTTTTGCACCAATACATACTACACTGAACATATATTCTTAGAAAGTACATATGAAGAACATTTCTGTATCAATGATGCTACTACTTGCGCTAGCACTTCTCATGCCGCAAGTGACATTAGCTGAAAGCTTTAGTGGAGAAATGGGAGACTTCCTTCCTATTGAAGACGAGGAACCCGCTCCTGCTGCAAATCCATTTGCTTTCTCAGTAGATCTTTCTGCAGATTTATTGAAGTCTCCTGTAATTAGTGCGGATGACTTGAGTCGTATTCAGGATATGGATTTAAGCGACATTTTGGTTGATGGAGAAGATAGAGATGATGCTGAAGTTGAACTACTAGAAGAGCCTGCTGCGGCAGAGGAAGAAGCAGCTGCTGAAGAAGATAATAATGCACTTGCCCTTACTCCTGAGCAGTTAGAGGCAATTAGAAATGCTATTAACAACAACCAAGAGGCCGTAGAAGAAGCTGCACAGGCAAACGAACCAGTGGTAGAACCAGCTGATGAGCCTGCTGTAGACGGCGATGAAGCTGTTGCGGTGGACGAGGATGTAGTTGCAGAACCTGTACTGATTAATGAAGACGCTGTGGAAGAACCAGCTGCAGTGAATGTGGTAGATGATTCAGAAGATCAAGATGAGGCTATGGTTAAAACGACATCATTTGATGAACAGGTTGAATCTGCAAAGCGCGAATCTGAAGAACGTCAGTCACTTTTAACACTAATTGTAGTGTTTATTGCTGGACTACTCGTAGCTGGTGGAACAGTGGCGTTTGTGAAGAGAAAGAGAGTGTAGTATTACGTAAAGAAATAAAAACAGAGCTGCGAGGCTCTGTTTTTATTATGCTGGGACCTGGAGGTGGCCGTACAAACCAAAACACAGCCGTGAGTGGCTGTGTTTTGCGTCATAAATGAGCGGTAGCGATGGTCTCATTCGTGCGCGCCAAGGGATTCGAACCCCTGACCCTCTCGGTGTAAACGAGATGCTCTAACCAACTGAGCTAGGCGCGCATTTCAATTTGAATGCCCCAACAGTATATCGAGCTTTAGCCATGCTGTCAAGAACACTTGCGCACAGGAGCGCTCTGCGCTATGATATGGACATAATCGATTATATTAGTATGAATACATATACAAAAGGACTTCTTATTGGAACGGCTTTACTTGCTCTAACTGGATGTGGATCTACACCAGAAGCGCTAGGGGAGCATCAGTTTAGAGTTACGGTATCAAACGTTTCTGCCGATGCAGCACTATCTGATTCAGTATACATGCTTCATAAAGCAGAGGCGAACTTGAATTATAAGAATAAAATTGCACCTACTGAATTCGGATCACTCGCAGAGGATGGAAATGTAGAAGAGTATAAGGCGTATTTAGAAGCACTTCCAGGAGTTGCGCAGGTAATTGTAGTAAAGGGTAAACTAAAGAGTGGAGATACTGAAGAATTTATCATCACACTTCCAGAAGAAGACACAGATCACACTCTGTACGGTATGAGTGGTGTCACAAAACTCCTTGGGGAAGATGATACATATATTATGATCAATAATCTTGCGCTTCCAGACGATAAGGATAGAACTGCAAATGGACGCAATATGGATGCAGGATTGATTACGGATGGAGAGGATCTTGTACAAGCAGAAAATGCAGATGTGATAAAAGAACTAGATCAAACATTACTGCAAATTCACATTTCAAAACAATAGCATAAAAAGGCAGCGCACTCACGCTGCTTTTTTTGTGGTATACTTTCTGCATTATGCATACGCCTGTCAAACAATATTTAGGATTTTTTAGAAAACAGCTGACCATGTGGCAGGCTGTTGCACTGATTGTGAGCGCAACTATTGGCGCGGGGGTACTTGGAATTCCATATGCGGTTGCGCAAGTTGGAGTACTGCCTGGAGTGTTACTCATTGTTGCGCTTGGAATTGCGATGATGATTATGCATGTGCTACTAGCAACAGTCTGCGCACATACAGGAAAATCATTACAGCTTGTAGGCCTTGCAAGAACATATCTTGGCAGAACAGGAGAGGTGATCATGATGTTTGCCTTTTACGTCTCGATGCTTTCCGGCATGCTCATTTATATTATTGGTGTGGGTGAAACACTGGCGGCGATGTTTGGCGGAAGTGCATTTGTGTTTTCAGTCGGGTTCTGGATCTTTGCTTCGCTCCTTGTCATGCGTGGCATTAAAACAATGAAGACAGTCGAGCTTGTACTCAGTCTTGGCATGCTCTTGATTATATTTTTTATGTCTGCCGTGAGCGCGCCACATATTTCTGTAGAAAATCTGATGTTTTATGATTTAGCAAAGTTTGCCATTCCGTATGGAGTGAGTTTATTTGCGTTTAGCGCTGTCTCGGCAGTGCCAGAAGCGCATGCACTTTTACCAAAGAAAAAAAAGCAATTTACAAAGGCTGTCATTTTGGCGGGTTCAATTACCACGGTGCTTTATGCGCTGTTTGCGTTTATGATTGTTTCTGTCACTGGGGGGCAGACAACGCAGATTGCAACCATTGGCCTTGGCAGTGTGGTTGGTCCGCAAATGGTGTATTTAGGGAATGCGTTTGCTGTTATTGCTATGGCAACGAGTTTTTTGCTTGTGGGGCTTGCGCTTAAGCATTCATGTGAGTGGGATTTGTCTTTTTCAAAAAGAGTAAGTGGTGTGGTTGTATTAGGATTGCCACTGCTACTGTTTACACTGGGTATAACGAGTTTTATTGGTGTGCTTGGTGCTGTTGGGGGAATCCTTGTTAGTATTCAAATGATTTTGGTGGTGCTTATATTTATCAAAGCACTGCATATAGGAGATGTATATATGAAGCCCTCGCGCGCAGTGAGTGTAAAGGTGCTTAGTATAGTATTACTCCTTCTTTTACTAGGTGGAATGGGTGTGAGCATTGCGCAGCAGTTCTAAAATAAGAAAGGACGGCCCGAAGGCCGTCTTTGTGTTTGCGGCCGCCTAGACCAGGGTGGTCTAGGCGGCCTCTTGCTTCTCCTTGCTTTCTTTGAAAGCGATGGCCTTGTTGGCCAGCTCTCGTACCCGCTGAACCAGTTCTTCCTTCACGCCATGGGTGTAGGCGGCGCCACAGTTGTTTGCAGGATTCTCCAGTTCCTGCAGCCGGTTGTGATTGCCACCGGTCCATGCGTGGATGATCGGCGGTATGTGATCTCGCTCGCCGTTAAAGACTCGCTTCAGCAGCTCAATTCCATTCATGGTGGGCATGTCGACATCGGTGATCATGATGTCGAAGCGCGATGAGGTGAGCTGCTCGAGAGCCTCCTTGCCATCTCTGGCGCGGACAGCTGTGATGACAAGCTCACCATCAGCTTTACGCACGAAGGACCGAAATCCTCGCTCAAGTGACGTGAGCACTGGCGCATCGTCATCTACGATCAAAACCCGCAATTCCCCGTCCATGAAACCTCCTTGGTTTGTATTTTCTGTCTGGGTGAATTAACTAATACTAGCGCAGATTAGTGTTTTTGTCAACTATTAATAGCAGTGGATAAAAAAAACGCATAATGCGTAATATTGAAAATGCGGCGCTCTATGTGAGAGCGCCGCGGCGATGGATTGTCTCGGCTACTGAGCGTCTGCTGATGCGGCATGTAGCCGACTTTTCAGCTTGAAGCACGTTCTTCCAGTCACCGTAATGCGCTTCTTTTGATGCTGTTGGGCCAGCGCCTCATCTAGCTCGCAGTCAATCTTGCAGGTACCTGCGGGTACCGCATTGTCGATTTTGCAAGTAGCGTTTGCTAGCGCCTCGCTCACCATTTTTTTGGGAACGGGTGTACTGGTATCACCAATCCACATCGTAAAAGCAATAACAGCGGTGATCGCACCAAAACAAAGCGGAACGAAAAATCTATCCACGTGGTCACTCCAAAGATTCATTCAGGACTATGTGTATACACTATAATAGTGGCTATAGGTCGTCAAGAGCCAATATGATACAATAGGATTCTATGGAACTATTACAAGGAATTATTTTAGGAATTGTTCAGGGAATTACAGAGTTTCTCCCAGTTTCTTCATCAGGACATTTAATTTTTTTACCAAAACTATTTGGTTGGGCAGATCAAGGGCTTTTGTTTGATGTTGTTGTTCACATGGGAACACTTGTTGCCGTTGTGTGGTTTTTTCGTACAACACTTTTGCAATATATTAAAGCAGTATTTAAACCAACGCAGCAAAATAATCTGCAAACAAAAATGGCATGGATTATTGCGCTTTCAATAATTCCAGCGGGGATTATTGGGGTATTATTTGGCGATTCAATTGAGTCCACACTAAGAGACCCCTCGATAGTGGCATATTCACTTATTTTTTGGGGAATAATGCTGGCGCTTGCAGACAAATTGCAGCAAGGCAGACAAGGAAAAGAAGTTACCGCAAAAAAAGGATTTTTCATTGCCTGTGCACAAGCACTCGCGCTTATTCCAGGAACAAGTAGATCAGGAATTACCATGACAGCAGGATTATTTGCAGGAGTGTCTAGAAAGCAGGCCGCAGAGTTTTCTTTTTTAATGAGTGTGCCGGTGATTGCTGCAGCAGGAGTTATGAAAATTTTGGAAGCCGCTACCTCTGGTGTAGCTATTGAGCACCTCGGAATGCTCCTTGCTGGCGCAATTGCAGCTGCTTTGAGTGGATATGCAGCTATTTCATTTCTGATGAAGCTTGTAGAAAAACGAGGCTTTATGCCATTTGCCGTATATAGAGTATTAATTGGTATCTTGATTCTTTGGCTATTTTAGTGTACAGTCGCAGCACTATGAATGACGCACATATTTTAAGCACAATCGGAAAAATTAGTAGCGCTCAGCAAACTGAGGCGTATGTTGTTGGTGGATTTGTTCGAGATGCCATTATGGGCAGAAATCAAAAGAAAGATATTGATGTAGTGGTAGCCGGCAGTGGACTTGAATTTGCAAGGGCATATTTGGCGTATGAAGGAGAAGAGCAGGGAAGACTCATCGAGTTTGAAGACTTCGATACAGCAAGATACGTATATATAGAAGAGGCAGAAGGAGAAAAAACAAAGGTACTTTTTGAAGTGGAATTTGCAGGCGCCCGAAGTGAATCGTATAGAAGTGAATCACGGAAGCCTGTAGTAGAACCTGCGACAATCGAGCAAGATCTTTCACGAAGAGATTTTACGTGTAATGCAATGGCGCAGAAAGTACATCCAGATGGGTCACTAGGTGACGTGGTTGATCCGTATAATGGTAAGGAAGCAATTATAAACAAAAAACTTATTACACCGCTTGATCCGGATGAGACATTTTTTGACGATCCACTGCGCATGCTTCGCGCGGCTCGCTTTGCAGCGCAGCTCGATTTTTCAATTGAAGAATCAGTACTGCTTTCAATGCATAAAAATCGTGAACGGCTTTCTATTGTGTCTGCAGAACGTGTGCAGGAGGAACTTATGAAGCTTATGGGTGCAAAAGTACCGTCAATTGGGCTATGGCTTATGCATGGTGCAAAACTCATGGATCAGTGTTTGCCAGAAGTGACAGAGCTAGCAGGTGTAGAAGAAGTTGCTGGATACACTCATAAAGATAATCTGTCACACACCTTTGCGGTAGTAGATGGTATAGCACAGCAGGGAGGAAACGCACTTCTTTGTTTTGCGGGGCTTATGCATGATATTGCAAAACCACCAACAAAAAAGTTTGCAGAGGGAAGAGGTTGGACGTTTGATATGCATGAACATTTAGGGCGTAAAATGTGTAAAGACATTATGCGTAAACTTCGGTTTAGTAAAAATGATACGCATTTTGTAAGTGAATTGGTGCGATGGCATTTGCAGCCAATCGCATTAATGGATAATGGCGTAACAGATAGTGCTGTTCGCCGTCTGTTTGTAAACCAAGGTGATTCTTTGGATGACTTACTGACACTGTGCCGCGCAGATATTACAACGGGGAATCAAAAGAAAAAAGTAAAACGACTCAAAAATTATGATGAGTTAGAAAAACGTATTGCAGAAATTAGAGAAAAAGATGAACTCCGAGCATTCCAATCGCCTGTACGCGGAGAAGAAATTATTGAAGAGTGTGGGTTAAAGCCAGGTCCAACAATTGGAAAAATTAAAAAAGCTATTGAAGAAGCAATTTTAGATGGAAAAGTGCAAAATGATTATGAAAGTGCAAGTGCATACTTTGAGCAAATTAAGAGTGAGTTTGTGGCGGGGGCAGAAGAGTGGGAAAAGCTAGCGTAATTTGCGCAAAAAAGTGCTATACTATACCCATCATTCACCATAACGCAATGTCGTATGGATACTTCACTTCTTGTAGCAAGAATTGCTGCAGTAGCGTACCTATCAATGGCCGTAGGTATGTCGCTAAGTCCTGGGTACTATAAGCAGGAACTTGGTAAGATGATCGAGAATTCAGCCTTTAAGCTCCTTGGAGGCATGATGTCACTGATCTTGGGTATGCTCTTAGTCACTAACCACAACATGTGGGAACGGGACTGGACGGTGCTTGTAACACTTCTTGGGTGGCTCGCACTCGTTAAAGGTGTCTTTTTGCTCGCATTTCCAAATTCAATGGGGATGTTCAAAGGGTTTCTCAAGGCAGAAAATATCAAAAAAATGGTCACACCAATGTGCTGGATTCTTGGACTCGTATTTGCGTACTTTGGGTTTGTTGCCTAAATGCAGCAGAAAAATCGCTTTAGGGCGATTTTTTTGTACAAAAAAACGTGAGAACAACATCAATCAGATATGTCAATAGATATGACACTTGACAGCGGCCTGCCAATCTGCATCAAATTCAATATTTGGCTAAGCTTAGCAAAAGTTATTAACATGGCAAAAGCAAAACACCTGTTGACTCCACAGCCAAAATCCTCTATAATAATCGCGTTTTCATTTTCCTATTTATGTCAGAGCTAGATAAGGTCAGAGCAAAAAAAGAAGCGCTCATGCACAAAACATTCATTATGATGCTCCAAGTGGTCGTCGTATTTGGTGTTCCTGCATTTGTGGCCTATTTTGCTGGAGCATATTTGGATCAGACATATGACATGCGGCCGTTTGGGTCAATTGCCATGGGAGGACTTGGATTTATTACGTCTTGGGTTATCATTATCCAAATGTATAGAAAGCTAGCAAAGGACTTCCGTGCGCTAGACGCAAGGGAAGACGAACTCTTAAACGAAAAAAAATAGTATATGTGGTTTCAATACTCATCTGATCCAGCTCCAGTAAAACCAGAAACACTTTTTGAGATTTTTGGTATGCCAATCAGCAACGCAATGTTACTGGGAATTATTGCTACTATAATTTTGACAGTGCTTGCCGTGGTTGTACGTAAAAAAGCAAAGCTCGTCCCAAGCAAGTTTCAGACTGCTGTAGAAGTTGCAATCGAAGGATTTTACGGATTGACATCACAAATTTTAAACTCAAAAGAAACAGGAAAGAAAATGTTGCCACTTATTGGTACCATTTTTGTTTTTTTTGGTTTCTCAAACGTCATGGCACTCTTTCCGGGAGTAACATCGTTTACCTACGATGGAGTGACTATGTTCCGAACCCCAACAAATGATTTCAATATGACCTTTAGTGTCGCCTTAGGTATTATCTTGCTGACGCAGTATGCAAGTATGCAAACGGTGGGCTTCTTTGGGCATCTTGGAAAATTCTTTAAGATAAAGGGTGTCTTTACTGGTTTCCGTCAAGGAATCGGTAAAGGCTTCCTTGGCCTGATTGACTTTATTCTTGGTTTATTCGACATCATTGCCGAATTAGCGAAAGTGTTTTCACTCTCACTTCGTTTGTTTGGAAATATGTATGCCGGAGAAATCATGGCAGGAGTATTACTTGGTGCGTTCGCGCTCGTAGTTCCATCAGTGTGGCTCGGTTTCAACTTATTTGTTGCCGTGTTACAAGCGATGGTGTTTGGGGCGCTAACTGCTGCGTATTACTCGCTAGCTGTGACGAAGCCAGAAGAAGTTGAAGAATAATTTACTTAGTTATTGATAACCATACGCGTATGGAATTAGATGTAGACTCAGCACGACTTATTGCGAAAGGTCTTTGTACCGTAACAATGGGTGGTTCAGGTATTGGTGAAGGATACCTCATTGGTAAGACTATCGAAGCTATTGGAAGAAATCCAAAGCTCGAAGGAAACCTCTTCACAAAGATGTTCATTGGTGTAGCACTTGCAGAATCTACTGCGATCTACGCATTGGTTGCTTTCTTCATTGTATAGTAAGCATGCCCTCTTGTAGGGGGAGCTCTGTGGAGCAACGCTCTACAGACCCTCTCTTATCAGAAGAAAAGAAAAATATATGGAATTTATTTTAGAAACATTAGGAAAAATCGGGTTTGACTGGAGAATGGGGTTATTTAACCTTATTAACTTCCTTATCATTTATTGGGTACTGAAAAGGTATGCCTTTGGGCCAATCATGAAAGTGATTAATGAGCGCCAAGAGAAAATGAAAGAAGGAATGGATAACTACAAAAAATCTCAATCTGAATTGCAAATGGCAGAGCAGAAAGCGCAAGGAATCATTGACGAAGCAAAAGTAGCTGCAAATAAAGTAGTAGAGCAGTCACATGACGATTCTAAGCAGGTGGCTGAAGACATGAAAAATAAAGCGAAGACAGAAATCGAATCACTTATTGCACAGGCAAAAAAGAATATCGATATTGATAAGCAAGACATGAAAGATACGCTCCGAAAGGAAACAGTTGAATTGGTTGTATTAGCAGTAGAAAAAGTTCTTGGAGAAAGAATGGATGGAAAAAAAGATGAAACATACATTCAAGAAATTCTTGGATCACTTAAAGCATAATTATGCCAGCATTAATTCCAGAACAACTAGGAAAAATCCTCTACGAGGTGACCGAAGGGAAAAGCGGAAAGGAGCTTGATGCGGCAACGAAAGAGTTTATGCATTTGCTTCAAGAGAAACAGCTTATCTCAAAAATGCCATACATTATAGAAGCATTCGACAGATATAGTAAGAAGCAGCAAGGGATTGTGGATCTCAAAATCACGACGGCGAGAAAAGCACCTAAGCAGCTCGTGTCACAAATTGAAAAAATATTTGGTGATAAAGTAGAGACAACAGTTGCTGAGGACAGTGCAATTATCGGGGGAGTGGTTGCACAGGCCGGAAATAAAATTCTGGACGCGAGTGTAAAAGCGCAACTTAGTCGAATGAAACACACACTATAAATTCAAATCTTCATAAAACAACACACTGCATATGAGTTATACAGATCAAGTGATTGCATCACTGAAAAAAAATATCGACGGATTTAAAAAAGGAGCTGACGTCACAGAAGTTGGAACTGTTATTGAAGTTGGTGACGGAATTGCGCGCATGATTGGACTAGAAGCATGTCAGGCGCAAGAAATGCTTGAATTTGAAGACGGAACAATGGGACTTGCCCTGAATCTTGAAGAAGAAACAGTTGGTGCTATTATTTTAGGAGAATCAAGACAGATTAAAGAAGGAGATACGGTAAAGCGAACCGGAAAAATTATGTCTATCCCTGTTGGAGAAGGCATGGTTGGACGCGTAGTGAATGCGCTTGGTAAATCAATCGATGGAAAAGGAGAAATTAAAACAAAAGAGACATATCCAATTGAACGCGTTGCTCCTGGTGTAATGACACGTGAACCGGTAAACCGACCAATGCAAACTGGTATTAAGGCCATTGATGCACTTATTCCAATTGGACGTGGGCAGCGTGAGCTTATTATTGGTGACCGTCAGACAGGAAAGACCGCGGTTGCAATCGATGCAATTTTGAATCAAAAAGGACAAGACATGATCTGTGTATACGTAGCTATTGGGCAGAAAGAATCAAAGGTTGCCAGAATTGTTGCTAAACTGCAAGAAGCAGGAGCAATGGAATACACTACAGTAGTTTCTGCTGGTGCATCAGAACCTGCACCAATGAGTTACCTTGCACCATATGCTGGTGTAACAATTGCAGAATATTTTGCAGACAAGGGAAAAGATGTTTTAGTAATTTACGATGATCTTACAAAGCAAGCTTGGGCGTATCGAGAGATGTCGCTGCTTTTAAGACGACCACCGGGTCGAGAAGCGTATCCTGGAGATGTATTCTACTTGCATTCACGTCTTCTTGAACGAGCGTGTAACTTGAATGAAAAATACGGTGGAGGATCTATTACTGCGCTTCCAATTATTGAAACGCAAGGTGGAGACATTTCTGCATACGTTCCAACAAATGTAATTTCTATTACTGATGGGCAAATTTTCTTGCAATCAGATTTATTTAACCGTGGTATTCGTCCGGCGCTAAACGTTGGTCTTTCAGTATCTCGTGTAGGTGGATCTGCGCAAATCAAGCCAATGAAAAAAGTTGCTGGAACGCTTCGACTTGATCTTGCACAGTTCCGTGAACTTGAAGCGTTTGCGCAGTTCAGTTCTGATCTTGATTCAGAAACAAAGAAACAAATTGAACGTGGTCAGCGTATGACTGAGCTTTTGAAGCAACCACAATACGCACCGCTTCCAGTTGAAGAGCAGGTACTTTCAATTTTTGCTGCAGGAAAAGGATACATGGACGATGTTCCAGTTTCTGACATTTCTGAAGCAGAACAAAAACTTATTACCTTTGCAAAGAAATCAAAAGGAAAGCTATTACAAAAAATTGCAAAAGGCGATTGGAGCGAAGAGACTGTTGCAGAGATTAAAGAAACCTGCGAGCAATACTCAAAGTAATAAGCAACCAAATACTCTATGGCAGTTTCAATGAAGGCTATCAAAGGCCGTATAAAATCAGTGAAAAACACAAGAAAAATCACCAAAGCCATGGAGATGGTTTCTGCTGCAAAAATGCGTAAGGCGATTGATGCGGCGCTTAATACTCGTCTATATGCTCGGCTTACTGCTGAACTTATGAGACAGCTCTCAGCATTGCAAGAGCCTAACTATTCACTCTTTAGAAGAAATCCAGTAGAAAAGATTTTGATGATTTTGGTAACTTCTAATAGAGGACTATGTGGAAGTTTTAACAGTAATGTTTTAAAGTTTGCAGACAAAATTTTACAAGATAAAGAAAACGTAGCGAAGCACAGAAAAACAGATGCAGGTGAGGAGATTGATCCAGAGAAAGAAATTACAATTGATGTGCTAGGAGTTGGAAGAAAGAGTGCTGACTTTGCCCGGCGCGCAAAGCTCAATCTTATCTCAGTATTTGATGCGCTTCCAGAAACACCAACAATGGAAGAGGTAAGACCAATAACTGATCAAGCAATTCAAGCATTTAAAGATGAAACGTACGACAAGGTGGTAGTAGTCTATACGCATTTTGTATCAAGCTTGCAGCAAGATGTGAAGGTGCGGCAACTTTTACCGGTGTCAGACACTGATTTGCAAAAGATTCTTACTGATTTGCCTGAAAAAGATGAGGTTACATTGCCAGAGCAAACAGATACACCAATCGAATGTTACTTCCTTGAACCTGATAGAGATACAATTTTGGAAGAGGTGATTCCGCGATTGATTGAGGCGGAGCTGTTCCAGGCAGTACTCGAATCATCTGCAAGTGAACACAGTTCTAGAATGGTAGCCATGAAGAATGCGACTGAATCGGCTGGAGAAATGATTGATAGTTTAACACTAACCTTTAATAAAGCCCGCCAAGCAGCAATTACGCAAGAGATTGCCGAAATTGCAGGGGGAGCGGCTGCACTAGAATAATATGAGCAAGGAACCCGATACGCTTGCTGATATTGTAACGATAGCAGCAGATGTGGCACTTGATGGGCAGATAGTGGGGGCTTTCGATGCCATGGCAAGTCTCATTGATCACACCGACGCAGAATCCAATTAATAGTAAAAACATACTTTAACGTCAGAACGAATCATATGTCTAAGAAAAATATTGGTACAATTAGTCAGGTCATTGGTGTGGTAGTGGACGTTCATTTTGAAAACGACATCCCTGCTATCTACAATGCACTTCAAGTAACAAGAGGAAAGGAAACTATCGTATTAGAGGTGCAAAAGCATCTTGGATCTCACACGGTGAGAACAGTAGCGATGGGAACAACTGACGGACTTGCTCGAGGGCAAGAAGTAACAGATACTGGTGCGCCAATTTCTGTTCCTGTTGGAGAATGTACGCTTGGAAGAATGTTCAACGTAATAGGTGAACCAATCGATGAAAAACCGGCACCAAAGCCAAAAAAGCTTTACCCAATTCACAGAAAGGCGCCAGACTTTAAGAGTCAGTCACAAAAGACTGAAATTTTAGAAACTGGTATCAAAGTAGTAGATCTTCTTTGTCCTTTCCTAAAGGGTGGTAAAGTTGGACTATTTGGTGGAGCTGGTGTAGGAAAAACTGTTATTATCCAAGAACTTATCCATAACATTGCTTCTCAGCATGGTGGATATTCAATGTTTGCAGGAGTAGGGGAAAGAACCAGAGAAGGAAACGATTTGTATAGAGAAATGGAAGAATCTGGAGTACTTGATAAAACAGCGCTCGTATTTGGGCAAATGAATGAACCACCGGGAGCGCGTGCCAGAGTTGCGCTTACTGCGCTTTCAATGGCGGAATACTTCCGTGATGAAGAAAACCGAGATTTGCTTCTCTTTATTGATAACATTTTCCGTTTCACACAAGCTGGAGCAGAGATGTCAGCGCTTTTGGGACGTATGCCTTCAGCGGTTGGATACCAACCAACATTGGCAACAGAAATGGGAGCATTGCAAGAACGTATTACTTCAACAGATAAAGGATCTATTACATCAGTACAAGCGGTATACGTGCCAGCGGATGATCTTACTGATCCAGCGCCTGCAACAACGTTTGCCCATCTTGATTCTACTGTCGTATTGAATCGTTCACTTGCTGAACTTGGTATTTACCCAGCGGTAGATCCACTTGATTCAAGTTCTACGGTACTAGACCCACAAGTTGTTGGGGAAGAACATTACCGAATAGCACTAGAAGTACAACGAGTATTGCAGCGCTATAAAGATTTGCAAGATATTATTGCGATTCTTGGAATGGAAGAATTGTCTGATGAAGATAAACTTTCTGTTGCGCGTGCACGTAGAATTCAGAAGTTCTTGTCTCAACCATTCTTTGTGGCTGAACAGTTTACCGGTATGAAGGGATGTTATGTTCCAGTTGCTGATACAGTAAAAGGACTTTCAGAAATTTTGGAAGGGAAACATGATGATAAACCAGAACAAGCATTCTACCTCAAGGGAAGCATTGAAGACGTTATCAAAGCAGCAAAAGAAATGAGTACATAAATCTTTTAAATAACTGAAGTATGAAGTACGGAATTGTCGTCGTCTTAATCATGCTTCTTGCTGGATGCGGAACGAGTCAGGAAATTGATCGCGTAGTAGATGCGCAACCTGAATCACGCCTAGCAGAAGAATCAATTACTATGGAAGAATCACAAGCACAACCAGAAATTCAACGAGCATTGCCAATTCATGATGATTTGGCTGCTGAATTTACTGCCGCAACACTCAAAACGAATAAAGGTGATATCACCGTTGAATTTTACGCAGAAGAATCTCCGGTAACGGTAAATAATTTCCTTAATCTTGCAAAAGATGGATTTTATGATGGGATTAAATTCCATAGAGTTATCAAAGACTTCATGATTCAAGGAGGAGATCCTAACAGTAAGAGTGAAGACAGAAGTACACATGGAACTGGTGGAACAGAATACAAGTTCGGTGATGAATTTAATGCAAAACCACTTGTGCGCGGGTCATTTGCAATGGCAAACTCTGGTCCAAACACAAATGGTTCACAATTCTTTATTGTAACAGCACCATCAACACCACATCTTGATATGCGTCATACAAACTTTGGGTTTGTGACTGAGGGATTGGATGTTGTTGAGGCTATTGAAAACGTTGATACTGACCCAAGAGATAACCCCGTCGATCCAATCATTATTGAATCGATCGAACTCATTGCTAAATAGTTCGTATGATCAAGTTTAAAGTTGTGACACTTCACGGCGTTACCTATGAGGATGATATTGATAAGGTAACTATTCCGACACGTTCTGGTGCGATTACCATTTTGGAAAATCATGCGCCGCTTGTTTCGGTACTCAAGCCGGGTGAAATGACAATCCATAAGGGTGATGATAAAATTCCACTTGCCGTATCGACTGGTATTATGGAAATTCGGCCTTCTGGAGAAGTATTTGTCATGGCAGATACTGCTGAGCGAGCAGAAGACATTGATGTGGAACGGGCAGATGATGCGCGTAAACGTGCAGAAGAACTCATGAAGCAACAGCGTGGAACAGAGAATCTGGACTTTGCTAGAATGCAGGCGATGATTGAAAAGGAATTGGTACGCGTTGATGTTGGGAATAAGTATAGAAAATTGCGCATTAAATAATGCATAACAAAAAACTCGCTAAGTAAGCGAGTTTTTTGTTTGAGAAATGGAACAAACGAGTTATTCATTTTCTTGTGTGCGCCGGGTTCGTAACCCGGCGCATCTGCTTGGCGTGGCCGCTGGCGCGTCGTTGCGCTAGCGGCAGCTAGTTGCCGTACAGAATTTGGCGTCACCGCCTCCCACCCTCTTGCAGGAGTAGGGGATGACGCGGTCCTTGTAGCTGCACCCCATGCCGTAGTTGAGATGGAAGCTGCCGTTGGGCTGCTCGTCCATAGTCTGGAAACCGTGGCATGATTCCTCGTTGAAGTAGCAGCGAAGGAGTCCGCTCTTCTCCTCACAGTAGCGCCCAGAGGTCGGCCACTTGGTGTCGCCGGCCTTGTTGGTGTGAAGGACGTGGGGGTAGATGATCCCCTCGACCTTGACGATCAGCAGGTGCTGCACCTCAGGCTTGGCGAATCGCTCAGTGTCCTCCGTGAGGCACTTGGGCCCGAAGTCCTGCGCGGTGAGGCTGTGCATGATCTTGTACGAGCGGTTCTCCGTGACGTCCGGGAGAGGGTCGCGCGCCGTCAGATCGGTGGTAGTGGAGGGGCTTGCGTCCCTGATGTCGCAGAACATGTTGGTGCACAGGAGTGCACCGGCCACGTTGCGGCAGGAGTAGGTGGCGGGCTCCTCTGAGTGGAATTCCACCTTGTAGTACCCGTCGACCTGCTGCGTCAGCCGCTGGACCATGCTATTGCTGCTGAACTCGCATACCAACTTGTTGTTTGGTCCGCGCTCCAGGCAGAACAGCCCAGTTTGGGGCGATGACCAGTCATCCTCCTTGGCAGACAGGGCGACAGCTCTGGTGCCATCACCCTGAACGTCGAGGACGACGATGGCGATGCTCCGCCTTTCGACGAGGAGCTCATCGTTCGGCATCCGGCATCCCGTCGGGATGGTCGCGGCGGCCTGGTTGATGACCTCTTCCACCTGGTAGCGTGGGATGTTGGTGCGCAAGGCGCGCGCGGTCATGTCGACCTCGCGGTCGATGCTAATGCTCGGTGCGGCGCCGCAGGCGCCACAGAGCGTGGCCAACATGGCCAGGAACAGAAGGCGAGTCATACTCGCACTCCGATCACCCGCGTTAGCGGGAGAATGGGCCTTGGGCCCGTTAGTGGTCAGTAGCTACTGGCGATGCGCCGCGCAGAGGGTTTCCTCGCAGAGCCACATGTTGTTGCCACGTTGGCAGTGGTACGTGTTGGCGTACCCCTTACTTCGAAGCTCGACAAAGGCCTTCTCTCGAGAGATCTCTGGCCAGGCCGCGTACCTCAGAATACCACTCCTGAAGTCACAGCGCAGGCTGCCGTCCTCCCGCTCCTCGCAGGGGAGGGAGTATGACGGATCGCGGAACTCCGCAGTCCCGTCAAAGTTGTTCAGGGGGACAGAAGCAGCCGCAAGCTGCTTGCCGTTGACCCGCGCGAGGGACACATGAATGTGGTTCGCACGGACGGATCCGCCGCTGAAGATGCAAGGCTTCACGGGCTGGACACCGCTGTCCTGCTTCATGGCCTGACCGAAGTCATAGGCCTCCTGGAATGAGCCACCGCAGCCGGTGGTCAGCATCGCGAAGCAAATCGCGAGAATCAAACGGGCCATGAGGCCCTCCAGACACTGGGCATTACCCAGAAATGCGTCCCCGTAGGGACGTGTGTGAATCACAAAATGTGACGGCTTAATATAGCATAAATCAGCCTATTTGTCAATATAGTACCTGTGCAACAAAAAAACAGCTAATATTAGCTGTTTTTTTGCACTGGAAATGGCAGAAGCAGCTGCCGTTTCTTGCTAGCCGCCCAGGGGGCGGCGCATCACCGGTATCCAGCCGGTAAGGGGTCAATCTGGGTTGTGTTCCTGAACCGTGCCGCAGAGCAGGTTTTGACAGAACAGCACCCCATGGCGCTTCTTGCAGCTGTAGGGCTCGGTGGCGATCCGCCCGCTGTTCAGGGGTGATGCCTTGAACACAGCGTCATAGTACCCGTCGCCGCGCGGCCCTCTGAACTCCTCCAGCCGAGAGAGACTCCCGAAGGTGCACCTCACATTGCTCCCATCCGCCTTGCAGGCGGTCGAGGGCATCTGGTTGTGCATCACCTTCTGGCGTCCTTTGACCTTGATGGGGAGCATGACCGTGAGCTGCCCATCCACGCGAGCGATCATCACGTGGATGTGCTCCCGGTTGATCGGGGCATCCTCGTCGTTGATAATGCAGGACGGACTGAACTGAATCCTGCCCTGGTCGTTCAGCAGGTCTGCGGACTCCTGCCCATCCATGCTTCGCAGCTGGATTGGCGGGCCACCACAGGCCATAGAAAAGGCGCCCGTCAGGGCCAGAATGAACATGCGCATAGTTTCCTCCCTTTGCGCGATTGACTGGGGGAACACTAGCATGCAGCGCGCTTCACGTCAATACTAGTGTAACAATCTATAGTAAATCGCGACTACTATAGTGTACAGCTCACATGATGTACAAAAAAGGAGAGATCACGCGGATCCTCCTTTTCGTGTTAATTTTAGGGGAACTCATGAAGACACTAACGAAAAAATCACTCCGCATGTTCTGGCAACACGCGGCGGTGTACAAGGTTTCGGGCATTGTTACCGTACTTGCAATTGGTGCAGGTGCAGCCCTCTCTTCTTACGCGCCGCTGTGGATGAAGGAATTTTTTGATGCGCTTGTTGATGGGAATGATCCCATGCCAGCGCTTTGGATGCTCCTTGCAGTGGGACTTACGGGTTGGCTGATGTGGCGTATAGCAGAATTTGTGAATACACACTTTCAGACATCGTTTATGCGGGATTTGAATATCACTTGTTTTAGATATATTCATGGACACGGAGAACACTTCTTTCAAAATACATTTGTTGGGTCACTCGTAAAGCGCGTAAACAAGTTTGTCCGCGCAGCTGAGTCGATTGCGGATAGGCTTTACTGGGACATCATGCCGATCATTTTGCGCATGGTTATTATCACCTGGATATTGTTTATGCGCTCGCCAATCTTGGCGGGGATTGTCTTTGTTTGGCTGGTCATTATCGTCGCAATCAACTACTGGTTCAGTCTGTATAAGCTACCGTTTGATGTAGAGCGCAGTCAGAAATCGTCAGAGGTCAGTGGATACATTGCTGACACGTTTGGCAACCACAGTACCATTAAGCAGTTTGCAGCCACAGTGAGGGAATTTGCGACACACAGGGCACTTATGGACGATTGGCATCGATTAGAAAAACGAAGCTGGACACTGGGCAATTGGTTCAATGTGTTTCAAGGACTCATGACTGTGGGACTTGAATTTGGCATGCTCTATACTGCCATGCGGTTATATCAGCAGGGCGTGCTAACGGTAGGGGACTTTGCACTCATTCAAGCGTACCTGGTTACTATTTTTGCATACATGTTTGGATTTGCTCGAGTTATTCGAGGGATCTATGAGCAGATTGCAGAAGCTGAAGAGATGACCGAAATCTTTGAATCAGAACACGAGGTGATTGATCGCCCAAGAGCGACACAGTTGCAGGTTGAAGCTGGCGCGGTGACGTTTAAAGATGTTACATTCCGGTACAACCAAACTCGCAAAGTACTTTCAAAGCTCAACTTAATGATTCCTGCTGGGAAAAAGATTGGTCTCATTGGTCCGTCTGGTGCAGGAAAATCAACAGCCGTGAAACTGCTTTTGCGTGTACATGATCTGACGAGTGGTAAGATTGAAATCGATGGGCAGCGAATTGATCGAGTAACACAGGAATCACTGCATCAAGCTATTAGCTTTGTTCCGCAGGATCCAATCTTGTTTCACCGGTCACTGCTAGACAATATCCGCTACGCACGGCCGAGCGCCTCAATGGAGGATGTTAGGGAGGCTGCAAGGAAGGCACACGCACATGGGTTCATTTCTGAGCTCAGCGAAGGGTATGACACGCTTGTGGGTGAGCGCGGGGTGAAACTCAGCGGAGGTGAACGACAGCGCATTGCAATTGCAAGAGCCATTTTAGCTGACACACCAATCTTGGTGCTTGACGAAGCAACCAGCGCACTCGATTCAGAATCTGAGGCATTCATCCAAGATGCACTTAAAACACTCATGAAAGGAAAGACAGTTATCAGCATTGCT
>JABIFP010000012.1 GCA_018650645.1 Candidatus Magasanikiibacteriota bacterium | reverse complement strand
GAGCACCTCGTCGACCTCACGGCCAGCGGCGCGGTTGGCCAGTACGGCCATGGCACCGATCGAGTCGGTGTCGCACCGCACCGTGGCCAGCATGGCCCCGGCGGGCGGGAGCTCGGCGCTGAGCGCCTGCTCCACCGCGCTCGGCGTCTCCGCCGAGTCCTCCGGACCGTGGTGATCGAGGTTGCCGAGCTTGCACCGCTCGGCGAGGTGGGGGATCGTGACCTCGATCCCCATCAGGTTGCGGCCCTCATCGGCGTCCGCAATGATGCCGTTGTTCTTGTCCTGCCCAACGGGGCGGGGGTCGAACTGCGCGAAAACGTAGGTGATCAGCGCGCTCATATTGTCCCCTTTAGGAACCAGTCCCGCCAGCCAAGCAGGACACTCTTTGTTTCTCCTTGCTAGGAGCCATCCACTCAGCGAGCAGCCGAGCGATGGAAGAGTAAGATTGTTTAGGAATTATTTCCTTGATTACTCCAGTCAAATCGGAGCATGCACTTGTACCTCAGCGTTTAAGCTGTCTGACCTGCGGTTCCTTTCAGAAGTAGCGCAGTGTCGCGGTAAAGCGGAATCAAGGTAGAGATATATAAAGATTCAGCCGAGTAACACCATCATGGGTGCACCCTCTCTTAGCTGAATCCCCTACTCTGGTGGCTTACCAGAGAATTCCTAGGTCGAGTTGATCTCGGCATTACTTCTATTAATGAAGCACTGCTGAGATCAACTCTGTGTTTTTCACTTGTAATGATCAAGCCGATTAATACCGACTGCCTTTCACTCCATCGCCCCCGAAGGATTGATGAAGAGAAGGCGCACTCGGTACTACAGGTCTCTCGTATACCTATAGAGTAACCGCGAGGGAGTGAGCGAGCACGCTGTGTGCTGCTCTCTACAACCTCCGTAACCTCTCTTAGTAGAGCTTCAGCAGCGTCTTACTTGACGGCGCTGGGTACGAGATGGTGTGACCTATTTGCCAAAAGGAATCTCTCTCCTTTTTTTTCTTTGGGCAAATGGACCAATCACCGTATTCGACTGAGTCGAATGGGAGAACTCATATATATGTATGTGTCCTCCCACTCAACAGAAATACCACCCTTTGAAGAGAGTGGTATTTCTGATTTGGTGGGATACTTATATGGCTCTCTCCTTCCATACAAGTGATTCAATTGTTGCCTGATCTCCTTCCTTGTCCGCCGTAGCTCGTAGAGCGTAGGAGGACCAGATCGAGGCTTGTAGTTGTAGGTATCTGTCAGTTGCTTTCGTTAACCTGTTCTCAACTTGACGGCATACTATATCATGCTTTTGCACTTTTGTCAAGAGTAGAGTGGAAACTAGATTTATAGAGTTGTAAAAAGTGCTAATTTAAGCGCTTTTTTAAATATATAAACGTGTTTAGTAAACACTTGACAAATAAACCGATATGTGCTATAATAGCTCTATAGTTAGCCAAATTTCGCCCCTATGTACCCTAAACACAGTTCCAATAAATCGCATTTCTTGGCTTAACACAGCAAAAAATAAGCCTGCCCAGCAACCGCTTGACGCCCCGCATGCCATTCCCCCTTGATTATTCACCTATTTCTTCCTATGCCAGCACTTCAAGAGACCCTTACCGCCGCAGGATTACAACCTTTAGCTGCGCAAATTTACCTTATATTAATAGAAAACGGCGAATTAACCCCCAAAGCTATCGCTACCCATACTTCCCTTTCCCGGGCGAGTATTTACGAGGGAATTACAGAACTCCTTACAAAAGACTATATTGAGTACCGCAAAGAAGGCAGAAACGCCTACTATAAGCCTGCCCACCCACAAATCCTGGAATCATTAGTAGAACAAAAAAAGCGCGAAGCTGCGCTATTAGAGGGAGAGATGAAGGAAACGATACGGGCGCTGACGGGGAGTTATAATCTCACCATGAAAAAGCCCGGCATTCGTATGTTTGAAGGTATGGACGGGTTTGCAGAAGCTCTGGATGATACGCTTACCGCAAAAGACACTATCTATACATTTGTTGATGTTGATTCTGTTGAAACATTTGCGCACGATGTAAACGCCGCATATGTAAAAAAACGACAAGCATTAGGAAAAGAAAAAAAGATTTTAATGTTTAACACACCATCTTCCCGTGCATACATGGAAAACATTGGAAGTGCCGCTACTACAACGCGACTCCTACCAGAAGGGATGCTTCCATTCCATACCGGTATGCAAATTTATGACAATAAAATTTCTTACTTTACCTTGCGCAAAGACAATATTATTTCCATGATTATTGAAGACCAAGACATTGCGCAATTTCACAGAAGTATGTTTGAGCATTATTGGAATCAGGCAGAACGTAATAGCAATACTTCTTCTGGCAGTTCTTCATCGGTATTAGCAGCAGACGGAGCAGCTACAGACCTTTCAAATACAAATACCCTTGAATCCGAATCGCCATCAGCATAAAAATGCCGCACCACCTTGTATCCTGCACCTGTCATAGCATCTACCGCATTCACCGCATCCTCCCAACCCTGCTGTTTATCCTTAGAAAAGACTGCTACTACTACCCCTTGCTGTTCCCCCTTACCCGCCATATCAAGTAATTCGTTCTTTGACATTTGCCGCGCGGCGCTACTTTCATTTTCTTTTTTGTTCGCCTCCATAGTATAAAAATCGACTCCGGTTCCTTCGTAATCACGGACAACTCCCGTAAAAGAAAATCCAATATCATCTACATAGCGCGTACCAATAGGAATTGATGGATGTGCCGTTGCATGCAACGTCCATTTTTCAGCCGCTCGTTTTAATGAATTAACCATCATAGCTTCTCCAATAGCAGCCCCTCTATATTTTGGATCCACATTAAACGAATGTGCAGCCGCATGACCCGGGTTTTCCGGATCTGGCGTATACCCCACAAAGGCAATAACCTTTCCATCTTTCTTTAGTACATCAAATTCTACTCCTGGTTCTTTAAGATGCTCTTTAAATCCTTCAATAACTTTTTGTGCTGCTTGTGAATCTTGTTTTTCCCAGTTTGCTGCAACAATTTGCTCCATACCACGCTCAAGCTCTTGCCGTTCTTTTTCTCCGAGTGCTTCTGGATCGAAGACTCTCATGTCTAACCCTACAATCTGTGCAAAATCGATTTTATCATTTCCCTTAGCAAGTGTTTTAAAAACCCCGGCAAAGGCGACAGCCTCTTTGTTCAGCTTTTCCATGCGCTTAGCATCATAGTAATTCTGATCGTGTTCCTGTCTGGTGTACAGCTGCTTCATTAATTCCCGCCCGGCGCGCAGTCCAATTTCTTTTGCTACTTGCACTGGCATATCATCGCGTATCATCCGATTATCCGCAATAAGTGATGTAATAATCTCCTCTATAGAATCAAGAGAGCTAATAGCAGAAGCATAGAGGTTAATATCCGAGCGGTAAAGCCCTGAAGAATCAAATTTTGCTACCTCAATGATTTTTTCTGTAAGCTCTGAAAATTGCTCCGCGCTCATAAGTGCAGTAATCCCCGCAAGTCCAAATTCAGCTTTTACATCGCCAAAATTTTTCCATTTTTCTGGATGATTCTTCCAAAATTCATACACCCACAGCTGTTCGCGCAGTGACAAATCATTCAGTTTGATTCCTCTTTCATTTTCAAAAGTTTCCTCGAAAAATCGCTTATAATCTTGTAAAAATTGTTGACGAAGAGTATCTGGAGTGTTTGGATCAGCAAATACCATTTGCCGCTCAATCTCTGTGATCTGAGCCTGCTTTACCGTATCATGCTCTTGCACATCTCCGACTTCAAAAAAGCCTTTCAATTCCCCTGTTTCAGAAAACAGCCCAACCTTTCCGTCACGAGTAATTCTTCTAACTGTTGTAATTTCTTTATCTGAAATTGCAATTTCCTCTCCCAAATACTCTACTACTCCATCTACCACCTCGGAAAAAGCAAAATCCGAACGATATAAAATGCGACGGGCATTATCGCGTTCAAAAACTGTCGAGGCTTCTTCTGCTTGCTTCCTAAAAAAATGTAGGTGCTCTTGCTTACGTTTACTATTCTCAATATATTCAGAAAATATCCCCGTTCCTGCACCATGCCCCAAATATAGGCTGCGTGCGAGTGTTTCAGGTGAAAGTGGAATCTCTTTTTCTGTTGACACTTTGCTCACCCATTGATTTATCCTTTCATCAATATCTTCAATGCCGGTACCCAACATTTCTATATCACGCCAATGATTACTCCATTCTATAAAAGTTTCTTCTTCATAACTATCATCGTCAAGAACTTTTTGTTCGTAATTCTGTCTTTTTTGCATTCTTGCTGCTAAAATCTCAATACTTTTATCAAAGACATCTCCAACGGTCTGCTTTTGCTCCTCTGTAATGACACTCATGTCTAGAGAAAAATACCGCCATAAAAAAGCCATCATTGCTGGATCGTAGCATCCTTCCTCGTCAATGGCCCTAAGTATATCAGAAGAAATTTGTTCACCGCTCGCAAATACTGCATGTTTGCTACTTTTATATGCAGTATCTACTGCTTGATGTATATAATCCGCCCACTGTATAAGTTTTCCATCAGATCCAAAAAGATCGTCCATCACCATAAGTGGATTATCGAGTGGATCGAGCCGATCAATGTCTGTATAGATAGCTTGAAACCGCGGATCACTTACCTCCTGAATTGGTTCCTGTGATTCAACCGTATCCAAAAATTCATTAGCTGCTATTTGCCTCTTTCTTTCAGGAGCTTCCACCTGCACTTCAGGCTTACTCTGTTCACGCTTTCCAGTAAATTTTCTATAATCTGGTGGTCTTCTCATATGCCAAAAAGTATACCATAAAAAAATTCCATCCTCACTTTTTAAACAGTATCGTTTAAAAACATATTATGCGTTGCCCTAGGCGCAAAAATCCGCTATACTCACCCCATTCATAATACATATATATGCTGATTCCGTCGCTTCTGGTCCTTGCTGGACTAGGAATTTTACTTGTAGGGGGAGATATTTTTGTGCGCGGAAGTGCATCTATTGCAGCAAAGTTGAAAATTTCTGCATTAGTGATTGGTCTTACGGTGGTTGCCTTTGGTACCAGTGCACCAGAACTTATCATCAACATCTTTTCTGCATTAAGCGGATCGAGTGATATTGCGCTTGGTAATGTCCTTGGAAGTAACATCTCAAATATTTTACTGGGGCTTGGTGTTGCAGGTGTTATCTTGCCACTGTCAGTAAAAAAAGGAACAGCGTTTAAAGAAATCCCTTTTGCCATTCTTACCGTGCTCGTTTTATTCTTCTTAGCGAGTGATAAACTCATTGGAGACGGGACCAGTTTTGGAAACATGCTGAGCCGCGCTGATGGGTTTGTCCTTATCTCATTTTTCTTCATCTTTTTATACTACACCTACGGTCTTACCAAGGTAGAAGGAGACCAGAATCAGGAAAAAATTACTACATACAGCTGGCCAACATCACTGCTGTATATTTTAGGAGGAATGATCTGTCTATTCTTTGGAGGAAAACTCTTAGTAGACAATGCCGTCCTTATTGCGCGTCTTGCGGGCCTATCAGAGCTCTTTATTGGGTTAACCATTACTGCGATTGGTACGTCTCTGCCAGAAATTATCACCTCAGCAATCGCTGCATATAAAAATCACCCTGATTTAGCGATTGGTAATATTGTGGGGTCTAATATCTTTAATATTTTATGGGTGCTTGGGCTTACACCTATTATTGCACCGCTTCCAATTCAAGGCGATGTAACAATCGATATTTTGATCACACTTGGTATTAGTATCCTCTTGTTTGCAATATTGTTTGTTGGCGGAAAACGCGGAAAACTAAAACTCAGAAGAAGTGAAGCCGTTGGATTTATTTTACTTTACGTTGTATATATCATTTATATTGTGCTGCGTGGCTAACATGTCAGAAATAATTACGGCAATACAAAAAGAATTAGAAAAAAACGTATCTGCACAGTATAAAAAATCTGTGCAGCGTTTTTTTACAGAGCCAATTCAATCGCGTGGCGTAAACTGGCCAACACTCAGAAAGATATCACGTGAATGGTATAAGCAAGTAAAATATCAATCAAAAGACGAGGTGTTTACTCTTGCAAAAGAACTCCTCAGTAGTGGCTATATGGATGATTCGATTATTGCCTTTGACTGGATCCATCGCCGTAAAAGCGAATACACCACCAGCGATTTAGCAGTATTTTCTGAGATCATTGATACATACGTCACCAACTGGGCACTCTGCGACGACTTCTGCACCCATGCGGTTGGCGAACTCCTACTGCGCTACCCCACACTTTTCTGTGAAATGCGCCCATGGGCAGCTGATAGTAACAAATGGAAGCGCCGAGCCGCCTCCGTATCGCTTATATTACCTATTAGAAAGGACCCCGCATACTTGCCAATGGTACTCAAAACGGCCTCCTCCCTATTGACTGATCCTGAGGATATGGTACAAAAGGGCTATGGATGGATGCTCAAAGTAGCTTCCAAGCGCTTTCAAGCACAGGTATTTACCTTTGTTATGGACAATAAAGCAGATATGCCAAGAACAGCCCTCAGATACGCAATTGAAAAAATGCCCAGAGAAATGAAACAAGAGGTAATGAAAAAATAATATGATTCGACTACAAAAACACATCGCAGACCTTGGTATTTGCTCCCGCAGAAAAGCGGAAGTACTTATTGCTGCCGGACTTGTAAAAGTAAATGGCAAAGCAGTAACAGAACTCGGAACAAAAGTAGATCCAATCACTGACGTGGTAGATGTATTACATTCACCTGCACCAAAAAAAGTACGCACAGTGTACATTGCCTTACACAAACCAGTCGATGTAATTTCTTCTGCAAGTTCAGAACAAGGAACAAGTGTTGTTGATTTGATTACTCCAGAAAATTATTTGAAACAAAAATATAAAGACGAGGCAGCTGAAAAAATTGACGGCGCTCGGCTGTATCCGGTTGGACGATTAGATAAAGATTCTGAAGGGCTTGTTATTATGACAAACGATGGTGATCTGACAAACAAAATGACACACCCATCGTTTAAACATGAAAAAGAATATGACATTACTATTGAAAAACCACTTTCTCAGGACGCCATTAAGGTGCTCGAGAAAGGAATGGAAATAGACGATGAGTTTGTTCCTGGTATCAAGGTGGTAAACACGCAGAGACATGGTCGTAAAGCAATTATTTCAGTGGTACTCATGCAAGGAAAGAATCGTCAGCTCAGAAAAATGTTTGGAAGACTTGGGTATCATGTAGAATCACTCAGACGCACACGCATGGGCGGAGTAACCCTTGGCACCATTCCACAAGGACGCTGGAAGTTTGTAGAGAAAAGTATGCTTTTGCATAAGTAGACAATCGTGCGCGGTATGATATAGTATCGTAGCAGTAATATTTGTAACATGAATACATATGGGAATCTTTGATAGATTGAATAGACGACCTGGAGAGACAAAACTCACGGGAGCACATAGTAAAGAACGAGCATTAGAAACACCACAAGATCACGATGCCCGCCAAGCGCAAGAAAAAGCAGAATCAATGACACCCGAGCAGCATAAAAAAATGATGGCAGAAGCTAATCAATCGCCAGAAGCAGCTGCTGCAAAAAAGGAAGATGAAAGGCTGATGGCAGAACAAAAAAGAATAGACAACATGGCAGAAGCTGCAGTGGGCTTAGTTGATCAAAAACATGAACTCCGCAAACCAGCCGAACGAGCAAAAAACCCAAACAACCTCCCAGAACTTCCACAAATTTTAGAGACAATGGGAAAAGAATCAATCAGAGAATGGTCACAGTGGAATGAAAACAAATTACCACTACTCGGAAGAGACAAAGAAAGAAAAGCTGCGGCGGCTGCATATGTAGAAGCACATCCAGATGTGTTTGCAGAAGACGAATCAATCGACGTACAAGAAGCAGCATAACACTAAAAACAATGGCCCCTGGCCATTGTTTTTTTTCCGATTACATGATAAAGTGATATACTTTATATACTTATTGTATCCGTATGAATAAAGAATTTGCTACTCAGCGTATGAAACAAGAGCAACCCGCAGTGGAAGCTGCACCGTTATCGCAAATGGAACAAGCCGCTCAAGAACTGTTTGAGCAGCAATTTCCTGCTGAATCCATAGCCACAACTCTTGAAGATCAACGCAAACCCTATTTTGGCAAACGCAAAGAGAGTGTCCGTTTGGGTGCAATTATTGAAATTGGATCAAGCCAAAGAACAGCTGAAGATGAACCAGACAGAATCGGTCAAGATGCAATTTTTGCAGATGAAAAAACTGGATTAGTAGGCGTTGCTGACGGCGCAGGCGGATACAAAGATGGTGCTGTGGCGAGTAGATATGTGACAACTCATGCTCCTGCTATGTATGAGAAGGTCCGTGCAGAAAATCTCCCAGTCACTCCTGAACGCATAAAACAATTTGCAGAGGAACAAGTACGCGAATCCCTCCTTGGTAATGAGGATCCAGATATAGAACAGAAAACTGAAAAAATGATCCAGGAACTAAAAGCCGTTCCAAAGGAAGTACTCGATGAGCTGCTCACCTTTCGCAGTATGTATGAAGCTTTGCATGCACAAGCGGCAAAAGATACTGAGTTTAGTGGAACAACAACGTTAGCCGCAGGAAAAATTGTGGAAGCCAATGGTGAACGCTACATTGTAGTACTCAGCGTTGGAGATTCGCCAATTAAAAAAATCCGCACTAATGGGACTATGGCAACATTGGTAAAAGAACAAACCCTTATAGAAAGCCTGAACATCAATGACCCAAATATAGATCACAATATTCCAATGTATAGAGGAAGACTCTCTTCCGTATTTAATAAAGAGGAAATAAATTTACCATTTATTACCGCAAGAAAGCTTGCACCCGGAGAAATCATTGCTTTTATGTCTGATGGGGTTACTGATAATACCGAACTTACCGAAAAGCTTCCAGGTATCCTAGCGGAATTGCCCGCGGGAGCAAACCGAGCTCAGCGTATTACCAAATTTTTACATGAAAAAAGAAAAGGTGGTGCACCATTCGATAACGATGACGCAACAGCACTTTTTTTAACGAATGCACCAGCACTTACTCATGCCGCAAAGCTAGCGATTCGTCAAAGCCTTATTGATCAACCAGATCAAATCGCAGCGTAGTCTTTTCTACATATCACACATCTATATGGCAAGAGAAAGAAGAAAATTCCTTACCAACGAACAAATGCGCTCCACAAATGAGCATGCATCCGTTGTTCGCCATGAAGAAAATAAGGATGAAGCAGACTTAATTGCTACAGGAGAGCAACCCGCTTTGGTCATTGAGTCTCCTCCTATTTCTGTTGAAAACCCTGCCACTATCATGCCATTAGACAAAATGGATGCGGCATTTGAAGCTCCCAAAAAAAATGCAAAACTTCTTTTAGAAAGATTATCCGCCGCAACAGATGAACAAGCTGCAAGGCGAGGTATTGAACAAGCTGCAAACCCAGAGAGCGGCCCTTTCCATTTTGATGTAGATGCGCTTATTGCCCTTTCTACGCCAGAAGGTAAACGCACCATTGATGCGATTCTTTCTGGAGCTGAAAAGAATAAAGACTCCCTCAAAAAAAGATTCTTTAGCGGTATTGGGAACATGGCAGCAAAAGCATCTGAGGCATTAAAAGGATTGGTGCAGAAAAAAGAAGTACCGGGTCAAGCGTTTGGTGAAACCCTTGTTGAAGCCGACAGGCAACGAGCGCGCGTCGTCAAATCACATGAACAAGTCGCTGACACCGCTCAAGAATCAAACTTTTTTGAGGAAGGAGATGCCCTTGATGAAAAGCATCTGCAAGAGTGGGATCAAACGGAGGGAATCAGCATTCAGGATGAATCAACCAAAGACCCAAATAGTACCGTTGTACTTGAGCGTAGGCCGGAAGGAAACCTGCTCATTAAAGATCCTCAACCCGCTGATTACGCTCCAAGTAAACCGAGAGCTGTTCATATTCAGCCACCAAGAGGTCTTGAAGCTGCAGGCAGTTATGAACCAATGCCCAATGACCCAAAACAACGACTGCATTCTTTTGAACAAGGAGCCGATGGAGAAGTTATTGCAACAGACCTTGTAGAAGCTGCAACAAAACGAGAGCGGCAAGCTGAAAAAGAGTTACAAGCAGAAATGAAAGAACAATATCCGGAACGCCGATTTGCAATGGGGGCGGCAGAACAAAGACGGAATGGGGTTAAAGACAGAACGGTGAGCCTTGATCATGCCGTTTCTATTCAGATAGGTTCTACAAAAAAGGATGAATACAGAGAACTGACGGAAGAAGAAAAGAGAGAGGATAAAGAAATCAAAGAATCGATAGATAAACTACCCTCAATCGGGCAATCTGAAACTAGTATAAGCGCACTTGACCTAGAGCGAGCATTTGAAACGGAATCAGAACGCAGAAACCAAGATGCTGCCTTTTGGGATGGAGAAACAGGAATAATGGGAGTTGCTGACGGTGCCGGTGGACATGCTGCTGGAGAATTAGCCAGTGCCTTTGCAGCGCAACATATTCCAGATATATACAAAGCGATAGAGCCTCCCGCTTCGATTACAGAAGAGGCAATAGCACAATTTGCAGAAGAACAAGTACGAACTTCCGAATATGGAACCACTCCTCCAGATCATGCAGAAAAAGTAGCCACTATGGCCAAAGAGATGGCCCGTATGCCTGAAGCTATTCAAAAAGAATTGCTCCACTTTAGAGAAATGTATACGCATCTTCATGAACAAGCCATGGCAGCAGCTAAAAAAGATGCGATAGCTCAAAAATTGAATCCAGAAGCATACTCACGACTTACCACTGTTGCGATGGGGAAAAAACTTACCATTGATGGGCAAGATTATCTTGTTGCTCTCAATGTTGGTGATTCACGTATTAAAAAAATCCGTACAGATGGAAGCTCAGTCGATATTATTCGTGAACATTCATTAATCGAGGCCATGCGTACGCGCGGAATGGAGATCACCCCTGCAATTATAAAAAAATACCGTCACAACATTATCGCAGGACTTGGCAAAGAGCCAATAGACGTTCCATTTATCACTGTAAGAACATTAGCTCCCGGTGAAAAAGTGGCATTTATGACTGACGGTATTTCAGATATTGATGAACTAAACGATAATTTTGTAGATGCGCTTGATAATACTCGGCAAGGTGCAAACGCAGCCTTCTCCATGACGGCTGCAATCAAATTTCAGCGTGATTGGAAAAAAGGTGAACGTGCAAATATAAAAAATGATGATGCGACACTTCTTGTTATGGAAAATCAGCCGGCGGCTATTGAGGGAATGCGCCGGGTAGCCGCTGATGATTTAGCATGGCGCAAAAAAATTGGCTTGCAAGAACAACAACTCATACGGCAGAGAGAAGAGCAACGTAAACAAGCCGCATAACCAAATCAAAGAGGCGGCTTCCCCCGCCTCTTGACATATCCACTCTTTTCTGATATTGTCAGCCATCCCTTCGTTTACCGTTTTTAGCAACGCTTGTGCTGAAAACAGTAAACGAAAGGAGGGTCCGCTATGGCCCAAGATACATTAGTGAGTTTCCTTGGGGCCAGAAACAGGCTGATCAACAGCAACGGTCCCCTCGGTCAGATTGGCCGCGCCGGGACGGTTGTCCTGCTGGCCAGCTGCTTTCAGTGGCCAGCCCCTGGATTCAATCCCCTCGTGGAGTTGAATCGCCTGCTGGAGCAAGCCATTGTGTTTGCGCGCGATGGGACCGTTCCCCACCAGCGACTATCTGCGCTGAGTGAGGACTTCAGCACGTCATGCAACGACGACAACTGGCAAGAGGTTGTGACTGCGCGCTTCGAGAAAGCAACAAAGCGCATTCGGACCAAGCCCAGGAAAGAGCGCAAAAAACAAGCCAAAGCGCTGAAACAGTGGGAGAGCTACGCATCCAATAGCACGCTCACACCGCTTGAGCAGCTTGAGCAGCTTGCCCAGTCGCTGACGTGCGCCCCACGAACATCAACACCCGAACTCGAGGTTCTCCTCGAGCAAGCCCTCGCGTACGGAGCCGCGCTCCAAGCCAAGAGCAACACCGCGCCACCCATGCGCGTCAATCACGGCACACCGCCTGATGACGCCACCGGGGAGTGCGCATGAACAGAACCCGCGGCACAGTCCGCAGAACCCGCGTCGTCTGGATGGCACGCGGGATTTTTAATACAAAAAAACAGCAGCACCAAAGCTGCTGTTTTTTATTCCGGGATTACTCCCCTTTCATTATTTTGTTGAACATTTCTTGCTCAACAGTCTCATGTTCCATGAGCGCTTTCACTAACCGCTCCATATCTGCTTTATGCGCAGTAAGCGTTTCATCTGCTCGATTCTTTGCCTCTACGAGTAATCGATTAATTTCTGCGTCAATTTTTTCTGCTGTTTTTTCTGAATAGTTTTTCTTGTCATGAATTTCTTGCGCCAAGAAAATCATTTCTTCATTACTTCCATATACGCGTGGTCCAAGATCTGGACTCATGCCGTATTGCTTAATCATTTTCGTTGCCATCTGCGTTGCTTTTTTCAAATCGCTTGAAGGACCTGTTGTCAGATTTTCATCTCCGTAAATCATTTGCTCTGCGCTGTATCCTCCCATAATCATAGCAAGCTGATCTTTGAATTGTGCAATGCGTTGGTAATGCTGATCAGAGTCTGGCATAGAAAGTGTGTATCCTCCAGCCATACCACGGCCAATAATCGATACCTTTCTAACAGGATCACAATTCTTTAAGAAGTGACCAACAATCGCATGCCCCGCTTCATGATAGGCTGTCATTTTCTTATCTTCTTCTGTCATAATTCGGCTCTTCTTTTCTGGCCCCATGAGTACTTTATCAATACTAGATCGTACCATAGCTTCTGTAATAGCTTTTGCTTCTTTTCTTACCGCAAGAATTGCAGCTTCATTGAGCAAACTTTCTAAATCAGCTCCGGTAAATCCAGGTGTTCTTTGTGCAAGATTTTTTAAATCAACATCATCTGCAAACGGCTTATTTTTTCCATGTACTTTCAAAATTTCTTCACGTGCTGCCATGTCTGGCCCGGAAATTACTACCTGTCTATCAAATCTTCCCGGTCTCAGCAGTGCCTGATCCAATACATCAGGTCTGTTCGTTGCCGCAATGATAATGACACCGAGGTTTGGTTCAAACCCGTCCATCTCTACCAAAATTTGGTTCAGTGTCTGTTCACGTTCATCATGTCCTCCACCAAGTCCGGCTCCACGCTTTCTTCCAACTGCATCAATTTCATCAATAAAGATAATTGATGGAGCTGATTTTTTTGCTTTCTCAAATAGTGATCGTACACGAGACGCACCAACACCCACAAACATTTCTACAAATTCAGATCCTGAGATGTGAAAAAATGGAACGTTGGCTTCACCCGCAACTGCTTTTGCAATCAGTGTTTTCCCTGTTCCCGGAGGACCCATAAGTAACACCCCTTTAGGAATTTTTGCTCCCATTGCATCAAATTTTTTCGGGTCTTTTAAGAAGTCTACAATTTCTTCCAGTTCTTCCTTTGCTTCATGCGCACCCGCAACATCTTTAAATGTTTTTTTATTTTTATCATCAGGTTTCACTTCTTTCCCGGTATTTTTTCCAAAGCTCATGGCTTTGTTATTTGCTCCTTGCACTTGGCGGCTCATGTAATAGATGAGTCCAAACAATAAGAGCACTGGGAATAAGTATGGAAGCAACGCTCCAGCCCAAAATGCTACTCCTGTTTCGTCTTCAATTTTTACATCGAGCTTTGCAATCTGTTCTGCCGGCACTTCTAGGTCGCTCATAATTTCAGTAAACGACTGCCCACGTTCTTTTTTTGCAATCTGCTTTACTCCCTCTTCTTCACCTTCTGCAGTTTTGAGCGTAATACGTAATTCGTCTCCAACAACAGCAATCTTCTCGATTTGTTCATTATTTATCTGTTCTGCCACTTGCGTAAGTCCAATCTGTTCTGGCTTTTCTTTGCTAAAATTAGCGTATCCTGCAGCTGATGCGAATAGAAACAGCGCCAAAATGATGATTCCGAATTTCTTGATAAGATCTTTCATATATATAAGGTATCTACCATGAGTCAAATAGTTGGCTTAGTATAGAGAGTCTCCATAGGCTTGTCAATGAGTGGAGAATTCATATCTTCTGGTTCAAAGTAAACAAAAGTGAGAATAACTGCCTTTTTTGGAGGTATTTTTGACAGGGGCAAATCGTAACCGCTATACTCGACTTGCATTCAATCATAAAAAGAAATCTTTATGGCTACAGAAATTTCAAATCTCGATATTTTAACCGCAATCAATGATTTTTCTACTACTGTAGATAATCGATTCAATAAAGTAGAAAAAAGAATTGACAGTATTGATTACCGCCTTACGCACGTAGAATGTGACGTAGCTGAGATAAAGGAATCTGTGGCAACAAAGTCGCAGCTAGAAGCGCTTACTGATGTACTAGAAAAAAAACGAGTGATTACATCCAGGGAGCATATGCATGTCATGGATGTATAATCACGAGACACTTTGAAAGATCGCCGTAAGCGATCTTTTTTTGTTGAGATGAAATACCTTTGTAGAGTCCCTTGTTTGATCCTCCTTCGCTCATCTCTTGTCTCCTGGCAAGATGAGCTATGGCGGATAATCCGCCCAAGGCGGATTAAAAAACCCCGGAAGCGCGCACGCTGCCGAGGTTGGGTTTGGCCAGCCACCGCACGGATGCGATGAGTGGCAGTTAGGGGCGAAAGGCCGCACCAGGGGTGCTAGAGGGCTGTCGCCGAACGGTTCTCCCTCAAGAGCTTCCCAAGAGAGGCCAGCTCATCCACCGTGACAG
>JABIFP010000010.1 GCA_018650645.1 Candidatus Magasanikiibacteriota bacterium | reverse complement strand
TAGCAGGTTTGCGCTTGGCAACCTTCTTTTTAGCAGGTTTACGCTTAGCAACCTTCTTTTTAGCAGGTTTACGCTTAGCAACCTTCTTTTTAGCAGGTTTGCGCTTGGCAACCTTCTTTTTAGCAGGTTTACGCTTAGCAGCAGTCTTGCGCTTAGGTGCAGCCTTTCTTTTAGCAGGTTTGCGTTTAGCAACCTTCTTCTTGGCAGGCTTCTTCTTAGCAGCAGTCTTGCGTTTTGGTGCAGCTTTTTTCTTAGCGGCTGGCTTTCTTTTTGGGGCAGCCTTTCGCTTAGTAGCTGTTTTGCGTTTTGTAGTTTTGCGTGGTGGCATAACTATTTCTCCTTTCATTAGAGATATCGTACAAAATTATTTTTTGCCATGACCATGGTACACACCAAAAAACTTATTAATTTTTGTACGGCACTTCACACGACAAGCATCGATGTAAATGTGCTAACAAACTTTTTAAAAAAAGTTTGTATCGACCTTTGTACATAGTATAGTTTTTTTTTGAATTAAAAGATACAAAAAAAAGAACACCCTGTGGAAAACAATGTTCTTTTTTTGTAAAAAGTTTTTGTAAAAAAATTATTCTTGAGAAAGTGACGCCTCTTTTCCGAATCCTAAAAATAAAAATACGATAATACTTCCTAAACAAATACCGGCAAGATTAAAACCATACAGCAGTAAACTTTGTGATACAAGTTGCCATTCAGAAAGTACAATACCAATTCCACAAACAGCAAGTGGGGGAATTAATGCAACAGAAATCGCGATACCTGCAACTGATGCAAGCTTGTCTGGTTTTGAATATGCATATGCACCGGCAATTCCACTAAAGAGTGCAACCAAGAAGAATGCAAGATTAGGTTTTGTCTGTGCTAATATTTCTGGCGTAAGTGAAACGGGTTGGCCATCGAGTAGACTCAGCAAAAATCCGAGGAGTGCTGCAATTGCGATAGCAAGCAGTGTTCCAGAAAGGAGCATAAGAGATGTACTAAGCATCTGCTTAAGTTGAAAGATAAGCAATGACAAAGAAAATCCAAAGATAGGAGTGATGAGTGGTGCTACTACCATAGCTCCAATAACAACAGAAGAGTTATTGATAATAAGTCCAAGTGTTGCAATTGCAGAGGAAAGCATGATGAGCAAAAAAAATGCTAACGATGGACTCGCGTAGGCATCTAAGTGTGCTTTTGTTTTTCTGCGCAGTCTTGCTCCTGGTGAAAAAATTTTTAAAGCCATACTTCGTAGTTATGAATACATGTATGATATCAGATTTTTGCCCAAAATAAAAAATACGGTTTCCCGTATCTTCTTATTGCGTTTGAAGTGTAAGTATAAATTGTTGTGCTTTTTCTATTTGCATCTTTGTCCATTGTTCTCCAAAAAGGATACAGTGTCTTGCGTAAATAGCGGGCTGCTGAAGCAGCAAAATAAAATCATGAAGTAATTCGAGTAATTGTTTTTTTGCAGTTTCAGTTTTCATGGTGAGTTTTTGTTGAGATAAAAACCACCAGATAGAAAGTCGATATCCAAATTTGTATGCCGCAGAACTTTCGGCAAGGTTCATGATGTGTTCTAATCTTGAAGAATGAATAACATCAAGCGTGTCAGCATCTTCTAAAATTGAAATCAATACATGATTTTTCTTTTTCATCATGAGCTGTGTCAAAATTTTTCCTGTTCCTAAACTTTTACATGCAATCATACGAGTTGCCATCCCGGTTACTGGTCCAAAGAGCCCCAGCCGAATTGTGGCTCTCCAAAGCATCAGCGCAGAAATTAAATCATCTAAAAAAGGCATCAATAAGATTGATGGTCGTTTGGTTACTGTTCTGCCACAGTCATGCCACCATGCTGCGAGCTGTACCGCTTGTTTTTGCTCTTCAGAAAGGTCAGATCCTGCACAAATAGTGCGGACATGTGCCACAACACGGGCCACATGTGCTTCATCGTGGATTGGGTCAGTTGACCCTTGCATGATATGGCGAGCTTGCAGGGCAAGCGCTTGTATCTTTGATTCATTCATAGCATAGGAAAGTATACTTAAATTGGCGAAAAAAATCAACATTATGCCTTGCAAATCGCCTAGAACTCTGATATATTACGTCCGCTTTGGCAAAAGGCAATATTATGTGCCCATAGCTCAGCTGGTTAGAGCACGACGCTTATAACGTCGCGGTCGGCGGTTCAAGTCCGCTTGGGCGCACATAGATTTCTTATGAATGAATTATTGACACAAGTAGTGATATCGGACGATGCTGGAAAACGGCTCGATTATTTTATTGGGCAAATGACAGGGGAGTCCCGAGTGCAGGCAAAGCGCTATATTGATTTTGCAGGTGCGCAAGTTGATGGTGCCATAGTAACAAAATCAAGTATTAGAATTAAAGAAGGACAGACTGTTACCGTTGATGTTACGGTCATTCCAAAGAAAAAACCAGAACAAATTGCAGAAGAACTCGCTTCACTTGAGGATCTTGATATTGAAATAGTGAGAGAGACAGACGAGTATGTAGTAGTTCATAAGCCTGCTGGGTTATTGGTGCATAAAACAAATAAAAATGAAGTAGTGACTTTGGCTGCATGGCTGCATAAGCAATATCCAGATATTGCAGAAGTTGGAGAAGGTGAATTTCGTGCAGGACTTGTACATCGATTAGATAAGCAGGCGTCAGGGCTACTCGTTGTTGCCAAGACGCAACCAATGCATGACGCGCTTAAAAAGCAATTTCAAGATAGAACCGTAGATAAAGAGTATAGCGTTTTAGTTCACGGAAATATTGAAATAAATCATGATGTGATTTTGTTTCCAATAGATAGAGGTAGTGATGGGCATATGGTTGCTCGTCCGCTCCTTGATCCTACAAATTTGAGAATGGTTGCCAAGCTGCAGCCGGGGAAAGATGCTAAAACAGAGTTCTGGGTAGAACATCATTATTTCCATTACTCACTGCTCCGCGTAAAAATTCATACCGGAAGAACACATCAAATTCGTGTACATATGTTTGCGTACAATCATCCGGTTGCAGGTGATACATTATATAAGCAAAAGAAAATTGTAAAAAATGAGAAGCAGACGCTTCCAAGATTATTCTTGCATGCTGCCAAACTTGGATTTACTGATTTGGCAGGGGAGCGAATAGAAGTAACACTTCCACTTCCAGATCAATTACAAGAGTATTTGTCTGTGATTAAATAGTATGAAGAAGCTCATTATCATTTCAGGTCCGTCTGGAGCAGGCGAAGATTCTGTGATTGAAGGATTGGCTAAGCTCATGCCGATTGAGCGGGTGGTGACTACCACGACTCGCGATATGAGAAAGGGTGAATCTGAAGGAAATCCATATCATTTTATTTCTAGAGAGGCGTTTCAAGAAGGACTTGCCAATGATGATTTTTTTGAACATGCCAAGCAAGACAGAGAAAATTATTATGGGGTAACCCATAAAGAAATCGAGCGAGTAAGAAGTAGCAAACGTATAGGCATTTGGAAAGTAGATTATAAAGGAGTCTTTAACGCTAAGCACGTGCTTGCGCCAGAAGAGTCAACAGCCATTTTGATTAGCGCCCCTATTTCAGTTATAGAGCAACGATTACGTAGTAGAGATAGTGAGCACAGTGAGGCATTTATTCAGGAACGGCTTGCGTATGCCCAAGGATGGTTTGATCATAGGGATATTTTTGATCATGAGATAGAAAATGTGCAGGGGAAACTCGATCAGACGATAGCAACGGTAGCCCGTATCATTGGGGAAGAATTGGGGCTTGACAAGACACTGGACCTGTAGTATTATGCTGCCACATAAATCACCTACTTTATTTATCATTTTTGCGACGTTGCGTGGGCTCATTTGAGCGCCTCCCAACCTCTCCGTAAGACCGAATTTTATGAAAAAGACAGAAGACATTCGTAATACTCTGAAGGCTGGGATGATTATCCGCGTTCACCAAAAGATTAAGGATGTAAACAAAAAAGGTGAAGAAAAAGAACGTATTCAGATCTTTGAAGGAATTACCTTAGCGGTAAAACATGGAAGAGAAGCTGGAGCAACATTTACTGTCAGAAAAGTATCAAATGGTGTTGGAGTGGAAAAGATTTTCCCAATCCACGCGCCAACAGTAACGCTTGTTGAACTCGTGCGTGAAATGGATGTACGACAATCAAACGCGTACTACCTAAGAGACCACAAAAAGAAATTAAAAGAAGTCCGAAAGAATAAAAAAGCAAAAGAAGTTGGTTCTGTTGCTGACCTTATCGGAGAGGTGAAAGAAGAAGAAATCGTACCAGCTGAACCTCCTGCAGAAGAAGTTGTAGAAGAGAAAGTAGAAGAAAAAGAAGCAACTACTGAAGAAGCAGCAGCGTAAAACACGTAATAAAAAATCAGCTCACATGGAGCTGATTTTTTTATATGACGGTAATACGAATGTTTTTTCCAACTTGATGTTTTCCAACTCGGTGTGTATTTCTGTTGGCAACGTGTTTCCGTAGCTTTCGGTGTCCTTTGTGTGCGTGGTGAATATATTGCGGGTAAGAAATTTCATCAATAAGGCTGTGAGAAAACTGCGCCAATATTGGCCATTTGCCCATAAGGTGATCAATGCGGAGTAGGCCCCAGAGCATGAGCACAACAGTTACAATAATCGATCCTGTTGTGATTTGTAGTAATAGTGTTTGGGTAAATCCGGCAACCAGTAAACTCATAGCGCTGCTCCCTAGCAACATCATGATAATCCAGTTGTGTGAGCGGAGCTGTTCTCTTGAGAGAGTCGCAATATCAAGTTGCAAGGCTTCAATTTTTGCAAGGAATCCTATCATGTCGCTATACAGCATATCTGCATGCGGTGAAGTACTTCCACATTCTTGTTTAAGAGCAAGAAATACGTCATGAATATGCGGTCTATTCGCTTTGTAGTAATCAACCACACGCGCATCATGTGTTCTAATACAAAATTCATCAATGATTCGTGCTATACGTCGTTCTACCTTTGGAGAATAAAGTGCCGCCGTATCGTAAAGTGCCATCCAGTAGGCATGTTCTTCTGAAAGCAGTGTTCGGAGGTTATGGAATCGAGCAGATTGTCTGCTGTAATATAATCCAAAACAAAACATGAACAGCGTGAGCGATGCTCCGAGGAGTACAAGTAATTCAATTTGATATTGTGATAAATCTGCGGGAGTTTGCCAGCTCAAAAACGTTGCGTAAGCGCCGGCAGTAAGAAAGGCAATGATGAATGCATGCATACGTGCGTAATAATTGCTTGCAGTATAGCATATGTGCTTTGCAGTTGCCACACAAAACGGTGTTTGTTACACTAACAAAGTTAGTATTCATAATAGAAATGATATGAGTGGTCACAGTAAATGGCACAACATCCAACATAAAAAAGCCAAGAATGATAAAGCGCGAGGTGCGATGTTTACCAAGCTCATTAAATCGATTACGGTTGCTGCTGGAGAAGGTGGACCTGATCTTGATATGAATTTTTCTCTTAGATTGGCGGTAGAAAAAGCCAAGGCTGGAAATGTACCGAAAGATAACATTGAGCGTGCAATAAAAAGAGGATCAGGAGAAGGAAAAGAAGGAGTAACGTACGAACATACATTATATGAAGGGTTTGGACCGGGTGGTATCGCGCTCTTAATTGAGTGTTTAACAGACAATAAAAATCGATCAGTATCTGATGTAAAATTAATACTGTCTAAAAAAGGAGGATCATCTGCTGGGCAGGGAAGTGTGCAATGGCAATTTGAGCATAAAGGCATGGTGAGATTTTCTGCAGAAAAAAAGAATGCTATATCAGAGTGGGATGATGCGCAGCTCACACTTATGGACGCCGGCGTAGTTGAGATTGAGGAAGGAGAGCTTGGTGTAGAACTTTCTTGTCCGCGGGAATCATTGCAGAAAGTAGTAGAAGCATTGCTAACTCTAGGTGTTACTCCAGATGATTCGTCTTTAGAGTGGGTAGCAAAAGAGTTAGTAGCATGTCCTAAAGAGAAGGCTGCACAGTTAGAAGCGCTTTTAGATGCCTTTGATGAAAATGATGATGTAAAAGCCGTCTACACTAACGCTTTATAATATGCGTGTACTTGGTATAGATCCTGGATATGGCAGAATAGGGTGGGGAATTATTGAAGGAGAAAAGGCTACGTGGAAACATATTGCGCATGGATGTATAGAAACAGATGCCTCGAACTCTTTTGTGGTTCGGTTGGCAACATTAGAATCAGACTTACAGGATGTTGTCACGAAGTACAACCCAAATGTTGCAGGTATGGAGACACTTTTTTTCAAAAAAAATGTCACTACAGGACTTGATGTTGCGCATGCGCGTGGTGTTATGTTACTCCTTTTACATAAGAATGGAGTACCGGTAAGAGATATTAAGCCCGTTGAGGTTAAACAGGCCGTGACTGGTCACGGAGGAGCAGAAAAAACGCAGGTGCAGCATATGGTTGCGATGCTTTTAGGGCTGCCAGAAAAAAGGATGCAAGATGATGCTGCAGATGCGCTGGCCGTGGCCTTGGCAACCAGCGCATATGTGAGGAAAAAATAAGGGACAATAAGATATGCACAACAAAAGTGTTCAGAAATTGCTGATCACTTTTTTTTTTGGTATACTCCAAGCATAATTAAATACATATTGTGTTCACGAACATATCTGACACTCGCTTTTATGGTGGGTCCACGTCTGTGGAGATCTTTTGTTCGTGATTTTTTTATTCACAATACTTAGCTATATACATGTATGAGTACTGATGTACGTACGTGGGATCGCTTTACTCGATTGCTGGCAATGCTTGTCGTTGCAATTGGAGTTGGCTTGATCCTCTCTTTATCCCAATGGTTGTTTACTCACGCAGCAGTGAGTAACGTAGTTGGAATAGATAATGATACAGGAGCAAACGCTGGATACGGTGTGGATGGAAGAGATGTGTCTATTTCTTGGACACTTGGAGCAGAACCGGCAGGGTTCCAGGCGATTAACGTATATTTACTTCAAGAAGGAACCTCACTAACGACGAGCAGTGTGGGAACTGCATGTAATAATACTCCTGCTTTTGGGGATTGTTTTGAATTATGTGAATTCCATGAGTATGGTGCGCTTAGCTGTGAGCTGCCTCCGTTTGAAGACAGAGATAGTGATGATCAAACATTTGTGACCAGTTCAGACTATGTTGCCTGGGTCATGATTGATAGTTCAACTAATTCACTCGATGAAATCGTTTCATCAAGTCCGTTTTCTTTGACATTTGATATTCCAGCAGATGGTAATGCACCGTTTGTTGATCATATTCCAGTGCACACGGTTATTGATAATACCAATGGGGTATTTACTGCAATGATTTTTGATGATCAGACAATTCCGAGTGCTTTTGCGAGTACCACCGATGGTGGAAGCGAATTTGCAAGACTATATTATGGAAGTGATGTATCGGTTTCTACTGATTTTGTAAATGGAGAACAAATTTTTGAAGAAGTATTTACGTTTACTGTTCCAAACATAGATATTCCTGCAACAGGTGGGACATTAGAATACTATATTATTGTTGCTGATGCTGCAGGTAATACTCGATACGTCTGTATTGATGGTGAAGCTGCCGCTGAAGCAACATGTCAGGCTGCCGCACAAACAGTGAATGTGGTTGATGCTGGGCCTGCAACAATTTCTGGAAGTGTTAGTGATACGCAATTCAATGCTTTGGACGCATTTATTCTTCCGGGAGGATTTGCTATTGCACCAGCCTCATCTACTTCACTTGGGGGAGGAACATTTACTTTTTCAAATTTTCCGACAAGTACAATTGTAGACTTGCAGGTATTTGCCGATGGATATTGCCCTACAATTAGCTCACTGATCATGGACACAACATTTGAGACTCCTTCATTTACTTTGTCACCAGGCGAATGTGAATTTTTTGGAGACAATGGTGCCGCGGGTCCACCGCAGGTAGTATTTTCTGGGCCAAGAGAGGGTGATAATTCCGTTCCAAAAGACATTACTATCATGGTTGGATTTAATCAGCCTATGTCTGCGGTAAGTATCAATGATGAAAATGCTGCCATGGTTGATCAGGATAATACGGTACTTTACGATGCAGATGGTATGTCAATTGATGGAAGAGTGACCTATTGTTCAAGTAATGCAGATCCTGGGTGCTCAAGTATTGGTGATGCCCAGAATATTCTCATGTATAACCCTGTTTCAGATTTAGCGACGAATACAGAGTATGTACTTGTCATGAATGATTTGGTACTCAATGAATCGGGGCAATCGATAATTGGAAATCGAGATGGTGGAGGACATACCATTTTCTTTAGAACCGCAGGAGATGCGATTAACTTGGGAAATATTGTATTTGGTGGTAACGGTGAATTTATGCCACCGTATGTGCAATATGCTGTACCTGTACCAGGGCAAACGGCTGCTCCTAATACGGATGTGGTCTTTGGATTTAATAGTCCAATGGACGCTTCCACACTGACAACTACCAATGTAACACTAACTAATATTGGAACACAGGTAGCCGAGTCACTCGATGCGAGCGATTTGGTGCTAGAAACGAATGAAAAAAAGCGACTCACCATTGATCCAGGGACGCTTTCTGCTGGAGAATATGAGGTTTGTGTAAAAGGTGCTGTTGCGGATATTCAAGGAATGACGATGCTTGATAATCAAGACACAGAACATGCCTTCTGCTCATTCTTTGTTATTGCAGGAGGAAATGATTCAACGGCTCCAACTATTTATCCAGGATATTCAGATGGAGATACGGGCATCCCTGTGAATGCAGCGTTTGAATTTGGATTTAATGAACAAATATTTGTATCTGCTTCGGATATCACGTTAAAGCGTGGTACTACGAATGTTGGATTTGATATTGATTATGATCCGGGAGACAATGTACTCCTTATTGCACCAACAGATGTGTTAGCGCCAAATACGTCGTATACATTGTCTTTTGCTGCCTCAGGAATTAATGATTTAGCTGGGAATACAATCCTCACAGCGCAATCATATACATATACAACAGGTGCATTTGATTCTGTAAGGCCGCAGCTCAAGAAAGCTCAGTGTGATGATTGGTCTTGTCGTATTGAGTTTAGTGAACCAATGAACTCGGCAAATTCTCAAGATTTTGCAAATGTGCTAACGAGTGTTACGTATGCCGACAATATTAACTTATATATTGCAGGTGAAGGAAGTACAGATTTTATTGGCGCGACTCAATCAATTAGTTACGATTCATTTGCACGAGCCGTCACGATTGAAGGGCTTGATTTACTGACAAATGTTGGTAATGACGTGTATGATAAACAATTTACACTTACCATGAATAATGGAGTGACAGATCTTACTGGAAATGTCATTGATCCTACAGCAACGTCAACAGTAGGGACCATTGAAGATGCTAGAGAAACATTTGGTGCCTTTGGAGATGAGGGGATGTTTACCCCAGCTGCTGCAGGACAAGAGCATGTGTATGAAGGATTTGGATCAATTCCTGCTGCGGACTTTCATTTTGGTGGCGGAAGCGAAGTGTGGCAATTTAATTCTATTGCTGGGCAAGACGTGGATGTGTTCCATATGGAATTACTTCCAACTGTAGCGCTTGCTGATGGGGATCAAATTGAAATTGAATTCCCATCTGGAATGGATATTAGCGGTGCTGTACCAGATACATTCTCACCATATTATGAGGATATGAATAGTTTCGAGTCTGGAACTATTGCCTTCGATACGTCATTTGATGGAGATGGTGTATCAGTTGATACGGTTAACAATAAAGTTACTATTCAAGTAGATGTTACCGGTTCTCCCTCAACAACAGATAGAATCATTATCGATTTACGGACAATTATTAATCCGGCTATTCCTCGGGATCCGTTTTCAACGGGTGGGTATAGTATTACCGCGCAATTCAAACGATCTGGAGTGGCGTTAGCAAGCGTGCAGCCCAATCCATTCTTTGTTGAAGAGGGTGGTACCAACAGTATTGTATTGAATCTCTATGCAGACGATCAAGGATCACCCGATAATGTTTCTGGAGAAATCTTTGTTCATGCTCGTGGTCCAGGATCCGATGTAGGGAAAAGTATCTCCATGATTGCAGGGCAAGCCAGTACCACACTTTCAAACCTCTTTGATACGTGTTACTTCATTTCAACAGAACCGAGTGTGACGATGGGAGGTTCTCAATATAATGGGCAGCCATTCTCTGAACCCGTTTGTGTGGATTCGGGAAATCCATCAGAAACACTTGATATTGTACTTCCTAAGCTGGACGGAACAAACTCAGTAGACATCACTGTGGAATTCGCCAATGGAGTAGACTTTGGAGGAGCGGATATTGAGATTGGTGCCTTTGGTCCAGGACCATTTGTGGTAACAACAACATATAATGCAGGTGACCAAACAGGAAATTCATATGTCTTAAAGATTCCCAATAATGGTGATTGGAGCGTTGGATTCCATCCTGCTCCACCAAAAGGATCTTCTCAAAAGGTACAATCGGCACTTGCCTGTGCGCCACCTCCCCCGATTAGTTTGAAGGTCGCGGGAGTAGGGGGTGCAGCAACGGTTGATCAAGGATATCATTTGCCACCAGGAGTTACTTTTGACACAGATACAGATACCGTAACCTTTACATGTGGCACTGCAGACAAAACAATTACGGGAACAGTTGTAGATGGAAATGGAACAGGGCTCTCTGGAGTAGAAGTATTTGTGCACTCACAAGGGCTCATGATTCCAACGATTACAGAAACCGCTTCTGACGGAACATTTACTGCTTCTGTTTCAGATCTTGGATCGTATGAAGTTGGTGTGCATAAAGATGGATTGCCTCCAACAATGAAATTTATTGAACTTCGGCCAGATGGAGACGATGCTGGGAATGATCCCGATAATTATTTTGAAGGGAAGCAAGTTACCAACGCAAATCCACTTGAATTAAAAATGAAAAAATCTGATTATACGATTTCTGGAAAGGTGCTTGATACCGATGGAAATAGTATTGCCGGAGCGCCAGTATTTGCAATCGATTCAGATGGGCGATTTGTTCCAGGAGGAATGAGTGATGCCGATGGTAGTTATGTAGTATTTGTAGATGTTGGAACCTGGACCGTTCGTTCAGAATTACCACCATCAGAAACTGATGCGTGTGGAACACTGTCAAAAACAGTGGTCGTTACAACAGAAAGCAAATCAAGTCAAAATATTCAACCAACGGAATCAACCTGTTATGCGACTTCTGGGACCGTAACTATTGGTGGGTCAACGCAAGCGGGTGTCCCAGTTGATATTATGGCCTGGGACAGTGTAAACGATAGACCAAGTGGTGAATTCTTCAGACATGTGAATACGGATAGTAGCGGTTTATATACTGCAAAAGTACCAGGAAACACAGATTATAAGGCATGTACATTTGATCCTGATTTTGGAGAATATTGTACAACCTCACTTGCGGAAGTTGCTACGGCAAACGTCAGCAATGCACATATTAATTCTGGTGATACAGCCGCTATTACCTTTGCATTTACTGGCGGACGATCTGACATGGGAGCATTCATTGAAATCAGAAAAGATGATGACAGGCATACACGATTTGGGAAACCTGTTGAGCGACTAGATACCAATACTGCTATTTCAGTGAAAGAAGGTACCTACAATTACTTTGTAGATGTATTTGGATTTGGAAAATTTGATGGAACAGCGCTTACGGGTACAACCGTAACAATAGATCTTTCAACATCTGATTTTCTTAATGTTACCGGTACTATTAAAGATGACAATGGTGCTGTAGTGGCTGGAGCTGTTGTGCGTTTTGAAAACGCCACAGACGGAACACTGAAAACGGCTATTACAGACGATACTGGTGAATATGATATAGACATTAAATCGGGTGAATGGGAAGTGTTTACAAAACGAGCCGGATTTATCGGAGTTGTAAGTACCTCTGTAACGTTCACAACGGATACACCTGCATTTGATGTTGGTGGAGATGATCCTGACATTACGGCAATGGCTCGTGGAGGATACACCATTAAAGGTGTGCTCTATGAATCAGATGGTACAACGCCAATGGATAAAGGATTTGTAGAAGCGGAAAATGCTGATGGAAGAGTAGTCAGTTCTCCTGTTGATTCAGACAACGGAGCATATACATTATCTGTAGCAAATGGTGTTTGGACACTTAGAGCGGTTGGGCCGCTTCATGCAAGGTCAACAAGAAGTGGAACAGTAACGATAAGTGGTGCTGATCAGGCAGGTATTGATATTACGCTTACAGCGGATGCGACAAGAGAACCGAAATCAGCATCAGATGCAATTTCGGCAACGTCTGGTGGGTCATTCAATGACAATGAAAATAGTAACATGAAGATGACAGCGGGTCCTGGGGTATTACAAAGTGCCGATGGTGATGTAACCGTAAGTTTTGAAAAGAATTTTGCTGTGCCACAAACGGATTCAGTTGTGCCACTAGGAGATGCCGGATATGAAATTAGTGCGCGTGGAACAAGTGAAATTAAGAGTTTGAACGGAAACGTAGAAATTCAAATCGATTTCTGTGATATGGCAGATGAATTGCCAGATGGTATTACGACATCGTCTTTGAAACTCATGTACTACTCGCCAGAAAGAGATGATTATATTCCAGTAGAAGGAGGATCAGTTATTGATGAAGATAATTGTACCGCTATTGGTAGTGTGAACCATTTCACAAGCTTTATTGTAGGATACGACAGTGGCTCAGTGTCTAGTGGTGGATCAGAAGAGAGTGGTGGCGGTGGCTCAAACAATTCAGGCGGCGGTGGTGGTGGAGGAAGTTCAAGTGGAGGATTCCAATTCTCTTCTGGAAGTAGTTCTGCCGGGCCAACTGTTCCTGCAAGTTACCCTGTGATTGCGCAAGAAACGGTAACACATATGTCTGATGTGGAAGTACCAACTGAAGTAACTGTTGGTGAACATGCACACACAGTAACATTTATTACTGCAACAGAAGATTCTGTAACAGTAACGATTGCTTCAGAGCCGCAAACGGTTACGGTAAAGAATGGTGAAACAGAAATCATGGATACTGATATTGATGGAATAAATGATTTATCTGTAACATACAACGGAATGGTAGATGGGCAACCATCAATCGAACTCGTGAATCTTACTGACAGCAATGAAATGGCAAATGCCGTGACAATTCAGTCAGGAGCATATGAAACAGAAAGTACCGCAGTAACACTTTCTTTCAATGTTGAAGATGCAACACTTGTGGCGGTATCAAATGTTCCATCATTTGTTGATACGGAATATGTGACGTACAGCGAAACAATGGGATGGGTACTTGCAGAAGGAAATGGAGAAAAGACAGTGTATGTACGATTCCGCGATGCGGAAGGTGGCATGACTGATCGATCTGATACCATTATGCTTACTGGGCAAGACTTTGATGCGCCAGAAGAAGTAGAGTATGTGCCAGTAAGTTGTTCTCTTGAAATGAAGAAGGCGTATAAACATGCAAATTCTCCAGCGGTATACTATGTAACAGACATGTGTACAAAGCGACCGTTCAAGAGTAGTAAGATGTACTTCACCTACTTCAGCTCTTGGAGCGATATGGGAGTAGTTCCAGAAAACAGCATCATGAATATTCCAAATGATGAACTTTCATTTATGCCTTGGGGACCAAAATATGATCCTCAGTATGGCGCACTTGTGAAAGTTGTCTCAGATCCAAAAGTATACCTACTCTTGGGTGGTGAAAAATACTGGATTACTTCAGAAGCCGTATTTACGGGATTAAAGTATGCTTGGAACTGGGTAGAAGACATTGCTGATGAACTTTTAGACAATTACGCAACCGGAAGCGAAATTACCAGAACTGATGTGCATCCAAATTACACATTAGTGAAGTATGCAGGTGGGGCAGAAGTCTATAGACTTGAGCCAGATCCAGCAGACGCAGGTAATACTGTAAAACGGCATGTAAAAGATGAAGCAACATTCATTTCACTTGGATACAGATGGGATAGAATCGTCTCTATTGATACTGCAGAGCAGTATGATGATGGCGATCAAATTACCACTGACCGTGTGATTCGTCTTGAAGCAAAATAGACAGATTCGCAGACACGCTTTTTGAAGGGTGTCTGCAATTTGGCTAGTTTAAGCCAAATATTGACAATTTGAGGTGCTTATGCTATAGTATGCGCACTTAATTATAGCCCCATTGGGGTCAGACCAGAGGACTCATGCAGACTCTCGGCCTGATAAGAACGCATGAACTTATGCTTTCAAAGCAAAAGAAACAGAACGTCATTAAGAAGTATCAGCAGCACGGAAAAGACACCGGGTCAGCTGAAGTACAGATCGCGATTCTCACAGTAGAGATCGAAGAACTGGCAAAGCATTTGAAGACACATCACAAAGATCACTCTTCAAGACGTGGACTTCTCAGAAAAGTAGGGGAACGCAGACGATTGCTCAGATTCCTTCAAAAGGAAAATGTTGCATCATATGAAGAATTGGTAAAGAAGCTTAACCTGAAACAAGCAAAAGCGCTTGAAAAAAAGGGAAAACTTGTAGATCCAAAGAAAAAAACTGCAGACCCAAAGAAAAAAAATGAAAAAGCAAAATAACAAAAATCCTCTTAAACACCCTGATCAACGCGTTGGGGTGTTTATTGATGTGCAGAATTTGTACTATAGCGCAAAACACCTTCACGGAAAGAAGGTGAATTTTGGGCAAATTGTAGAAAACATGGTTGCGGGAAGAAAACTTATCCGCGCCATCGCTTATGTAGTGAGTACTGAATCACAAGATGAAGTACCGTTTTTTGAAGCACTGTACAATCTTGGGATTGAAACCAGAGAAAAAGAGTTACAGATTTATGCTGGTGGAAATAAAAAAGCTGATTGGGATGTGGGGCTTGCAGTTGATGCCATTCGACTTTCTCATAGCCTAGATGCGATCATTCTTGTTTCTGGAGATGGCGATTATTTGCCACTTGTAGAATATTTGCAAAAGAGTAGCGGAAAACAAGTAGAAGTTGCAGCTTTTGGACAAACAACATCATCAAGATTAATTGCAGAGGTAGATAGTTATACTGATTTGAGTTTGGATCAAAAAGCGTATTTGATTCCAGATAGAAAACGACAAACTAACACGAAAAGAAATACAACTACGTAATTTATTTCGTTGGTCTACGCACATGTAGGTCCTCTCAAGGAGTGGATCTGACGCGCTTAGGCCAGCAAACAAGCATATATATATGTTAGACATTAAACGTTGGTCAACCAACTGGGGAGGAAGAGAACTTATTCTTGAAACTGGGCGATACGCTCATCAAGCTGACGCAGCAGTAACTGTACAATATGGTGACACCGTCATCATGGCAACTGTGGTAAAAAGTAAACGTATCCGAGATGGAATCGATTACTTTCCACTTATGGTAAGTGTAGAAGAAAAACTCTACGCTGCCGGAAAGATTAAAGGAAGTCGATTCATTAAAAGAGAAGGTCGTCCAACTGACGAATCAATCTTGAATGGTCGTATTGTGGATAGAGCACTTCGTCCACTTTTTGACGACAGAATGAGAAACGATATCCAAGTGGTATGTACTGCACTCGCGGTAGACGGAGAAAATGATTACGCAATTACAGCACTTATTGCTTCAAGCGCGGCAATCGCACTTTCACCAATCCCTTGGAATGGTCCTATTGGAGCTGCTCGTATTGGGCAAGCTGAAGACGGATCATTTATCTTGAACGTGACAACAACTGAGCTTGAAACAAGTCCAATTGATGTGGTTGTTGCAGGATCACCAGAAAAAATGATTATGGTTGAAGCTGGAGCAAACGAAGCCAGCGAACAAACAATGTTTGAAGCAATGAAATGGGGATGTGAACAGCTGAAACCAGTTGTTTCATTGATTGAGGATGCTGTGAAAGAAATGAATGTTGTAAAAGATGTACCAGAACTTGCTGGGGAAGAAGATCCTCAAGTGCAAGCAAACACATTAGTAGAAAAGTTTGTATCTTCTGTTGCAGATTCAATGATCTTTAACTCACCAAAGGTGAGCAAGAAAGAGCGCAACGAAATGATTGCAGAGATTAAAGAAAAGGCAGTGGAAGCGCTTGCTAGTTCAGCAATTGAAGAAGATTTCCACGGAAAAGCTTTGAGCAACTTGAAGTTATACGTGAGCAAAGAAATTACAAAACGAATTTTAGAAAATGGACAACGACTCGACGGAAGAAAGCTTACTGAAATTAGAGGACTCTTGTCTGAAGTAGATCTTTTACCACGAGTACATGGTTCAGCTATGTTCATGCGTGGAGATACACAAGCACTTTCAGTAGTGACTCTTGGTTCTCCTGGTGATGTACAACTTCTTGACACCATGGAAAAAGATGGAACAAAACGATACATGCATCATTATAATGATGCACCGTATACATACGGGGAAGCCGGACCAATGCGTGGGCCATCACGGCGTGCCATTGGACATGGAGCACTCGCAGAGCGAGCACTTGAACCTGTGCTTCCAGCGGTAGAAAAATTCCCATATACAATTCGTGTAGTTTCAGAGATCATGGGATCAAATGGATCAAGTTCTATGGCATCTACTTGTGGGTCGTCTCTGTCACTTATGGCTTCGGGTGTACCACTAACAAGATCTGTTGCAGGAATTGCAATGGGACTTGCGTCTGATGCGTCTGGGAAATGGACAGTACTTACTGATTTGCAAGATGTAGAAGATGGTCCAGGAGGAATGGACTTCAAGATTGCAGGAACAGAGCAGGGAATTACTGCTGTGCAAATGGATACAAAGACAGATGGTCTTACTTGGGACATCGTAGAGCAAGCAGTGAACCAATCAAAAGCAGCCCGCACAGAAATTTTGGGTGTTATGGCTGGAGCAATCGCTGAATCTCGAACTGAGCTTTCTCCATACGCTCCAAGAATTGAAACAATCCAAATCAATCCAGAAAAGATTGGAGACGTTATTGGTCCGGGTGGAAAGACTATCAAGAAATTGGTAGAAGAAACTGGAGCTCAAATTGATATTGAACAAGACGGTCGTGTGATGATTACCACGAATGATGGTGAAGCAATGCGACTTGCAGTTGAAAAGATTCAACTTATTGTAAAAGAAATTGAAGCTGGTGAAATTTACGACGGAAAAGTTGTCCGCATTGAGGACTTTGGTGCCTTCGTAAACTTGATTCCAGGGAAAGACGGATTGGTACATGTGAGTGAAATCTCTTGGGATCACGTAAGTAAGCCAAGCGATGAGCTTAAACTGAACCAAATCGTTAAGGTAAAAGTAAAAGAAATCGATAACCTTGGAAGAGTGAACCTTTCTATGAAAGCGCTTCTTCCACGACCTGAACGACCAGAAGGTGCGGCTCCAACAGGAGACCGAGGATCAAGACCTCCACGTGCACCAAGAGCATAATTGCCTTAAATAAGCCCAAAAAAGCACCAGAAATGGTGCTTTTTAGGTTGACAAAATCAGCATATTCAGGTATAGTGGTGACTCAATCAATTTGGGGGGAGTTTCTTGGATAGTACTGGATTGCCGAAGTACGGCACCGCTTTCATCATCGCCATGTACGCGGCGTTCCGTTTGTCGAGTGCGTTGCTGTGAGTTGGGTGCAAGCGACCATCATGCTGATTGGGGGTGTATGGGGGCTGGCTATGGCTGTCTCGATGGCGCGCAAGATGCGCGCCGGCCCTGTGGCTCCC
>JABIFP010000027.1 GCA_018650645.1 Candidatus Magasanikiibacteriota bacterium | reverse complement strand
CAGCATTGCTCATAGGCTTTCAACCATAATGCACATGGATAATATTGTGGTGCTAGATGGTGGAGAAGTACGCGAGCAGGGCTCACATAAGCAACTTCTCAAAAAGAAAGACGGCTTGTATGCCCGCCTCTGGAATATGCAGGTGGGAGGATACATGGCATAAGGACTCAGCGGGACTTCGGTCTCGCTTTTGTTTTTCTGCATATTTGCTATACTCTCTATACTATTAACTTTTGCGTATGAAGATGCATCGACCAAAATATTTTTTCTTGCGACTACTGTCGGTCATCACGCTTATTGCGGCTCTTTGGAGTTTTGTGGCTGTGGCGTTTGATATTATCGATTTACAGATTGACGACCCAACATTTAGAACGGAATACTCATATCAATTCCAAAATTTACAAGATTCATTGCGAGTTGGACTATCATTTTTGATAGTGATGTTCCCCGTATATCTTGGAACACTTGCACTACTTACGCAGGCATATAAAAAGAAGGAAGTATCAAAAAAAGATGTGACTCCGGGTTGGTTTGTGTATGCATCAATATTTGTGGCTTCAATAATCATTCTGATCTCTATGGTTGTTCTTGTAAACAACTTGCTTGATGGCGATTTAACACTTCGATTTTTATCAAAACTATTGGTGCTCTTCTTTGTAAGTGGCAGCATCTTTGGATATCATTTGTGGTATGCGAAAAAAACACAGTAACAGTGGTGTAATAATGCTGGTTATAATTTGCACGGTGTTTGTTGCAAGCATTGTTTGGGGACTTATGCTTGTGGGTTCACCAGCAGATGCACTTGCGCAAAAGTTAGATGAGCATAGACTGAGAGATATTGATGAGCTTCACTGGGAGCTTGAATCGCATGTAGCTTCAACCGGTAGTTTGCCAGAGACAATTGAGGAAATCGATACATATAAGCGGTTTCTTGATCCACGAACTGGGGAGCCGTACACATATAAACAAGTGCATACACTTGAGTATGAAGTATGTGTGACGTATGAAACGGTTACTACGGGCAATAGTGATGCTTACTCGCGCGTGCCAAAGGGAGATTATATTGATAGGTCTCATGAAATTGGTGAGGTCTGTTATACCAGAGTGATACTAAACACCGAGGATAGAGGAAATATAATTATCAGATAGAAAAAATGCCGCTATATGCGGCATTTTTAATTGAGAAAGAGAACATTTCAGCAGTATTGAGATAGCTGCTCGGCTATGCTATCATGCCCCCATGAAGAGCGCTCCATCTCTCAATTCACGTCAGCAGGAAGCAGTTAGCCACGCGGCCAAGGAACTGCTTATTGTTGCTGGAGCAGGAACGGGGAAGACTACCGTGATTACAGAAAAAGTTGTGCATGCCATAGAGGAAGGTGCTACTGCCAGTAGCGTACTGGCCCTCACATTTACAGAAAAGGCGGCTCAAGAAATGGAAGAGCGTATTGAAGCGCGCCTTGAACCAGGATTTAGAGAGTTGCAGGTATCAACATTTCACGCATTTTGTCAGGGACTTCTGCAGGATTACGGATTAGATATTGGTATTTCTCCGCAGTTTAGATTGCTTACACAAATTGATGCGTGGCAATTAATGAGAGAACACCTCGATACATTTACACTTGAGTATTATAAGCCTCTTGGAAACCCTTCACGGCATATACATGCACTTATAGATCATTTTTCCAGATGCAAAGATCAACTTATTTCACCAGAGGCATATCAAGCGTATGCTGATTCACTTGGGGATGATGTTGAAGAGAGTGAGCGACAGCGTATTAATGAGGTTGCTGTAGCATATGCACATTATCAAAAGCTTCTTCATGATTCAGCTACATTGGATTTTGCAGACGTTATGTATTATTGTGTGGAGCTGCTCAATGAGCGGCCTGCAATTAGAGCGGTGCTTCAGGAGCAATATAAGCTTATTGTCATTGATGAATTCCAAGATGTTAATCATGCGCAGTATGAGCTTATACACTTACTGCATGGTGAAAATCAGCTTGTGGTTGTGGGTGATGATGATCAGAGCATTTATGCGTTTCGTGGTGCGAGTGTGCGTAATATCATGCGATTTACGGATGATTACAAAGATGCAGCGCAAGTGGTACTCAATACGAACTACAGATCGGGCCAAAATATTCTTGATACGGCATATAAGAGTATCTCTTTTAACAATCCAAATCGATTAGAGCACAAGCTTGGTATTGATAAGTCACTAACGGCGCACAGTGACAGAACTGGAGAAGTACAGCATTTGCACGGGGCAAGTATTCATGATGAAGTTGCGCTTGTTATTGAAGAAATAAAAAAACTTTCTGAAACAAATAAAGATTTTGTATTAGACGATGTGGCAATTCTTGTGCGCGCTAATGCTCATGCAGAGCCATTTTTAACAGCATTTGCCCGGGCCGGAATTCCATACGAGTGTCTTTCTGCAAGCGGTCTCTATCGGCAAGATGTTGTGCTTGATGTACTGGCATTTATTCGTGCCATTACAGATATTTATGCGGCGGCGCCAGTTTATAGACTCATGCGATTAGAAGCGTATGCGCTTACTGAAAATGATATGCAGAAGCTTTTGCTTGCTGCAAAGAGAAAAACACTGACCTATTATCAAGCGTTAAAAACAGCAGCACATCTCGGTGTATCTGCTGATGGAGTGACAAAGGCTGAATCACTTATAGCGCTTATTCATGATGGACTTGCAGAGGCGCGCAAGAAAAAGCCGACAGCTGTGGTCTATGCTTTTTTAGAATCATCGGGCTACTTTTCTTCTTTGGCAAAGCAAGAATTGGCAGGGGAACGGCAGGCAATTCGTGATATAGCACATGTGAAGCAGCTTTTTGAACTCATTGAGCAGTTTGAATTGCTTCACCCTGGAACACACATTCAGGAATTTTTGGCGTATTATGAATCGCTTATCGAGGCAGGTGACCAGGGATCAATGTATCAGCCAGCTGACACTCCTGATTCGGTAAATATCATCACAATGCACGGATCAAAGGGGCTAGAATATCCGTATGTATTTATGGTAAACATGGTAGACGATAGGGTTCCGTCAAGAAATAGAAAAGCGCCTATTGAACTTCCTCCGGAGCTTTTGGGTCATGAAGTACATGCCGATGCACATATTGAAGAAGAACGTAGACTTTTTTATGTTGGGTGTACACGCGCAAAAAAACGACTGTATTTTGTGAGTTCATCAGACTATGGAGGAAAAAGGAAGAAGAAACTCAGTAGATTTCTTTCAGAGATTGGCTTTACTGATGAAGAGGCTGTTTCTGTGAAAAACTTTACAGAGAATCAGGAATCATCGTTTACGCAGCCAGCTCAAGAGGTGTTATATCAGCTCCCAAAGAAATTTTCATTTTCGCAAGTACGGTCATATCAGTCGTGTCCGTATCAATATAAGCTTGGGAGTATATTAAAAATTCCTACTCGCGGAAATGCACGGTTTAGCTATGGTCAGTCAATGCATCTTACGCTGCAAAAGTTTTACGAGCACATGCTGGAAGCGAATAGTGCGGCACAGGGCAGTTTATTTGAGGCGCCGGTCAAGAAGGAAACGGATGGGCTAATTGTTATGTCGCTTGATAAACTCCTCGAATTATATAAGAGATGTTTTATTCATGACTGGTATGAATCGGCAGCAAATAAAAAGGAGTACTATGCGCTTGGACTTGCAAGTATAAAGGCATTTTACGAATCGCATAAAGATGACTGGCAAGTTCCTCTTGCAATAGAAGCCTGGTTTAGCGTCGATGTTCAGGGAAATACTATGCACGGAAGAATCGATAGGATTGATCAATTGCCGGATGGATCACTTGAAATAATTGATTATAAAACGGGAACACCAAAAGAAAAGCTTTCGGCTGACGATAAGTTACAGTTACTCTTGTATCAGCATGCGGCACAGTCGCTTCCAGAGTTCCGGCATGTCGGCCCTGTGTCAAAACTTACGTTCTATTATTTAAATGATAATACAAAGGTATCTTTTCTTGGAAAGGATACAGAGCTTGAGAAAATGAGAGATAATATTGGGGAAGTGCTTGGCGGAATTCAAGGAAGAGAATTCTCAGCTACACCTAGCCAAAGGAATTGTGGATTTTGTGATTTTAGAGATATTTGCTCATTTCGCGCAGCCTGACTAGGCAAATGACGCTCGCCGTGATAGCATATATATGTATTAACCCTTCGTGCCTATGGGCTCATTTACGCCAATTGGAGATACACTCCACGGAAAAATGCAAAAGGACAGTACCCTTGCGGGACAATTAGAGTCCCAAGAGGTTCTTGATGCTGCTCAAGCAGTGTTTGATAGTATCTTTGACGAAAAGATGCGTATGCACATTAAGCCACTATTTCTCAAAAATAGAACGCTTACTGTGACATGTTCAAGCTCAGCAGTGGCACAAGAGATTCGTTTGAATCAAAGTTCTATCGTAAAGAAGATCAATAAAGCGCTAGGGAAAGCGGAAGTTGATCGCATTCGATATCTTGCATAGTATGACCGTAAGACAATTTCTTACAATTATTTCTCTTGGGACAGGGTTCTGTTTTATTGCCTGGTTATTTATTTTGTTCAATGTAGACCCTACAACCGATACGGGCCTTGGGTTTGTGTTTTTTTACACGAGTCTGCTCATGTTCCTAGTTGGACTCGGATCTCTATTAATGTTCTTTATTCAGTCTAGGATGCACCCCAAAGAGCCAATCTTTAGAATAGTGCAGCGTTCTGTTGCGTTATCAACGGGAATATCTGTGCTGATAGTTCTGCTCCTTCTCTTATTCGCAAAAGGAATCCTTCATATTTGGAACTTCACTATTTTCCTTGCGATAGTTGTCTTTTTTGTTCTGTTTCGATTATCACTTCGACTTGGAACAAAGGGGAAAACGAATAGATAATGAAATAATGCATGTATGAGACAATCACTATTATTTACCAAGACAAAGAAAACTGCGCCAAAAGATGAAGTTGCAAATAATGCACGACTGTTATTGCAAGCCGGATTTATTAATAAGGAAATGGCAGGTGTATATAGTTACTTACCATTAGGGCTTAGAGTTATTGAGCGGATTAAGCAAATCGTAAGAGAAGAAATGGATGCTGTTGGTGGGCAAGAGCTTATTATGACATCGCTGCAAAAAAAAGAGCTCTGGGAAGTGACAGATAGATGGAGTGATGAGAATGTTGATGTCTGGTTTAAGTCAGAGCTAAAAAATGGAACAGAGGTAGGTTTTGGTTGGTCTCATGAAGAGCCGATTACGCAGATGATGAAAGAATATATCCATAGCTACAAAGATTTGCCTGCATTTGTATATCAATTCCAAACAAAACTGAGAAATGAGTTACGTGCTAAAAGTGGTATTATGCGAGGACGCGAATTTGTCATGAAAGACATGTATTCGTATACCATTGATCCAGTGCAGCATCAGGCGTTTTATGATGAAACGATTGCGGCATACAACAGAGTGTTTGAGCGAGTCGGGCTTGGTGACGACACATTTGTCACGTTTGCTTCTGGTGGAGCATTTACTGAATTCAGTCATGAATTTCAGACAATTACAGATGCCGGAGAAGACGTGATTTATATCAATAGAGAAAAAAATATTGCGATTAATGAAGAAGTGATGAATGAAAAAACACTTACAGAGTTAGGTGTTACTGCAGATGAACTAGAAAAAGTAAAAACTGCAGAGGTAGGAAATATTTTCAACTTTGGAACAAAAAAATGTGAGGAACTCGGTCTCTTTTTTACAGATGCAGAAGGAAATCAAGTGCCAGTGCATTTAGGATCATATGGAATTGGAATTACGAGGCTCATGGGAGTTGCTGTAGAGCACTTTTCTGATGAAAAGGGTATGGTATGGCCAAAATCAATTGCTCCATACGATGTTCACCTCGTTTCTTTGTGTTCTGATGAAGCAGATGCAGCAAAAGCAGATGCCTTATATAAAGAGCTGAAGGCTGCAGGAATCGAAGTACTATATGATGATAGAGATGCGCGAGCGGGGCAAAAATTTGCAGATGCTGATTTGATTGGGATTCCGCAGAGAGTTGTTATCAGTGGACGGACACTCAAAAATGAAGAAGTTGAGCTTAAAGCACGTACAGCAGAAGAAGCAACCATGGTAAGCCTGTCAGCACTTATTAGCGCTCTCACGGAATAGGCTATGCTAAAATCAGTTTTCAAGAAATTCAGCAAAGACATGGGTATGGATCTTGGTACCGCCAATACTTTGGTGTACGTACCTGAAAAAGGGATTGTGATTGATGAACCTACGGTGGTTGCTATCAACAAACGATCCGGTCAAATTATTGCTGTTGGTTCAGAAGCAAAACACATGCTTGGGAAAACACCACCGCATATTCTTGTATCTCGTCCGCTTACGAACGGGATTATTTCAGATTACGAGGTTGCAGAAAAAATGATCAAATATTTTATTGAAAAAGTACACGAAGGAGGAGTGTCATTTGTAACAAGACCACGCGTTGTGGTGTCTGTTCCGCTTGGTGTAACAGAAGTAGAAGCGAAGGCAGTTGAAGATGGTGTCATTGCGGCTGGAGCAAGAGAAGTGCTTGTTGTGCAAGAACCAATGGCGGCTGCAATCGGTGCAAGAATGCCAATTCAAGAGCCAATTGGAAATATGATTGTAGATATCGGTGGTGGTACAACACAAGTAGCAGTTATTTCGCTTAGTGGAGTAGTAACATGGAAAACTTCTCATTTTGCTGGTGACGAGATGAATAAAAATATTATTCAGTATGCACGTGAGGTATTTAATCTTCTTGTTGGGGAAAGTCATGCTGAGCAAATAAAACTTCGTGTTGGTTCTGCGATTGATATGGGAACGCCGATGGAATTTCCTATGCGTGGAAGAGATGTGATTACGGGCTTACCAAAAGAAATTATGGTGAGTGATCAGCATATTAGAGAGGCGCTTGAGCGTACTGTTCGCTCGATTATCAATTTGGTGAAAATGACATTAGAAATTACCCCGCCAGAACTCACTGGTGATATTCACGAACGGGGAGTATTACTTACAGGTGGTGGATCACTACTGCGTGGTTTAGATCAAGTTATTTCAGAGGCAGCAGAAATTCCAGTTCGTATTGCTGACGATCCGCTTACTGCTGTTGTGCGTGGTACAGGTATTTTGCTAGAAGATGATGCGCTATTACACGAAGTAAAGCTTCCTTCAGCACGTTCTAGATAGTAGTGCCTATGCGAGGTAAACCCAAAAAAAAGATATTTCTCTCAATCACGGCGGTACTTGTCCTCGTGATTATTTTTCATGGCCTCGGTTGGCTTTCTTCGATTGAACAACATGTTCGCGGACTGTTTATTCCTGCAAGTGATACATTGTATAGCTGGTCAGTAGGGGCGGAAGACAATGTAGAAAAATTTGAATCAGTCGAGTCGCTTGAACAGGCATATGCAGATTTACGAAAGCGGCATCTGGCGCTCATGGTTGATAGATCCCAGCTTTTATCATTGCAAGAAGAAAATAGAACCCTTCGCAGCCAGTTGAAATTTACGGCAAGTTCCACTGCTGTATATATCGGTGCAGAAGTTGTTGGTAAGCGAGTTGATCCTCTTGGAAGCACGGTTGTGGTGAATGTTGGAGATGAGCATGGTGTGCGAATAGGATACCCTGTAATTTCTGGCGAGGGAGTATTTATTGGTACTGTTGCAGAGAGTAGAAGGGGAAGTGCTGTTGTGCGTCTTCTTAATGATAATCAAAGTAGAATTGCGGCCACGCTCCATTCCCAAGATAAGAGTATCGGAATTTTGGAGGGACAGCATGGTATTAGTATGCAGATGAATTTTATTCCGCAGAATGAGCGAGTTGATATCGGTGACATCATGATAACGAGCGGGTTACAAGAATCAATTCCATATGGATTACCAATAGGTACCGTTTCTCAAATTGAGCGTGAGCCCTATCAGCCGTTTCAAGTTGCGCAAATTACTTCGCTTGTAAATCTTGATAAATTGCGCATCGTATCTGTGTTAATTCCATAGTATGATTGCACTACTCATTAGAACCTCTGTTGCACTTGTGCTTACTATAGGACTATTGCTTTTGCATTTGTTTTTTCAGTATACGCTGCCGTATCCATTGGTAACAATCGATGTCTTTACGATTGCTGCAGTGGTATATATTGTGTCGGCAGAGCGCGGTGCTGTTGTTTGGTATGGAGCTATAGGGTATTTTTTACTGGAAGCAATTTCAGGAGGAACATTTGGCGTCTACCTGCTTGCGGGAACCCTTTCTATTTTACTCGGATACTGGTTACATGCATATGTGGTAACAAATCAAGTGTGGCATGGAGTTATCCTGGTAGCCACGGTTATTACAGTGAGTAAATTTGCACTTCTGCTTATTACGTCAGCACTACTCGGAGAGGTCTTGTTTCCCGATGTAAGCCGATTATTTAGCTTTGTGGGGTATAGTATTGTTGGTGCGAGCGGTATTTCACTGGGCCTTCAGTGGCTTATGGCAAAAACACCGCTTTATACGACAAAACGATTGTATTCCACATATGAATGATCCATTTTCACAACTGGATGGGGGAGCGCTATTCTCTGAAGATATTTCTTCTGAGGATAGATATTCTGTTGATCAGGAGATTCTTTTTGGTGGCGGAAGCGCAAAAGCAGAGCGTAAATCGTATATTGATTCAAGTTTTTCATCTTCTCGTGCACGAATCTTTTTTATCATAATTATTCTTTGTTTTGTAGGCATTCTAGGTCGACTTACACAGGTGCAAATAGTTGAAGGTGATTGGTATTTTGCAAGAGCAGAAAGAAATCGCCAGAGAACAATTCCAATTGTTGCAGAGCGTGGGCTTATTTATGACAGAAATGGAGAACTTTTGACGCAAAATGTACCAAACTTTTCTCTTACTCTTGTGCCGCAAGATCTGCCAAGAAAAACATCTCGTAATACTGTAGGGCCAAGCAGAGATGAAGTAATTACGAGGCTTTCAGAGATTACATTACAGGACACCGAGTCACTCAGCGATACGCTTGATGAATTTGGTGCGTATAGTTACGAATCGATCACCCTTCGTGAAGATATTGATTATGATCAGGCGCTCAGAATTCACATTGATGCCGCTGATTTACCGGGAATTACCATTGCGCAAGGTTCAAAACGTTTATATTTGCACGAGGTTGAAGATGTGATTACGGGAGTTACTTCATCAGTAGATTCAATTTCTCATATGCTTGGATATATGGGAAAACTAAATCGTGAGGAACTCGATGAGCTCTATGATAAGGGATATCTTCCGTCAGACTCTTTAGGAAAAACAGGAGTGGAGTATCAATACGAGCAGCAACTGCGCGGTACCTATGGGCGTCGCCGAGTTGAGGTGGATTCTATGGGAAGAAAACAGCTCGTGCTTTCAGAAGAAGCACCTGTGCCGGGCTTGCAAATGCGCTTAGCTATTGACCTGCAGATTCAGGCTGCCTTACAGCGTTTTATGCAAGAAGAACTCGATAGAAGAGGGCTTGCACGAGCTGCCGCTGTTGCGATTGATCCAAGAGACGGAAAAATCCGCGCTCTTGTTTCGCTTCCAACGTACGACAATAATGAATTTTCTGGTGGAATTGATAGAGATACATACAAACAATATATTGAGGACGAAAATCGGCCACTTTTTCATAGAGCGATTGGTGGAACGTATCCTTCAGGTTCAGTTATAAAGCCTGCAATTGCTGCTGGCGCACTACAAGAGAACATAATTACTCGCTCGACTACTTTTATAAGTACTGGTGGGTTGGCGATTGGTCAGTGGTTTTTTCCGGACTGGCAACCAGGTGGTCACGGCAGAACTGATGTGAGAAAATCAATTGCAAACTCTGTTAACACGTTTTATTACATGATTGGTGGCGGGTATGGCGATTTTGTAGGAATGGGAGTTGCAAAAATCAAAATATATATAGAAGCTTTTGGATTAGCTGAGGAGCTTGGCATTGATTTGCCAGGAGAACGATCTGGAAATGTGCCGTCTAAAGCGTGGAAAGAAGAGAAAAAAGGAGAGCGCTGGTATGTAGGGGATACATATAATTTGTCCATTGGGCAGGGTGATTTGCTAGTGACACCTTTGCAGATGGCTTCTGTTACCGCGAGCATTGCGAACGGTGGCACGGTGTATGCTCCACAAGTTTTAGAGGCGCTTGTTAATCCAGTCACGGGAGACGAATACCCAATGGTAGCTGAAGTCAAAAGAACAGTGCCAATACATGATGAGCATTTGCAGACAGTTCGACTCGGTATGAGAGATTGTGTTACATATGGTTCATGTAGGCGACTAAATAGCGTGGCGATTCCTGTAGCAGGGAAAACAGGGACAGCACAGTGGAATAGGAATAAAGAAAATCATGCCTGGTTTACATCGTTTGCTCCGTTTGATAATCCTGAGATTGCCATTGCTATTTTGGTTGAAGAAGGAGAGGGAGGATCAATTTCTGCGGTGCCTATTGGTGATCGATTTTACCGGTGGTGGGCAGCCTATAGATTGCTTGACGAGTAGGCAGAGTTTGCTATACTAACTGAGCATCCGCAGCAAGCGGATGTGTTTGGTTCATAAGCACTTGATATGGCAGATATACAATACGTTTCAAAAGAAAAACTCGAGGCATTAAAAGTAGAATTAAAGGATCTCATTGAAGTGGGTATGCCGACAACGGCTGTACGTATTGATGAGGCTCGTCAGATGGGTGATTTATCTGAAAATGCAGAATATCATGCGGCGAGGGAGCAGCTTGGGTGGCAAAAAGCAAGAAGTTTGGAAGTTCAGGCAGTTATTGATAATGCGCAGATTATTACTGGCGGAAAGACTGATACAGTCTCTCTTGGATCATCAGTAACGGTAAGAGTAAAGGGTAAAGAGAAGACCTATATGCTTGTTGGCGCGCAGGAAGCTGAGCCTCTTGTGGGCAAGATTTCAAACGAATCTCCGCTAGGTGAAGCCTTTTTTGGCAAGCGCAAGGGAGATACCGTGGAAGTAGAGATTCCGGCGGGAAAGCAAGAGTACGAAATTCTAAACATTTCATAGCTGAGCGCCCCACATGGGGCGTTTGATTTATCTGCTAACTTTGCTATACTGAGGGAAAAATCGACCTCATCTATTCAGAAATATATGTCACAAGAAAACAGCAACGTAAACGACGAGCGCAAAGCTCGACTACAGAAATTGGAGGATTTAAAAGAATTGGGTATTAATCCGTATCCTGCGCGTGTGTCGCGGACACATACAGCAAAGCAGGCACTTGAAGAAGCAGAGGGAAGTACAGTTACAATTACCGGAAGACTCATGCTCAAAAGAGATATGGGGAAACTTGCATTTTGTCAGCTTCGTGATGCCTCTGGGCAAGTGCAAATTGCATTAAAGCAAGATGACATCGGAAAAGAATCGTATAAAGTATTTGTAAAAAAACTTGACGTTGGAGACATCTTACAAATTACTGGTGAGAGATTTGTAACGCATAAAGGAGAACAATCAGTAATGATTGCTAGTTGGACGCTTCTTTCAAAGGCGCTATTACCACTTCCAGACAAATTTCACGGCATGAATGATGAAGAGCTTCGATATAGAAAAAGATATATCGATTTTTTGGTGAATCCTGAAGAAAAAGAAAAAATTGAAGTACGTTCACGACTGGTGCGTGCAATGCGAGACTTTTTGCATGGTGAAGGGTTTATGGAAGTTGAAACGCCTATGCTTGAAACGATTGCATCTGGTGCCATGGCAAAAACATTCGATACACATTTAAATGCATTTGATTTAGATGTGCATTTACGCATTTGTATTGGTGAGTTGTGGCAGAAGCGGCTGCTTGTGGGTGGGTTTGAAAAAACATTTGAAATTGGAAGAGCTTTTAGAAACGAAGGAGTAGATAGACAGCATAATCCTGAATTCACCATGATTGAATTCTATTGGGCATACGCAGATTATGAAGACAATATGGTGCTTCACGAAAGAATGCTTCCATATATTGTAAAAGAAGCAGTTGGATCTCTTATTGTTGAACATGATGGGCACAAGATTGATTTTGCTGGTCCATATCCACGAGTAACATTCCATGATGTTGTACTTGAACATTCTGGAATCGATATTAATGATTATGCTGATAAGCAATCGCTTGGAGCAATCATGAAAGAAAAAGGATACGACGTTGATCCAAGTGCTTCACGAGGAAAGCTCGTTGATAATTTGTATAAACAAACTGCTCGGCCAAGCATTATTCAGCCAACATTTGTTCTCAATTACCCAGCGGAATTAAAACCACTTGCCAAAAAAGCAGAGGATCCACGGTATACAGAGATGTTCCAGCTAATTGTGAATGGATTTGAGTTAAGTAACAGTTATACTGAACTTAATGATCCGATTGATCAGCGTGAGAGATTTGAAAAGCAGGCGCAAGACAGAGCTGATGGTGATGATGAAGCAATGCAGTACGATCATGATTATGTTGAGGCGCTTGAACATGCTATGCCGCCAGCAACGGGAACAGGAATCGGGATTGATCGATTTGCTGCTCTTATTACTGGATCGCATACGCTTAGAGAGGTAACAACGTTCCCACTTGTAAAACCAAAAGAATAGATATGAAAACAGCCATGGTATTTGGCACATTTGATGTGTTGCACCTAGGACATGTCGATTTGCTGAAGCAAGCAAAGGCTGCTGCTGATAGACTCATTGTAGTCGTTGCAACTGATGCAAATGCGCAAAAAGTAAAAGGACAAGCACCTGTGCATACGCAAAATGAGCGGAGAGCACTGATAGCTCATATAGATCTTATTGATGAAGCAGTTATAGGTGACAGCGCTGATGTATATAAGGTCGTTAGAGAATTACAGCCAGATATTATTTGTCTGGGGTACGATCAGGAGGCGTACGTAGAAAAATTGCAAGAAATGATTGCCAATGAATCGTTGCAGATTGAAGTTAAAAGAATGACTGCATATAAACCAGAGCAACACAAAAGCGGATTAATCAAGTCGTATATAAGCAACATGGTCTAGTATGAAACTTCTTCTTGGTACAGGAAACGCTGGTAAAATTGAAGAGCTTCGTTTACCGTTTGCTGATCTTGATATTGAATTAGTAACACTAAAAGATTTTCCAGACATAATTGAACCTGAAGAAACAGGAGAGACACTGTTAGAAAATGCTGTGCTTAAAGCGCAATACTACGCAGAGCAAACAGGTTTACCGACGCTCGCTGATGATGGGGGATTGTTTTGTGACGCGCTTGATGGGTGGCCGGGAGTACGAAGCGCCAGAGTTGCTCCAACACATGAAACAAAACTTGCGTTGATTCTGAAAGAGCTTGACGGTGTAGAGACAAGTAAGCGGACGGCAACGTTTCAGGGTTGGCTAGCGTACTATGACCCACGATGCAAGGAATTGTATGCGGCATATGGTTCATGTAGCGGTCATATAACGGATGAACCATATGAGTCATCTCATATGAAATGGGGATTTAATCACGTGTTTTATGTCGATGAGGCTGAAAAAACATTTGCAGAGATGAGTAAATCAGAAAAAAACAGTTATTCGCATAGAGGAAAGGCATTACAAAAAATTATCACCTATCTTGAAACAACCATATGTTAGACATTGCATACATTCGTGAAAACGTGGAGGAAGTACAGGCAAACTGCAAAGCACGCAACGTTTCTTGTGATATTGAAGCGCTTCTTGCAAGCGATGAGCAAAGACGAGCCATGCAGCAAGAGCTCGATGGACTTCGTGCACAGCAAAAAGCGCAACCAAAAGGAAAACCATCTCCTGATGCGCTAGAACAAATGAAGGCGCTTAGTTCAAATATTTCTGAAAAAGAGGGAACCTTGCGCGAGATAATGAACACCTACACAGCTCTTCTTGCAAGTGTACCAAATCGCATGCATCCCGATTCACCAGTTGGTGAGGAAGATGCATATGTTGTTGTTTCTACAAAGGGAGAGATGCCGGCATTCAGTTTTACGCCAAAAGATCATGAGGAATTACTTTCTGCCAGTGATATGCTCGATTTTGAGCGCGGTGCAAAGGTTACTGGATCAAAATTTTATTTTGCAAAGGGTGATTTGGTACGACTGAACATGGGACTGCTGCAATATGGATTAGATATTGCAGAAAAACATGGATTTTTGCCAATCGAGACACCAGACATGGCAAAGGAATCAATATTGATGGGAGCTGGATTTAACCCAAGAGGAGAAGAGGATCAGATTTATACGGTAGAAAATACGGATCTTGCTTTAATAGGAACAGCAGAGATTACAACTCTTGGTTTGCATGCGAATGAGATCATGGATCTCTCAAATGGTCCTGTTAAATATGCTGCAATCAGTCATTGCTACAGAAAAGAAAGTGGCGCATATGGAAGAACGAGTAAGGGACTCTACAGAGTACATCAATTTACAAAACTAGAGCTGTTCGTATTTTGTAAAAAAGAAGAGTCTGAAGCAATGCATCGGGAGCTTCTTGCCATTGAAAAAGAGATTTGTGATGGGCTTGAATTTCCATACCGCGTGATTGATATTCCTTCTGCGGACCTTGGAGCGCCAGCGTACAGAAAGTATGATATTGAAGCGCTCATGGTGATGAATGGAGACGAAAACAATGTGGCGGGGTACGGAGAAATCACATCAACAAGTAATTGCACAGATTACCAAGCAAGAAGATTACAAATCCGCCATAAGAATGACGAGGGGAAAACGGAGTTTGTACATACACTTAATGGAACAGCAATCGTTTTATCAAGATTCCCAATTGCATTAGTAGAAAACTTTCAGCAAGAAGATGGTCGTATTAAACTTCCAGCGGTACTCGCTAAGTACGTTGGTAAAGAATATATTGGATAACTATGGCTTCTTTTGCGCAACGTGTATTAGTAATCATTCCCGGCTGGGGAGGTGATGCTTCTAGTTGGAAGAAATTTACTGATAGAGCGCAAAAAAGCGGTGAGTATGTAGATGTGGAGGTGATTGAATTGCCTTGTTTTGGTGCAAAATCGTGTCCGGAAAGCGTTTGGGATGTTCCTGAATATGCAACATATGTTCAGCAAGAAATTCATCGAATAAAGAATAAGCATGCGCATGCAAAGATTGTTGTTCTTGGTCATAGTTTTGGTGGGCAAGTGCTTACGTATATGCTGGGGCATAATGGGCAGGCTGGAGTTGATGCTGTCGTATTAAGTGGCGCTGCAATTATTCGGCCGAAGAAATTTGTTCGACGTGCGCTTGGAAAGGCCGCTTCATTCTTTGCAAAAGTACTTTTATCATTTACGTCAAAAAAGATTGCTAACAACATACGATACAAACTATATAGAGTCATTGGATCACCAGACTATACAAATGCAAAGGGAATGAAGCAAAAGATTTTTTTGCGTGTTATCAGATTTGATGTGCAGCATATGCTTGCACAAATCACCCTTCCTACACTTGTTGTGTGGGGTAGTGCTGATAGATATACGCCACTTAGACATGGAAAGCGCATTCACAGCAAAATTAAGGACGCTACCATGCACATTTTTGATGGCGCAACGCATGGAATACATATAAAAATGCCGCAGGAGCTACATGAGCGTATTCAGCAATTTTTACGAACTCTATGATTTTTTCTACTCCAATGTTAGTTGCTCTTGGGGCCGTGTGGCTTGCAACGGCAGCACTCGAATATATCGAGCATCTCTATGCGCTTCAGCTAAAGGAATATAGATGGGATAGATTAAGTGACTATTTTCATTCTCACGAAGGGCATGCAAAGCTATTAGAATATACCTATTTGTGGCGCGTGATTTGGATTATTATTGTGTATGGATTTTTATCACATTGGTTTTCTCTGGAGGTAATTATTGCCATTGTTGTGCTAACAGATCTACTTGCGCTTGTTATGCGTAAGCAGAGAAGGGGGTTAAGTAGACCAGTATTTACCATGAAGGTAACATTACTGCTATTGCTTGCTCTCCTGTTTGAGGGAAGCATTATCTTATTATCGGTTAGTGATACGACAATTGCACCACTTCTATCAGCTCGATTTCTGATTGCCTTTGCTGCGCTAGCGGTGATTGGTGTACCCTCTAAAATTACCAAATGGGCGATAGTAAAGCTCGCAACAAAAAAAATTAAGAGAGCCTCTCAATTGCGAGTAATTGGTATTACAGGAAGCTACGGAAAAACAACGACGAAAGAGTTTCTTTCAGAGATATTAGGGAAAAATTTTAAGGTAATTAAGACACCAAAAAATATCAATGCGGATATTGGTATTGCACTATTTATTTTGCGAACATCATTTGCTGATGCGGATATTTTTGTGGTCGAAATGGGTGCATACAGAATGGGAGAAATAAAAATCATCTCTGATATGGTTGGCCCAGAGATTGGTGTTTTAACGGCAATTAATGAACAGCACCTTGCACTCTTTAAGACTGTAGAAAACACAACAAAGACAAAGTATGAATTGCTGCAATCATTGCCTGAGGATGGATTAGCGGTGGTAAATGCAGATAATCCGCACTGCATGTCGCTTATAGATTCGGTGAAGGCAAAAAAAGCGCTGTTTGGGTTTGATTCCGATCACGATCCACGGCTTCATATAGTTGATATTAAAGTAAAAGACCAAGAGTTGAAATTTCAATATACGCTATATAAAGAATCACATATTCTTGCAGCTCCTGTGATGGGAGAGCATATTGCAATGAATATTGCACCATGTGTGATTGTAGCAGATCATCTTGGTATGAGTCAGCAGGAGATTACGCAGGCAGTTTCAGAGCTCTCTATTCCTGAAATTGTGCTGACTACTTATATGTATGGAAGTGCCATTATATTGGATGATTCATACAATAGTAATCCAGATGGATTTAAGGCAGCACTTACTATTCTTTCTTCGTATCCATCAAGCAAGCATAGAATTGTCATTACAAGAGGTATGCTTGAGCTTGGTGATCGCTCTGATGAGTTACATGAAGAAGTTGCCGGTGCAATCGCATTTAGTGCAGACGAGCTCATTTTGATAAAGAATGAATATGAAGAACCTATGAAGCGCGGGCTGGTAGGAAAATATAACACTGAAATGCAGGTGATCGATACAGACCTTACACTTATGACATACGTAAAATCACTGTACTCAAAGGATGTTGTTGTACTACTTGAAAATCGGCTATATCCACTTACGCTTAAAGAAATCCGTAAGGATAAGTAATCGTATGATATTTACTGGCATGGGTCCACATGTATGTTGGCGACAGGCGCTCCGTGCAAAATTTGCATATTCGCCGTTCTTTTGGTTCCGCTGGAAAAAAGGATCATACGTAGACAAAGTGGAGAGCGCATTAACGAGTCGATACGGAGCAAAAACAGTAGCTGTAGATTCAGGAAGGTCTGCATTACTTCTTGCATTACAAACACTATCACTCAAAAAGGGCGATGAAGTAATCTTGCAGGCATTTACCTGTGCAGTTGTTGTAAATGCTGTTCGTGCTGCAGGTGCAGCAGTTGTGTATGTGGATGTTGATAAACGCTACAGTATTGATGTTTCAGCGCTAGAGAGCGCTATTTCTGACCGCACAAGGGCAATTGTTGTGCAGCATACCTTTGGTATTCCCGCAGACATACCGGGTATAAAAGATTGCGTGAAAAAACACGATATTGCTATCATTGAAGATTGCGCGCATACATATTCTTCTACACTAGAGGGAACGTTACTAGGAACGCTCGGTGATCTTGCCGTTCTCAGTTTTGGTTCAGACAAAGCTATTTCATGCGGAAGAGGAGGAGCGCTTGTTATTAATAATTCGATGTATCAGAAAGATATCTTTACACGTCTTAGTGAGCTTCCATATTTGCCAACAGGCATCGTTTCACTGCATCTGTTTACTATACTCATGTTTTGGTGTTTCAAGCCTATGTATTCATTTGGTGGTAGATATATTCTTGGTGCGCTTCGTAAACTGCAGGTATTGCACAAATTTATTGAGCAGTCAGAAAAAAGTGGTGAACTTGCAACGTATGCGCCAGCAAAGATGAATAATATTATTGCATATATGCTGCTACCTGAATTAAAACGAGCAGATCGTCTGGCTTGGCACAGAAAAAAGATAGGAAGAATATATAAAGATGCGTTTGAGGATGATTTGATTTCAGGTGCTGTATTTTGTCGGTATCCCTTACTTGTTGCTGATAGTGTTACAGCTATTACACAGATCAAGTTTCGGGGCGTACTTTTAGGCGATTGGTATAGTACGCCAATCGGACCAAAAGATATCGATGCGCAGCAGATGATGTATGTGGCAGGCAGTTGTCCGCAAGCAGAATTTTTTGCATCACATATTGTAAATCTTCCCACACATAAAAAAATCACCGAGCGAAAAGCTCAGCGCATTGTTTCGCTCATTAAGCCATATATACATGAAGACTGAAGCTAAAATTATTACAAATGCTGCTACGTGGGATACATTTTATAAAACGCAGCCATATACGCTCTTCACGCAATCATCAACAAATACTGCGGTATATAATGATATTGGTGAACCTTCTGTAATTATGGGTCTTTTTTCAGGCGATCAGATTGTGGGGGGCGCTGTTGCCGTTGGAGTACATGCAAAACGTGGGTCTTTTTTACTTCTTCCATATGGACCTGTAGTAACATCAGAAAAAGACATGCACATCCTTTTTGATGCGTTACACGCACATGCAAAGCAGGAAGGATATGTGCACATTAAAATTTCACCATTTAAAGAGCAGGGAACTGATACTGAAAAGTGGATGAAAGCTGTTGGCATGAAACAAGCCCCCCTACATATTCTTGCGGAAGATACCTGGCTTCTTGATATTTCTCTTTCAGAAGAAGAACTCCTAAAAGGAATGAAAAAAAATCATCGGAATTTAGTGCGCCGTTGTGAGCGAGACGGTGTAGAGATTAATATGCTTACTGATGATGAAGCGCTCAGTAGACTAAATGATATGCACGATGAGATTGGGAAGCGACACAATTTTGTGCGATTTCCAAGATCATTTGTTGATGCAGAGTTTAAGGCATTTGCAGAAAAGGGTGAGGCGATAATATTTGAAGCGGTATTGCCGGATGGAAGAATAGACGGCTCTGCAATCATCATTTTTTACGGAAACATGGCGTGTTATAGACATAGTGCATCAATGCAGTTAGATAAACGGTTACCTTCAGCGTACCTTATTCAATGGCGTGCTATTCAAGAAGCTAAAAAGCGTGGTATGAAATGGTATAATTTCTGGGGAATTGCTCCAGAGGGAGCTTCAGCATCTCATCCATTTTACGGCATTACACATTTTAAAAAAGGATTTGGTGGATCATATCTAAAACTAATTCATTGTCACGATTTGATTATCTCACCATTACGATATCGACTGAGCAGTCTTATCGATTTGTATAGAAAGTTGCGCCGAGGATTTTAATCTGCAGTTATGTGGAATAAAAGAAGAAAGCAGAAACAAAGGGCGCATGTCATGCGTCCCGTTTATGGTACACCGGTATCACGAACCATTAGGAGAGCACCTGAACGTGGTGTTATTGCAAAAGGACAGCGAATAAAATTATTGTTTGCACTACTGTGTTTTTGCGCATCGATTGGTCTATTACTGTACCATCCATTTTTTCGTATTTCCGTTATCGACGTGTCTGGTCTTGTACGGCTCGACCGAACAGAATTTCACTCTACGGCAAATGCTGCTATTGAATATAATCGATTATTAATTTTGCCAGAAAGGAATTTCTTTTTAGTAAGTGAAGATACTATTTACGAGGCGCTTAATAGTAAATACCCACTAGATGAGTTATCTGTTACAAAGTTGTTTCCAAATAAAATACAGATCGATATTGCTGAAAAAATATCAACCGTGATTTTTGATACAGGAGAAGAGTATGTGACGGTTGATTTAGATGGTGTGGTGATTGAGCAACTTGGAAAAGTAGGGGAGCATGAGTGGTTTGAAGAAAGTGAAATAACAACGACGACGCTCGCAGATGGCACGGTACGAACAACCGTTGATGTATTAAATAGATGGCATACTCCAGATACAGCATACATCGCAGCAAATTATGGACAGTTTCCGGTTGTGCATGATTCGAGTGTGCCAGAGGTGATTCACAATGAGCAAATTATTGATGGAAGAGTGATTGTGCATGCCGTGGAGTGGTATAAACATTTGCAAGGGCAGCATCAGTCACCGGTTGCGTATATGATTTTTGAGAATAATGGCAGAGATTTGACCGTGCATCTGACATCAGGTCAGCAGGTGCTTACACGAGTACTTCCTGTTGATGACCAGCAAATGATGCGATTTGATGAGGCGCTAAAACAAAGTATCTCACTTGAAGACGCGAGATACATTGATGTTCGGTTTGTTGAGCGCGTATATGCGCAGTAGTTATTGAGGGAGCATGCCAACGGGGCTAGCAGTAAGCTCACTGACTGAATCAAATGATCCATGCATAACTCTCCTTGTAGCGGCGCAAGCGATCATTGCTGCGTTATCAGTACAATGCGCAAGTTCTGGGGCAATAAGCGCAATATGTTGCGTTTCAAGCGATGTTGCTAGCGATTCACGGAGTGCGCTGTTTGCACTCACGCCGCCTACAACAAAAACTGTTTTGGCGCCAATTTGCATGGCCGCCTTTTTTGTTTTATATGCAAGTGTTTCTACAATTGCTGCTTCCAATGATGCTGATACATCTCCAACATCAGCATTTGGATTATCTCTGAGATAATATCTTGCAGCGGTTTTCAATCCAGAAAAGCTAAAGTCGAGTGAATCATGGTGCATCATTGGTCGCGGCAAGGGAATGTTGTCTTCATGCCCAATTGCTGCTTTTGAAACTTTTGGCCCTCCAGGATAGATGAATCCCATGAGCTTTCCTACTTTATCAAAACATTCTCCGGCTGCATCATCTCTAGTATCCCCAATAACAGAGTAAGATCCAAACTCATGGACATGGACAAGCTGCGTATGGCCACCACTTACAACAAGTGCCAGAAGTGGAAATGAGACAGCATCAATAGCAGCCCCTTTGTTAAGAAGCGGACTCATGATGTGTCCTTCAATATGATGAACACCCACAAGAGGAATATCCTTTGTATAAGAAAGTGTTTTTGCAGCTTCAACCCCAACGTGTAGTCCGGTAATGAGCCCAGGCATTGCAGTTACTGCAATTGCATCAATATTTGCCACACTACTAAGTGCTTCTTCAAGAAGCGGTGCGATTGCCTCACAGTGGAGTCTTCCCGCAACTTCAGGAATAACACCGCCATATTGTTTGTGAATATCAATCTGGCTTGCTGTTTTCTCAAAGAGGATTTTAAACGAGTTTCCGTCAGTAGAAATGATAGAAACGCCGGTATCGTCACATGATGACTCAATACCCAAAATTGTATATTTTTTACTCATATAATTTATCCTAACAAAATAGTGGCCCGTTGGCCACTATTTTGATTTCACTCTATTGGTATCGCCAAGGAGAATCTCACACGCGTCTGCGCGCTTTGGGAACACTTCATGTTTTCCCAACCTTTCCACCAGATGTAAGGGACGCTGTCCCTTACCAACCCTGGTTCGATTCCTCTTGTAAACACCCCTTGTAGTATCGCCAAGGAGAATCGAACTCCTGTTGCCGGGATGAAAACCCGGAGTCCTAACCACTAGACGATGGCGACATGTGCATTATTATATAGAGGTTTAGTGAAGCTGTCAATAGATTTATCCAGAGGGGTTGACATGAGGTGCAATTATCTATATAATGCGCCCAGATCACATCACTAGGGGGGAAATTCATGAGCTTTTACAATGGACAAGTGGTTGGTTCGAAGGGGAAGTGGGCGGAGGTCCAGGTTGTGAGCCCCACCGAGAGCGGCCTCGTTTTCAACGCGCGGGTCGTGACGCAGAAGCCCTGTGACCTGTCCACGGGAACACGCGTCCAGATCAGCGGTACTCGAGGAGTCCACGAGCACCTCGCGAGTCCTCAGGTGCGGATTTTGAAAGTCTGCTGCTAGGCAGCGCCAGAGCAATGTGCTCACCACAGCCGGCCCCCAGGGCCGGCTCTTGACATTTATGGGGAATTTCTATATAATATCGCCAACCATAGACAGTAGCTTCCTTCGGGATTAAATAGGCTACCGAGGTGCAACATGAGAATTATTTCTCAAAGGTCGATGCAACACTCTGAAGGTCTGTGGTTTTCCACAGTTTTTTGTTTGTCGCATTGCGATGAGCAAGACAAAAAAACAAAGACTATGGCAAAAACCAGACAACATAAACTTACTGCTATTAGTGAGCTTTCTGAGCTCATGAAAAGCAAAAAAGCTACCGTATTTGCTAACTTTCAAGGTTTGAAGGTTTCAGAAATGGAAGAGCTTCGTGGACTTTGTCGCGAACAGGGAGTTACTTGTATCGCAGCAAAGAAAACACTCGTAAAACGTGCACTTACAGATGCTGGTATCGGCGATGTTGATACAAAGTTATTTGAAGGTGGTGTAGCTGCATTCTTCGCAGACGAAGATGAAGTTGCTCCAGCACAAATCGTTGCTAAGTACGCAAAGGATCATGACGTAATCACTATCTTTGGAGGAATCCTAGAAGGTGGATACATCACAGAAGATAAAGTAACACAACTTTCAGCACTTCCAAGCAAGCATCAGCTTCTCGGTCAGCTCGTTGGAACGTTGAATGCTCCTATTTCTGGATTCGTTCAAGTACTTTCAGGCAACACACGCGGTTTAGTTACCGTTTTGAATGCTATTAAGGACAAAAAAGCATAACCTATATATATGTCAGAAGAAAAAACAGAGGTAGTAGTACCTGAAAAGTTCACTGCTCTTGTAGAGCAAATCGAAAAGATGAGTGTTCTTGATCTTTCTGAACTTGTTTCAATCCTTGAAGACAAGTTTGGTGTGAGCGCTGCAGCTCCAGCTATGATGATGGCGGCTCCTGCTGCTGGCGGAGAAGCTGCTGCAGAAGAACAAACTGAATTTACTGTAGAACTTACTGCAATCGGTGACAACAAAATTGGTGTTATCAAAGCAGTAAAAGCGGCAACAGGACTTGGTCTTGCTGAAGCAAAAGGAATGGTAGATGGTGCGCCAACTGCTATTAAAGAAGGAATTGCAAAAGCTGAAGCTGAAGAACTCAAGAAATCTCTTGAGGAAGCTGGAGCTACTGTAACTTTGAAGTAATTCATTACTACAAAACAAAAAAAGAGCCTTGTGCTCTTTTTTTGTTTACGTAATTATAGAAGAAAGGAAATTTGAAAGACAGACGAACCATCAAGAACAGTAATCGTTCGTTCTTCTTCATTAATGCTCATAGCCGTTGGGTGATTCCACTCAGGAGAAGTGAATTGCGCAATAAATGAACCAGATTTTGAGAAAACTAATACGCGCTTTAGATCAGGCTCAAGAATAAAGAGATACTCCGATTCAGGCGATGAGTAAATACTGCTCGCACCAGTCATTGCAGGATCAACCGATTCAAGTCTGAAGCTTTGCTGTGCTCCTTTCATAAATACGAACACCTCCGTAGGAGAGAGTACATACACACTGCCATCGATTGTGAGATCTACGGGTTCATTAATGGTATCTGATTGCGCACTAATCCAGGACAGCCCTCTATCAAATCCAAGCTGCGTTTTTGCATGCTTGTAGATAGCAAAAGGTTTTGCTAGTGTATAGAGCCTTCCACCATATTGAGCCATTGAAGCGAGTACTACACCTTCATCAGGAAATGAAATCTGCTGCGCTGTGAGTCCTGACTCAGAGGACTCTATTCTTGCAATTTCTCCAGCTGCGCTTCCTGCAAGTACATAGGTCTCATCGGCAGAAGAAAATGTAAGATCACTGATAGCTTCAAATGGTACGTTTTGAAGCGCCGCATCCTTAAACGGTGTAAACCATGCATATGAGGATTCTTGCTCACCGAATACATACATTCTATCGTCAGCGGCTGTCAGCTCGGTAAACGATGAAAGTGCTGAATCTGCAAGGAGAACCGTAGACTCAATTATGTGTTCCTTTCTAAGTGATTGAAGTAATTCTGAAATGGCTGTTTGTGTTGAACCATATGAGGACAACTCATCAGCGTCGCGCTCTGAGATTGAAGAAAACTGAGCCTGCGCTTGGTGCAGTTCATTTAGAGCATCTGTATCATTACCATAAATGGAGGCGCTTTTTGCACTTGCTAGATGTTCCTGAGCCGCGATTAATGTGGTTTGTGATTGTTTGAGTGCAACGACTTTGTTAGCATTATACCTAAGGTAGCCAATACTAGAGACAAAAATCAGTGTAAACGAAGTTGCTGCTACAAGTAGGAGCTTACTGAGCATTGGCATAGCCGCAAACCAATTTCTTTTTCTGCGAAGTTGCTCTTTGAACTGCTGCTGCATGATTGATCGTTTTCCTTTTGCATTAGTGAGCAAGTAGTACAAAATTTTTATACCAGAAATAATGGCAAAGAATATATGACGAAGTATGAGCGCTATGCCACCGAGCGCTAGAAGCACTGCTCTAAATACAAGTTTGGCATATGCAGTACCACGCTCAGCAGCATAGCTCGTGCCATCACCATCTCGTTTCCGTGCCCGCGTCGTTCTCGTGTTTGCCTTTTTATCGTCTGTTGCGAGGGTTTTAGAGAGTGTTTGAAATATTGAAGGGCGTAGCGTCTCTGCTGTTTGTTGCTCACGCGCTTTTAGAGAGTTGAGTGATTTTTCACTTCGAACTGGGTGAGCAGGAGGCTTCTCGGTCGTTTTTTCTATTTGTAAAATACAACCTCCGGCTGCAGCGTGTTTTACAGCATCAAGCGATTTCTGCACGTGTGCAGCAAGCTCTTTTGCGGAAAGTTGCTTAAGAAGCTTAAGCATTCGCTCAGGTGTAAATATGTCTCTTGCATGAAATGTACTGATGTGAAGATAACTTTTTGTGTTCAACGTTCCTTCTGTAACAGCGCTGAATCTGTCAGTGTGCTGCTTTGCTGTTGGAGCGAGTGGGGTAGATGAATCACCATCATCATTCGTTGTGAGTAGGTCAATATATACATCCTCTCCTTGAGCAACAAAAGCAATATTCTTTTTGTGGATAACACCAATCGCACAGCTGGTATTCTCAAGTAATGTTTTTACAAGTGTTGCATGTTTTGCATTCGTTACCTCAGTAGCTATTTCAAATGGACGCTTATCGTCGGTCCTCTGAGTAGAAAAATATAATCGTTCCATTAGTCCAACCACATCCTGTGCATCTTCAACAATTGTATGAGGAGCCTCTGAGGGTAATGAGATAATAGCAAAAAACAGCCCATGATCGGTGTCATTTGCATCAGGCTCTGCTATATGAAGAAGGATATGGTCCTTTGCTCCAGAGCGTTTTGTATAGTACTCGTGGATGTATGGAAGTATCATAACGATTGACCATCTTGCATGTAGGCATTATACTATACACAGCAAAATAAACAAAGAATTTTTACCAGTATCGCATGCTTGAACATTTATTTGGTTCAAAGACAAGACTTAAGCTCCTCAGACTTATGTTCAGACACCCTGAACGAGCTTTTTTTGTTAGAGAACTTACCAGAGAATTAGACACACAAATTAACGCAGTGAGAAGAGAATTATCATTATTACTCAAGTCGAGTATTGTGAGTGAAGCTGAATCCCCAGAAGGAGTTGGGGATAATCCAGGAGGAAAGCTAAGAAAATACTATAAGCTCAACATGGGGTCTCTCATGTATCCAGAACTGCAGGCTCTCTTAATGAAGGCCAAGGTAATGGGAGAGCAAGAGTTTATTGACATGTTTAAAGATAAATGTGGTGACGTACAGCTTCTTATGCTCGGCGGGTGTTTTACAGGAGACGTAGAAGCAGTCACAGACATGTTGGTTGTTGGAAACTTAAAAAATCGTGTTGCCGAAAAATTGATTGCAGAATATGAAAAGGAATTTGGTCATGGCATTCGGTATACCTTCATGACAAAGGTAGAATTTTTAGACAGACGACATGTGATGGATAAATTTATCTTCGATTTTTTTGAGACGAACCACCTAAAAGTAGTTAATGAGCTTGGTGTTTAGATATGATTATTACGATTGATGTTGCGGAGCGTTCCGCTATTCAGGTGAAGGTTGTAGATGCTGCAGGAAAACGTATATCAGATGCAGTCTCTGATGCGTCACGTCACCTCCTAAGAGATATTATTTCGTTACTTAAGAGTAGTTCAGTAAAGAAAGATGATATAGACGGAATCATAGTATTTGGATCTAAGGGGTCGTTTACAGACACTCGCATCGCCATTACTATCGCCAACACGTGGCATGTTGCGACTGGTACGAAAGTATTAGCTGCAGAAATTGCTGATTGGGAGCATGATAGCGAGGCCGTACTGAAATCCCTCAAAGAGCATAACGGATTCATTAGAGCTGAATATAGCGGAGAACCACACATCGGATAATTGCGAGGTCAAAAAAAGCGTGATACAATAGCCTCACGCTTTTTTAATACTACGCATCTATGCAAGGAGAAATCGTGTTTGATATCGAAACATATGGAGATATCAGGAACATGTCTACAATGGAGGTAACGGTTGTTTCGCTATATGATTACGACACCGCATCATACTATTCCTTTGATGAACATCAGCTTTCATCGATGTGGCCCTTTTTTGAAAAGGCGACGCGGCTCATTGGATATAATAGTATTCATTTTGATGTTCCAATTCTGAATAAGTATTACACCGGTGACCTCGCTGCTATTCCGCACCTCGATATGCTGAAGGTGATAAAGGAAACAATGGGAAAACGGTTTAAGCTTGATGACGTTGCAAAGGCGACATTACAGATCAGTAAAAGTGCTGATGGGCTTCAAGCAATGGAGTGGTATAAAGAAGGAAAAATCGATCAGATTAAAGAATATTGCGAGCAAGATGTAAAAGTAACTATGGAGCTCTACGAATATGGGCTAAAGAATAAGATGCTCTATTACCCAACAATTACAGGAGAAATTATGCCGTTTAGTGTAGACTTTTCTGCATTTGAATCTGCCGGTGGGGCAGGGGTACCTGGTTCTCCATCAGCCGGAGGAATAAACATGACACTTCCTTTTTAGAAGAAACAAAAGAAGAGCTGTGAGGCTCTTCTTTTGTTTAGAAAATTTCTAAATGGATTTGTTGCTTATCAATGCCCTGATTCATATAAAATGCACGAACTTCTTTTACCATTTCTGGAGAACCGCAGATAAAGACATGTTCCTGAGGCAGAATTTTTGGTAAATGGGTCGTGACTCGTCCCGGCTTCTGCCATGACTCAGGTGGGTTTGGTTCTCTTGAAAGACAATAGGTAAGTTGCAGCGATGGGTAATCTTTTTGAAGAGAAAGGAATTCTTCATGCAGACATACATCTTGCAGACTACGAATACCAAATAATAGCGTCATTGGCAATGTGCTAGCTGCTCTCTCGCGAATCATGCTTAAAATTGGAGAAATACCTGCACCCGTTGCAATGAAATGTGCTCCAGCAATTCCTTCAGGAACGGTAAAGTGCCCAAGCGGACCTCGGAATGATATGGTATCTCCCTCACTTGCTGCTGCAAACATCATAGAAGCTTTTCCTCCAGGAACAATTTTAATGCACAAATCAAGTGTCGGGTCTGTTGGGGTAGAGCAGATAGAATAGGCCCTAAATACAGGTTTTTCTGGATCAGGTACCTGAACTTGAACAAATTGACCCGCTTTGAAGGTAAATCCATCTGGTTTCTGAAGCTTCAGGACGAGCATGTCCTCTGTCATGAAGTACTTGCGGATGATGTGTGAGCTATGCATGTGTAAAGCCATATCTATTGACAACCTAGGTAAAAATCTATAATATACTGTTTCAGTATGAATTACTATGAAACTCCTCTCAAAACAATCTGATTACGCGTTGCAGCTTGTCATGGATCTTCCAGATAAGCATGCAGGAACGGTGCTGAGTATACGTGATTTTTGTGACTCTCGCAACCTCTCTTTTGCCTTTATGCAGCGAATTGTTCGTTCCCTCAGAATTGCGGGTATTGTTGATTCTGTACGCGGAGCAAACGGTGGATACTATTTGCGCGCAAGTATTAGCGAATTGCAGGTGATCGATATCATTAGAGCGGTAGAGCCAGAATTTGTGTCAGCCTGCGCATCTGGTTGCAAGGTGGCAGATAGCTGCAAGGGAAAAGGTGCTATGCAAATGATTGAAAAACGTGTGCATGATGCATTACATTTTTCTATAGCAACAATGAAAGAAGGCGTATGTTAAATACAATGACTGAAACAACTCGAATTTACGCAGATGCAGCGGCAGCAAGACCGCTTTCTTTGGAAGCAAAAAAAGCTATGATTGAGGCGCTGGCTTTGTTTGGCAATCCGGGATCTCTCCATAAAGAAGGGGTTGCCGCAAAAAAACTTTTAGAGTCTTCAAGAAAAGCAATTGCAGATACTGTTGGTGCTGCAAGCGGATATAAAACTATCTTCACATCAGGTGGAACAGAGAGTTGCAATATGGCAATTACAGGTGTGTTGGAAACCTATAAAAAATTAAACCCACATAAGAAAGCACACGTAGTGTGTAGCGCAATTGAACATAGTGCGGTTTTAGCATCACTACAAGCTGCAGGTGTAGCAGTTACCTATGTATCACCTAGCGCAGAGGGTGTTGTTTCAGCAAATGACATGCTAAAGGCGATTACTGATGACACTGTACTCGTTATATTAATGGCAACGAATAATGAAACTGGCGTACATCAGGAAGTAACGGTACTTGGGAAAGGATTACAGCGTTTAGATAGCACAGTACTATTTATGTGTGATGCGTCTCAAGCACTCGGCAGTATTGCATTAGATGTTCGGCAGCTGCATACGGATTTTTTAGTATTATCAGCAGGAAAAGTTGGTGGTCCAAAAGGAGTAGGTGCGCTTATCATGAAAGACGATATCGCCTTTACACCAATTATACATGGTGGAGGACAAGAATTTGGTATGCGGTCTGGAACAGAGCGGGTGGCAGGTGCTGCTGCCTTTGCAGCTGCTATGAAATTTCAACATGTTGATACTGATGTTGATACGTATTTTATAGATAAGCTAAAGCAACTTGCACCGGATGCATACGTTGTGGGTGGTATGCCAGGACCGCATAAAAAATCTGGTATGCACTATGTACAGTTTAATGATATTGATGCGGAGGCATTTGTATTATATATGGATGCACGAGGAATTGCAGTCGGCACTGGCGCAGCGTGTGATTCTCAAAAGAAATCGGGAAGTCATGTTCTTAAGGCCATGGGGCTTAGAGAAGAAGGAGCTATTCGATTTTCATTTCTGCCTTCAGTAACAAAAGAAGAAGTTGATGCTGTACTTCAAGCAATTAAAGAGGTACTTCGCAGCAAATAATATGGATCAAGATCTTGCAAGAAAACGAATGGATTTAGATAAAGCAGATGATGTAACAGCTGCCATTATTGTGAAACCTGGTATTCGAGAAGATGTCGTTGATCTGATTTCTGATACAAAAGGTGAACCTGATTGGATGCGGGCGCGCAGAAAGAAAGCGCTATTTGCATTGCAAGAAACAAGTGTTCCGAATTGGGGACCAGTATTATCTGATCTCGACCTTGAAACAATTGTGTATTACATGCCACCAGGAACTGGTGAGCAGCATGCATGGGAAGATGTTCCTGAAGAGATTCGTTCTACGTTTGAAAGATTAGGAATTCCAGAGGCTGAGCGTGCTGCACTTGCAGGAGTGGGAGCGCAGTACGATTCTGATGTGGTGTATCATAGTATCCAAGAAGATCTTGCAAAGCAGGGCGTTATTTTCATGAACATGGATGCCGCTCTCCTTGAACATGAAGAACTTATCAAAAAATACTTCATGACGCAGTGTGTACCAATGACTGATCATTATTTTGCCATGATTCACGCAGCTGTTTGGTCTGGTGGGACGTTTATATATGTACCAAAGGGTGTACAGGTAGATCTGCCACTGCAAGCCTATTTCCGCATGAACACGCAAAATGGTGGGCAGTTTGAACATACACTTATTATTGCAGATGAGGGATCAAGTGTTTCGTATATTGAAGGATGTAGTGCACCGCGCTATACAACAAATTCACTTCACGCAGGATGTGTAGAAATCTTTGTCCATAAAAATGCATCAGTGAAATATTACTCGATTGAAAATTGGTCAAAGAATACCTTTAATTTAAATACGAAACGAGCGCTTGTGGATGCACATGGCTCAATCGAATGGATTAATGGAAATATGGGGTCAGGAGTAACTATGCTCTATCCCTCTTCAGTGCTGAGGGGAGAAGGAGCAAAAAGTGACAGCTTAGGGATTGCGTTTGCTGGGCCAGGACAATATCAAGACACCGGTGCAAAAGCGATTCATGCAGCACCAAATACGTATTCAACGATTCGCGCTAAATCAATTTCAAAAGGAGATGGCGTTGCGAGTTATCGTGGGTATGTGAATGTCCTTCCTAATGCAACCGGAGTAAAAACCACTGTGGAATGCGACGCGCTACTCATGAACGAACTAAGCCGATCGATTACGATTCCTGTTATGTCTGTAAAAAATGATTCTGCAACTATTGCACATGAAGCAACTGTTGGTAGAATTGGCGATGATGAATTGTTTTATCTGCAATCGAGAGGATTAACAGCCGATGAAGCACAACGCGCAGTTGTTGCCGGCTTTGTTGAACCAGTCGTAAAAGCGCTGCCGCTTGAATATGCAGTAGAATTGAATCGACTTATTCAGTTAGAGATGGAAGGATCCGTTGGATAATATGTCAGTATTAAGCAAACAACAATACGGACCAGGAATTGTGGGGCTTGAAAAGCCTGTGGATGTTTCGAATACAAGCATTATCTTAAAAGATGGAGAATGGTATGACGAGCAGATGCAATCAGATACCCAAAGTAACATTGATATCCAAGTCCAGCCTGGTGCAACCGCATCATATGCCGTTAGTGCGAATCAAATTTCAACATCGGCGACCATGAGAACATTCAGATTAGGGAAAGGTGCTTCGCTGCAATTGCATATGCGCATTGATCTCTGCGATGAACTACTTTCTCATACATCAGTACTATTAGAAGAGGGAGCCCAAGTGAATATTAAAGGTGCGTTATCAAATGCAGGTGGTGTGGTAGATATTTTGGACGAGGTGCAGCATGTAGGATCAAACTCAACATGTCAGATTAATCATCGCAGTGCACTAAAAGGAAATGCGCGGGAAATCTACCGCGCGTCAATGAGTATTCCAAGTACCGCAATGCATTGCACTGCACATCAAGAAGCGCGTGTGTTACTATTAGATAAGCGTGCAAGAATTGATGCGATTCCGATGCTCGATATTGCATGTAAGGAAGTTGCTTGTTCACATGCTGTTACCATTGCAAAACCTAAAGAAGAAGAAATTTTTTACTTGCAAAGCCGAGGGCTTAGTGCCACAGAAGCTGAGCAAGCTATAGCTACACATTTTTTATCATATGAATAATTTTCCAGCCAACAATGCTGCTCAGCTCTATCTGGATAGCGCTTCTTCAGCACTCATGTGTCAGGAGGCTATAGATGCCGTGCACGCGTACAACACGCAGTATCCTGTAAATGTACACCGCGGCATGTATAAACAGGCAGAGCAGGCAGATGAAGCGTTTAACGCTGCACGCAAGGTAGTGGCTACATATATTGGTGCACATACTGATGAAATCATCTTCACCAGCGGTACAACGCAGTCACTCAACATGATTGCGCAAATGCTCGCTGCAGCAAAGCCTGATATGCAGGTTGCCATTACCGCTCTTGAACATCATGCAAATATGATTCCTTGGCAGCAGCATGCCGCGCGGGTTGCGGTTATTCCTGTCGACATGAATACAGATGTTGTTATTGATGAACTAGAAACAATTATTACACAGCAAACCGATGTGGTTGCATTCACGCTTATGTCTAATGTAACGGGAACGGTTACGCCATATAAGCAAATTATTGCAAGAGCAAAGGAAGTTGGCGCAATTGTAGTTGCTGATGGCGCGCAGTTCATTGCGCATTACAAGATAGACGTTCAGGAGTTTGGTATTGATGTTCTGGCATTCTCTGGGCATAAAGTGTACGGTCCTACTGGAATTGGGGCACTGTTTATTTCAAAAGAACTACAACAACAATTACAACCGGTGGTATTTGGAGGCGATATGGTAGATTCCGTAACATATGAACGTGCAACATGGGCAGAAGGATCTGGCAAATTTGAAGCTGGTACGCCAAATATTTCTGGTGCGATTGGTATGGCTGCAGCATTACAAATGATGACAACACAGCAAGTTGAACTCGACACAGTTCGCGCAGTGTATGCAGAAGCTATTGCAAAACATGCAAGTATTATTGAATCAGCACATCATACAGATCGCGGACCAATAATCAGTTTTACCATGACTGACATGCATCCGCACGATATTGCTCAGCTTCTTGCTGTACAGAATATCGCAGTCAGAGCTGGTCATCATTGCGCAATGCCTCTTATGCAATACATTTCAAAAGAAGGTGTGGTTCGTGTATCTCTTGGTATGTATTCAAAGGCAGAAGATGCTGATACATTAGGGAAGGCACTAGAAAAAACGGTAAAGATCAATAATCAAGCAAAAGCAGCTGCCGTAGCAAGAACGTCAGGACTCGATGCTCACTATAGAAATATCGCATAGTATGGATCAAGTATTAATGGACATGCAACGCGCATACATGTTAGAACTGTATCATGAACCGCTTCATGCAGGTTCATTGAAAGAGAAGACCGGTAGCGCAACCTCGCATAATCAGAGTTGTGGCGATATTGTGCAGATGGATGTATTGGTGGCTAGTGGCGTCTTGCAAAATGCTGCACATTCCGGACATGGCTGTGCAATTTCAAAAGCTGCTACATCGCTTGTACTCGATGAGTATATAGGGAAACAGGTTGAGGATCTGCAGCAGATCACCTTTGAGACAGTCAAGGAGCTGCTAGGGATCCCAATATCACATACGCGCCATAAATGCGCCATGATTGGAGTGAAGGCGCTTAAACAAGCAATACAATAATATGAGTTTAGTAATTACAGACCTCACAATTAGCGCAGAAGATGCTGTTATTGATACAGATGTTTCTATTACGGTTAATCCGGGGGAGTTACATATTGTCATGGGACCAAATGGCGCAGGGAAGTCAACACTCGCAAATGCACTTGGCGGACACCCAAATTACACCGTTGAGTCAGGCTCCATTGTTCTTGATAAAACAGATATTACATTTTCAAAGCCAGAAGAACGTGCAAAGGCTGGACTTATGCTTTCAATGCAGCACATTCCAGCAATTGAAGGGTTAACAGTAACGAATTTTTTGCGTACAGCATACAATGCTCGATTTGAGACGAAGGTAAATCCTGCAAAGTTTTATAGACAGCTGAAGGAACTCTGTGATGGAGTAAAACTTCCTCATGATGTATTAAAGCGTCACGTTGGCGTCGGGTTTTCTGGTGGAGAAAAGAAGCGACTTGAAATGATGCAGCTCGAATTGTTTGATCCTAGCTATGCCATACTCGATGAAACAGATTCCGGACTTGATGTAGACGCACTGAAGCTTATTGCTGCAAAAATTCAAGCGATGAGAAAAGCTGGAAAGGGAGTATTACTTATTACTCACCACATCGCTTTTTTAAAAGAGATGACACCAGATAACGTATATATAATGGCATCAGGAAAGATTGTGAAAGAAGGAGATATTTCTCTTGCGGAAACTATTGAAACTGAAGGATTTGAATCATATGGATAAAGACAAACAGCAACAAAAAATTATTGAAGCCTTAGAAACTGTCATTGATCCTGAAATCGGAATCGATGTATGGACGCTCGGTCTTATTTATCATGTCACAACACCCACTCCGAAAAAAGTGCATGTGCTCATGACATTTACTACGCCGCTTTGTCCATTTGGTGGGCAGTTAAAACAGGAGGTGGAGGATGCGCTTAAGGCTATTGGTTTTGCGGAAGTAGAAATTGAGCTAACGTTTAAACCCTCATGGGAGCCGCCCGCTGAACTGAGGGATATATTAGGTATTTAGTATGAAGACTATTCGAGTTTGTAACAGTCGCGCTTGCAGTTCCTTTGGTGCTGATGATATCATGCAGTCAATTAAGAAGGGAATTGGTCTTGAGGTGGGCGATAAGACTGAAGAGTATGATTTAGACTATTGCGGATGCTTGGGTTGGTGCTCAAATGCGCCGAATGTTGAGGTGGACAACACAAAAATTATAATGGATTGTGAAACTGACTCTGTGGTACAACGAATTGATAATGGAGAGGGAACTGATATGAGTGCGTCAGAAATTACAGCAGTACCCATCAAAGATGATTTTTTAGGTGATATATAAATATGGATCAAGCACAAGCAATGCAGTTCATGCAAAAAAACAATGCCGCAGCAGATGCGGCAACTGATGTAACCGTGCCAGATGATTTAATGGATGATATTTCTCAGGGAGTGCGTAAAAAAGAGGGGACTGAGATTGCTCGAGTCGTTGTAGATAGACAGGGATGTATCGGAGCGGGATCATGTGTTGTATTTACAGACGAGCTTTTTCAACTTGATGACGACAACCTCGCTTTTGTTGTTGATCCAGACAGCTATGATGACGAGACCGTCCGGCTCTCTGCAGAGTCTTGCCCGGTACTTGCCATTCACTTATATGACAAGGGTGGAAATAAACTTTTTCCAGATATGTAAAAAAAAGAAGAGCGTATTGCTCTTCTTTTTTTTATGTGCGACCAGAGAGTACAAGTGCATCTTCTTTTACACCCACATCTATAGTGATACCATTTCCAACCTTGCCTTCAATAATATCCATGGCCAGTAGATCAAGTAGCTTCGTCTGTAATACTCGCTTTAACGGCCGTGCGCCATAATCAGGATCAAATCCTTTTTTACCGAGCCAGTCTCTTGCAAGTGTACTCACATCAAGAATGATTTTCTTTTCATCCAGGCGCTTTTGAATAATACTGAGTTGAATATCAACAATTTTACGAACTTGATCCTCTTCTAGCGGATGGAACATAATGATTTCATCAATCCTATTAAGGAATTCAGGTTTAAAGTGATCACGCAGTTTTTCTAGTACGCGCACTCTAATATTATCTTCGTTTTCTTTAATTCCTACTGATTGAGATTCACCAAATCCGAGTTCACCTTGTTTACTCATTTGCATAATCATTTCTGAGCCAACATTGCTTGTCATGATAATAACGGTGTTCTTAAAATTGACTTTGCGACCCTTTGCATCAGTAAGTTGCCCGTCATCAAGAATCTGGAGCATCATATTAAATACATCCGGGTGTGCTTTTTCAATTTCATCAAAAAGAATAACGGAGTAGGGACGTCGTCTGATTTGCTCAGTGAGCTGTCCGCCTTCCTCATATCCAACATACCCGGGGGCAGAACCAATCATTTTGCTCACCGATTGTTTTTCCATGTATTCACTCATGTCAACGCGTACCATGGATTCTTCTGAGTTGAATAGGAAGGTGGCCAGGGCCTTTGCAAGTTCTGTTTTTCCAACACCAGTAGGCCCCATAAATATAAAGGATCCTATTGGTTTTGTTTCTTCAGATACACCCGCACGTGATCGGCGAATGGCATTTGAAACAGCTAGAATAGCTTCTTCTTGACCAATAACTTGTTTTGCAAGCTCTTTTTCAATATGTGCGAGTTTTTTTACTTCATCCTCAAGCATTTTCGATACAGGAATGCCTGTCCACTTTGATACCACAGTAGCGATATCTTCTTCTGTCACTTCCTCTTTCAAAATAGCATGACCTTTTTGTACTTCAGAAAGCTGCTTTTCAAGGTCTGTAATCTGACGTTCCTTCTGTGGAATTCTGTCATAGCGGATTTCAGCAACCTTTTGCAAGTCACCGCGGCGCTCTGTAATTTCAGCTTCTTGTTTATAGCTATCAATTTGTTTCTTTGCGTCACGGATTTGCATGATGATATCCTTCTCATTTTTCCAGTGAACTTCAAGTTCATTACTTTTCTCTCGTAAATTTTCAAGCTCTTCTTTTAGCTTTGTCATACGCGCAGCAGAATCTTCATCCGATTCTTTTTTAAGCGCCTCAATTTCAATCTCAAACTTCATGATCTTTCGTTTCATTCGGTCTAAATCGTCTGGCATAGAATCAATTTCCATGCGCAGTGCCGATGTTGCTTCATCAATAAGATCAATAGCCTTATCTGGCAAAAATCGGTCTGAAATATAGCGACTAGACAGCTCAACTGCGGCAACAACTGCAGGATCAGTAATACGTACACCATGATGTACTTCATACTTCTCTTTAATACCACGTAAAATAGCAATAGCATCTGACTTATTCGGTTCTTTCACTGTAATAGGCTGAAACCGACGCTCAAAAGCTGCATCCTTCTCTATATGCTTTTGATATTCTTTAATTGTTGTGGCACCAATTGTATGAATTTCTCCGCGAGCAAGTGCAGGTTTCAGCATGTTAGACGCATCAACAGCTCCATCGCTCGCTCCTGCGCCAACCATGGTGTGAAGCTCATCAATAAACAGAATAACTTGGCCCGCGGCATCTTTTACTTCTCGGAGCACCGCTTTAAATCGCTCCTCAAATTCACCACGGAACTTTGTTCCGGCAATAAGCGCACCAATATCTAATGCAATAAGTTCTTTATTAGCGAGCGATTCAGGCACGTCGCCATTCACTATGCGCTGCGCAAGTCCCTCAGCAATAGCTGTCTTACCAACGCCCGGTTCTCCAATAAGCACAGGATTATTTTTTGTTCTTCGGGTAATCACCTGCATAACGCGACGAATTTCTTCGTCTCTGCCAATTACTGGATCGAGTTTTTCTTCTCTTGCGCGCTGCGTAAAGTTTTGCCCGTATTTTTCGAGTGCATTATATTTACTTTCTGGAGTAGGGGAGTCTACTTTTTGTGATCCGCGAACTTGAGCGAGTACTTTCATCGCATCTTCATGACGAACTCCATTTGCTAGAAGTAAATCTGAGACGGGATTCTTATTTTTTAAATACGCGAGCAGTAAATGCTCAACAGAAATATATTCGTCACCCATTTGCGTTGCTTCCTCTTGCGCACGCTGTAACACAAACATCATTGCCTGACCCATCATAATTTGACCAAGCCCTGCCTGCGCATGTGACCCAAACTGTTTTGGCATGGCATTAATCATCGTTTGGATATGTCCCTTCAGATGATTCTTGTCTACCTGCAATTTGGAAAGAACAGACACAACAACACCCTCTTCTTGGCTAATGAGAGCCATAAAAAGGTGAGGCGGTTCTATTTGCGGTTGTCCGTGATCATGAGCAATTTGAGAAGCTCTTTGCAGAGCCTCCTGAGATTTATTTGTAAAATTCTGAGGATGTAACATAGAAATATTATCACTCCATATATACGAGTGCTAATTCGAGTATACAATATTGAAAAAAACTGTCAACTGTGGTTAAATTGTACCATACTAAGCAAAATATTGTGGAACTATTAGGCACCCGAATTGATCAGGTAACCAGGGCTGAGGCAAGAGACTGGGTTTTGCAGCTGCCAACGCGCAGACAGCACTCTTTGTTCACTCCAAATTCTGAGATGCTTGTTGATGCATACAGAGATGCAGCATTTAGAGACATTCTCAATAGTGGAGACCTCAATATTTGCGACTCTTCGGGGCCTGAAATGTTAACATTCAGAAAATTAACTCGTATACCGGGTGTAGATTTTGTGAAAGATGTGGTTGCTATTGCAAAACAGAAGGAGCAACGTGTGTTTTTACTGGGCACACAATCGCATGAGGTGCTAGAACGCGCTTCATTGGCCCTTGGGAAGGATGCAGTCTCTGGAATGGCTGTTGGACCACAGTATACATATCACAAAGGTACTGTATTTGCTGATGATCTGGCATTACACAGGCAAATTATTAAACACATACAGACCTCGGGTGCATCAGTTCTACTTGTGGCGCTTGGGCACAAAAAGCAGGAAGCCTGGATCCATCAGTTTCAAAATGAGCTCACAAGTGTTACTCTTGCAATGGGAGTTGGCGGTTCACTTGATTTTATCTCAGGCAAAGTGAAGCGCGCACCCAAACTTATGCGAATTCTGAGAGCTGAATCGCTGTATCGTCTCTGCCGGGAGCCTAGAAGAATTGCTCGCGTGTATAAAGCTCTCATTACATTCCCCTTATTACTAATTTGGTCATATGCTTTCAGACGCAAAAAAAACATTGATACGTAAACTCCAAAACAAAAAGCATCGCACAGAAATGCAGAAGTGTATTATTGAAGGCGAGAAGGGAGTATTTGAAGCGATTCGTTCAGGAGCACAGGTAGCGTTTATTGTACTCGCGGATTCATATAGAGGGGCACCGATTCCTGCCGAGCATGAGATTGAAATTTTCGATATTTTTGATGATGAAGCAAAAAAACTGACATCAACAGTAACTTTTTCTGGCATTTTAGCAGTGGTTGCTATTCCACAGGCTAAAGAGCTCGTGCGAAAGGGACCAATTGTGTATCTTGATGGTATTGCAGACCCAGGTAATCTTGGAACAATATTTAGAACAGCTGAATGGTTTGGTATTACACAGATAGTATTGGGGCCTGGCTGTAGCGATCCATATAATGAGAAGGCGCTCCGTGCATCTATGGGATCACTCTTTAGAATAGTACCGCGTGTTGGCGACCCAGCTCTTATTGAAATACTGAAACAAGATGGGTATACGATTACAGGACTTGATATGCAGGGAAGCGATGATGCTTCTCTTCTTGAGGGGAATGTTGTACTTGTTGTTGGAAGTGAGTCACATGGCATATCTCCTGAACTTGAAACTGCTCTTGATAATCGTTACACTATTGCCGGAGGAAATGAAACAGAATCGCTCAACGCTGCCATTGCAGCAGCTATAGTATTTTCAAGATTAACTGTATGAAAACTCGATTTGCCCCAAGTCCAACCGGATTTCTCCATGTAGGAGGCCTCAGAACGGCTCTCTTTGCATATCTTTATGCGCGAAAACAGGGTGGAACATTTATGCTTCGCGTTGAAGACACCGACAGAACTCGACTAGTCGATGGTGCCGTTGAAAACATGGTACGAGCCTTACAATGGGCAGGAATCACAATTGATGAGGGAGTAGATTTAGAAAGTGATTCAGTTGTACAGAAAGGAACGCTTGGTCCTTATATTCAGTCAGAGCGTTTAGAACTATATAGTAAATATACACAAGAACTTGTAGATGCAAAAAAGGCATATTACGCTTTTGATACATCAGAAGAATTAGAAGAAATGAGAAATCGACAGATGCTCAACAAACAGCCAACCAGATATGAGCGTCATGCAATGAAAAACAGCTTTACGCTTAGTGCTGAGGAGTTGCAAACTAAACTTGATGCCAAAGAACCGCATGTTGTGCGTTTTGCTGTTCCAGAAGACGGACGAGTAGCCTTTACTGATTTGGTACGAGGAGAAATTTCGTTTAGTACAAAAGAAATTGATGATCAAGTATTGCAGAAAGCTGATGGGTTCCCAACATACCATTTAGCGCATGTGGTTGATGATCATCTTATGGAAGTGACCCATGTAATTCGTGGGGAAGAATGGTTACCATCTACACCAAAACATGTGCTTTTATTTGAAGCATTTGGATGGGACGTGCCTTCTTATGGGCATCTTTCACTCTTAATAAATGAGCAAAAGCAAAAGCTTAGCAAGAGACATGGTGATGTAAGCATTGAGGACTTTAAAGAAAACGGTATTTTGCCGGAAGCATTAGTAAATTTTGTTGCACTACTAGGTTGGAATCCAGGCGATGAGCGAGAATTGTTTACCGTTGCAGAACTTGAAGAAGCGTTCAGTCTGAGTGGAGTAGGAAATTCGGCGTCAGTGTTTAATAGAGAAAAACTAGCGTGGATGAATAAGCAGTATCTAATGAGTTTGCCACTTGAGGAAATTGGAAAACGTGCGTGGCCGCATTTTGTAAATTCGGGAATAGATGTTTCTGATCTTACTGCATCAGATAGCATGTATTTACAGGCGATTGATATGGAGCGTTCACGCGTAAGTGCGCTACAGGAGCTTCCTGAAGCGCTTGGGTTTGTGTTTGCAGACTCACTTAGTTATGAACCTTCTCTTCTTGTTTGGAAGAAAGCAGATGCAGCAGAGGCAAAGCACATGTTAACAGAGGCTAAGGCGCTTTTAGAGGGAATAAGCGAATGGACACTTGAGAACATTGAATCGTCATTACGCGGATGGATAACCGAAAAGGGATATGGCGCAGGTAATGTCCTTTGGCCGTTACGAATTTCTCTATCAGGGCAAAAAAATTCACCAAGTCCATTTGAAATAGCCGCAGCAATAGGGAAGGGTAAGACTAAAGGCAGAATTGAGGAAGCTATTGCACAACTATAATTCCAGGACACACAATCGTGTGGTATACTATGGGACATATGAGCAGATTCTGGCGCTATGTCCCATTTTTATTTCTCTTACTGAGCCTTATTTGGTTACCAGGAGTTTCATATTCACAAGAAGGGGAGACGGCTTCATCAAAACAAGACCTCATTGAATTAAACAAAAAAATTGAATCAAAACGGCAAGAGGTGAAGCAGATTGAGAGGAGTATTAATGAGTACAAACGCAGAATTGCAGGTACAAAGGTAGAGGCGATTTCACTTTCAAATCAAATTGGTCTTTTAGATAATCACGTTGCGCAAGTAGGGCTTGATGTTGAGCTTGTTGAGCAAAAGGGCGAAGCGCTTGCACTCGAAATTGAATCACTTAATGTATCTATTGAAGAAAAAGAAACGGTTATTGAAAAACAGCGCGATATTTTGTCGCAATTGCTGCGAATGCTCTACATTCAAGAACAGCGATCATATTTAGAAGTTGCACTTACACATGACAACCTTTCGCAGTTTTACGATAACCTTCAATACCTAAAGACGATTGATAGGAGTTTAGGGGGATCAATTGCATCAATGAAGAAGCATTCATTGCAGCTAAAGTCAGAACGCGAGCAGCGAGAAGACAGACAGATTCGCTACGCTGCGCTTGCTAAAGAACTTGAGCAAAAGAAAAAAGATTTAGTTGAGCAGCAGTTTGCAAAAGAAGATCTTTTAGCGCAGACGAGATCGTCTGAGCTTACATTTAAATCGCTTATTTCAAGTTTAAAGAGCCAATACCAACGCATTGAGAATGATATTACAGGTATTGAGCAGGAAGTAAGACGGAAGCTCAGAGAGCAAGACAAGTTTAAAAACATTGAGGAAGATGGTGACTTTATATTATCTTGGCCAACACAGAGCCGGTATATTACTGCTCGGTTTAGAGACCCGAGTTATCCGTATAGACATATTTTTGAACATAATGCTGTTGATATTAGAGCCGCACATGGCACACCGCTAAAGGCTGCTGCATCAGGCTATGTTGGGCGCGCAAGACATTGTGATTCAGCTTCTTGCTACTCGTATGTCATGCTCGTGCATTCTAATGGAATGTCAACGGTATATGGTCATATGAGCCGCATTACTGTCTCACAGGATCAATTTGTAGCCAGGGGAGATGTTATAGGATATTCAGGTGGAACTCCTGGAACGGTAGGAGCGGGACCATTTGTAACAGGTCCGCATTTGCACTTTGAAGTAAGAAAAGATGGTATTCCAGTCAACCCAATTGCATACCTCATGAAGGACTACTAGGTTATACACAGATATACCTGTCTTGTTTGGTTAGGTACCGCATGATACACTACAGCAACTATTCACTAAACGTAATGTTATGGAGCAAAAGCAATCTTTTATGGATTCTCTTAGCCCGATGCAAATTTTTGTATTTGGTATTGTAGAAGGAATCCTCGTACTATGTACAATCTTCTTTTTTATTCTTCTGCCTGGATACCTAAATGGTGACACAGCGCCAGCGCGGGATAATGCACCGAGTGTTGTTCTTCCAGCAGATAATAACGCACCGTCTGCACCAGTAGCTATCAACCTTGCGGAGGTAGATGAAAAGAAAGACCACATTAGAGGAGACAAAGATGCTAAGATCACAATTGTTGAATACTCAGATATTGAATGCCCATTCTGTTCAAAATTCCACGCAACAATGAATCAAGTAATGGATGAATTTGATGGTGATGTACGGTGGGTGTACAGACATTTTCCACTGAGCTTTCACCCGAATGCAAAACCTGCGGCATTGGCAGCTGAGTGCGCAGGTGATCAAGGAAAATTCTGGGAGTTCTTAGACCTTGCAATAGAACGACAGCAGAGTGGTATTGATACAGCAGGATTAAAGAAGATTGCTGCTGAAGTTGGTCTAAACACTGCTAAATATGAAACCTGTGTTCAGAAGCAAACATTTGCCTCAAAACTTGCTGACGATACAGCCAGTGGTTCAAGAGCTGGTGCGAATGGAACTCCATACTCAGTAATTGTTGGTCCTAACGGAGACAAGTTACCGATTAACGGAGCACTACCATTTGAAAATGTAAAACCGATGATTGAACAGTTCCTATAAACTACTACGTAGGGAAGAAGAGCAGGGCATGCATAGCATGTTCTGTTTTTTTTGTTCAGGCATACCCGCAGGGTTTATTAGGTGTCGCACATTGTGTAGCGGTATTATTATCTAACTGTCACAGGGGAGCAGGGGGAGCTATGGATAAAGAGTATAATTACCTACACTCAGCCCAATTATTTTGAATAAAAGATGGCCTACCATACCTTGTGTATTTAAACCGACTTGCTGTTGTGTCGCACATTGATGCACGCACGACAAGAACGGGGAAGTAGGGCAAGGAGTTACAGAAAAGACCTAGTAGAACTCATGTAAACACCAATGATAGGCCTATGGGCAGGCTTGAATGCGAACGTATTTGATTAGTCAGATATATGTTTTTGATAAAAAATGAAATTGCACACGAGAGTTTATATATATTTTAATAAACAAAGGAACCAATGTACAAGTGATTCCTGCGGCGCTAATACGGTTCATTATACCTATTCCAGTGTGTATGTGTCGCATAAGATACATTGTGCGACGCCGCATATATTCTCTCCTGACATATAATCTTGGCTACTCAGCCTTACATATCAAACCATCCATCACTTTCTTCTGTCTTCCCCGCTTCCACAGAATTATTGCTTCGCCTGCAACTTTATTTTTTGCCATTCCTATTCATACGTATATTTGCTCAGTTACAAACAAACCTGCACATCTCTGGCAAGGAACATATAGTTTGTTGCCACTAGATGTTTATCCTCCTGAAATAGGCTCTCTCTCCCCTTCTTAGTGGTTCTATAATAAAAGATGCGCATCAAAGCGCATCTTTTATTATGTCCTAGAAATTACTTTTTGTTTTTATACAATCGATTATACAGCAGTGGCACAACAAACAGCGTCAACATTGTTGAGAACAATAGCCCAAAGATAATTGCATATCCAAGCGATGCCCAAAGTGGCTGTGTAAGTGCGAGTGGTAAAATACCAAACACTGTTGTAATAGTTGTCAGAATAATCGGCTCTAGTCTTGCCTGTCCTCCAGCCACTAATGCGTCTTGCACATTCATTCCCTGCTTTTGACTCAAGTTAATTTTATCGATAAGGATAATGGCATTATTTACCACAATACCTGCAAGCGCAACAATCCCAATCATTCCCGGGAAACTCAGTGGTTGCCCAACGAGCAGCAATCCTGGGAATACACCAATCAGTGCAAGAGGAATAGTTGTCAGAATAATGAATGCCTGTCTGAACGATTGGAACTGCAAGACCATAAGTGCGGCAATCAAAATTGCGGCAAGTATCATTGCACGGAACATATCGTTAAGTGATTCCTGTGTTTCCTCATCTTCTCCACCTGCAGCTACTGTATAGCCCTCTGGCAGCTCAATTTCACTGAGTCGACTATCAATAGCTCCAAATACTTGCGCCGGCGAAACGGCGCTACTTAAGTAACTGGTTACCTTTACCACACGATTTGTGTCTTCATGAGAAATTCCAGATCTGCTATTATCTAATCGTATATCTGCAAGTGCCAAAAGCGGCACGTTGCCTTCCCGTGTTGAGATAGTAAGACCTTCTATGGTAGATAGGTCAACTGAACGCTTATTTACTGTCTCAGGAGCAAATGCGGCGTTAGAGAGTCCATAGCGTACGGTTACATCAACATCCTCTCCGTCTTGAGAGATTTCTGTTGCAGATACGCCATTAACCGCTGTTCTGAGCACAAAGGCAACATCTGATGCGGTTACACCATATTGTGCCGCTCGTGCGCGATCAATATAGGTCACAAACTGTCCATTTGTACTAATAACTGAACTTTTTACGTTTTGTGTTCCTTCAATAGAACTCACCAGCGTCGTAATTTGAGCTGCGAGTTCATCAAGGGTTTTTAGATCGTCTCCCGTGATTGTAAGTTCAACCGGGGCTGCTGCTCCAGGACCATATCCGGGTTGCGTAACAGAAATCGTTCCTTGCGGTGCTGATGCAAACTTTTCCTGATACTCATCAAGTACATCAAAGCTCGCTTGATCACGATCTTTATTAAGGTTTACCATAATGTGCGCCAAGTGAGATCCCTCACCGCCGCCAGACTGACTTCCGAGCGCTCCACTGAATCCGCTATTAATAACAAGCGATGCAACTCGCTCGTCTGCGTATAGCTCTTCAGCCAAGCTTGTTATGGATAGCTGGGTTTGTTCAAGTGGTGTTCCAAAATCTTTTTGTAAATCGATCGCAAACGAGTCTGCATCTTCTGGTGGAAACAGCTCTGTGCGCAAAATCCCAGACATTGGAAGCGCATACATAAGAATAAAGAGCACAATAAGCAAACGCTTGAGGTTCTTTCTTTTTGCGGCGCTATTCATAAATGAACGTAACTGTACTCCGTACGCTGTTCTTGCATCGTCAAAAATCTTTGAAAAGCGAGTCTTTTCTGCCTGCACGGGATGGTCAGCAACTTTTAGCTTCTTTCGTTTTCTTTCTGTAATAACTACCGTAAGTGTTGTTAAAATTGCTAACGCAACAAATAGTGATGCTGTAAGTACTGCTGTTACGGTAATAGGAATGGTTTTAATGAATTGCCCCATCATGCCGCCAGTCAAAAGCATAGGCAAAAAAGCAAAAATTGTTGTGAGTGTTCCGGTAATGAGTGGAAACTGCAATTCTTTTACACTCTCTAACGCAGCTTCTCGCGCCGGCTTTCCGGTTAGCATTTTTTTGTTCAGACTCTCATTAATCACAATAGTACTATCCACCAAAATCCCCAATGAAAGGATAAGTGAAAACAATGTCATGAAATTAATTGTGTATCCTGCGTAAAACAGAATAATGAAGGTAATCAGAAACGACATTGGAATGGCGATTGCAGCCATAAGCGCTTCTCTCCACCCCAAAAAGAGTGCAAGAAGAAGCGATACAATTATTACTGTAGCAATTCCATTTCTCATGAGACCCGTAAGGTCCTCCTGAATATAATCAGCCAGGTTTTCAGTTGTTTGCACGCTTACTGCGCCAGGAAATCGTTCTGCTGAAACAGTTTTTGATAGCTCAATAATCTCTGCTGCGATTTTCGTCACGTCTCCCCCGCCGTCAGATTTAAATACTCGAATTGAAACCGCAGCTTCTGCTGAAGCTCCAGCGGTACTTAGTTGCACTGATTTAACAGGCTCAGTATAACCATCACTTACGGTAGCAATATCTCTTACAAATACTGGCACACCATCAATTGCAGTAATAGCAACATTAGCTACTTCATCAGCTGACGCTAATCTTCCGGCAAATCGAAGTGAAAATTCCTCTCCACCAGTAATAATCGATCCGATGGGAATGTCTGAATTTGCCTGTGAGATTGCCTGAACTACAGCTGGCAGTGACAGATTGAAGTTGTCTAATGATTCTTTATTTACAACGACCTGCACTTCCCTATCTCTTCCACCCAAAATTTGTACGGCTGAAATATTTCCAACTCGTTCAATTTCAGATTTCAATTCATCTGCATACACTTTTAGCTGTGCCACATCAAACGGCCCGCTTAGTGCTAGGGTAAGAAATGGCTGATCATCTAAACTCACTTGTCTAACAATTGGATCATTAGCCTCATCAGGTAAGTCGATTTTAGCGAGATCAACAGCATCTTTTAGATCGCCAATCATTTCATCTGTATCTGCGTCAGCACTAAACTGGACAACAACCGAAGAGATTCCACTCTTTGACTGCGAAGTAATTTCCTCTACTTGATCAAGACCAGAGAGCTTATCTTCAATCGTATTTGTAATAAGTTCTTCTACATCTTCTACACTGGCTCCAGGAAATACTGTATTTACTACGCCAATTGGAATGTTTACCTGTGGCTGAGATTCTTTTGGCATTTGTGCAGCTGCAACAAGCCCAAATAAGGCTGCTGAAGCAGCAAGAAGGAGCGTAAATTTACTATTCTTAATGAAGAAATTCCAAAACTGTAACATATTATTTTGCTGTAACCGTTTCGCCCACCTCTAGTCCGCGCACAGATGAAATAACATTGTGAGCGTCTTCAAGTCCTGCAATAACCTCAACAGATTTTCCTCGCACTCTTCCGAGTTCTACTGGCACGGCCTTTACCATATTGTCTTCAATGATGAATACCGCTGTTCCTTCTGGAGTAACTTCAACCGCTTGCAAAGGTAAAATTGCTTGCAACATTGTTCTATCCGCCTCTGCTGCATCAATTGCTACATCGACATATTGACCAACAACAAGTGGAGCGTTTGTTTGCTGCTCAGCAACACTAATCGCAACCTCTACTTTTCTAGTCAGTGGATCAATAGCAGGTGAAATAAATGTTACGGTTCCTGTCGCATTGTTCCCAATGGTTACTGCAGCTCCTTGCCGAATATATGAAAGCTGACTGCTATCAATATATGCGGTAACTTTAAGAGCATTTGTATTTACTATTGATGTAACAACTGCACCAGGTGAAGCAAGTTCCCCTACTCTTACTGGCAAAGTAGAAATTTTACCGCTAATTGGTGCAGTGATAATTGTTTTTTGTACTTGGTCTGCTGCGCTTCCTACTGAGGCTTGAGCACTTCTAAGCTGAGCGAGTTGCGCTCTATATGATGCTTCAGCCTGTCTTAATGAAGCCTCTTGAGCTGTAATTTGCTCTGGAGCGGCTCCTGCTTTTACGAGCTGCAATCTCTCTCTTGCGGCATCGTATGCTGACTCAGCATTCTGCCGAGCTCCTTCAGCAGCCTGAATGGCTGAATCGTTTGCAGCTTTCTGTACATCTAATGATTCTGAGACTGATGTTGCTGACGTAAGTGCCGCTTGTATGCTTTGCTTACCAGCTTGCAGCAGTGCAATGTCTGCAGCTGTCATATTTGATTTGAGTGGAACAGCGTTATACATCAACACTGCTTGCTGCAATCCCTGTACTACAACTAGCGCAGCAGCTCTAGTCTCTGTTTCAGAAGGGTCCTGAAGATTTGCAAGAAGTGTATCTTCTACACCACCCGAAATACTTGATAGCGCCTCTACTGTCCATAAGCCGGTATCTTCTTTATTAAAAAGAATACTATTTACACGCGCTTTAGCTGCAGCAATCTGACGAGAATCTTCATTATTAACTGATCTAAAATAGGTATATTGTGCATTTGTTACGGTATATGTCGCATCTTTTGCAGACTGCGTTGATTGCGCGAGTTTTGCAACAGAGCTTTTGAGCAAACTGTCGTAATCTTGAGCAGCCTTTTCTATTGCTGCATCATACGCCGCTTCTGCAACTTCAACAGATGTGTCTGCGTTTGCAAATGCAGATTGAGCAGAAGAGAGTTCTTCTGGACGAGGTCCACGCTTTAGCTCATCTAATCTCGCTTCCTGAGCCTCTACACTTGCCGCAAATTGCTCCAATCCTGCCTGTGCCCCTTGTACGCGTGCCCAAGCGTCATTTCTCTGTGAAACTACTCCTCCATTATTAAATACAACAAGCACTTGTCCCGCATAAACTTCTTGCCCTAGCGACACATTTACTCTGGCCACGCGAGCTGAAACCTCACTGCGTAATTCTACTTGCGCCTCAGCTTTAACTTCCCCACTTGCCTGAACAGTACTGAGTGCAGCAATGGTATCTGCTGCTGCAATTAATTCAACTTCAGCTGTCGAACTATCAATTGCTGTATCCGCTGAACCAATAAGCCCTTGTCCAACACGAAAAAGAAGTAGCGCAATAACAAGTACTCCAATAATTAAAATAGGTCGTTTTTTCTTGTCTTCCCACCAATGTTTATTTCTATGAAAAATGTTCAACATATCGTTCTATTCTTTCGATTCATTAATGATATTCTTTAAGTCGGTCGATTTTTTGGCCAAGTGAGCAGCAAATTCTTCTAATTGAGATAGTTTGGCAAGTGCAAGCGTATCGCCATTAAGGCCAAATACGAGAAGCTTCTCTCCTTTTTCCAGATTGAGCAGTTTTCTGGCTTCCGCTGGAATGACAATTTGTCCTTTTTCCCCAACGGTTGTTGATCCAAAGAACTGATTATGACACATGGTAGACATAGGTATATTTCCTACATGTAGGATTAAAAGGTAAAGTGAGCAGGTATACTACCACGATGCAAATATATGTCAATACAAAAGGACACCAACTAGTGGTGTCCTTTATATAGCCCTCCTTTCTCCTGTAGGACTTGAGGTTGAAATATACTCTACCGATGGTGCTTTGCCGCTTATGCTCTATCGATGGCGCTTGCCGCGACGGACCGAGTCAGCTTGACGCGTCTCCGCTTCCGCCTTCCTCTTGCATGCACTGCACGCCTGTCCCGCTTGGGAGACGCTCTTCTTGCTGCAAATGAAACACTTCGGTCGAGGCATAACCCCGCTTCCTCTCTCCCGCGCTAACGGGCCCCTATGTCCAAAGGTATAAAACACTAAAAAGCCCTATTTGTCAAGGCTAATTGATGAGAGACCTACTATATCTTCCAGTTCGTCGATGAGATCCGATCCGCCATCACAGGTGAAATTTGCCTCTATTTTAGCTCCTTCAATATCGATAATTACCTGCATATCACCCGGATACGCACCGCAAATACTTTTTATTCTTCCTGCGTGGAGCTGCGCATCTGCTTTGCTCAAAAAAATTGTAAGAGATTGTTCTTTTTCTTCAGGCACAGCCTCAGCACTCTGATGGAAGTTCTTCTTTGGAGCGGCGTGACTTGATCCCATTGAAACCTGTCTTCCAATCACTTCTGCATTCGCTTCATCCAGCACATGTGCATTTTCTACAAATATTTTATTGTCCCCATGTTCTCTTGGGGTTTTACCAACTACGCATACCACCGTTCCTTCTACCCAAATTGACTGCGTTTTGGCATATGTTTTTGGAAATACCAAAAGTTCCATGTTTGCTGTTGTGTCCTGAATCGTCACAAACATCATCACATCTCCTTTTTTGGTGATTTTCTTCTTTGTGTACTCAATAACACCAAGAGTTATGACCCAATCATCTCGCTCAGCATGCTCAACATCAATAAGCGCAGTTTGGGATTCTTTAAAATATTTTTCATATTTTATGACAGGATGCGAACTGATATATAACCCAAGGAGTTGCTTCTCCCAGGTAAGCATTTCATCTAAGGTTGCATCATTTGCTGGCTTAAGTACAACTTTTTCATCAAATTCAATTGCCGTTCCTGCAAAAAGTGAATCCTGATGCGAAGTAGCGTGTTCTTTTACTTGCTTATTATAAAATTGTAAATGCTCAAGGTTACTTATGAGTAATCCTCTATCATGTCCAAAACAATCGAGCGCACCAACCTTAATCAAACTATCTAATGATCTTTTATTCATGTCTTTGTCTTGCACCCTCTCTAAAAGGTCTTCAAGCGATGCATATTGTCCATTTGCCTTTCTCTCTTTATATATAACCTCACAGATATGTTCTCCTACATTTTTAATTGCTGTTAAACCAAACCGAATTCTTCCCGGCTTCTCGTCCGCTTTACTTACCATAGCAAAGTTCTTGAAACTTTCATTCACATCCGGTGGAAGTACTTCAATTTTCATTTGCCTACAAGCGCCAACAATTGCGGCAACTTTTTCGATATCACCGGCTTCTGCATGCAAAATAGCAGTCATAAACTGCACTGGGTAATGTGCTTTCATGTATGCCGTTTGGTACGCAACCATTCCGTAACTCGCAGCATGCGCTTTATTAAACGCATACGTAGCAAACGGTTTAATTCGTTCCCAAAGTTCATCTGCAATTGATTTTGCAATACCATTCTTTACACAACCACCCTTAAACTTCGATTCCTGTTCCTTCATCAGCTCAGGAATCTTTTTTCCCATGGCTTTACGGAATTTATCCGCTTCTAACCAATCGTATCCTGCTAACTTAATAGCAGTAAGCATCACGTCATCCTGGTAAATCAATAATCCAAGCGACTTTTCCAAAATTTCCTCTAAATCCGGATGAGGATAATCAATTTTACTGGCATCATGCGCTCGTTCAATATATTCAGGGATAAAGTCCATCGGTCCTGGTCGGTACAGGGCTACCATCGCCATGATGTCATCGATACTTGTTGGTGCTAGCTCTTTCAACCAACGTGTCATACCTGAACTTGCCATTTGGAATACTCCCATGGTTTCCCCACGTGCAAGCATGTCAAAGGTTGGTTTATCTTCTAGTGGAAGCGAATAAATATCAACATCCTCGTTCATTGTTGCTTTTACAATTTCTACGGCCTTACCTAAAATTGTAAGATTTCTAATTCCCAAAAAATCATTCTTTAGTACACCCGCTGCTTCCACAGAATGCATTTCATACTGTGTAACTAATCTATCTCCACCTGTTTCTCTCTGAACTGGCGTAAAGTCTGTAAGTGGTGTTGGCGAAATAACCACACCGGCGGCATGGATAGAGGTATGCCGTGCACACCCTTCAACTTTTTGCGCCAATGTTAACAATCGATTTACATCTTCATTGGTATCAAACAATTTTTTCAAATCAGGCTCTTCGGCCATTGCGCGCTCCAAAGTCATTGGGAATCCCTGTGCCCCTGCTGGAATTAGTTTTGCTACCTGATCACAAAACGAGTATGAAAGACCAAGCGCGCGTCCAACATCACGCACCGCAGCTCTCGCCTGCATCGTTCCAAAGGTAATAATCTGCGCAACTTTATCTACTCCGTATTTTTCTGTTACGTATTCAATCATCTCTTGCCGTCTATCATCGGCAAAATCTGTATCAACATCAGGAGCAGACGGACGGAATGGGTTTAAAAATCGTTCAAACGGTAATTTAAATCGAATCGGATCTACAGTTGTAATCCCAATAACATATGAAACAAGCGACCCCGCTGCCGATCCACGAGTAGATTCTACAATTCCCTTTGATTTTGCATAGCGAACATAATCTGCTACACATAAAAAGTACGGAGAATATCCTTTTGTTTTAATAATATCGAGCTCGTATTCAATACGTTCATTAATAACGTCTCCCATTTCTGGATAGAATGCTGGTGCGCATTTATACGCTTCTTTACGTAGCACTTCATCATACGTTGTCCCATCTGGAATCTCTACTGGCGCAAAATGCCAATTATCTAGCTCGATTTTAATATCAATTCTTGCTGCAATCTTTGCTGTATTTTCTAATGCCTCTGGGACATGTCTAAATCGAGACGTAATGTCTTCTGCACTATTCATGGATCGGTCCACATGACGCAAATCCTCTCTATCTGAATAGCCAACCTTCCATCCGGCTCCAACACAGCGCAAAATATCTTGTGCCTCTGCTTCATCAGGATTTAGGTAATGGATATCACGCGTAACAACCATTGGAATGTTAAGCTCTTTAGAAATGGCGATGAGTTCTGTATTCACAGCCATTTGTCCCTCCAGTGCGGGATGATCTTGTAACTCTAAGTAGAAATTGTCCTGACCAAAAATATCATTGTACTCTTCTGCGAGTTCTCTTGCCTTATCCAATTTACCACGAACAATCGCCTGTGGAATTTCTCCACTAATACCGCCAGAAAGCGCAATAATGCTGCTACTGTATGTGCGTAGTAACGCTTTATCTAATCGAGGCTTTCCATTATAAAATCCATCTAAATGTCCAGCCGAAGTAAGCTTGAGCAAATTTTTATATCCCTCTGTATTTTCTGCATGTAACACAAGAGTAAACAGATCCTTATCTTTTTCAGGATCCATATCCTGCATGGTACGCGGTGCAATGTAGGCCACAAATCCAATCAGAGGTTTGATCTCTTGTTTCTTACACTCCTTATAAAATTCGATTGCTCCATACATGGAACCGTAATCTGTAAGCGCTACTGCCTTGAATCCACGCTTCTTTGCGGCCTTCACAAGAGGCTTTACTTTTGTAAGCCCATTAAGCAGCGAATAGTGCGTGTGTTGATGTAGATGGACAAATTCTGACATAGTGGGTGCATTGTACCGCATAGACGCGCGCTCGGCAACTATACGCATATATGGTATAGTAGTGGCATTATAATTGCCTGTATGTCACATAAGAAACCGTTTCCAAAGCCACTGCCGCTCAAAAAGCTGATTGGACCAAGTTTTATTATCCTTGCGCTAGGACTCGGTTCTGGTGAGGTTATCCTTTGGCCATATTTGGCTTCGAACTACGGACTTGGAATTGCATGGGGTGCGCTCCTTGGTATTACGTTCCAGTTCTTTATGAACATGGAGATTGAACGGTATGGATTAGTTAAGGGAGAAAGTGTATTTGTCGGTCTTGCAAAAATGTGGAAGGCGGCACCAGCATGGTTCATCTTTTCTACCTTTGTTGGGTTTGGGCTTCCGGGTATCATTGCAGCCTCTGCGCAGGTATTCGCTTCACTTCTTGGATTTGAATCGCATGCATTCCTTGCAATTATCATGCTCATTGGAATTGGTATCTTTCTTTCACTCGGAAAAACGGTGTACGGCATGATGGAGTGGCTTACTACGCGAGTTATTTTTATCTGTGTACCGTTCATTCTTGTGTTGGCATTGTACCTTGCAACAAAGGCCGATTGGACAGCGCTCCTTCAGGGTATTGGTGGGCATGGTGATGGATACAGATGGCTTCCTGCAGGAATTCCGTTTGCAGCCTTTTTTGCCGCATTTGCCTACTCTGGAGCTGGTGGAAACCTCAATCTGACACAATCGATTTATGTAAAAGAAAAAGGCTACGGCATGGGTGCATATTCTGAACGCATTTCTGGACTCTTTAGAAAAAAAGGTGGACATAAGCAGATTCGTTTAGAAGGACATGACTTTGCGCTCACAAAAGAAAATCTTAGTCGATTTGATGTCTGGTGGAGACGCATTAATATTGAGCACGGTATTGTATTCTGGTTCTTAGGTGCGCTTGCGATGATGCTTTTAATGCTGCTTTCTTATGTGCTTACCTTTGGTAATCCTACCAATCTAGAAGGCATTCAGTTTGTTATGAATCAGGGAACGCTACTGAGTAGCACACTCTCCCCTTTTGTAGGTGCTCTGTTCTTGATTGCAGTAACAGTAATGTTATTCCAAACACAGCTTGGTGTGCTCGATTCTACAAGTCGTATCATGGCAGAAAATGCTGCACTCCGATCAATTGCGAAACATAAGAAAACCACTGTCAATCTTTCAAAATATTACTTTACCTTTTTATGGGCGCAAATTGCGTTTGGCATTTTCTTATTCCTCATTGGGATCACGGAGCCTAAGCTTCTCATCATCCTTGGGGCGGTAATCAATGCATTTGCCATGTTTGTACATATTGGTCTTGTACAAATTCTTAATCGAGTAGCCCTTCCAAAGCCAGTACAGCCGGGTATGTTCCGCAAGCTCGTTATGCTGACTATTTTCCTTGTATTTGCCGTGTTTAGCGCGTACACTATCTATTCACAGATCATTGTGAAATTCTTATAGTGAACATATGAAACAGGGTATCGATTATATAGGCATTGGCGTTGGTGCCTTAATTGTGAACGAAAAAAAGGAGGTCTTGCTGTTGCATAGACCAGCAACGGCAAAAGTAGAACCTAACTGCTGGAGTAAACCTGGTGGAAGCGTTGAATTTGGTGAGACAAGAGAGAAAGCTCTCAGAAGAGAGATCTTAGAGGAGATTGGTTGCGAGATGACATCGGTCAGAGAATTGCGCGTATACGATCATATCTTACCTGATGAAAAACAGCATTGGCTATCTATTGACTACGTCGCAACAATAAAAGGAACCCCAACAAATTTGGAGCCCCATAAGTGTGATGAATTACGGTGGTTTTCAATCGATGATCTGCCTGAGCACTGCTCAAAAAATATGATAATTGATTGTGTTGCTGCCTATAAGAAGTTTATAGATAGTTAAGAAGTGCATCAGCATTTAAGAAGTTAAAGTACTGATAGAATGTCCCAATCCAGGCACCAAAAGAATCAGTCAAAAGGAGTACTCCAATAAAGATGAGGAATACCCCGCCAACAATAGAAATAATATTGAGTACTTTAGAAAGCTTTCTGACATATGCCTGGGCATGTCCAATTCCAAGTGCTAGTAGTAAGAATGGAATCGCGAGTCCTGCTGAAAACACAGCAAGCAAGAAGGCTCCTTGAAGTACCTGTCCGCTGGTAGAAGCGAGCAGTAATACTGTTCCAAGCACTGGCCCAACACAAGGTGTCCATCCAAGAGCAAACGTGGCACCAAATACAAATGATGATAATGGCTTACCTGGAGTAAGTTTTTTTGTAAACGAAAATCTTTTTTGCCTGCTAAGAAATTGCAAAAACTTGAGATCAAATGCATGCATTAAATACAGACCAAAAAAGATGATAACTACACCACCAATACGCGATAACCAGACTCTGTATGGCGCCAAAAATGCACCCGCAGCGCCGAATAACGACCCAAGGAGTATAAAGACAACAGAAAACCCTAGTACGTACATGAGGCCGTTTTTAAGCACGCGTTTTCTTGCAGAAAGTTTCACTCCTTCACCTGCAAGTTCTTTTGCTGAAACTCCAGCAATAAATCCTAAGAAGCCGGGTACAAGCGGAAGCGTACATGGCGCAAGAAACGTGAGTAATCCGGCAATAAATGCTGGGATGATAAGGCTAATAGCTTCTATTTCCATATTAATTGAGGTGTTCATTAATTATATCCGTCATTTGATCTTTCGTCATGAATCCACGTTTATGTAGAAGGATTTTTCCTTCCTTTGATACGAAGATTGTTTCTGGCATGGCGAATCCACCTATTGCTTTGTAAAAGTCATCATCGGGATCGCGGAGCCATGTAAGTGCTTCATTATCAGCAATAGTTGCTATGTAGTCACTTGCAGCCTCTGCACTCTCTCCCCTATTTATGGCAACAAATGTTATGTCTGGATACTGATCGGTTAAAGAAATAAAATCTGGTAATTCTCTTTTACAGAATTCGCACCAGGAGGCCCAGGCATTCACTACAAGCGGTGTGTCAAATGATGAGAGAGTGATTTCCTCTTGCACATCATTTTCAAAAGGCACATCCATTACAGGATGCTGATCTGGCAATACATGACCACATCCAGACAGTATCAATGCCGCTACAATTGAAAGAATATATTTCATATTACTGTGATAAACCAGTTTCTGGATACGCGGCTACCCAAGCAAACCAAAATGTCGGTGATGCACCTACTATATCTCCTGACTGCGCATCTGTAATTCTGATAGTCTTCTTTTCCTCATTGTATGTAGCTATAAGCTGTTTTTCACCAACAACAGCCTCTATAGTTCCCATCTCTTCTATTGTACTTGTCTTCCACGCATGTGCGCTTCCGTCTACCACAACTCCTAACACCACTTCTTTTTCATGCAGTCTGTCATCACTTGCGCGCACATCAAAAATTGTCCCGGGAGTTGTATAGTAGTCCCCATATGGATCCGCTCCGTAAAATCGCACAAACCCCGTGTCACGTGAGAGCACTTGCCCATTCGGATACAATTCGCTCCACTCGCCAAAGGTCATGATGTCTGAAGGAATAATATTAAGTGATTGCCCTGCTACTTCTCCCATAATCGCTTGCCCTAAAATTTGTGACCAATACGACCGTGTTTTTCTGTCATACATCACCAAATTCGATTGCCACAGCTTTCCACTTGTACCAAATTCCACTTCTTCTCCTTTTACAATTGGATCAAATACAATGCCTGAAAAACAAAGTGGACAATATGTAATAAGTACTCTTGATCCATCCATCGTATCGTTTACAATTTCATGCCATACCAAAATTTGATACGGATAAAATCGATGCGTACCACCAATTGAAAGCGCAATTCCTGGTTCTGTTTCATCTAAATAATCAACTTCTGAAGCGGCATCAAAGAGAGGGGCATCAATTGAAGGGATACCATCTTGCGGCGGACCACCGCCAATAATCTCTGAAGGATCAACGAGCGGCGTTGGGTGTGCCTTGCCTGAAATCTCTTGCTCAGCTACCTGATCAGCTCGATTGAGAACAGGCAATTCTGACTTGCCACTATTTGTCAGTACTAAATATAATCCCGTACCAAATAGTAGCAATACAGCAATAATAATTTCTAATTTTTTCATAAAGACAGACGATCAGAGAGTAATGAAATCAGGTTTTCTAATGACGCTGTTTGCTCGAGCTCTGTAGCAGAAATCAATATATCAGCACTATTACCCTCTTTTAGTAATACCGCGGGTAGCTCCAATCCTCCAATGGCAAAATCTTTTGGCAGTTCGTCTTTATGCAAAAACGTGCTTTGTATTGGCAGTGAAGCAATATAATCAGCCCATTCTTTTTTCATACTTACAGAGCCGTGCGTCAACTTACAGAGTGCACAGGAATATGTTTTTGGCGAAAGAACCTTATGCGCAGCATCAGTGAGCGCATTAAAGAGACCCGAATCTGCATTGTAGACAAAGAGAAGTTGTTTCATATATATGCAGTATAGAGGAATTCTGGTGAATGCCCTATGTGTATAACAATTTTACTCGATCATTGACAAAAGTGTGAATATAGTCTATAGTCCTATATCAATCTGTTTTGGGAGGAAGAAAGGTCATCACAAGCTTTTCTTCCCCTCACAACCACTACAAGAGAACGACTTGGGGACAGCAACGAGCTGAAGTCAGTTTTCTAGAAACGGATGCATCATGAAGGAAGTTTCCTTCACCAGCGGGAACAACCCGCTTCTCCAGGCTCTCGGCATCAAGCAGGGCAACGTCACGGATCATGACGACTACGAGTCGCAGCTGATCTACACGCGCCAGATGCTGAACGCCGAGGTCGGTCACCTGGCCGACAGCCGAGATCTCGACATCATCGAGATCGGCGCCCCCTTCCTCCGGAAGGTGGGCAAGGACCTGCCGAAGGACGCCGCCGCTATTGCGGAGCTCGTCCGCAGCTACCCGGGTGCGTGCACCATGCAGGGCTTCACCGCCGTGATCGAGGACCAGTGCCTCGTGATCCGGCGTGACGAAGACAAGCGTGGGCTCACCACCTGCTGCTTCAGCGGTACGCTCAGCGCTATGGTGGATATCGTGGGCAAGTCCCTCATGGACATCCCCACGGCGATCGGCATCATGAAGACGGCCCTGGCCGCCGACCTGCCCCTGGTGCACCCGCACAGCTTCGACGTCGAGTCGGTGCTGGTCATGCACATCAGCATGGGCTAGCGGCAACACCGCTGGCTGAATGAACCAAACAACAACTGACGAAAGGAGGTCAGGGATCGCAAGATCCCTACCTAAATATCGCTTTAATACGTTGAAGCAATTGAAGGTAACAAAAAAGAAGATGCAAGTGCATCTTCTTTTTTTTGCTCGGGCAGCTGGATGTAGTTCGAAACAGAATCCTTGATTCTTTGCTTAACGTAGCAAAGTGAAAATTAACCTGGCAATTTATTGTAGCTTTATTTTTTGCAATATGTGACAAAGAAATTATGCTGCTTGCGATAGCGACAATTCTTTCTTTATACAAAATTTTTGAATATGAAAAAACCCGCGCGTTACTCGTTCTTTCGAACTTTCACACACGGGGTGTAGGTAGTCGCCCGGTCGGCGTCGACCCCCGACTACGTCGGGGGAAGAAACCAAGTGTCCAAGGAACCAATGCCCGAGGGCAAAGTCCGCAAGGACCCAAGCGACTAAACGCAGACGGCCAGGAACAGCCGGTCGCTAGAGTAGCCACGAGTACAGCTGGCTTTCTGCCAGAGGAGCTGTCGTTTGCCATCTTCAGAACTCACGGAGAACATTGCATCCTCTTCGTGGATGAAGGCGTACAGCGGTCCGCTCTTGATCCCGACCTGCCTGTCCATGGCGGGGTACAGCGTCGCCTCGGCCGCGTTGGGCTCTCGGAGTTGGTGATCTTGGCAGTACAGCTGGAAGTCCTCGCGTTCGCAGTAGTGGAAGTGCGGCTCAGGTTTCTGGAACAGCTTGCCCGGGACAAGCTTGAACCTCACCGTGCGAAAGCCCCGCCCGGCGAGGTGGTGGACTAATGTGCTGATGTTAGGGCTGACGAAGTGCTCGTAGTTGCCTTCGGCCACGTGCGCACTAATCGCATCGCGCCCGAGCTTGAGATCGTACTCGATGATCTCGCCGGTGTTCCTCCAGCCCAGAGGGTACATCAAAAACGCCTGCAGTTGATCCCGGGTAATGCGCCCGAGCTTGTTCTCTCCGAGGAGCTCGAAGATCTGGTTGGCCGTGATTAGCTTGTCCATCTTCTCTCATCCTTGCATCTGCCGACAAACAGCTCTACACCCGACCCCATGTCGAGCATATTACTGCCATTGTCAAACAGACACCGCAATGACTGGAGGAAATTCACAGCCTTCTTTCGGGTTATTTACGCTAAAATAAACCAAAAGAAGGCGGGGATCCTCGACATAAAAAACAAACTAACGGCCTAATGTATCAGAAAAAAGCAGTTCTGTCAATCATGTTATCCACTGTTCGTGTAAGGTTTTTTTTCATAAAAAAACCTACAAAAACCATACATAGATGGAAATGCAATCATATACAAGCTGTAATTACCACTCACTTTTGGCTGAAATAAAACAAAAAAACGAAGCCAAACCTAGGCTTCGTTTTTTTTGCTCGACGGGCGAGATTCGAACTCGCGACCAATTGGTTACACGCAATCTTCAATTCTCACTGAAGCGTGGACTATATCATCACCCTCGTCATAACCCTTCTCTTGGAAAGGGACGGCCGGGTGCGAGGCGCTTCCCCTCCACAAATGTGGAGAGTACTCCCGCAAGGGATAGTCTCTGAACCTTCCCCACACATCAATAAAGAAAAAGTGCGTGGGGCTTGGCTGCTGATTACCCGATTGATTTGCATCAATAGAGGGCTTCCAGCAGTTCACCTCGTTATTCACCTCAACATTCCTGTTGAGGGCTGCATTTTTGCAGTCGTAGCTTGCCCTGCCCCACCGATGAAGGTGGAAACATGACGGTTTTCACTTCGACTTACATGTTGGATACAGCCAACTGCTCTACCACTGAGCTACCGTCGAATGGTATGGTTGCGCATATGCGCTGGCAGTAGTATACGTGATTATTCTTATCACATCAATACTGCTTGCTCGGAGACAGGGATTACTCGGGCTACGCCCTCGTTCCACCGGCACTTCGCTCACAAAAGGATAGAACTACCCTCTTGACTCGCTCCACTAGGCGGTCGAACCTAAAGGTTCTCATCTCCTGCACCTCTCAAATAAAAAAGCAGAGCTTTTTTATTCGCTCGGAGACAGGGATTCGAACCCCGATAGCTAGGATCAAAACCTAGAGTCCTACCATTAGACGATCTCCGAATATTTACTTGAAAGAAACACGCAGATTGAGAACAACCTGCGTGCGAAAGTATATAATAATTGTCGTCCACTGTCAAGGCTATTTCTTCCCCACTATCGGCGCAGATAGCGCCTCATAGCAAGGCCACTTGTGGTAATAGTAAGGGCTAGCACCACACCAAACTGCATGAGCACCTGCTGCATCATGTTCTGGTCATAAAAGGCTGTCAGAAGCCCCTCAGTTTCAAGCATAACGGCAACATACGGATCAATCACCTGAACTGCCATATACACAGCTGTAAGAGTAATAGCTACGGCTACTGCAGAAAATACAATCGATTCAACAATATAAGGACCACGAACAAACCAATTAGTAGCTCCAACAAGTTTCTTAATGCCAATTTCTTCTCTTTGTGTATAGATCGCAACGCGCACAGTATTGAAAATAACGAAGAATGCAATCACTGCAAACAGTCCTGTCAGCATGAGTACAAATCCCTCTACTTGCTGTGTGATCACATCAATGCGTCTAATATATTCTTGCGTGTCTCCAAATGTTTTTGCTTCAATAACATCTGCGTATTCCGGAATTGATACCGCTTCAATCACCTTTTGATAATCGTTTGGCTCTCTTGTTTTTACAACCAGTGTTGGTCCAAACGGATTTTGTACAATTTCGTCTAGTGCATCAATAACATAATCTCTCTCCTGGTGAGAAGACTTAAAATCATTCAACACCTCGTTTGAATCAAAATAGACAATTTCAGTAACTTCCGGAAAACTTTCAATAAACGATGTTAGTTCATCAACCTGCTCTTGCTCTACATCACTTGCAAAATATAAACTGACATCAATCTGATCTTTTACTGTTCGCACCGCTTCTCCTGTTATAGTTTTTACCACAACAAGGGTGTTTACAGAAAGAAGCATCAACACCAAAATCACTACTGTCATGAGCGAAAGTGACATGTTTCGTACCATGTCTTGCAATGCAAATTTTATTACTCTGAAAAAAGAAATCATATTACAAACGATATTTAGCGTGATCTGCGTCTGAAATTATTTTTCCGTTATCAATAGTAATCACACGCTTTCTTAATTGATTCACAATGTCTTTGTCATGTGTAACAAGTACAATAGTTGTCCCAAACTCATTAATCTTTTTGAGAATTTCAATAATTTCTTGTGAATTTACGGTATCCAGATTTCCTGTCGGTTCGTCTGCTACTAAAATTTTAGGTCTGTGTACTAATGAACGAGCAATTGCAACTCGTTGCTGTTCTCCACCTGAAAGCTGAGTTGGATATCTATGCGACTTATGCGCAAGGCCTACAATGTCTAGCACTTTTGGAACAACATTTCTAATTCGCTTAATTGATTCACCAGCAACCTGCATAGCAAATGCCACATTTTCTTCTACTGTTTTACCAGGTAATAGCTTAAAGTCTTGAAAAATTACCCCAATTTGTCTTCGCAGCAGTGGAATATCTCGCTGTGAAATTTTTGTGATATCCCAATCGCCAATAGAAATAGTTCCTTGCGTTGGTCTTTCTTCTGCAATAAGGAGTTTTACTAACGTTGTTTTTCCTGTACCACTTTGCCCCACAACAGAAACAAACTCACCATGGTCAATGGAGAGTGAAACATCGTGTAATCCTACAGAGTCCCGTGTATAAAATTTTGAAATGCCTTGTAAGTTGATCATACTTCGCTAAGTATACCACAAAGAAAAGCGAAAACACATGCGGGTGCATGTGTATATTCGCGTGTACTCTGTTACTCTGTATTATTGTTTTAAGATTCCATCAAATGGATCATGAATTGGAAGTTCTAATTCAATCACACTTTCTGAAAGCATATTTCTTCTATACTCTTCATACGGAACAGCGTCAGCATATGGTGAAAGATGAATATGACTTGCCTTTACTTCTTCAGCACTTCCGTCTGGTGTTGAGGTTGTTCTTTTCTCTGTTACTTTAATCAAGTGAAGACCAAATTCAGTGATAACAGGTTCGCTGATAACGCCAATGTCTTGAGAGAATGCCGCTTCTTCAAATTGAGCAACCATTGTTCCCTTTCCAAACCACCCAAGATCTCCACCTTTTGCTTTTGTTGCATCAACATTTACCTCACCAGCAATTTCTTCGAATGTCTTTTCTTCTGAAGCAATTTGCTCTCTAATTTCTGCGGCCTGCGCAAGTAGGTCTTCTTCTGCTACAGGATCTACTCGCTCTGCATATGCAGCTTTTACTTTTTCTTCTTTTGCATATGGTGTCAGAACAAACTTGATGTAATCATCGTAAGAAAGATTGAATCGCACCAAGATTTCTGCTTCTGCTCCCTCTTGCCCGCCAAGCCCAGCAACGAGTTCTTCTTTATATGTATTTAAATCTGCATCCGTAATTTCTAAATCATACTCATCCAGCATGTCATCAGTAAGTTTTTCTACAAACGATTGACTAATTGCAAGATCAGAAATAGTTTCTTCAGGAAGTGCAGCTCCACCTTGTGCTTGCGCATTATACACGTGTGTCAGAATCTCAATATTCTTTAGGTATTCATCATACCCAATCGACTCGCCATTAATTGTTGCAACATCAATTGAAAATACTTTTGCAGCTTTCACCACAAAATTAGAATCATGTAATTGTTTTGCCTCAGAGAGTGTATACATATACATTCCACCAATGGCAACAATTGCAGCAACAACGATTCCACCAATCAAGGGTTTCATTTTTTTGCAGCACTTTGCTTTTGGCTCAACGCTTTGCGGTGTTTGTTCTTCCATACAACAACTATTTATGTTTTGTAAAATAATTCCACCATTTTACCGGATTGGTGAATAATCCACGCTTAGAAACTTCTGTCCTTGCAGCGTTGCCATATTGTACATCAGATACCTCCTTTATGACAATAACCTTTTCACCAGGCCGCTTCATATTCTGATCAATACGAGCTGTTTCTTCAACAAACGAGTCGCTTTTTACATATTCTAATATATCCATCGATTCAAGCGTTTTCCCCTCTAAGGCTGTCACCTCTTGCTTAAGCTCTCTGATTTCTTGCTGTACCTGATAGTTCCTATAATATGCCCGCGCAAAACTCAGCGACGTAATTAAAAGAACCACTGTTGTGGCAACAAGAAAGAGTCGAGACGAAAAAAATCGTGACACGAGTGATGGTTCTTGAACTCTCATATGCGCTTAGTATAGCACAGCATCTCTATAGATCAAGGTGGATTACGCTTTGCTGCTGAGTGCTTTTCGAAGCTCAACTCTATCGTCCCATGGGAGAAGCTCTCCCTTTACGAACATTGCCTGCTCAGAACCTTTCCCTGTGACGAGCACAACATCGCCAGGGGCAGCCCTTTTTACCGCTAGAGCAATAGCTCTTGACCTATCTGGCTCAATAATCATATCTACTCCTTCTTTCTTCCCTACATCACGTAGCGCCTTTGCCACATCGTTCATAATTTCCATAGGATCATCATCATATGGGTCTTCATCTGTAACAATACAGTAATCTGCGTTAAGACCAACAAATTCACCAACAGAAAATCTTCTGGCTACATCTCTTCCTCCACCAGTAGAACCGAATACATGAATAATCTTATTGGGTTTTAGGAGTCTTACCACTTCATACAATGCCGCGATTGCAACTGGTTCAAATGCGTAATCTACAATTGCTTTAAACCCGTACTGCTCAGCTGCAGTTATAAACTCTATTCTTCCTGGAATAGGTTTCAATGTAGTAAGCGCTTCTTTTAATGACTCCTCGCTGCAGCCAAGCGATGCCGCAGCAGCAACCGCAGCGGTAATGTTGTGTGCATTGTATGCGGCAAATAATGGTGCCTGCACTTTTGTATCATTAATAGAGAAGTGTAATCCTTCTGCACTTTGTCCTACTTTTGTAAATTGAAATTCACTTGGCTTGTGCCCAAAATATTTCACGCTGTCAAAAGCATCGCTTGCAAACGGACCGTGGTGATCAACGTCTTTGCATATAATTGCTTGCTTTTGAACTTTTGGCGACTGTAGTACTTTTTGCACACGTGTAGTAAGTGCTGATCGATTTTTTCTTTTTAATGAAGCTGCGTAATCAAAAATATCAACCTTTGCTTGTTTGTATGCCTTAAAACTTCCATGCGATTCAATATGTTCCGGATACAAATTTGTGAGCATCATGACATCATACTCAATAAAGCGATGTCTGTGCTGTACGCGCCCCTCAGAGGTTGTTTCTACAATAGCTATATCTATTCCTTCGTCTACCATGCGGCGCAAATATCTCTGTATTGCTGTGCGGCCAAGCATGGTCATCTTTTTATCGTTGAGCTTTGCGTCTTGCCCAATATGAAACTCGATTGTTGAGAGTGAACCAACTGTAAAACCAGCATTTTCTAGGAGCTGATGTAAAATGTATATTGTACTACTCTTTCCACTTGTTCCTGTCACACCAATAATAAATAGTTTTTTTGACGGAAACTTATACTTAAAAGCACCATATGCAGCATAAAATAGATGCCTAAGGTTCCAGACTGACTTTGGGAGTATTTTTTTGACTAATGTCTTGATCATAGTGGACAAATTCAGATAATTGTGATATAGTCAGGCTGCTCAATTTCCAGAGGGAGGGTTAATGGGCGTTCAGGCAACGACAACTGGCAGTTCAACCATTCTGGCTGATCTCGCGAAGCAAGCGCGAGAGAAGCTGGCAAGCAAAGGCAAAACCGAGGGTTTGACTAGACTCCGTCTTCACGGCGATCAGGTCTATTGCCCTAAGTGCCACTTTGCCTTGCTCGCTGTGCGAGGGGATGTCAGCTACGCCATCGACGCCAATTTGCGCGTCGACGGCAGCGGAACTGTCATGCACGCTCGACGAGTGTGCGGGTTCGTGATTGGCTAGCACACACGTGCTGGCACCGACCAGGCGGTCCTTCGGGGCCGCCATTTTTTTATTTCTCTCTGATTTTCAATTCGTACATGACAATTTCTAGCTTCTGCAATGCACTCTTTGCTTGATCAAATTTGGTACGTAAATACTTTGTTAAATCACATTCCATAAGCGATTCAATAATGGCACTTCCCTGCTCATGCGCGCGTTTTACTTCATCTGCATTTCCTTCTGTTGCTGATCTAATCGCATATCTATACAACTCGCCTGGGACATCACCAAGCCCCGCAATATATATTTCTTCTGAAATTGGCATGCCTTTGATTGGGCCAATAGGTTTCTTTTTCATAAACCGCATAAAAAGTACTGCTTCTACATATTCTTCAAGCGCAGCTTTATATGACCCTTCACCAAGTAACTTTGGCTGTTTTTTTGCAAGTTTTTGTACGCGTTTCAACCCCTCTTTTGCTTCAGCAATCTTCTTCTCTGCCTCCTTCATATCAAGCCGGTGCATAGAAAAGATGGCACGCTTTGCAACATGCAATGCAGCGCCAGAAATAGTGATCACTTCTCGTCTGAGTTCTGCGTAGCTATGCAAGTGCGCTTTTAGCGTTTGCATGTATGGTTGATCTATCATAAGGATGTATATTTAATGACCTAAGTATAGCAAACATGCGCCTGATTGCAATGGATATTGCATATGCACAGATTTTCCTGTATTATATTGACATTCCCCACATAGTGATGTACTATATTGCGGTAGATATGACCTGGTAGCTCAGTTGGTAGAGCAGCGGCCTTTTAAGCCGACGGTCGTGGGTTCGAATCCCACCCGGGTCACAATATGCAAAAATCTCCATAATAGGAGATTTTTGTTTTATATAAAAAAAGTGCCGGGCACGAAGCCCGGCTTGAGCAGCCCGCAGTGAAGCGAGCTGAGCACGTGGTGGGAATTGCGCAGGGTGTGCTAGTTCCTGCTAGGTGATGAGGGAGCCCCCGGTGAACATGGTCCAGTTGGCGGGAGCGCGAGGGACCGTGTAGTCCTTACCGAAGATCTCCTCTCCACCAAACTGATGCTTATCGAGACCGGCCTCCACTGCAGCATCCTTCCAGTACCGCAGCATGCCGTCATTGACAAGTGCGGTCAGCTCACTGATTTCGTGGGCTGTACAGTGGCGACTGTATGCCCCAGCCCTCTCCAGGGCCTGCTGCCTCTCCGAATCCTCGAAATTCCGACAGGCGGGAATGTTCCCGTACGTGTTCGAGAGATGATGCAGGAGCCCTGCGTTCTCCTTGCGAATCCTCCTCGCCAGGGCATCCAGTTCGTCAGACGGGCACTCCTTGATCCGCAGCGCCTGGTCGGCGATGAAGTTCATGAACGTGCCGATGACATCGGAGACATCGCCTGCGCGGAGCTTGCGCGTCTTCTGCACGGAACCCTCAAAGGCAGTCTTGAGCTTCTCCTTGAGCACGCCCTTTTCACCCCGGAGCATGCTGATCTGCACCAGATTACTGCGCATCTGCTGCCTGTAACCCGGAATGTCCCAAGTCAGCTTCGCGATGATAGTCACAAGCATGATGATGATCACCATGCTGAAACCTGCGAGTGCCGGAACGCCATTCGGCACGTCCGGCATGAACTGCAGAAAAGTCGGCCACTCCATCGGCCGCCATGCGTCTTCCGCGAGCGTCGCCACCTTCAGCAAGCACCAGAACGCACCCACAAGGAGCGCCAGGCCCGCTGCGATGATGACCAAGGTCTTTCCAACCCGATCATACAGGTAGTATCCAACCCACGCAGCCCCTGGGCTGAGCTCCCTCTTACTCTCTTCGGGTGACATCCGTCACACCTTTCACCTTGCCCCGCTTGTCTCGGCCAGCAAGGAATTGTCAGTCATGTACGCTCGGTAGAGCTCACGTCCGCCACCTATGGCGCCCGCTATGCATCACTGTTACACCGCCTTGGTGTAGCACTCTTGTACCATACTAAATCGATTTTGTCAATACAAAAACCGCGCATATGCACGGCCTTTATACGCAGTCAGATCCTTCAATGCCACGAGCAAAGCTCGCGGTTATTCAGGATGACATAGTAGTTCTACTTCACCTTCTTAAAATTCACTTTAAACAGTGGCTCGTATTCATTATCATATTCATCCGTTACTGCTACCGTTTGCCCCTTCATGAGCTGAGTCATGGCAATGTCCGTAAGCAGTTCCATGTCACTTGCTACATCGATTTTTAAATCATCCATCTGTGTAAATTCTCCTGAAAATCCATCTTTAATAGTAGCCTCAAGACTCTTCAATTTTTCACGCATAACACCCATTTCTTCTTTTAAATCTACATACTGCTGAGAAGATTGTAGTGCATCTGTATACGCGCTTCTTATGTCCTTAAGCTTCTTTTTGTTTTCTTGAATTCGATTGAATACTGCGCCAATGTCTTGCATATATGCTGTTGAGATGATTGAGTGGTCACTAGTATAGCGTACTTTTGCCTCTCGCTCAATTGCCCAAAGGGCCGCATGTTGATACAATTGTGCATATGACAATAACAAAAAAACAACTTTATAGAATTATCGCAGCTTCGGGCATCTTGTTTTCTCTTGCGCTTATTGTGCAGATGCGGGCAGCCATCCTTATTGGTTTTGCAGGGCTGATTTTTGCTGCCAGTGTTATTTCACTTCGCAGAAAGAAAACGCCTACACCACTTACTGACGCTGTTGGTGCACTTGCTTTGTGCATGATATTTGGGACTGCAGGATACTGGATAACCGGTCTCACAGCAGAACTATATGCTACGGGGGCACTACTGTTTGCAGCTCTTCTTTTATATCTGTCACGCAACATTAGCTCAGCAACATTAAACTGGAAGTTTGAGCGAGCAAGTTTGTTTTCATTTTTTGAAGCGTTTGCCTATCTCTTTCTTCTATATCTTTTGTTTTCAAAAAGAACCGGAGACATGCTGACGTCTGTCTGGCTCGTCACATCATATAAAATCTTTGTAGCGTTTATTTTATTGACGCTGTTTTCTCTCGTGCATTCATACCTCCGCTTTAAGTCATACCCAAAAAGTGTATTAGTATTACGATACTTACTGATATCTAGTGTTGCGGCAATTGTCATTGTGCACGGCATGGGATTTGATCCGTTTATTCATCAGGCTGCTGAAAAGGTTATTTCAGAACTGGGAGTTATCACTCCGCGAACTCCGTTTTACATAGGTCAGTATGTGCTGGTACAAGCGGCACATGTTATCACAGGCATTTCCACTGCCCGACTTGATATCATGCTGGTACCACTTCTTGCGGGTATTACGCTTCCACTATTTTTCCATCGATTTTTTTTACAGGCAGAAGCAAAACGACCTGCAGCACTTGTCATTGCCGCATCACTTCTGCCACTCGGCTTTGTCATCATGACAACACCACATGCGCTGGCACTACTCATTGGTCTACTCACCATGCTTTCGCTTCAGACAGATGAGAGTAAGCTCCTTCCCTTTTTGCTTGCGCTTGCTGCCGTTTGCGTACATCCACTGATTGGTGTTCCTCTTTTGCTTATTACGCTGCTGTTTCACCATAAGCTGCAATCAAAAGCCGTACAGATTATTCTCTTTTCTGCGATTACCCTGGTTGTTCCCATTATGCTTATTGCGTATGGAGTACTTCAAGGAAACCCACTTACTTTGCAAGGAATAAATCTGGCCGCGATTGGTACACTCCTTAATCCTTTTGCCGTCCCACACTATTTTCTTTACACCAATCCTTCTCTTTTCCTTTCAGCACTGTATGTGTACAAAGTATGGCTGCTTCCCGTTCTTGGGCTTGTATTAGTAGTACTCGGAGCTAGAAAACGATATGCACCAACTATCAAAGCGAGTCTTGCACTTATTTTCTCTGCGGTGATTGTCGCTGGCGGAATACAGATTCCGGGTGTTATTAGTTACGAGCAACTCAACTACGCATCACGCTTGCTGCAGCTTGCGCTTCTTTGCCTTTTCCCATTATATCTTTATGGCCTCATGAAGATATTTGAATGGGCGCAAAAACGAAATTACGCGCCGATGTATGTGCTTTTTTCACTGAGCCTTCTACTTGCGGTTTCTTGGTACTTCACATATCCAACAAGAGACGCCGTCTCTCATTACACCGGATTTGTAGTGCGAGATGCTGATATTGAAGCGCTGAATATTATTGATAAAAATGAAGGTGGAACACATAATTACATTGCGCTTTCTAATCAAACTATTTCAGCTGCGGCCCTGAAAGTGCATGGGTTTGCAAAATATCATGAAACAACATTTGATGGACCGCAATACTTTTTTCCTATTCCAACGGGTGGTCCGCTCTACTCGTACTACAAAAAAATGGTCTATGAAAAACCAAAACGTGCGTGGATGATTGATGCAATGAAATATGCCGGTGTGAAAAAAGCATACTTTATTCACACAAACTATTGGGCTCCGGCGGCAGAGATCCGTGATGAAGCAAAAAAAGAAGCTGACCGATGGTTTACCGTCGACGACCAGATTTGGGTGTATGAGTACGTTCTTGGCGCTGATGAATAGCCCAGGCAATTGCTCTCACCATTGCTTCTTCACTTCCCGGCTCAACTAAAAAGGCTGCATCATAATCAGCAAGTAATTCCGGTACGCCACCTGTTTTTGTGGCAATAATATGACACCCCGCAGCCATAGCCTCTACTAATACATTTGGTCTGTTTTCAATACACATTGAACTAAAGAGTACGATATCTGCACTAGCATATCTGGCAGCAAGTGCATCTCCCTGTTGTTTACCGTAATACATAACACGCTTATTCCCCATTGAAAGCGCTTTTGCAAACGGTGCAAGCGCGCCATCTCCAACAATATCAAACTTTGCCAAGCTATGTTCGCGCATAACCCGCGGCCACAGTGAAATGAGCATTTTCACGCCCTTGTGCTCTGCAAGTTCACCAACATATAAAAACTGTATATCTGTATGCGGTTTTTTTGGAAGAACCGGCAGTCGAGACTGTACATCCATGTAAAGCAATTCTGTTCGCGCATTTCTAAAAAATCGACGCTTTGTATAAAACTTCTTCATATAACTCGATGGATACAGCACCTCAGAAGCACTCGCAAACATAATACGTTTATACAATGCGTACAACTTTTGTAGTAGTGAATCTTTTGTATGATTCCACGGCAAAATTCCACTCGGTTCTACAAATTGAACATCATGCACAACATGTGTATGTTCAATTTTCATAATGCTTAAAAACAACGGAAGCAAACCAGACATGCCAAGTGTATTATGTGTCATTGCATGCCGTATACGCTTTTTCTTACACGAATGTGCAATTCGCCAAGCAAGCGCAATATTTGTCATGTCAACCAGGTGCCACAATCGATTTTTCCATGTTGGTAATAATCCAAGTTCCCCAAAACGAGCAACATTGTAGCTACGAAGTTTATACACGGTATACCCATTAATCTGATGCTTCTTTGCCTTCACTTTTGGCCCAGCAAGGGTAAATACGTGAACCCCTCTTCCCTGCTCGACGAGCTCCTTTGCCTGCGCCTCTGCGACTATTCCAGCACCACCCACCTGATCGGGTGGAAAGATGTTCGTTATTATTGCAATGTTTTGGTGTCTCATATGTGACTAAGCATAGCATAAAAACTCAGTCGTCCACAATTGACCCCACAGAGCTATCCCGGGCAGCCTTGTTTGGGTAGAAGAACTAGGCTACTATACCTCCACTATGGCTGAACTCTCTAGAATCCCGCCGCAAAATTTAGAAGCTGAAAAGTCGCTTCTCGGCTCTATTTTGCTTGATAAAGAGGCAGTCGCAAAGATTATTGATTCTGTAAATGAGGGTGATTTTTATAAAAATGCACACAGAGATATTTTCTCTACCATGATGGAGCTCTACAATAAAAATGAGCCGATTGATGTACTCACCCTTTCTAATCGACTGACTGAGTTGCAACTACTCGAGAGTATTGGTGGGCATACATATTTAGTGACTCTTTCTAATGCCGTACCAACAGCTGCACACATTCAGCAATACGCAAGTATTATTAGAAAAAAGGCAACGCATAGAAAACTCCTCGCTGCCGCTGACGAGATTACCGCACTCGGATATAAAGAAGAAGTAGAAAATATTGAAGAGCTGTTAGACGAAGCGCAGAAACACATTTACGCAGTGACACAAACGAATCTAAAAAAGAATTTTGTATCGATTAAAAATGTGTTGTCTAATGCATTTGAAAGAATCGATACGCTGCATAAAGAAAAAGGAACGCTTCGTGGTGTTCCTTCTGGTTACAAAGACCTTGATAATTTGCTAGCCGGATTTCAAAAATCTGACCTTATCATTCTAGCTGCTCGTCCGTCTGTTGGGAAAACATCATTGTGTTTAGATATAGCACGTCATGCTGCCACAAGAAATGGCGTACCCGTTGGCCTGTTTTCGCTGGAAATGAGTAAAGAACAATTGGTAGACAGAATGCTCTGTGCTGAGGCTGGAGTTGATTTATGGAAGATGCGTACAGGGAACCTTTCTGATGCGCCAGATAGTGAAGACTTTCCACGCATTGGCCGGGCCATGGGTGTGCTTTCTGAGGCACCAATATTTATTGATGATAATGCTGGTAACAATGTGATGCAAATTCGGGCAAAAGCTCGAAGGCTAAAATCAGAACATGGCCTTGGGCTTATTATCATCGACTACCTGCAGCTGATGGAATCGCACAGCAAGAAAAACGCTGGAAACCGTGTGCAAGAAGTTGCAGAGATGAGTCGTAACCTGAAAGGTATTGCACGTGAGCTTGATGTGCCTGTTATTGCCCTCTCACAGCTTTCTCGTGCCGTAGAGCAAACGAAGCCCGCTATTCCAAAACTGTCTCATCTGCGTGATTCTGGGAGTATTGAGCAGGATGCGGATGTTGTACTCTTTATTTATAGAAAGAGTGCTGACAGAAACTATCGACCGGAAGATATCCCGCCGGATGAACGCAACATTGGGGAAATTCATATTGCTAAACATCGTAATGGACCAACGGGTGTAGTAAAACTATTCTTTGATGCAACGAGAGCAAGTTACCGAGACCTTGATCCGGGATTTCAAGCGAGTTCTGCGCAGCACATGGGTGCACCGCAACCGGGGATTCCATCAAGACCGCCTGGACAACCCGCAAATTCTATGCCAAAATTCTAGAGCAGTTCATTTCTGCTCGCATATATTTTACACTATTTTATGCTTACCAAACTCAAACAGTTTAAAGACCTCCGTTCTCAAGCAAAGGAACTTCAATCTCAACTTGCTAATGAAACTGCTACTGCAGAAGCAGCAGGTGGAAAGGTTGTGTTAACAATGGACGGAAACCTCGCGCTCAAAGGAGTTGCTATTGATGACGACTTGCTTACTCCTTCTAAAAAGGAAAAATTGCAGGATGCCATTAAAAAAGCACACGGCGAAGCACTCAAAAGCATGCAAAGAACCATGGCCATGAAGATGAAAGACATGGGCGGACTCAATATTCCAGGAATGGGATAACCGTATATGTATGCAGCGCCTATTGAAGAGCTGATAAAAGCATTTCAGATGCTTCCTTCAGTTGGGCGTAGAACTGCTGAGCGATATGTATTCTTTCTTTTGCGAAAAGGAAAGACTCGCGTCTCTAGACTATCTGCGGCACTCAGTTCCCTTCACAAAGATGCAAGAAGCTGTGAACAGTGCTGGGTATTTGCCGCGCACTCCCCGTGTAGCACATGTGCTGATTCTAGACGTGATGCTACAACTATCTGCGTTGTGGTTCATCCGCAAGAGCAGCATGTCATTGAGCAGATGGGTATTTTTACCGGTCACTATCATGTTCTGCGCGAACATACCAATGCAGAACTTGATCCTGATAGCGGCGCTATCAAAGTGAAAGAACTGATTGCCCGGGCTATCTCTCCTGACATAAAGGAAGTTATCCTCGCAATCAATCCAACGGTTGAAGGTGAATCGACTATGCTCTATGTAGAAAGAAAGCTCCGTGAGCAAGCACCGCATGTAACAGTCTCTAGGCTGGCGCGCGGACTTCCCATGGGTTCAGACATTCAGTATATAGATGCCATAACTCTCGACTCCGCAATTACCCATAGACAAAAAACAGGCCCGCAATAGCGGCCTGTTTTTTTATATGAAATTGGTACGGAATCAAAGACGAGGGACGACGTGCTCTATGTGCGCGCGGTTGTGTAGAGCTCATCACTCATCTCGTCTTTGATTCCTCAGGGTAGCATGTACAGACGCCAGGCCTGCTACGCAACGATTTCCAGGTTTGCCAGTATGTTCCACCACTCGCTTTCCCAGTAGACACAGCCTTACGGCGGGTCAGTTGCCTCTGCACCTTTCGATGCGCTACATAACGAACGCTGTGGGTGATACACCGCGAATGTCCTGTGCATACAATATGTCACATCTCGAATTATTATTCAATACCGTGCTTTTTTCTTATAACAGCCTCTGCTTGCTTATACTGAGTTACTCGATTAGCAAACCGTGGAAACAGCGAAAACGGCCACCAGAATGCCCATCTCGGTAACCAATCACTCATGGTCTGCCCTTCTGAAGTGATGGCAAATAATATGTTGGGAATATACACCGCATCTGTTTTCTTGTGTAATATTTGTAACCACAGATCCCAATCCTGAAATCGTTTTAGGGTTGTATCAAATGAAGTGAACGCGCTTGTTCTCATCAGCGATGTGGTTGTAATGAAATTTCTTTTTTTCAACGCCCTTAAGCTAAATGGTTGACCTACCATTGTCGCTTCTCCGTGCATAAAATCTGAGTATGCAACAATTGCGTCCTTGTTTTCTTCAAGCGCTATAAGCATCTTTGAAAGCATCTGTGGCTGTGCAATGATATCTGCGTCCCAAAAAATGAGGTACTCGCCTTTTGCTTTTTTGGCTCCTACATTCCTTGCTGCCGCTGCGCCTGCATTGTCTTGCCGTATATATTCAATTGAAACATCGTGCATCTTTTCAGCCTGCTTTACTACTGAAGCGATGTCTTCCGTAGAACCGTCATCAACAATAACAATCTGCGTGGTTACTTCTGCTTGCTCAAGTAACGTTGCCAAAGAATCAGCAAAAAGCGCTGCTCTATTATAAACAGGAACAATAACGCTTATAAGACTCATAGATATTGCTTGATGCGATCAAGTTGCGCATCCCACACAAATTCTCTTTTCATTCGCTCTCTGCCTGCTGCGCCAAAGGCTTTTGCTTTTTCTGGATGTTCAAAAAATTCAATTACCTGCTCAGCAACTCGCTCTGGATGTTCAAGCACGTCAATCACGACGCCTGTGACACCATCTTCTACAGACTCTACTACCCCACCACTTTTTCCAGCTACTACCGGCAGTCCAGCTGCAGCAGCCTCAAGGAAAACAAGCCCCAATCCTTCCTCCATGCCATTGTATGGGTGCGTAAGAAGGACAAATTGATCGGCTAAATGGTAATACAGTTGCAGCTCTTCATGCGGAAGCTCTCCAACAAATCGTACAATGTTTTGCAGGTTATGTTTTCTAATATCTGCAAGAATTCTATCTTTTTCGGCACCATCTCCAACAATAAACCACACCAAGTGAGGTACTTTTTTTAAAATCTCTGCCACGGCAGGTACCAGATACTGAAATCCTTTTCCATGCACAAACCTTGAAACAGTAAGCATCACATGCATCCCTTGTAATCCATATTTTGCGCGCAACTCATCTATCTCTTCTACACTTGGCTGTTCAAAAAACACTTGCGTAGGAGAAGGATATAGCACACTGGTATGCCCCTCTAACTCAGGAAGTGATTCAAGAAGACGCTGCTCTAAATTTTTACTGTTTACAATAATTTGCTCGCTCTGCAATGCAATGCGTTTGGCTGCTGCGCTTTTACGCTTTGTCGCTGCCATAGCACTTACATCTGTTCCATGAGAAAACACAATATATGGGATTTTGAACTTCCGCAGCATCATATTTGCAACATACCCAACTGGCAAAATGTGATGCAAGTGAATTTGCTCAATGCCATAGGTCTTTATAAGCTTCTTTACTTCTCTATATAACTTTAACCAACGCGGCCAGATAAATGATGGATATAAAAATGGCTTTCTTATAACAAGAAACGGACGACTGGCATCCCAGTCCTTTGCATCTTTATGCGGCGGCGCGAGTAACACTATTTGTGTTGGCTCAAACGACCCTGCCATTTGATCTACATACGTAGCGATTCCACCTACTTGCGGCGGATATTCCATGGTAATGATGAGTGTTCTTTTCATACAGCTTATTAGGTAAAGTAACGCTTAATATTCCAATGTGGCAAAACGCCAAATAATTTTATGAGTACTGGATACACAATAACACCAGCAATAATCGAGATATACATATTAGAAACCTCAGCAACCATATATACGCTGGCACCCATTAATAGCGCAGCAACGGCGCTTAACCCAATTCTTTTTAGCAGCCAAGCGGTATGAGAGCCCGCAACTTTTAATGTATAGATATATCCTATCACACAGAGCATGGCATTTCCTATTGTTGCAGCAATAGCAGATCCCGTAGCACCATATAGAGGAATCAGCGCAATATTCAATGCAATATTGGTTACCATAACAATACCTACAATCGTTGTTTGCACACGCTGTCTATCTGTAGCGTTCAAAAGCGCACCAATCGGATAGCTACTAAATAGGAATATAAGGCTGATCATAAGTACAGAGAGCGGTAAGACCGACTGAACATACTGCGCGCCAAACACGAGTGGCACAATTACTGGAGCAACAAGAATGGTACCAACAGCTATTGGCGCTGCAATAAGAAATACTATCAGTAATGTTTGTGCAAAGGTTTTTCCAAGCGTATCGCTTTTCTCTGAAAAATATTCAGAAAATCTTGGGTATGCCGCGGCAATAATAGCGAGCGGAATAAATTGGAATGCCATATGGACCTTATGTGCCACACCATACATGCCGGCTTGTTCATTCCCAAGCATTTTTTGAATCAGGATAGTATCGATAAAGCCGTACACTCTTGAAAAAATTGCAGCAAGAGCAAACGGAATAGCAATCTTGGTAAATAATGCAATCGTTTTTTTATCTTTTTTTGGCATGAGCGAGATCTTCAGTCGCCTCTTCACCATAAACGCTGCATACGCAACATTACACGCGCTTGGAATGGTAAATGCCAGCATGATATATATAAGTGGCAAACCAGCAAAAAGTGCAGCAGAACCGATTATTAATGTAATGAGTTGGCTGCCAAAGAGCGAACATGATTCAAATCTGAGATCGCCATGGCCGCGGAGTGCTCCGTAGAGCGTTAAATGCGTAGAATCAAAAAGCATAGTGAGACCAGAGACCAAAATCAGTCCCCTAATAATACCGGTATAATCAAATGCAAACACCGCTATGCAAAGTGCTGCGTAGCTGAGCAGCCCAAGCCAAAATTTTACACTAAGTACTGTTTGTACATATGTTTGTGTTTTTACCTTTTCCCTGGCGATTTCTCTGACGAGTACATTCGTTAATCCTAAATCAACAAATACGACAAAAATAGTGGTAAAAGAAAGTGCCGTTGTATACATGCCCACATCTGCCGCAGTAAGGAATCGAGCTACAATAGCAAAATAGACAAAAGAGATCATCTTTTGTCCAATCGAGGCAATGCTCATAAATGTTGCGTTTTTTGCAATCGATGGCATAGGTGGCTGTATTGTACGACATTTTATTAAGAATTACCAATAAAAAAATAAGGCTTAGAAGCCTATTTTATAAAGTTGGTGAGCCCGCCGCGCGCTGTGCGCGTGATTGGGCTCCAGCAAGTTGATCACCTCCATGACCATCGTCAGGTCACAGATGATCGCCAGCGGCAAACCGTGCGTCTTGTAGTAGACGCCGCCCAACACCACCATCAGTGGGACCATCATCATGATGAACCCCTCGTGACGCGTATAGGCCAGTCCAGGCAACTCCAGGATCGCACCTGCGATACCCATCACGGCGAGCACACAGCCGACAATCCACCGACAATCATTCTTGTTCATTTTTCCTCCAATCATGAACGGCATAAAGTACCACACATTTCCTATTTTGTCAATCCTCCGCCATACTCGTTGACACCCCTCTCAATCCTTGATAGAGTACACATAGATGTTATAACAAACCGTTCGGAAGTAGATGACATTGGTATCGAAAAGCAGATTTTACACTAGAATTAGCAAAATTTCTCTTCTCTATGAATACGCAAAGAGCACAGCACAACGCTGCACACCCCCACTAGGGACTCTTTTAGTGTATTCAAACCATTGCATCGCTCCAACGACGAATAATTGGAGAATTTTATGTATACAGCTATTATTGCTATTGCAACTACGCTGATTGGTGGTGGAATTGGATATTTCCTCCGCAAGCAATCTGCACAGGCAAAAGCAAATTCTGTTGAGGCGCTTGCAGAAAAGCGACTCATTGAAGCCAAAAGCCAAGAACAGCAGATTATCCTTGAGGCAAAAGAAAAAGCCCTTAAGGTGCTCGACGAGGTAAAAATTGAAGAAAGAGAACGTCGTAATGATGTAGATAAAATGCGTCAGCGTGTTGAACAACGAGAAAACATGTTCGACAAAAAAATCTCTGAATTCGAGACAAGAAAAGAAGTCCTCGAATCAAAGATCCATCAGGTTGAAGAAGTAAAACTGAAAATTTCTGATGTTCATGAACAAGCAAAGAAAAAGCTTGAGCGTGTTGCCCAGTATACAAAAGACGAGGCAAAGGAAGAATTGATTACTCGAGTTGAGCAAGATTCTAAAGAGGATCTCCTCCACTTGAAGCTAAAGATGGATAAACGAACAAGAGAAGAAGTTGAAGAAAAAGCAAAAGATGTAGTCCTTGGCGCAATGCAAAGAACTGCGTGTAATCATGCTGCAGAAACAACCGGAACTGTTGTAGAACTTCCTTCAGACGAAATGAAAGGAAGAATTATTGGAAAAGAAGGACGAAACATTAAAACAATCGAAAAGATGACCGGTTGTGAAATCATCATTGATGACACACCTGGTGTACTGGTTGTTTCAAGTTTTTCTCCTATTAGACGACGTGTATGTCAATTGGCACTCATCAAATTGATTGCTGACGGACGAATTCAACCGGCAAAGATCGAAGAATTTATTGATCTTTCAAAACGAGAGCTTGCGCTTGATATTAGAAAAGCTGGTGAAGAAGCGCTTCACAAAATGGGAATCATTGGCATTGATCCAAAATTGATGTCTATTGTGGGACGACTAAAATACCGCACAAGTTACGGACAAAATGTATTGAACCATTGTACTGAGGTTGGATACCTTTCGGGCCTTATGGCTGAAGAGATTGGTATGGACCCTGCAAAGGCTCGAAAGGCTGGATTCTTCCATGATGTTGGAAAAGCGATTGATCACGAAACGCAAGGATCTCATACTGAAATTGGATACACTATTTTGAAGAAGTTCAAGATTGATGAAGATACTTGCCAAGTGGCCCTCACTCATCATGAAACAGCGCCTGAACTACTTATTACCAAGCTTTGTATGGCTGGTGATGCTATTTCAGCGTCTAGAGTAGGTGCCAGAAGAGATACGTTTGAGCAATATGTTGCTAGACTTGAAGAGCTTGAGGGAACAGCAAAAGACTTCCCTGGCGTAGATAAAGTATATGCAATTCAAGCAGGACGAGAAATTCGTGTGTTTGTAAATCCAAAGCAGATTGATGACTACCAGTCATACAACCTCGCAAAAGATATTGCACGAAAGATTGAAAGTGAACTCCAATACCCTGGTGAAATTAAAGTAAATGTCATCAGAGAAAACAGAGTAATTGAATACGCAAGATAAACAATGAAAAAAAGCGCGCTCAATGAGCGCGCTTTTTTATTTCTTTAGGTTTTCCCACTGAGATCCTACAAGCTTTACCAGCATTCCCTTTGCCTGCTTTGCAAGCTTATTCTTTTTGATATACGCATCAACTTTCTTCTCTACCATTTTGGTGTATTCCCCTTTGGATAATTTCTTCCATTGTTTTGATCCCTTCACTTCCGATTGAATCATTGAAATAATCTCTGACGCATGATCGAGCAAATGCTCGCGTGTTTCCTTCCCTTTTTTTGACGTGAATAGCCAGGTCATACCTGCACCAATCATGCTGCCAAAAAACATTCCTTTTTTAAATTTTCCCATAAAACTATTGTTATGCAAAAAAAGTATACCAAACTCTACGATTTGAAACAATTCTTGTAAATAATATCGAGCTCTTCAGCAACACGCGGCCACTGATATACCTGCTCCGCAGCTTGCCGTGCGTCGTGCTTAAGCTGCTCAATTCGAGCCGGCGGCAATGCCATAAATTCTGTAATAACTTTTGCAAGTGCAGGTGCATCTTTTGCTGGAAACACTGTTCCTGCGTGTGTTGCCACAGTTCTTACTCCCGGTAAATCACTTGCAATAACAGGGGTTCCACTCGCGTATGCTTCAATAAGCACCATGCCGAATGCTTCTGCAGCATTGTCTGACGGTAATACTACAGCATCTGCAAATGCATAGTACTCAGGAAGCTCTTCGTCACTAATTCTGCCAGCAAATCGTACATATCTTGATAATCCCATTCCTTTAGACATCAGCATATACTTTCTGCGCAAATTTCCGTCTCCTACAAGCACCACCTGTGGCATTTGCTGTTCTGTTCGCTTTAATGTAGAAAGCGCTTTCAGCAGCGTCTCAATGCCTTTAAACGCATGTGCACTATCCATGCCGCCAACAAACAATAAGACTGGCGTATTTGCGTGCAGTGCATGTTTTTTATACAGGTGATCTGTTACGTAATGGGGAGAAAAGCGATCGGTATCAACACCAAACGGCAATTCATGCCAGGCCTCTGGTCTTTTTGCTAAATAGCGAGCCGCTTTTGTAGAGCGAACATATTCAAAAGAACTTGCCACAATTGCATCTGCTGTTTGTAATACCTGTGGCATATATATAGCCGCATATATATCAAATATCATACCTTTCCATCCCTTTGCCCGGGATTCCATATGATAACTTACAACAAGCCGCTTATCTCTATGCGCTTCTCGCCATTTTTTTACCATGCCTGCTGTACCAAAAAAAGGATAATGCAAGTGCACCAAATCTACGTCTTCAAGTTCATCTTTTAAAGATGACATGCGAGCCGCATTTCCGTATTTAAGTGTAGGCGCTAATCTGTGTACGGTTTCTTCCATTTCAGTCAGTTCTTCAGCATGTACTTCTTCAGGTACTTCATCAGCTGCTTTTATTTCTTTTGGTTCATAATAGTTTGGCGTATACACCCGTACATCATCTCCCCTTTCAAGCTGATGACGAACCATTTCAAACGCAACATTCCCCATACCTCCGTGATATGGTGGAAATGTACAGACAATGTGTGCAATTTTCATATTATTCTTTTGGTTTATGAGCATCTTTCACAGCTTGTTTGCGTACAATCTGTGTCACCTCTCTAGACACTTTTTCCATTTTTATATACAAACGAAACATCAGTAAAAAAAGAAGAACGATTGCAATATAGAGAACAACATCAGCTCCTCTTCCAATGCCGAGTACTGATGCTACATAACTAGACGATTCAGGAAACAATACTATTCCTTCTGCTGCAATCCAAATCAGCATCCATGTAACGAGTGCTTTTGAAGAAATCACTGCAGTTGATCGCTTTTTTACCAATAGGTAGAGCGCACTTACAGTTATAAGTGAAAATAATATCTGAAACAAATTCATACTACTTCATGAGTTTACCTAAAAGTAAATCTTTTACTATATGTACACCACCACTTACCGACTGCCCATACTGATGGTACGTTACCTGAATAGGATGTTCGATATAAGACAACTTATGCTTTCTTATCAGTTGTGGAATTTGGCTAGCGTGTGCCATTCTGTCTTGCGTAATAACAATATGATCAAGTGCATCAACCCGAATAATTCTAAAACCATTATGCACATCGCTTAATTTAAGACCACCAAATACACGATCCAATATTTTTGAAAGCGGATGAACAAGGTATTTCTTCATAAGAGGTACATTGCTCCCTTTACGCAAATATCTGCTACCTAACAGTACTTGTACCTGCGCAGATTTCAGCGCAGCAAGTGCTGGAGCAATATCTTCTGCATGAAACTGTCCATCACCATCAAAGTGCACCACATATGATGCTCCATTACTGCGAGCATATTCATGCCCTGTCTGAAGCGCAGCCCCTTGTCCTCTATTCACTGCGTGATGAAGTACATGAGCGCCAGCTTCTCTTGCCTTCAGGCGGCTGTTATCACCTGATCCATCATCTATAACCACAACTGAATCCACATGACCAAAAAGGCTGCGCACAGTGCAGCCTATTCTTGCTTCTTCATTGTATGCTGGAACTATCGCAACGATCATACGGCTTTATTGGAATAGCATAGCCTCTTTATTGGCAATAGTAAAGTCAATGGTCTTTTTCAGGCCATCTTCTAATCGTACCAGAGGTAGCCAGCCAAGTTGCTCTTTTGCTACGGCAATATCGGGCATTCCCTTCTTTGTAAGATGAGCAAGCTCGCCTTGATACGCAATTTCAGAAGAAGAACCGGTCATGTCAATAATTCTTTCAGCGAGCTCCTTTGCTGAGAGCATTTGCTCTGTTCCAATATTGATAATCTTGGTTTTTGGTCCAGAATGCATTAAACGCACAAGCCCATCAATAAGATCTGTAACATAACAAAACGATTCAGTAGCACTCCCATCTCCATAAATCTCAAGTGGTTTTCCTTCTAATGCACTCACAATAAAGTCAGGCACGACTAATCCATCCCGGAGTTTCATTCTTGGTCCATATGTGGTAAATACACGGGCGATTTTTGCATCAATATTATGTACTTGATTGTATGTTGCAACACACGTTTCTGCAAATCGTTTTCCCTCATCATAACAAGCACGCGGTGACAGATGATCTACAATTCCTTTGTGTGATTCTGTCATCAGCTGATCTGCTGAATCAGCGGGTCCGTACACCACAGAACTTGAAGTAAATACATATTTTGCTCGGTACTTCACTGCCAGATCAAGTGTAGAAAGCATGGCACGTGAATTCGCCCACAGTGACTGCAGTTTTAAATCTTCAAAATTTTTCTTACTTGTTGGACAAGCCAGATGATAAATTTCTTGTACCCCCTGATATTTTACGCGGAATTTATCGAGTTCTTCAAAATGATCTAAATCGATGGGCTTAGATACGTCGTAATTGATAAATTCAAAATCTGGATACTGCAAAAGATGCTCAACATTGCGAATGTTTGAGTGAGACAAATCATCAATACAAATTACTTTTGCTTCTCTCAGAAGCCGCTCACATAAATGAGAACCAATGAAACCAGATCCACCAGTAACAATAACGTTCTTTTTTTCAAAAATTGGAATGTCGCTGTTTGTATTATTCATAATGGAAGTCAATTATAGAATGAGTATATCATGAAGCGAAGAATGGCAGGAGAAGTTCGCCTGGTAATGTGTGTACAGTTGACTGCGTTGACGTTATTGGATCCTCAAAAATGTATAATGTATCAGAATACTCTGCATACGCATACACTTCAGCTTTCCCATCCTGATCGGCATCTGCTGCGAGTACCTGCAGATCACTCTCTTCTGATGTAATAAGCTGCAGGAGTACTCCACCACTGTCATATATTTGAATTGCTGCGTTACCACCAAATTCTGTTGATACAATATAAGAAATAGAGCCGTCACCATGCAAATCAGCAACTGCAACATCTTGTGCATTGTCTGAGATAATGAGCATTCTATCAATTGGCGTCAAATCACCCTGCAATCGCTCAATAAACAGCCCCGGCGATCCCTCAGCACTATACGCAACAGCAAGCTGACTCGTACCCTCCACAACCTTCACGCGTGCTCCTAAATGCGGATACGCTAAATCATATGAAGAAAGCAGATTTCCTTCCGCATCTTTAATTTCAACTGCAGTCATAGACGTGTACAGCGGTGCAAGCGCAACTTCAGGCAGCCTCGTTGATCTATCAAAATCTCCAATTGCAATGTTCATCTCTCCTGTGTATGGCTGATCCCAAAAAGAAACAGGAATCATACGCTGATTAAACACAATAACCTGCAATGTTTCATTATCAATTTTTGTTGCCGTTGCCCAGTACACATCATCACCTACTTTTGTGACGGCAACATCCATTGCTTTTGAAACAGCAGAAAGATATGTTTTCTTTTGGAAACTGGTAGCAAGCGTAAACTTAGAGAGAATCCCGGTTTGTGTATTTGCTGCGACTACATGCGTAAAGACGAGTGGTGCCAGTGGTGCTTCCGGCTCTGGTTCAGGCTCGGGAAGCGGTTCCGGTTCATCTGGCGTTTCAACTTGTTTCGGTTTAGACCCCTGTGCACTCTTAAGCGCACTCTCAATTTGGAGTAACCCTTTTCCAAACAGCGCGGCGTACTGGGCCTCATCATCAGTTGGTGTTTTATGTACGGTAGAAAGAAGGACATCGTAAATTTCATCTGGTCCCCATGTTGGTTGAATCGATTTAATAAGCGCAGCAGCACCGCTCACAAATGGAGCCGCAAAACTGGTCCCATTCCAACCGTCGGAATATGATTCAGTAAGTCCTGCAGAAGGCGCATATCTGAGTGTACCTTCAATATCAATTCCTGGCGCAGTAATATCAACACAGCTCGCCCCATAATTACTAAATGATGCATTTGTTCTTCCTATACCAATCGCTGAAACACCCATCACTTTTTGAATATCACTTCCAGCATCAGAACAAATAGGATACCGCGGATAATCATCAAGTGAAATTGTATTGTTTCCCGCTGCGGCGACTACCACAACACCCTGCTCATACGCATAATCTATCGCTGCCCCAAATTCGTCAGTACTATCTGTGCTTACAATACTAATATTGATAACATCTGCACCATTGTCAACTGCGTAATAAATCGCATCAGAAATATGCTCAATCGTTCCAATGCCACTCGAATCAAGAAGCTGAATATTCATCATTTTTACCGTCCAGTTGAGTCCACTTCCGTCAACACCATTTCCCCCCACTCCGCCAATAATGCCTGCAACCACTGATCCGTGATGAATCGCATTTCCTTCTAAAATACTTTTTGAAATACCTGTTACAGATGGTCGAGGATCGTGCCACCCCTTTCGTTCATTTGAATCGATTCGCCCATCATCGTTTCTGTCTTTTACAACAAAACTCCAGCCGTAAATATCATCAATATACCCGTTATTGTCGTCATCAATCCCATTATCTGCAATCTCATCTACATTTATCCATGCATTCTCGTGCAAATCTGGATGCAAATGATCAAACCCATTATCAATAATAGCAACAATAACGTTAGAAGACCCGGTAGTAATATCCCAGGCTTCGTAGGCTTGTGTTTGTTTGTATCCCCACTGACGAACCTGCGGGTCATTGGGCAATTTTGCTTGCACAACAGACGGAACAAGAAGCAGTGCAAGAAGTGCAAGCACGTATTTCTTCATAGAGTATTAAATTGGTAGGAGTCTTCCGGAAACGCGTTTAAGCGGTTGCTTAATCATCACATCACGTGAACGAATATTATCTGTACGCAACGTTTCTTGTCGCTTAAATGCTGGCTTTACGGCAAACTGCCGTTGGAAATTATTTGTGGTAAACGCGCTATCTCTTGCAAGTCTTGCAACAGGATACAGCCCATCGTCTAGTCCTTTATAATAGAATCGATTTTGATTCCACCACGCCTGCACAAGTGCACCTTGTGGCATTGGGTATGCTCCTTCAGGTAATAGCGCAAGTGTTTCTCCTGCAGCTCTTGGATCTTGACCGAGGAGTACTTCCCTTCCATCCTGCGCTCCGTCACCATCAGTATCTGCATTTCCTGGATTCGTGTTCCAATAACGAATTTCTTCAAAATCTGACAGTCCATCGCCATCTGAATCGCTTTTCCCTTCTGTTGACCCTTTTGCTGCCTCTTCTGTGCTTGATGCACCATCCTGATCAGGATCTTGCAGTGTTGTATATTCTGTTAATGAAGCAATGGAATACATTCTTCTATGTGCAGAAGGTTCGGTAATAATTCTTTGCTGCCATCCAGAACCAAAGAGAACAAAGGCTTCTGCTTCTGATCTAATTTGACGAAGCTGACAGCCAGGCTCTACGGCATACACTCTTGATGCGCCCTGGAATTTAATGAGCCAGGTTCCCTGCCGTACACAAATCGGTGTACCTATTTGAAATGATCGCATTTCTTCTGCGCTCATAGTAGGAATACCTCTTAATGACGGAAAAAACGTATGATATGCCGCAACAGAAGAAAACGGATGAATGCGTGAATCTTCACCAAGGTAATACATAAGTCCATCCGCCCCAAGGAACGGTCCAGAATCAAGATCTGGTGTTCCTTCAGGTGGTCTATACTTAATAACTTCTTTTTTTGTAATCACGTCTCCTGAGACAGTCTTAAACTCAACATGCACCACATCACCACGAGAGTTTCCGTCAATCACCCACGGCACGCGCGAGCGAGTCATTGGCCGCCAAGAAGAATTTGCAAAACTTCTGCTATTACTAATCCTAATTTGATCAAATCCACGCACTGTGGCAAAGCTCAATGCTACTTCTTTTGAATCTGTATATTCAGCACCTCCATTAATTGTAAATTCAGCAACCGGTTCGATTGGTGCTTGCAAAAGAATACTATCTTGATAAATGTTTCCTACGCCGCCATCAGATTTTTTAAACTGTACGTATACATACTTTCTTCCATTGCCATCGCTTAAATCCCAACGCATTTCTCTGCGTACTGATGTCCAGCGTTCTTCTACTAGATTTCTGCTATTCCCAACTCTCATGCTGCGTGCATCTTGCGGCGGTACAATGAACAATTCTACTCGTTTTGAGTCTGTTGTTCTCTCATCTTCATTTATTTCTACTTTTGGTGCCTCTCTTATTTCTAATTTAATGGTGTCTCTATAAATTCTACTGATCTCTCCTTCTCTATTCCTAAATTGCACATAAACCGTCTGCGAACCGTAAGAACCAGGAATAGTCCAGTTCTTTTCTTCTCTAAATCGCTGCCAATTTTCGTTTAATAATTCATCTCTATCATTTGAAATACGCATTTCATTTGTTTGCAGCGGTGCTTGCAATGTCAGCTCTACCTGCCGTGATACAGTAACCCTCTCACCATCATTAATAATCACTTTATGCGTGGTAACGGCCCCCACTGCAGAGGCAGAACCAAGCAAAGCAATAACACCCAATAGGAATATTGCCTTTCTGTGCACTTGAAAAAATTTCATATTTTGGCTATAGTTAGGCTGATTTACCCGTAGTATACTTTGTTAACAATATTGGTGCAAATGAAACATGTCTTCTTTTTAAAGCGGTTAGTACTCCTAGCCGGTGACGTCATCATATTTGGTGCCGCATTCTGGTCAGCGCAAGCACTCAGACGATTACACATTCCAAGTTTTGCAGACATCGAGCGAACCGCGCTCCTTTTTGGTGTTACCATTTTTTTGTGGCTTCTTGTTAACTACATTAATGGACTATACGACCTTGCCATTTCTGCAAAAGCAAAAGGGTTTTATAGAAAAAGAATTGAAACGGCAGCAACAGCCTTTATAGTAAGTATCCTTTTTTTCTACTTGCTTGCAGATAAAACTATTGCTCCAAAAACTATTCTACTTCTTGCAACGGTTATTGGATACACGCTTTCAACTGTATGGCATGTAGTATGTTCTTCACTGCTACTGCGCGGTAGACTGCTCACAAATGTACTCTTTGTTGGATACACACCTGAATCTAAAGAGCTCATCTCTATATTAAAGAATCACCCAGAGAGAAGTTATATTACTGGAGCTGTTATTGATCCATCACTACCAAAGGGAGAAATTGATAAGTCTATCCCAACTTATACTGCGCTTAAAGCAATTAGACCAGCAATTTCAACACATCAAATTTCATTTGTTGTTGTGTCTCCAGAGATGCAAGAGCAAGAAGAAGCGATGCGTGAAATTTATGAGCTTTTATTTTGGCCAGTGCAAATTACTGATCTTACTACATTTTACGAAACGCTTACTGGAAGAATTCCGCCTTCTACATTTTCAGAAGCATGGTTCTTGCAACATTTAAGAAGAAAAGACAAACCCGTTTACGAAAACATCAGAACGATTATTGATATGGCTGCCAGCATTACACTCTTTGCTGTATTTGCCTTACTCTTTCCAATTCTTGCACTGCTTATTAAAACCACATCAAAAGGACCTATTTTTTACAAACAAAAAAGAACAGGGCTATTCGGCAAACCCTTCTTTCTCTATAAGTTCAGATCAATGTATGCGCTTGGCAAAGATGGCTCAGCAGAAACTGAAGGATATAAATTTGCCACAAAAAATGATGAACGCGTAACAGTTGTAGGAAAAATTCTAAGAAAAATGCGTTTAGATGAACTGCCACAGGCAATCAACCTCATGAAACGAGATATTACGTTGATTGGACCACGACCTGAGCGCCCACAAATTGTAGAGGACCTTACAGAAAAAATGCCCTACTATCCTCTTAGACATGTTGTGCGGCCAGGACTCCTTGGATGGGCAATTTTGCATCAGCATTACGCTGATACGCTTGAAAAGTCACTCGTGAAGTTGCAATACGATCTATTCTATATCAAAAACCGATCACTTCTGATGGATATTTCTATCATATTGCGCACCTTTAATGTGGTGTTTAGAGGACTTGGGCAGTAAACATATACATATATATACTCCAAAAGCGGCCTTACGGGCCGCTTTTTCTGTGGGTTTGTTTTCAGTCCAGCCATGACACTACCTTGCGAATTGCATCATCGTACGCTTCGTCCGTCAGCCGATCTTCAAAGAGGCTGCAACACCCCAAGACGATAGAGACCAACACGCAGATGGCAATCACCAAAAACAGCAGAAAGCCGCTCTTGAGCAGCGATACAACGACTGGATCATTCTGCCAGTCCAGTATCTGCAGACACTGAGGTGGAAAATCCCACTCTCCCTCATTTTCGCGCATATCCCCTCCGTTGTGCGTTACTACTGACTCTATAGAGAATGGTGGATCCTGTCAATGTTACGGCAAATGCCTACGAAGATATTTTCCAGTGAAACTCTCTCCATTCATACCAATTTCCTCTGGGGTACCCTGTGCAATCACCGTTCCTCCTTTGTCTCCACCCTCTGGCCCAAGATCAATAATCCAATCCATGCATTTAATCACATCCAGATTATGCTCAATAAGCATAACGGTATTGCCTTGTGAAACGAGCTGCTGCAATACTTCGATTAATTTTTTCACATCATCATAATGGAGCCCCGTAGTTGGCTCGTCTAAAAGATAGAGTGTTTTTGTTGTATTTCGTTTTGCTAATTCTTTTGAAAGTTTAATGCGCTGCGCTTCCCCACCAGAAAGCGTGGTTGCCGATTGCCCCAGCCGTAAATATCCAAGTCCAACCTTTTCTAGCATAGACATCTTGTCTGCAATTGGTGGAATGCCGCGGAAAAACTCATGTGCTTCTTCTACTGTCATTTGTAATACATCGGCAATCGATTTGCCGTTATAGTGCACCTGCAGTGTTTCATTATTAAACCGCTCGGCTTTACATACATCACAAGTAATCTCTACGCTTGGCAAAAAATGCATTTCAATAAGAAGCATCCCTTTTCCTTCACAATGCTCGCATCTTCCACCAGGTCTGTTAAAACTAAATCGTCCTTTTTTATATCCTCTGATTTTTGCTTCTGGTGTTTCTGCAAATAAATCACGAATAGCATCATACGCCTTTGTATATGTTGCAGGATTTGACCGCGGCGTTCTTCCAATTGGTTTTTGATCAATTCTAATAATTTTATCGATATATTCTGTTCCAGTAATCGATTTGTGCTGCCCAATTTTTTTATCTACATGATGCAAGCGATTTGCAACTGATCGATATAAAATTTTATGCATGAGGGTAGATTTCCCTGACCCTGATACTCCAGTAAGCGCAACGAGACGCCGCAATGGAATCTGCACATTAATATTTTGTAAATTGTTTTCTGAGGCCCCCTTAATTTTGATGAACGGCGTTGCTCTATCTACTTTTCTTCTATTCTTTGGAATTGGAATAGATAGTTCCTTTCTTAAATATTTTCCAGTCAGTGATTTTTTTGCGCTTCCAAGCACTGCGCAACCATATACTGAACGCTTTTTTGCTGGCGCAGCTGCCATCAAATCCTCTCTTGGACCACTATAGATGATCTCTCCTCCATGTTCCCCAGCACCAGGGCCGATATCAACTACCCAGTCACTTGTAAGAATAGTATCTTCATCATGTTCTACTACAATAATGGTGTTTCCAATATCACAAAGATTCCTAAGCGTTGCCACTAGTCTGTCATTGTCTCTTTGATGCAGCCCAATAGTCGGCTCGTCTAATACATAAAGCGCACCAACTAGCTGCTGACCAACCTGAGAAGCAAGTCTTATACGCTGCGCTTCTCCACCAGAGAGCGTTCCGGCACGCCGCCCCATCGTAATGTAATGCAATCCCACATTTACCAAAAATGTGAGCCGATTTACAATTTCTCTGAGTGCTGGCCCGGCAATTTCAATTTCTCTAGGTGGTAACCCCTTTTCTAATCCCTGAAAAAACACTTTGGCATCTCCAATAGTAAGGCTTGCTACATCATAGATACTTTTTTCGCTCACTCTTACTGCTAATGAATGATCATTCAATCTTTTTCCTTCACAGGTGTGACAAAGTTCTTCTGAAAACAATTCTACTGTCCCAAGTCCCGTACAACTTTTACAATATCCATACGGGCTATTGAAACTAAAAAGTCTCGGTTCGATTTCTGGAAACGCATATCCATCATTTGGGCAAGCATACTCTGTGGAATAGATAGACTCCGTTTTATCTTTCCAAATAACACTGCATAAGCCATTTGATAAATCGACTGCTGTTTCTACCGCTTCACCTAGCCGCTGCAGATCCTCAAAATCTTTTTTTGCAAACTCATCAATCACAATTTCAATCGTATGCTTTTTATTTTTGCTCAGCACAATCTTTTCTTTGAGCGAATACATTTCGCCATCAACACGCACGTGCAAAAAACCAGCATTGTACATGTCATACAACATTTGGTAATACTCCCCTTTTCTTCCGCGTACAACTGGCGCCAAAATGGTGCAGCCCTGCGGCTTCTTCAGTACTTGATCAAGCATGACCTCTGTAATCTGATCTGTGGTCATTTTTTCAATCGAGGTATCACAAATTGGACATTGCGGCTTCCCTATTCTTGCAAATAATACACGAAGATAATCATACACCTCTGTAATAGTCGCAACAGTTGAACGCGGATTTGCTGAATGCGCTTTCTGATCGATTGAAATGGCTGGTGAAAGCCCTTCAATTTCATCTACATCTGGCTTCTGCATGCCACCCAAAAATTGCCGCGCATATGCTGACAAACTTTCTACATACCGGCGCTGCCCTTCTGCAAAAATGGTATCAAAAGCAAGCGACGACTTTCCAGAACCAGAGAGGCCGGTAAAGACAATCATCCTGTTTCTTGGGAGTTCTACAGAGATATTCTGCAGATTATGCTCTCTTGCTCCCTTAATGGATATTTTTTCTTGCATAGGTTGATCAATATTAGCTCAGTATAGCCGATTATTAGTCTCTGTCAATGTGTGGAGCAATGTTCTCTGTAATGCTACTGCCTATTGGGTATCCCGGTTGACAAAACATTCCATTTCTGTTAGATTCTGTCGGCGCTTAGGATTGTGATATCCTAATGTAAGGAGTTAGCGCATGTGTACGAATTTCAAGGACCTCGCTTTTGGGGTCCTCACGTTGACGGCCCTGCTCATGGGAGGGTGCGAGCACGGATGGCTCACGGGCCTTCCGTTCGAAGACGGAGCACCCATGGGCGGAATGCCTGACGAGGGTCCCCCACCGGGGCCCATGTTCCACGATCAGTGCGCGGCCGGTGAGCTCCCCGTCTTGGGGCTCATCAGCTTTGCCATCACCGTGCATGACACCCCGGAGGTCCATAACGACGGACTGTTCGTCAACATCCGTTTGGGTGTCGACAGCATGCTCGCGGCGATCGCGATGGGAAAGATCCCTGAGCACAACGGAGGGTACCTCGCTCTCGGCTACGCGTATGACGTGGTCTACATGGTGCGTCAGGCTGGCCTGAACTGGCTCAACCTGAATGAAGGGGTCCTCATGACGCAGGTCCCTGACCCCACCGGCGAAACCTACATCACGGTGATGCGCAACGGGTTCACCGGCGCAGTGGAGATGTTCCTCGTGGTTGATTCGATCACGGGGGAGGCCATCGCGGTGAGCTATGGTCCTGACTCGGTCAACGACCGCAACCTTCACAATCGTGGACGGTCGCGGCAACGCTGCGCCGAGATGATCTGATTCATCAGTAGTCGGGAGAGATTACACTCCCACATTTTCCGGCAACACGCCGGTGATAGGAAATTAAGGATGACTCATCTCATCCCCGCCCTGTTCCTCATGCTGACCTGTTCCCTCGCGGGACAGGCGATGGCGCAGACCGAAGAACCCACTCCGGAGGAAGTGGCGGACGTGAAGAT
>JABIFP010000021.1 GCA_018650645.1 Candidatus Magasanikiibacteriota bacterium | reverse complement strand
GTGAAGGTCACAGAGCCGCGCGGGCCGTTGTCCATGAAGGACGCGACCATCGCAAGGAACTCTTCGATCGTCTGGGGCTTCTTTCTCACACTACTCCTCAAGTCAGCTGGCCTCCGCCAGCGCAGGTGAAATGCCGATTTAACGACGGGGGACTATACCACAAAAAAGGGGTATTGTCAACCCTTGGAGGGTATTATGTAAAAAAAAAGAACCGTCAGCCCCGGTGTGGGTGCAGACGGTGGTGGCGCAGCGGCAGTGGTGCCAGCTGGCGATGTCAGGCGACTCATGGGACGAAGTCGATGTGGACGAGCGTGTGATTCTGAGGCCACCGCTTCTGGCTCACATAGATGTTGACGCCGGTGAGCATCTTGCGGAGCTGTTGCCAGGCATCCTGGCGACAGATGGCATCCTCTAGCAGCTTTGCGACGACGTTCAAATCTGGTGCTTCGCGGATCCAGAGTTGTGACTTGAGCCGGGTGAAGTTCCTTTCCAGCTCATCATCTTCAATGGCATCTATAACACGCTGGACGAAGTCGAACATCGCGTCATTGAGTTGCCTGGTAGAGCCGTCTGTACGCGACTCTTGAAGATAGCTTGTGCGTGCCAGGCACTCGAGTTCGGGCACAGCGGTCAGTTTAAAGTGGGTAGCCGCTTCAGAGTCCATCTATCCTCCAGTGATGTGAATGTATGGGTATACTTACATAGTGAAACAGGAATGTCAAAAAAAAGAGCCGCCAACCCCGGAAGGGCGGCGGCGTGAGCAGGTGTGTTGCCTGCTCGGGCGATCAGCTCAGCGCGATCTCGAAGACGGTGTTACGCGTCTTCGGGTGAGTGCCATGCGTGATCTCAATGCAGCTGAGCTCGGCGATCAGGAGTTCCTTGATGGCCGTCTCGAGCTGCAGCGTGAAGAGGTGCATGTATGCCTCCGGCAGGACGCTGTTGATGACGAAGCGCAGGACCACCTTGCCACGCAAGATGCGGGCGGGGAAGCGCGGGCAGTAGTGCCCACGCAGGCGGCCGGCAATGTACCGGGCAGCAGGGTTGATCAGGGCTCGCACTGGAAGGTGAGCTGAATCATGATTCGTCCATCTTCACGAGGGGTGCTCTCTTGCCTGATCTTGACGCAGTGGAACTCCTTGAACGTCTCCACAGCAGAGCGCAGCGAGGGGTTCCCAAGTAGAGCTGCCTCAATGGCGGGAACGTGATCGGCGTTGTTCGGCAGGCCGATCCACGTAGCGTAGTCGCCGCATGGCGTCAGGTCTTGCTCTGGGGGACGAGCAATATTCGCAGCTGCAACGATTTCATCGATGGTGCTCTCCAGGAAGGCTCGCTCGATCTTACGGACGACCACCTCAGCAGGAATTTCCTGCTGCTCCGGGAAGTCCGGGGTGTGCCGCCAGATGCGGTTTTCCAGCTTGACCACGCGCTTCAGGGGCTCCGCGGCGGAGTCCTCCGGTTCCTCCACCCGACACAGTCGGCATGCGAGAACCGGTCCGCCGGCGATGTGACTTACTTCCAGGTGTGCGCCAATGTGCACTTGTTCAGTCCCGCTCATGGCCACAACCAGTTCGCGGATCTGCTGGATGACCTCCTCGGTGTCCAAGCCCTTCGGGAGAGCCCAGCAGAACCTGGAGTTCATCTGGGTGTGGATCTCCCTGAACGCCAGGTTGATCTTCTCCACGAGGGGCGCGATCTCGATCTCCAGCATCGGCTTGCGCCGCAGGATCACAGATCCGCCGCCACCTCCGATGAGCACCTTCAGCGAGTACCTCTCGCTATCAGCGTCTTCGAGCCCCCGCAAGGCAAGCGCGAATTTGTTTTCCACATTCTCCACCAGATGCTCGGCGGTGAAGGGCGCTTGGAGCGCCTCCACGTGCGGCTCCTCGTTGCGCATGCGCAGGATCATGTTCCACAGCAGCTCCTTGATCTGCGCTTGAGCGGTCGCCGCCACGAACTCTTCGACGTTCACCTCGTGAGGAAGTGGCGTCTTGCGATTGGCATCATTGACCATTCCGATCTCTGTTCAGCCGACATCACGTCGACGTCAAGATTAAAAGAACACCGCATTACGGTGCCTTTGTAATATCATACATTGATCATCTCGTCAACCTACCCAAACGCCAGCACGCTTGCTACCATTGCGCAAAAACAAATAATCGAAATAAGGAATAGTGCGCGCACTTGTTGTTGCCTCTTCAAATATTGCGTATAAGAACCGGAATATGTTCCGTCAACACTTTGACCTGTCACTTTCACAAACCCTTTGCGCCCGCTGTGCTTAATCATCGCAGGAATGTGCTTTGGATTTTCTGTTAAAATAAATCCTGCAACCAAAAAAGCAAATATGAGCCCAATAATAAATCCAATAAAAAGGGTATTACTTGTAAACGGATCAAGTGCTAATAACAATGGATTTGTTGCTTCTTGTTGCGCGTTTGGTGCTGACATATTTCATTTACATGCGATTTGTTATATAATTATACCATGAAACGCTTTAGCGCGCATTTGTATGATTAAACAAAAAAAGAAAGAATTAATTATGGCCAGTCTAATGGGAGTCATTGGACTCTGCGCTGTTGTTATTGTTGTATCTTTACAATGGAATGATATAGAAAGAAGAACCTCTGGCTTAGACGACATGCAATTATCCGAATCAAATACTGGTGGATACACGTTAGAACATATTCCAGACAGACCACTACATAAATAAAAAAACAGAGCCGACGGGCTCTGTTTTTTTCATGCTTTTCTGTCTAAGATAATATTTACCTCTGCATCCGCTTCCGTATTCTTCTCTCGTCGTATATGTGTGAGCGTCACCTTTTCGTATTTCTGCATTAAGTTCCATGCCTGTACAAACAATGTTTGCATATCGGGATGTTTCACCTTCCAATTTCGCTTAAGCTGCTCAATAACAAGTTTTGAATCAGCGTAGCAATCGATAGATGTTGCACCGAGTTCCAATCCGGTCCGCAATCCAGAGACAATTGCTTGATACTCTGCAACATTATTTGAGCATTCACCTAAATAACTGCCATAATGCTTGATTACTTTTCCGGCTTCGTCTTTGATTACTACTCCAAGCGCTGCTGGCCCAGGATTTCCTCTCGCACCACCATCTGTATATAAATTTACATGCATATTACGCTTGTTTAATATCGATTATTTGGCATTGAAGTGAATGCCTGCCATTCCAGCTGTTTTTAGAGAGGGTATATACCACATCTATGTTATCTCCTTCTTTTGCTTTAGCAATCCAGGCATATGCTTCGTCTACAGCAAGGCCCCAGCCAAGAAAGGTAAGCATTTTACCGCTGTGCTTTAAGACCATTTTTACGTGGGTGTTTTGCTGGCCAATAAACTGCACATTATGAACCTCTGCGCCATACGTAACGTACCTTGGTGCAGGATTTTTCTGTCCGTATGGTTCAAGTAAAGAAAGCTGCTTGAATATATCAAGCGATAAATCTCCAAAATTTGCTTCTGCATCGATTGATATTTCTGGGACAAGAATTTCTGGTGAAGCATTTTTTTCAAAAGAGTCATTTACCGCATCTCTAAGCTGATCGATTGTTACACCGTCTGCCAAAGAGAACCCACAGGCCATAGGGTGACCACCAAATTTACTAAAGAGTTCTGGATGTTCTTGAAGTGCGCCAATAAGACTAAAGCCGGTAATGCTTCTTCCAGAACCAACAAGCACATCGCCATTCATGGTTGCCACAATGATTGGTTGATACAGTCTGTCTTTAAGTTTACTTGCAATCAGCCCAACAATACCCGGGCGCCAGTGATCAAAAAACACCACCACAACATTTCTGTGCTCTTGCTCTGTGATGATTTTGTCTGCAAGTTCAATTGCTTCTTGCGTTTGTGTTCTTCTTTCAGAATTGTTTTGCTCTAATTGATATGCTAAATCTACAGCATCTGTACCTCTGTCGGTTTTAATCAGATTATAGGCAACATTTGCATGGTCGAGTCTTCCTGCTGCATTAATGCGTGGAGCAATGGTAAATCCAATAGTGCGTTCGGTAATTGGCTTTTCTAAATTACCCAAATCGTCTGCTAAACCAGATTCAATATAGAGTTTTTTCATGCCAACTCTACGTGTTTGGTTTAATACGCGCAAACCAAAATTAGTAAGCACACGCGATTCGCCAATAAGTGGCACCATATCGGCAACAGAGGCAATAGCAGCCATGCCGAGTTGCCACTTTTCAAATCCTTCGTGCGTTTCTCCTGTACGCAAGTCTTTTCCTAATTCTTTATGTTTTTTTAACAATCCTTGTGCCAGCTTAAAGGCTACACCACCACCAGCTAAATTCTTATCTGGATACTTTTCAGTTTCAATTTTTGGATGGATTATTGCCAGGGCGTCTGGAACTTTTGCCGGAATAGAGTGATGATCGGTAATAATCACATCAACACCAAGCTCATTTGCATGCGCTACAGCATCATAGTTACTAATACCGCAATCGCAGGTAATAATTACTTTTGTTTCTTGTGAATGTAAAAAATCAACCGTTTTGCTACTTAAGCCATACCCATCAGTTTCTCTGTGCGGCAAAAAGCAGTCCACTTTATCAGAACCCATGGCTTCAAGCGTATCAGAGAGAATAACTGATGCACTTACGCCGTCAGCGTCATAATCACCGTGAATAGTAATGCGTTCATCCTTTTCAATTGCTTGAAGCAGGCGGTCAACGGCAATAGTCATGTCCTTAAATAAATAGGGATCATGAATATGTGCAGCGTAGTCAGGATGCAAAAAGGCATCAATTGCAGCAGGTTCTGTAATGTTTCTGTGATGAAGCAATGTTAGTAACAGCTTTGGAAGGGAAGTGTGCGAATCAAAAAACGACGCAGGTGGCGCTTCAAGAAGATGCCAGCGTCGTTTTTCCATAGGCTATGCGTAAAATGCAGGAGCAATGGTCAAAAAGACCATACCGATGACGGCAATTGTTGCAAGAACAATAAAGAGTACTTTAACGGTTTTACTTTGGTACATATTATCTTTTTAATACAGCTAAGTATGCTTCTGTTGGAATAGTTACTTTTCCTTTCCCCATAGCCATCATCTTTTTCTTTCCTTTCTTTTGCTTTTCTAACAGTTTTCGTTTACGGGTCACATCACCACCATAGAGACCGGCGGTTACATCTTTTCTCATTGCGCTGAGTCTGTCACCAGCTACCACTTTTCCACCAATTGCAGCTTGCAGTTTAATAGCAAACTGCTGGCGGGGAAGTGACTCTTTTAAAGAATGCACAATTTGTTTTCCAATTTTATGTGCGTCTTCTGTCCACACAAGAAGTGAAAGCGCTTCTACGGCTTCCTCTGCTACTAAAATATCGAGTTTTACCACTTTTGTTTTGCGGTATTCTTTAAACTCATAGCTGAGCGATCCAAATCCTGATGTTACGGTCTTTAGTTTATCATAAAAGTCAGTAATCAGTGAAGCGAGCGGCATTTTGTAGTTCAATACCACACGAGTTCCGGCACCGCTACTGAGATATTCGGTGTTTTCATATTCTCCCTTTTTGTCTGTAACCAGAGTCATGACGTTTCCAATGTATTCGTCAGGAGTAATGATATCTACACTCATCCACGGTTCTTCAATGTGTTCAACTCGTTGCGTATCTGGTAAATCTTCTGGACTTTTCACTACAAGCTCTGAGCCATCGGTTTTAAATACATGGTACGCAACAGAAGGAACGGTTGCAACAATATTTAGCCCAAATTCTCTCCGTAATCGTTCTTGAAAAATATCAAGGTGCAGCATGCCCAAAAATCCGCATCTAAATCCAGATCCGAGTGCCTGCGAATGTTCAGGTTCAAACATGAGCGCTGAATCAGATAGTTTTAATCGATCCATTGCATCACGCATGGCATTATAATCGTCTCCTTCTGCTGGGAAAATACCAGCAAACACCATTGGTGTAACCGTTTTATATCCGGGGAGCTGCTCAAGAGCAGGGTCTTTTGTTGTTGTAATGGTGTCACCAACACGTACTTCTTTCAAATCTTTCATTCCAGATACGACATATCCAATTTGTCCTTGCTCAAGCACTCCGTCTGCAACCATATCTGGGGAGTAGTGCCCAATGTCAGTGACTTCGGCTGTTGCTTTTGTTCCCATGAAGGTAACTTTCTCTCCTTTTTTTAGCGATCCGTGGAGCATGCGAACAGAGGCGATTACTCCGCGGTAGTCGTCATAAAAGGAATCAAAGATAAGCGCTTGCACACCATTCGATTCACGTTCCGTTGGTGCAGGAACTTTTTCAATAACTTCATCGAGTAATTCAAGAACGCCTTCACCGGTTTTCCCGGAACAAGACAAAATATCTTCTCTTTTACAACCAAGCAAATGAATGATTTCTGCAGATACTTTTTCTACATCTGCATTTGGCAAATCAATTTTATTCATCACTGGAATAATTGTGAGGTCTTGGTCGAGTGCAAGATATAAGTTTCCAATAGTTTGTGCTTGTACTCCTTGGCTTGCGTCTACAAGTAATACTGCTCCTTCCACAGCCGCAAGTGAACGAGATACTTCATATGTAAAATCAACGTGACCCGGAGTATCAATGAGGTTCAGCGTGTAACCTTTATGCTCCATGCGTACGGGCTGCAACTTAATGGTGATACCGCGTTCTTGCTCTAATTCCATTTGATCAAGAATTTGCGCTTTCATTTTGCGCTCGTCTACGGTATGTGTGGTTTCTAAAAATCGATCTGCAAGTGTAGATTTTCCATGATCGATGTGTGCAATAATACAAAAATTTCTGATGTTCTTCATAATCTACCAAAAATCGCTAACTTCAGCGAATATGGTGGCATTGTAGCAGGGGATAGCCCCAATTGCAAGAGGTTTGCCGCCTACGCCAATTACTGGTACAATGTGCGCATATGAAGATAGAACTATTGCATGAAGACAAGCTCCCAGAGGCATTTGATTGCGCTGTGCATCATCCAATGCAGCTTTTTGCATGGGGAGCGCTTAGAGAGGATGAGGGGACGCATGTAGTGCGTGTTATTGGAAAAGAGGGGAATAAGGTAGTTGAATCGATTCAAATGACGATTCATCCTATTCCTGTTATTAAAAAAGCAGTGGGATATGTACCCAGAAGTACCATGCCGAGCAAGGAAATGCTCGACTTTTTAGCTATTTGGGGAAAGAAGCATGGCTTAACGCATATTACCTTTGAACCGAACGTAAAAAAGGAATCACTCCCAATTTTAGAAAAATACGACACGCGGATTGCGCATTCTCAGCAATCGCTGTTTACGCCATGGCAATTTCTACTCGATCTGACAAAATCAGAAGAGGAGTTATCTGCGCAGATGAAATCAAAGACGCGGTATAATGCAAAACTTGCTGCAAAAAAAGGAGTAACGGTTGCAGAAGAGTCAGATGCAAAGGGATTGGAAGATTTCATTGCTCTCTATACCGATACTTGTAAACGGCAATCATATAATGGACGTTCACCAAAGTTTTTGAAGTCCGTATGGAAACATATGGAAGGGAAGGCACATATTGTAACCGCAAGGTTTGAAGGAGAGGCACTCGCGAGTTATATGCTTTTTTTACATAACGGGGTGTTGTATTATCCGTATGGTGGGTCTTCAACCAAGCATCGCAACTTTATGGCAGCAAACATGCTAATGTGGGAGGCTGTGAAGTTTGGAAAGCATAAAGGCGCTACGTTATTTGATATGTGGGGAGCGCTTGGTCCAAATTATGATAAAAAAAATCCGTGGTCAGGATTCACACGGTTTAAACAAGGATACGGCGGAGATCATGTTGAATTTAGTCATTCGTTTGATTTGGTCATTGCACCAGTGTGGCGCAAACTATACGGCATATTATACGCAGCTAGGAAGTGGTACTGGGGACTTCGACGATAGGTTCCGGAGGTTTCCCTGAAGACGCAGCTTGTCTGCGTTTTTTTGATAGGGCAGCAAATAATTCTTTGATTTCTGGTACTTTCATTAAGTACATCATGCCTGCGTAGACAATTAATCCTGCAATTCCTGCAATAAGTCCTTGTAAGAAAATACCCCAAAATCTTGTTAAGTCGAACATGCCCTCACTACCAAGCCAATTCTTCAGCGACTGAATGGTCACGGTCATAAGGATTGTGGCAAACGAAATTTTATACAGCAGCTGCAGTAGTACGGATTCATTAAGTGTAGATGTTTGATGACGAAGCGCCACCCAAAGGAGGACGAATTGAATGGTTGCACCAATAGAAAAGGCAAGTGCAAGGCCACTAATGCCAAGGATATCTTTTAGTAAAAATGCTGCAACAATATTTGTCAGTGTGCCAATAATTGCAATAAATAGCGGGGTATAGGTGTCATGCAGCGCATAGAAAGCTCTTGCAAGTACAGGAATCATTGCCTGCGCAAACAGTGACAAAGAGAACATAGCTAAGGCATCTGCAGTAGCAATAGTCGCTGCCCAATCGAATTGCCCTGATCCCAGCACTACACGCACAATTTGCGCACGGAGCATGAGCAAACAAATCATGATTGGAATAATGAAAATGGTCACTTTTCTTATGGTGGCAACAAGATGCTCAATAAAGGCTTTTCCATTTTGTTTAGCGGCATGTTCTGAAAGGGTGGGGAATGCGGCAATGGCAAAAGAAACGCCCACAATTCCTACTGCAAAATACTGTAAATCGTTTGCAAAACTAAATACCGTAATACTTCCCGCTGCAAGTGTAGACGCAAACACGGTCATAATTATGAAATTGATTTGGTACGTCGCAATGGCAACGGAACGTGGAATCATTAACTTTACCAGTTCTAAAAATTGTTTACTTTTTGGTTTAAATTGAAACTTAAACGAAAAGCCTTGATGCAAGACTGTTGGGATAAGGATACTTACATGTAGCACCGCTCCAATAAGCACACCAAAGGCAAGTCCCTTCAGGCCAAAGTGTGGTACCAGGAAAATAGCACCAATAATGATTCCAAGATTATAAAGTATTGGACTGAGTGAGTACACCAAGAAATGCTTTAATGCTTGGAGCGCACTGCCTAAAATACCACTGACTCCCAAAATAAGCGGAGAGAGTAGCATGATTCGTGATAAATACACCGTTTCTGCAATGGCAGCTTCAGAAAATCCTGGCACAATAAACGGTACAAGAAATGGCATGGTGAAAAAGAGAAGTACACTGACCGCCGCAAGCAGTACGCCAAATACAGAGAGTACCGTATTCATGAGGTACCATGCGTATTCTTTTTTCTGCACATATGCGCGCAAAAAGAGTGGAATAAATCCAGCAGAAAGTGCACCAAGAATAATTAGCTGATAAATAAAATCAGGCACTTTAAATGCCGCGTAATATATGTCTAATGCTTCTCCTGCACCAAATTCATGGGCAAAAATGCGATTTCTGACAACGCCAATAAGTCTGCTAGTGAATGATGCTAGCCCAAGAATCAGTGCAGCACTACTAATAGTTGCCGCTTTGCTGCTGAGGAGTTTCTTAACCACATTACAACCATTTACGATTTTTCATGACAACAATTGCTATTGTCACAGCCATAGCAAGAGCAATAAACATGCCCCAAACTACGGCAGGATCTCTTGCAAAGGGGAGACCAATGATGTTCATACCATACATACTTGATAGCACAGTAAACGGCAGGAGTCCAACAGAAATAGCCGTCAATGTTCCTACAACTTTATTCGTTTTTTGATTAATCAGCGATTCAACTGTTACATGGAGTCCTTGAACCGTGTCTTTATATGTATCTAAAATAGTCCACAATTTGCCTAAGTAATCGGTAATATCATCAAAGTATAGGCTAATGTCTTGAGACAGGAATGAGCGCCGTACGTTAGAAAGATTTGCAATGAGGTATCGTTGTGGATCAATAATTCGTCTAATCGCCATGATATTTCTGCGATGAATTGCAAGACGCTTCACAAGCTTAGTATCAGGGTCGCCATCAAACACGTGCTCTTCTAAAATTTGCAGATCTTTTCCTACATTATTTAAAATCGATCTGGATTCTTTATACAGCGATTCTAGGAGCCTATAGAGGAGATATCCAGTAGAACTACTCATCCAATCTTTCTTCACGCTTTTATTTCTCATGCAGCGATAAAAAAAGTTTTTCATCTCCCTACTTTTGGTATGCTGAATAGTAATCAAATGCGTATCTGTGGCAAAAATGTTCAGTTCTTGTGTAACAATAGTTTTTGTTTCGGCATTCCAATGTGGAAAATGTACAACAAGAAAAAGATGATTCTTATACAAATCGAGTTTTGGTGTCTGACTTTCACCCTGCACATCGTCCAAATCAAGATGATGGAACGTGTGCTTGGATTTCAAATATTCCATCGCGGTGTCGTCGACTTTATCTATATTGACCCAAGTAAGGTCGTCTTGTGCTAGAGTTTTAATTGCCATAGCTATTGTGACAGGGGTGAGAGAGTAATGGTAAGGATATAAGGAATGGTGTCTCCGGTAAGTGTCATTTCACCAATAAGCGATTTATTAGAAAATCGCATAAACCTTTCAGACTGCGTATTAATAGAAAAGCCACGCTCCTCAAGTTCATGAGCATGCAGCTCAAAAAGGAAATCAGGCTTTGCAGATATAGTATACCAGATTAATGAATACGAATCATGTTCTTCTATGAGTGGACGGCCAAGAAAACTGGAATAACCGCTCCAAAAGCCGAGTTCTGTATCAGGGTTTTTATCTGTAAAGTGAAGGACTGGGTAAAGGGCGATCTTTGGCAAATACGCCATTGCGTTCAGTATTGGATGCTGCTCTGTGCCTTTTACTAGCTGAATGTCATCGATATCTTTGTCATATATATAGATCGATTCGTAGAGTTCTTTTGGAATGTCTTCTACAGGGGTATTTCTGTCTCGAGTAATAAAGCCGAGTACCAGCATGGCAATAATAAACACTACCCCAAGGCAGCCGATAGAGCTCAGGCATGTGCGCTCAATACAGCCCCGTTTTTGATGTAGTTGCTCAATAGCTGGTCCTTGAATCGTGATCTCTTCACGCGAGTGTCTCATATGCACCTATCATAGCAAATTTTTGCACTTCAAGATAGTTTTGCACACACCTTTTCACTCCTCGCTATGCTATACTTTGATCATATTTTTGATCAGCTAGTATGAAAGTAACATTTTTTGGCGCGGCACACATGGTAACAGGTTCTTGTCATTTAGTTGAAGTTGAGGGGAAACGCATTCTTCTTGATTGCGGTATGTTTCAAGGCAGCGATTATGATTATGGAAGAAACGCTGATGCATTTGAATTTGATCCTAAATCAATCGATGCATTAGTGCTCTCTCATGCACATGCAGATCATTCTGCAAGAATTCCAAAATTGATTCATGACGGCTTTACCGGAAATATTTATGGCACGAAGCCAACATTAGAATTGGCGGAACTCATTTGGCGAGATTCGTATGGCATCATGAAAAATGATAATAGAAAATATAAGTCACCAATTACTTTTCAAGAAGAAGATATCGATGGCGCAGTTTCGCGCAGCAAAGGTGTTGAATACAACACAGAATTTTTTATAGGTGATGCAAAAATCGTATTAAAAGATGCCGGACATATTTTTGGCTCAGCTTTTATTGAGCTTACGGGTGACGGAAAGACATTGGCATATTCAGGCGATATTGGGAATTCAAATGCGCCAATTATTCGTGAAACGGATCAGCTCGGAAACATTGATGTGCTGCTCATGGAATCTACATACGGAGACCGCGTGCATGAAACAGAACGCCAAAGAAAAGAAATTATTTTAGAAGAAATTAAAAAAGGCTGCACAAATGGTGGAACAATTATGATGCCGGCGTTTAGTTTAGAAAGAACGCAAGAGATTATTTACATGCTAGAAGAACTGTTTGAAAAGGATCACACATTACCAAACATTCCAATCTTCTTAGATTCGCCACTGGCAATTCGTGCCATGCCAATTTATGAACGGTATCCTGAGTATTACGACAGAGCAGCAGCAAAGAGATTTAAAGAAAGCGGTGATGGATTTTTGCAGTTTGACTGCCTTACCTATACTAAATCAGTAGATGAATCAAAAGCGATTAACGTAGCACCAAAACCAAAGATGATTATTGCTGGGTCTGGCATGATGACGGGTGGCCGCATTATTCATCATGCCAAACGATATTTGTCAGATCCAAAGTCTGCACTTATTTTGGTAGGGTACCAGGCGCAGGGCACATTAGGTAGGCGGCTTTATGAAGGAGCGGAAAAAGTAAAAATTCACGGAGAAGAGGTTCCTGTACGTTGTCATATTAGGGCAATTGGGGCGCTTAGCGCGCACGGAGACAGTACCAAATTACTCAGCTGGGTGCGTAATGCAGAAAAGAGACCGGCAAAAGTGTATTGTATTCATGGTGAGGCGCATGAAGCTACTGCGCTAGCACATAAAGTTAGAGATGATTTGGACATTCCGACCTTTGTACCAGAGTTGGGGGATACGATTGAAGTGTAAACAATTAATGAATATACCAATCAATTGTCTCTTGCAGTCCCTCAGATAGAGGGAGAAAGCCTGGAGGTTGAATGTCTGCCTGGAGTTTAGTGGTGTCGGCTGTATATGTAACAACTTCGCCAGTTCTATTTGGTTTGTAAATAAGATTGCTTGAGCTGTTTAAAGCTTTTCGAATATAATTTGCAACATCTTCGATGGAAGAACCTTCTCCGCACCCAATATTGTATACAGAATGAGGTTTAAGTACTTCAAATTTTTTGATTGCACAAAGGACTGACTGCACGGCATCGTCGATGTAGGTAAAGTCAAGAAGTTTATCTTTGCCAAATATCGTCAAATCCTCATGCGAGGTTGCTTTACTGATAAACTGAGGGATTACCCGGTCACTTTCATCATACATGCCATATACGTTAGAGAATCTAAAGATAAGTGGCTTAATTCCATATCCAGACCTCGCATATGCATGTACAAGTGATTCACCTGATATTTTTGATGCACTGTAAGTACTTGCTGACTCACTCAGAAATACGTCAGCTTCGTTGCAGTGAACTTTCTCCTGGTTTCCATATACTTCTCTTGAAGAAGCAAAGATAATACGTCCAATTTTACTCAAGCGAGCATATTCGAGAACATTATAGGTAGTGTCAATGTTTTCTTTTGCAAGAGAGGGATTAATGATTAAATCATGCACACGAGCATTTGCTGCTAGATGAACAATCATGTCTACATCGCAAGGGAGCTCTTGTAGCATAGTATCAAGATCAAGAAGATCCATGTGAAGAGTACAGGCATCAATAAGAGGGTTCCAGACGTTTTTTCTGCGATCAACACCGAGAACATTATAGGAATTCTCAATTAGTAGCTCGCATAGTCTTGTACCAATCATCCCGCTGCTACCTGTAACCAAGATGTTTTGAATTTGAGAATTTGGCATATCAGTAACAAATTATGATTCGATGCTTATGCTGTATTGGTTTTCCTTTAGAGGAATCAAAGGGGTGGTGTGTTTGTCTTTAATTTCTTCAGTATTCATTGAATCTGCTGCATGAACTATATAGGTTGCGCGAGAAAAAATACCAAGCCCCTGATATTGCTTCATATTTTCCTTAGAAAAAGAATAGCCATATTCTGACAGTGCTAGGATGCCGGCACTTGTTGCAATGATCCAGGCTCCGCGCTCATATGCTTGTTTGATAGCTGCTTGGAGATTAGTATCCCTTAATCGCTCAATAAGCTCTTGTGTATTACCACCTGAAAAGATTAATATGTCTGAAGCTTGCATCAGTTTTGAGGCTTCTTCAACCGTTGTATTCCTCTGAATTGCAGTGAATGTGCTATTACGGGAAATTTTTGAAAAGTGCTGTTCAAGCGAATGGACGTAGGAATCAAATGAGCTTATGAGCTCATCGTTTGAAAAAACTGCATAGGGTATATATAAGATGTTTTGCTTTTGGGCACAGTCGAGAATAGATGTGAAGAGAGGGAGTAATTGTTCTGTAAGCAGAGATCCGCCACCGATGGCAATACATTTTTTCGAGTTCTTGAGCAGTCTTGCCTTTGACTCGGCGATGTACGTCTTGAATGGAGGCAGAAGAGTACTTGCTAGTTTTTTCGCATGCGTAGTGTGAAATCGCTCAATTAATGTATTGTCTATGGAGTCCCAAAAGGTATAGGAATCCAAAATATTAAACTGATTGATAATAGGGGCCGATGGATATAGCAAGTAGTGAGAAAGTATTTGCTTTATTCTAGTAGTATTGAAAATATCTAGTTTATCGGCGTCCCAAAGTATTTGTTCAAGAAGATTTGTGGGTTGATTTTTGCTTCTATGCGAAGAAATCAGAGAATTGATGGTGGAGATCGTCTTAGAGGATAATTCTGTTTTGGATTTAGCCCATTGAGTAAATAGGGAGGATGACACCTCATCATGATTTGAATGTTCTATCGCGAGGTCATCACGGCCAGTATCATGCCAGTGGGCGGCAATTTTGAGTGTCACAAGATCATCGGGCTCAATTTTTTCTGAATCCGCCAGAATCATTGCCATTTTTTCCACCTCTAGAATATGACTTTTATCGTGAACAAAATTCTTCTTGTTAGTGACAATTTCTATTGCTGCGTTTCTAGATTCAATCACTAGTTTTTGTTGATGGGAAAGTCCATACATAAGGTATTCATGATCTTTAAGTGAAAATGGGCCTCCAAAGAATTCTTTGCCGTCATGGGACATAGGGAAGGATTGTGTGTCTTGAATAGATTTTTGCAAAGAAATGAGATATATGATGCGATCAAATCCTATTGCAGCGCCTCCAGAAGAATAGTCTGGAAATGATTTCAGCATATTGAGGAGTGGTTCATATGCGGCATTACTGACGTTGCTTTTCTTGTAGAGCTTCAGGATATCAGTCTGCAATTTGTGTGAGTCAATTCTTACATTGCCACCGGCGACCTCACAGCCATTGATGATAAAATCACAGGATTTAGAACGGATAGTGGACAATGCAGAAGGCTGCATATTACTGTAATCAATTTCCGATACGGCCACTGGCTGTGCTTGTGGGTGATGGAAGGGAGAGACAATTTCTCCCTTCACAGAACAGAGTGGGAGATATGTAAGCATAACGAATGACCATTTTTGATGCAATGTAACTATTCCACTTGAAACAAGTTCATTTCGGAAGGCTCCAAGAATCTGTATATTGCTAATATGAGCGGTAAATGTATGATCCTTTTCCGCAATGCGTGTATGGATGATTTCAGGTGGTAGTGACGTAAAAGAACTAGTATCACATTCGTCATCTGGAAGAATAAATGATACGGAATCATGTTCATGATTAAACGTTCCACCGTTCCACCGGAGGTCTGGAGAATCCGAGCCAAAAGATTTCATCGCATCATCATATGTGAGACGTGTAATCTGACACTCTACATTTATTGTTTTAAAGCATGCTATAACAACTTCCTCAATAGTCTTAATAATCGTTTCAAGATTCGCATCGGCAATCTCAAAATCAACCTGATCAAACTCCTGCAGGTGAGTAGTGTCTGCATGCTCAGGACGAAAATTTCTCGCTAGCTGAAAATATTTGCTAATATGTTTTTGGGTATTAGCAATGATGTGTTGTTTATATAGCTGTGGTGAATGTGGCAATGCATATACCTTACCTGGATGAAGCTCTGAAAAAACTAGAAATTCGCCGTCTCCATACTCTTTGGTCGGGTAAGACAAGTAGGGAGTCGAGACATATGTAAATGAGTGATCAAAAAAATAGTTCATCACTTTTTGCAAAATACTAGACTTCAAAATAAGATTTCTTTGGACGTCCGTATTTGATAAATGAGAATAGTTATTCATAAAGTATTAGTTGCTCATATTTGTAACTGAGTTTTCTATACTCTTGGGTGAGTGGTGAGATTCTATCTGCTGGCGTGCGCGCCTGCCTATCTGTGCTCTAAGAGTCTCGTCAGCAAGTAATATAGAAATTTTTTCTGCAAGATCGGCAGGAGAACCATCAAAAAACATACCCGTTTCGCCATCGATAATTTGCTCTTTCATGCCGGACACATTATGCGCGATGACAGGCAACCCCGCTGCCATGGCCTCCAATACTGTGAAAGGATAATTATCGAAGCGAGATGAACAAATATATATATCAAAATCTTTATAACTACGAAGCATGCTATCTCTAGGGATACACCCAAGATGTTTTACGTTCGAAGCTACAAGTTTAGGAACTTCAGAAAGCCACTGATCAAGTATTGATGTGGAAGCTGATATGGGGGTGTCTGAGCCGTACAGAGTAAGATGCAGTTCACGGGTACTTATTTCATGTAGCGCCTGAATGATGATATCTTGCCCTTTTCTTGCCTCTATTCTGCCTACACTGAGAAGAGATGGAATAGTACTTAGAGAGTATATATTTTTATATGGGATATCATTTGTTTGAATAAGGTATGGTTCAACAATAGTTTTTCCGGAGAAGGAAATATATTTGGATATTTCTGTAAGCAACGCCTGACTTGGTGAGATAAGCTTCTGGGCGGTGGAGAGAAGACGCTTCTCACATGACTTAATTTTTTCAGAAAGATAAGCCGGATTTTCAGGATTATAAGATTCAGAAATAAATGAGGGAGTGTGGCATCGAATAAGAAGTCGGGCAGAATAGTCTGAGAGCAAAGCATAGGCCTCTGCACCCCAGTCGCACGCTTCAATGATATCGAATGTGGATTGTGTATCTAATTTCTTTACAAGGTTCTTAATTCTTTCGTAATGAAATAATTCTCCACCTGCGCGAAATGATAGGGAAGCGCTATCAGCTATTCTGTATACATTAATTCCTTCAATGATTTCATGAGCATCTGTATGAGTGTTATCAGATCTGCTTATAACTGTAACGGCATGACCAGCTTTTTGAAGGGCCATCGCAAATTCAAATGCGAATGTACCAATACCACCTGAATGAGTTTCAGGCGGGAATCCTGGATATATTAAGCAAATATTCATATGCTAGGTTTCATGGCCTATTGAGGATGCCAGAGATAATGGATTGATAATAATCTTACCAAGAAGACGTTTTCTATCCTCTTTGGTAATAATATGGACATCCTTATTCTTAAGAGCAGATTTATTTAAATCAAACAGGTCATTCATGATTTCCATGTGAAATAGTTTGGAGTATTCACAAGCACTCATGTCAATAGCCATATAGTCACCGGATTCCATTTTTGATGTGTATGCACAGCCGTTACCACAAATAGCAATGGCAGCACACGAGGAACATTCTGGTTTGCTAAGTGGGGATCTCTTGCGAAATGTTTGTAGGGCCTCATTTACTTTATCGTGATGTATTTGATCGGAATATACTTCTTCCATGATGAGGAAAGATTTACATGGACCAGTATGTCCTTTTGAATCAATATTAATTGTTGTTCCTGCTGCAGCACCGCAATCAAAATAGCGGAACGACTTAGTCACCACAGGCTTAAGGCGCCTATATGGAAGTTCCATAAATAGGCCTTTGGCACGAAAGAGCTTGTGTGCCTTATATATAGCTTCTACATACTCAAGAGGGGAAATCATAAATGCAAAATCCTTTTCTCGTTCAGAAGGGGATTTCATAAAGTTTACACCCAAACTTGCGGGGTTAATCGATTCAATGAAAAATGAAATAATTTCTTCAAGATCATTTACATTGTGTTTACCTATCACCATGGATAGACCAACTTCAGCCCCCGCTTCTTTAAGTGCAAGAATGCTTGGAAACACTCGGTCAAAAGAACCTTTGCCGCCTTTAAATACTCGTAACTGATCATGCTGCTTTTTCTTTCCATCAAGGGATACAATTACTTTTATGTCATTCTCTGCTATAAAATTGATCTTTGCAGGATTTAGTAAAATTGCATTTGTTCCTATTACAATAAAGAATTGTTCTCCATCTCTTTTGTATTTGTGTACAAAAGCTACAATTTTTTTAACCTGTGCCCAAAATATAGTAGGTTCACCACCGGTAATGTGAACAACCTTAGGTTCGTTTACGACCGAGCTATCAAAAAAAAGCGAAATCGCTTTTTCTAACTGGACAAGAGAGGTGGCCGTTTGAGTAATCGTCTTAATATTCTTCTCAACCTTGCAGTATCTGCAATCTAAATTACAAAGATCCGTAAGCAAAATACGCAAAAGGGTATAGTCAGATGTCTGTGGAGCTGGGGAATGCTCTACGGGTTTTAAACATGTATTGTTTGAATCTTGAACCAAACCTGCTGAGATTAGCGCTTGTAGGGTAGTCTTGTCCAAAGATTCTGGGTCAAGATTATCCTGAAAATTAGCGAACTGCTTAGCTGCATTTAAAGATAGCAGTAGTGTCTCTTGCGTATGAGTATCAAAAATCACTGATCCTGATGAATAGTCGTAGCGCTCTATATGTCTGCTTAAGCTGTATCTTTTCATAGAGATTGATAGCGAGGAGTATTATGAAAACCATAGCATAGCAGGCTATATTGATCAAATTGATACGATTGAAGTGTAAACAAACAAAAAAGCAGCTATTTGCTGCTTTTTTGATACAAGGGTATGAACCAATGTTGATTCGCACTCTTGTGCGCACTTTCCGAAGAAAGTGCGCGTGCCCTTGGAATCTGGTCACCGAAATGGCCAGGTTCACCGTCACCACGTGGCATGTCGATGTGGTGACTAGTCCGCGCACGCGACTGCGAGCTCTGAGAGCGCGCGGTCAGCGGAATCGCGAATGGATTGATGCACGTCGTCTGGCCAGTAGTTCTGGCCGTCGATCGTGACGAAGGTGAGGTCTTCTAGCGTGACCTTGGACGCTGTCTTTCCTGCGAGCATCTTCTTGAAGACGGCAGGCTCGAGAGTCTCGGCCAGGTAGGCCACCTCTTTGGTGAGCCCATCTTCGATGTAGCTGTGGCTGACCATCTCCGCGAAGACGCGAAGTTGCTCATCCTCGTCCTCGATACCGAGGAGAATGTCAGCCATCAGCGTGTTGACCCGGAATTGGCCAACGCGCGTCCGGTTGTCCAGCTGCGGGTGCGGCGGGTAGGTGAGGACACCGAAGAGCTCGTGCTCCGTGATGCCCGTCACTTGGGTCGCCACTCGCTTGGCACGCTCACGCCAGTTGGTGAGGCGCTTGCAGTCCTCCTTCTTGAAGTTCTGCAGTTGCTCCTCCGGGCCGGGGATGCTGCGGTAGCCGAGCTGGTACGGGTCTGGAGACGCCGAGCGCACGTCTTGCACCGAGTAGACCGTCTGCCCGATGGGCGGGGTCTGCTGCTCAGTGAGTGTTGCACGCTGCTGCGGAAGGCTCTCTGAGAAGTTGTAGATCTGCCAGACCAGGAGGCCCAGCAGCACGCCGCCGCAGATACCGATGATCAGCGAGAGTTTCTTGTTCATCGCTGCATCTCCGGGTGGTAGGCCACGGACATGTTGACCGCACCTTCTGCTGGCATGATCTGCCGGCGTTGCTCGACGCGACCACCAGGCGGAAGTGCCACGAACGTGGCTACCATCTGCAAGGGGTTGATCTCGACGTCGGTGATGTCGGTACTGGTTGCCGCGCACAAGAGGTGCACGATACGCGCAGCGCCGTTGATCTCGAGCGAAACGGCCAGGACACCGTGATGGTATCCTGGCCCGGGATCGGCGGGAATGCCGGTCACGGGAAGCATGCCGCTCACTGCACGATCAACTGCGGGGCTGAGG
>JABIFP010000001.1 GCA_018650645.1 Candidatus Magasanikiibacteriota bacterium | reverse complement strand
TATCAATCGAACTGATTTTTTCTCCTTGCCTAATTGCCATTTGGAGTAAATCGGTTAAATAAAATTCATCTTGCGCATTATTATTTCCAACTTTTTTCAAATTTTCCCAAAGCCAATCTGAGTTGAAACAAAAGTAACACGGATTAAGCTCTTTGATTTCTAGTTCCTCAGCAGTTGCATCTTTCATTTGCACATCTCGGGCGATATGTCCTGTTTCTGCATTCCGAACCACGCGAGAGAACCCTTTAAACGGTGCAAAATCATTTTCAAAATGTGGAACGGTAAACGTCATGAGCGTAATCGTATTATTGCGCTCTTCATGGCGAGTAACTAATCGTTGTAAAGACTCTGCAGACAAAAATGGCATGTCGCCATAGAGAACAATCACATGATCTACCTTTCCTTTGAGCAATTCTTCTGCTTGCGCTGTAGCATGCCCTGTCCCAAGCTGCTTTTCTTGCATTGCATACTCGCAGCGATCTCCTAAATGTGCGGCAACAATTGGTCTATCTGGACTGACAATTACTACAGGCTTAACGCAACACCCTGACTCTTCTACATGAGACACGACATGATCCACAAGCGGTTTTCCATGCAGTTCATGCATCACTTTTGGGATATCACTTTTCATGCGATTTCCATGTCCTGCTGCTAAAATTACTACCCCCACTTTTGCTGTTTGCGATTCCATATGCATGATCTACTGCAAGAAATATTCTTGCTCGGTTAAATGTAATAGGTCTGTAAGTGAATCTTTTACTACGGCTCTTTTCCCAAATCTATCGAGTTCTGCAAAATCTATATCTGTATACCGCGTATCTTCCCTATGCCTATGTACCATTGCGGAAAGCTGCGGAAAGGCATCTAGCAGGATCGCTGTTTCCTTTGGTTTATCATTATATAACAGTATTGGTATTTGCGCCTTCTGCATAGCAAACAGGTCATGAATTACTTCCTTTTTCCCTTCCTGCGCATTCACCGTAAAGTGAATGTGTTCCAGAGAAAAATATTTCCCGGCGCCGCTTACCTGTACCTTCTGTTCTTGCCAACTCGGCACTCCAAGGCTCAATAAGTGTATTGGAATCCCAGAATTTTTCCACTTGCCGAGTAACTCCTCTGCTCCAGGAAATAACTGTATGCCATCAAGGAGCTGCACATCTAAATCATGAAGTGTTTCGCTATTATGCTTTAACCCCTTTGCGCAAAGCGCAGCTTCTAACTTTTCTATGTACCGTTCTATGGTAAATGCTGTTTTCGTTCCTTCATCTCTTGCAGAAAGATATATTGCTTGCACTTCTGCTGGAGTGAATTCTCCGTAAAGTTGCGGGATTTCAGCAATGCGTTTTTTGATTTTTTCTGTATCAAAAAGCGTATTATCAAAATCGAATATAATGCAGCCTGGACGTTTTACTGGTGTTATAGCGTTTTCCATAAGGCATCAAATATATATCTTTGCGTTGCATATACGCCAGCATTATCAATCACCACTCCCATCGGTTCATTATGATCATCTAAAGAAATATATGCTGTTTTCCCTGGATACATAATAATATATGTTGGTACGTCTACCTTTGGTGCTGCATCTGCGGCAAGCCATTTTCGTTCATCTAGTCCACGTAATTTTCCTCCTTTTCCAATTGCAATTGCCTTTACCGAAATCCCTTTTGCAATGCGGACATCTGAAAATGTTGGAAACTGCGTATATAACTGTTTGCGCAATCCTTCAACAGAATAAATGCGATACGATTGTTCATCATGCGCCGCGCATGTAGCAAGCACGTCTTCTAAAATGGTATGGAGTTCCTTAGCCCCAACGTACCGCGCCACAGGTCCTGCCCCACCATTGTGATGAAGCGCCTCTAACTCAGGAAGCGAGGCTTCTAATGTAGATGCTATTTGCTGAAACTGCGCCTGCTTGGTTTGATGCAGATCCATGAGTCGCCGCGGAGAAGCTGCTACAAAGTGTTGTTTTGAATCCTTTTTATAATAATCAACTAATTCGAGTTGCTGCAACTGCTTCAGCACATCATACGTACTACCACGGTTGATTCCAGCGGCCCCCGAAAGCTGCCGAACAGAAGAAGGCCCCTTTTGAAGCAGTTTCATGTACACATGGGCACCTTTCTCTGTTAATCCGAGTTGTTTGAGTGTTGATATGTCCATATTTTTTCTACTAGTATAGTGTATCACCTTAGCAATCTTTGTCAATTTTTCTTCTACACATCTGTATTGAGTACACTTATTACTCTTGACAACCCCCACTACACTGCAGTATGGTGGAGACGAACACCAAGGGAGACAGGTTCTCTACTGGATCACCGATTCCGGAGAGCCAGTCTTCCAAGACTGGTTCGATCCGTTCGCCTGGAGTATGAGTGAGAACTCGAACGCGCAAGACCCGCCGACCACTCAAGGCGGTTGCCAGTAAGCAGGGCGGAAAGTCCGTGCTGGTGGCAATCGTGATGGTTGTCGGCACATGCCTGCTCGGTGCCGCAATTGCGGCCTGGGCGATCCTCTAACCCCGCCCGGCGCTTCGCGCCGGGTCCATTCTACAAACTAAAAAGACACACCTTCAAAGGTGTGTCTTTTCATATTCTTTATTCTCTTACCACTTTGCGCACAAGACTATCTGCGTACACATGTATACATTTCCACAATTGTAGTCTCCCCCATCAATAGCGATTGGTGCATTAGGCTGTTGTCCATTAATCGCATTTGATAATGCATCACAACCAGAAACATCTACCGCACCACCATTCCCAGGCTTTTTACACACACCGTTTTTACATGTAAATACCGCTGCGCTACAACCATTTCCTTGCGCGCGCAGTGAGCAATACGTATCTCCATTTTCGGCAGGCGTTCCACAATTATATGTTAGTGGTTTACAGTTTGGTGCATACGGCGCCGGGTCAGGATCGTTACATGCTAAAGCTTCAAAACAATCACTATCATCACAATCTGGCGATCCATCTGCATCGTTATCTTTTCCATCGCTACAAAGCCCCGCTTCAGAAACAATACATTGATAATCTTCTACAAATGTACAAGCTCCCTCAATACACGCATCAATGGTACATCGCTTTGCATCAGAACAATCTGCATCTACCCGGCAATCTGGTTCTTCCTCTTTTTCTTTTACTTCAATGCGTACATATTTGTCTGGCTGCGTAGTAGCATTTGCGCCTTTCAACATCCGCACTTCTGCAGCGTATTTATGCACACCAATATCATTTTCATCATAAAATACTGCCATAGAATATGGCGCATCTTCATCGACTCCCATAGTAATCAGAACACCATCCTCGTGTACTTCATAAAACTCGACTTCTCTAACCTTATACCAACTATCAATCTTCTGGAATGTTGGTTCTGCAACAAGCGTCATACTTCCTGGCGCTTCAACAGTTTTTTCAAGCACTTGCGTATTCCCAACGCCAAATCCTAATTCAAGTTCATCATAAATCACATCGATTCCTTTTGCTTGAAGCGCCGCAACACTGACTTGTGCCGCTCCCCCATGACTCCAATCGAGTGGTGCACCATAGATTGCTAAAAATTGCAGTGAAAGCATTTCTTCAAGTTCGTGCAATTCAACAAATACATTATGCTGCAATCCTAAATGTGTCACACCAGTATATTCGCGCACAAAAGAAATATCACCTATACCGTTTTGTTCAAGAAATAGTTCTTTTATTGTTACAGAAGAACCTGTATCAATTTCTGCCAGAGTTGTGTCATTCAAATTTAGGTATTCAAGACCAAAGAGTGCACGTAATGCCCCTGGTTCAAGAATGATATTTTCTGATAAGTCGAGATGTTTCAAAGACTGCGCGTATTCAAGACCCGTTAGATCAAAGATACCGCGTGCTTGCGCCTCTAGGCGCTCTAGTTGCGCTAACGACTCACACCAGACCTCTTGCTCCCTTACACCCGTTTCAGCCTCTATAGCCTCTAACATGGCTTCTCTGAGTGAAAGATCGATAATAGGAACAATATCATCAGGCTCTGTACAATCCGCCATGAGCACATCTTCCGGTGAGAGCTCATATTCGTTCGCATCAAGGTTTAGTACCGCATACGTTCCAGCAACAGTTGCCCCAACGGCAGCAATACCTCCTAAAATCCATGGAGTAAATCGATTCATACTAACAAATAGTTATTTCTTCTGACAAATATACGTCCTGCACAGCATGCAACAGTTTCACTCCTTCGTCAAATGGTTTTTGGAATGCTTTTCTTCCAATGATAAGTCCGCTTCCGCCAGCACGTTTATTTATTACTGCACTGCGCACGGCATCTTTCAAATCTGTTTTACCACTTGCTCCCCCAGAATTGATCAATCCAATTCTTCCCATATAGCAATTTGCAAGTTGGTATCTGCACATATCGATTGGATGATTGCTGCACAGCTGTGTATACATTTTTGCATCAAATTTTCCGAATCCTTTTTTCTTCCCTACTGCTTTATACCCACCATTTATGGTTGGCATTTTTTGTTTGATAATATCTGCACCAAGTGTGACACCTATATGATTTGCTTGCCCTGTTAAATCAGCAGCTGTGTGATAATCTTTCTTCCCTACAACAAATGCTGAGTTTCTCAGGTAACACCACAGCACGGTAAACATGCCGAGTTCATGCGCTTGATGAAAGGCATCACTCACTTCTTCAATTTGTCTTTTACTATCTTCCGATCCAAAATATATTGTTGCCCCAACTCCTCTTGCTCCCATATCATTCGCCTGGAGTACATCGGCAAACATGCGCTGGTCATGAGTATTTGGATATCGGAGTAAATCGTTGTGATTCAGTTTTACGATATATGGAATATGATCTGCATACTTTGCGCTGGTCATAGACAATACACCAAGCGTAGATGCAACAGCATTACACCCTCCTTCAATTGCGAGCTGAACAATATTTTCAGGATCAAAATACATTGGATTTTTTGCAAAGCTTGCTCCCGCTGAATGCTCAATTCCTTGATCAACTGGCAAAATAGAATAGTACCCTGTCCCTGCTAATCTTCCTGTATCTCTTAACGCTTTTAGATTATCGATTGTTGTTTGGCTTCTGTCAGAAATAGAAAAGATATCATCAATGTGATCTTCTCCTGGAAGATGCAAATGTTCTTTGCCAATCTTTGGCGAATCGAATGCAAGTAATGACTTAGCATCCTTCCCTAATAATTTTTGAATAGCAGCAAAGTTCATAAAACAATAATCATTTGTATTGATGTCATCAGTATACAATTTTTTTGCCGATTATTCTAGTTTTTCCAAATAAAAAAATCGGTGTGTAACCGATTTTTTTATGTATACATTTATGCTTCCCATTCTTCATCCTCTTCTTCATCATCTTCCCATTCCTCTTCTTCATCGAGCAGCGTAATTGCAGTGCTCCACATGTCTTCAATATTATCTTCCAGTTCAAGATCATCTGCATGCTCTCCGTGCCACTGCTGGAAGGCGATTTTCAGCTCGCTCACATCTGTCGCATTTTCACACGCATCTTCAAGCAAAGAATATTTTTCTTGATGCTGCATGGCAAGCGACTCTTCAATTTCATCAAATACATTCTGTACATGACCCAAAATCGCTTTTTTCACTTTAGAGAATTGCTCTTCAGACATATTTGCTTTTTTATTGTTGTAAATGTACGCAGAAATATATCAGATTTTTCAAAAAAAAGCAAGAGTCCGCGAAATTAGAAAACCCCACCCTGCCGAAGCGGAATGGGGCTGGTGCGCAGTCTCTAGGTGCGCGGCTCTACAATTCGAGAGCCTCGGGTGGATTTGCAGGGAGGTGCCTGGCCAAGGCGATGACGGCCGTCACGGTTTGGTACATGATCTTTTGCACAAAGACGAGCAGGTGCTCGACATTGCCACCTACCATGCGAGTGAGGGCCGCGTACAGGGCGGCACCGACGCACTCAAGCACGGTACTATTGATGGGATCATTTCCAACCATGAGATCACCGACATCGCGCTGGTACACGTTTGAGCTGTACTGCAAGGACGCGAATCCTGCAGCAAGCAACTGTGGGCACCAACTATCTCCGAACTCTTCAATCTCGTGCTTAGAGGCCAGGAAGCGCGCACAGCGGAGATACACTCCGTACTGATGCAACTGCTGCCCAGGGCCACCGATCCACGTTGAAAAGCTCATCCTTCCTCCTCACTTCACTGCCTGAATCCCGACAACCGCGCCGGGTGTATGAAGTGGCCCGACCATATCATAAATAATGGCCCGTGTCAATGGTGGAAGGGCAACGATATACACCCATCTTACCCTCCTTCGCTACTCGCTTCGCTCGCAGCTTCGGCGGGTTATTTCCGCGTAGCGGAAATAAAAAAAGACCGGCCCCGACCCAGTGCACCAAAAGCGGTACAAAGGATACGGGGTCGGCGTTGCCGCGGATGCGGCGAGGGGTCAGGCCTGGGCCTGGTTGAACTCCCTGGCAGCGACCGCGACGACCTCGACGACGGCCGGCGCGAGGATCTCGGCGATCTTGGCGGCCTCGCTCATGTCGAGCTTGATGATGCCCTGCTTGCTCCCCACGAAGTGGATCGTCAGAGCGGTCTCGGCCATCTTGATGTCGTCGGGGATGATGCTGTCGCTCTTGCCCTGTGCGCTCATGGCCTCCTGCACCTTCTGGTGCTGGCTCAGCGCGATGGTCAATCCGCCCACGCAGCGCACCCCTTCGCGGAGCAGTCGCTTGGCGCCGAAGCAGAGCCGGTCGATCTCGCGCAGGACGCCGTTGATCGCGCGGATGTACTCCCCGCCCATCTCCGTCGTCTTCGCACTCAGTAGCGCCAGGAACTGAATCAGTTGCTGTTCGGTCACGTCTTTCCTCCCGTTTGCTCCCAAAATGAATCTCACCACCATCCATAGGCCGGTGAGTGGAGCGACGCAATGGTATCAAAAAAGCCACCTTGCGTCAAGGTGACTTTGGAGCATCAGGCTTTGATTTGCTGTACTTATGGCAGTCTGTAAATCCCTCACACCCGCCCGAGGTGGGTTTGTCTGTGCTTACCCGCCCGAGGCGGGTCATTTCCTCTGCGGGAAATGAAAAACCCCGCCCCGCCGAAGCGGAGTGGGGCTTTAG
>JABIFP010000002.1 GCA_018650645.1 Candidatus Magasanikiibacteriota bacterium | reverse complement strand
CGTCCAGTCGTTCTCCACCGGTTCGATCAGGACCTTGCCGGTCCAGATGATGGCGCCACCGTTGAGGTAGACGTTGTGCGGCACTCCAGGCCGGCTCTGCACCACCTCTCCCGGGCCGTAGGTTCGGAAGGTGTAGCGCAGCGTCTCCGGGCAGAGCTCCACGAAGATCATGGTGCCCTTCACCACCTTGTAGACTTCCTCGAAGCCCTTGTGCCAGTGCGCGTTCTGAAAGCTGCCTTCCGATCCTGCGAATGTGAGCACGTGCGAGAACTTCTGCCCATTCAGCAGGAAGTTCAGGTACACGCGTCGCTCATTTCCATTGTCCGGAAGGATGCGGCCGGTAAGGGTCGGCTTTCCGAACACTCGATCACCGTCATGCAGGTTCGGAGGGCCCTGCATGGGGCATTCGGGAAGAGTCGACTCAGCCCCCATCAGCGTGCGGAGCTCGTTATCACCGCGCGGGGTAGCGAAGTGAACGAGATCCCCCGGCTGAACGATGAGCGGGTTGACGTTCTCCTGAACCACGCCGGCAGCGAACGCACGACTCGAGCACTGAACTGCCATCACAGCAGGGGCGGTTTCGGTGAGCGTGATCTCATAGCTGGACTGCATAAGCCCACTCGTGATCAGCTCGTCTCCGTTGGTGTCTCGTAGGGTCATCACAACGGCGACTACGGCGGGACTACTCGCTGCCGGAGCGCTGTGCAAGCACCTCGCTCGCACTCCGAGGTCCCTGATCTGCTCCTGTGTCAGCTCATTTGCCATTTTCTCAATCTCTTCCATCCCGCCATGCGGGCAACAGTGCCATCTAGGCAACGATAAAAGGAACGTATTTCAGAGTATCTATACCAGAATGAGCCTCATTTGTCAACCCCCATAGCACCCAATTTTCCCTTTACACGCCCACCCAATCGTGTTACCATAGCGGAGCTAAATTCATGTAATTAGAGGTATGAATGCGATCAAAAAAGCATATGAATCAGTGTTTGGCTCTCCACATCTCAAAACGATGAAGGGACTTGAACCAATTGTGAAACAAGTGAACGATTTGGAAGATACGTTTGCTGCGCTTAGCACAGATGCGCTAAAAGGAAAAACAGCAGAATTTAAAGCTCGATTAGAAAAAGGGGAATCTCTAGATGATCTTTTGCCAGAAGCATTTGCAACAGTAAGAGAAACCGGAAAGCGTCTGATGAAGATGCGACATTATGATGTTCAAATTACGGGTGGAGTTGCGCTTCATAAAGGGACCATTGCAGAAATGAGAACTGGGGAAGGGAAGACGCTTGTAGCAACATTGCCAACATACCTCAATGCATTAGAAGGGAAAGGGGTGCATGTCATTACCGTAAATGATTACCTTGCAAAACGTGATGCCGTTTGGATGGCTCAAATTTATGACTTTTTAGGTCTGTCTGTTGGTATTGTACAAAACCAAAGAAAGAGTTACATCTATGATGCGTCTTTTGATGGGGCAGAAGAAGGTGGAGAGATTGATAAAGAAAGAGATGATACAGGAAGTTATAAAGTAGAAAATGAATTTTTGCGTCCGGCGTCACGCCAAGAGGTATATATGTGTGACATCACGTACGGAACCAATAATGAATTTGGATTCGATTATTTAAGAGACAACATGGTGCAGGGAGTTGATACCATGGTTATGCGTCCGGGTCATGAAATGCACTACGCGGTAATCGATGAGATCGATTCTATTTTGATTGATGAAGCCAGAACACCGCTTATTATTTCGGCTCCCGCAGATGCTGCAGCTGATCAGTACCAGGTATTTGCAAAGATTGTGAAGGGACTGAAAGAAGATGAACATTATAATAAAGACGAAAAGATGCGGTCTGCGACTTTGACTGACGAAGGAATTGATATAGTAGAGCAGTCACTCGGCATTAAAAACATTTATGCAGATGGAGGAATTCAGATGGTGCATCATATTGAACAAGCACTTAGAGCGGAAGTTCTTTTTCAAAGAGATAAAGAATATGTGGTAGATGGGTCAGAAATTACCATTATTGATGAATTTACTGGGCGTAAAATGCCAGGAAGACGGTACTCACAAGGATTGCATCAAGCGATTGAAGCAAAAGAAGGTGTAAAGGTGCAGCAAGAAAGTAGAACACTTGCAACCATTACGTTCCAAAACTTATTCCGCATGTATACCAAACTTTCTGGTATGACTGGTACTGCGTATACAGAAGAAGAAGAGTTCCGTACTATTTACGGACTTGAAGTATTGGTGATTCCAACAAATAAACCTGATGCCAGAATCGATCATGAAGATAGAATTTATAGAAACGAAAAAGGAAAGTACAAAGCGATTTTGAAAAAAGTACAAGAATGTCAGGAAAAAGGGCAGCCAATTTTGATTGGTACTATTTCTGTAGAAAAAAATGAATACCTTAGTCAGTATTTGTCTGCACACGGCATTAAGCATGAATTACTCAATGCAAAAAACCATGAACGTGAAGGGGAAGTAATTGCGAGTGCTGGTACTCCAGGAGCGGTAACTCTTGCCACTAATATGGCTGGTCGTGGTGTAGATATTAAGCTCGGGGGAACAGATGAATCGCTTAAAGAAAAAGTAATGGCGTCCGGCGGACTTTTCGTCCTTGGAACGGAGCGACATGAATCAAGACGAATTGATAATCAGCTTCGTGGACGCTCTGCTCGTCAGGGAGACACTGGTGAAACGCAATTCTTTGTTTCTACAAACGACGACTTGATGCGTATTTTTGCAGGAGAACGACTTCGCAGTATTATGGAACGGCTCAAAGTACCTGAAGATATGCCAATTGAGCAGCGCATGATTACCAAGATGCTAGAAAACGCGCAAAAGAAAGTAGAATCACATCATTTTGATAGCAGAAAGCATTTGCTTAATTACGATGACATTCTCAACAAACAACGGCACGTTATTTATGAAAAGCGCAGAGAAGTGCTCGGACTTGCTGGTGAACATAAAGAAGAGAAGCGCCCAATGAAGCACACTATTCTTGAAATGATTGAACAAGAATTAGAATTTGTCGTGAGCTATCATACAACGCCGCAACAAGTAAAAGAAGGGGAAGCTGCAGACGAAGGATGGAATGTAAAAGAAGTATACGAAACAGTGAAAACAATTTTTCCACTTACTCAGGAAGACCGAACTTACGTTCTTTCTAAAACTGATAAAAAGGATGGGAAGTTTGATCAAGTAAAGGAACGAGAAGAAATGGTTGCGTACTTGATGGAGCGAGCAAAAGAAGCGTATACCGGAGTGGAAGAAGAAGTTGCAAAAACTGTGCAGCCAGAGGTTGATGTTGAAGAGCTTTTGAGTACTATTGAAAAACAAATCATGCTTCGCTCAATCGATACGCTTTGGGTAGATCATTTGGTGCAAATGACATATCTGCGAACAGGAATTGGCCTGCAAGGATATGGGCAAAGAGATCCGTTAGTAGAATACAAACGCGAATCGTTTCATTTGTTTACCCAATTGCAGCAATCGATTCAAAAGGAAATTGTATACTCATTTTTCAAAATAGGTATCGGTTTGCAGCTTGCGCCGTCTATTATGGCTGATGACAAGCTTGTTATGAAGGGTGCGGAAAAGACATCAGAAGATGCTGCAGCGGCGGCTGGAATTGGTCCTGCGAAGGCAAAAAAGCAGAAAATGAGCAAAAAAGAACGAAGAAAACTCAAGCGAGATGAAAAAGATCAGTAAAAACTCCACAATTACGGCTTGACCGAGGGCCGCATTACGGCGTACAATACGCGCACTTAACTACCAAATGGATTATGGCTAAACATAAGGATGCACAACGACCGAATTTGAGATGGGGAATGGCTCTACTTGTAGTACTACTTGTGCTCTTTAGTGGGTACATCTTTCCGTCGCACGCAAATACAGCAATCCGCGCAGTAAATAATACTGTTGCACTTGGTATCCCTGAGTTACCAGAAGAATCATTTCGATTAGGACTTGATTTACAAGGTGGTGCTCATCTTGTATACCAAGCAGACGTTACTAATATTGATGAGACAGAAAAGGCGCAAGCCGTGGATGGTGTACGTGATGTTATTGAAAGAAGAGTAAATAGTATTGGTGTGGGTGAACCAAACGTGCAAGTTGCACATGTTGGTGAAGACTACCGTATTATTGTAGAACTTCCTGGTGTCACTGATGTAAACCAGGCGATTCAAATGATTGGTGAAACACCGATTTTAGAATTCAAAACAGAAAACAATGAACCTCCAAGAGAACTGACAGAAGAAGAAAGAGTGTCAATGGAGGAATTCAACACAGCGCAGCGTACAAAAGCAGCAGAAGCAATTGCTGCGTCACAAGCTGGAACAGCATTTGCTGACATCGTTGCTGAGTATTCAGAAGACGAGCAAAGCAAAAACAATGCAGGATACCTTGGCTTTCAAGGGCAATCAACATTGATTCCTGACATGTATGCGTGGGCGTTAGCGGCAAAAGAAGGAGATGTTACAACTGCACCGATTGAAACGGAGGGCGGAATTGCCGTGCTGCAAAAAGGACTAGAACAGCCAGGAGCAGAAACTGTTGAAGCAAAACATATCTTGATTTGTTTCCTTGGTGCAGAAGGATGTAGCCAAACAAGAACAAAAGCAGAAGCTGAAGCATTAGCAAAGTCACTCTTTGACCAAGCAAATGCAGAAAACTTTGCAACACTCGCAACAGAAAATTCAGATGATCCTTCAGCAGTAGCTAACGGAGGAGATCTTGGAAGTTTTTCAAGAGAACAAATGGTGCCAGCATTTGCCGACGCAGCATTCGCTGCAGAAATTGGGCAGATTGTAGGGCCCGTTGAATCTTCATTTGGGTATCACGTCATTTATAAAATCAATCAAGAACAGACAGTAGAACATGAACTGTGGGCGGTACTCCTTGCAAAGACATCAGAATTGCAAATTCTTGGGCCAGAAACATCATGGACAAACTCACCGCTTTCTGGAAAACAACTTGATAGAGCAGAAGTTGTGCAAGATTCAAATACTGGTGCAGTGCAAGTATCATTGCAGTTTGATAGTGAGGGAGCAGATTTATTTGCAACACTTACAAGAGAAAACGTAGGAAAGCCTGTAGCGATTTTCCTTGATGGGTTAATTGTTTCTCAGCCAACAGTGCAGCAAGAAATTTCTGGTGGACAAGCGGTTATCACTGGGCAGTTTTCTACACTAGAAGCAAGAGAACTTGCGCAGCGGCTTAACACCGGTGCATTGCCAACGCCAGTTGAACTTATTTCACAACAGACTGTTGGGGCAAGTCTTGGTGCGGTATCTTTAGAAAGAAGTTTACAAGCAGGACTGATCGGTCTTGGACTTGTTATGCTCTTCATGCTGTTGTACTACAGACTTCCGGGGCTTATCTCGATTATTGCTCTTACTATTTATGTAACGGGTGTCCTTAGTGTCTTCAAACTCATTGGTGTTACACTAACGCTTGCGGGTATTGCTGGATTTATTCTGTCGATAGGTATGGCGGTAGATGCGAATGTACTTATCTTTGAGCGATTAAAAGAAGAATTAAAAGATGGAAAGAGTTTGAAAGTTGCGGTTGAAGAAGGATTTATTCGCGCGTGGACATCGATTAGAGATGGAAACCTTTCAACACTCCTTATTTCATTCATTCTTATGATGATGTTCCAATCAAGTTTTGTTCGCGGATTCGCAATCACGCTTGCACTTGGTATTGGAGCGAGTATGATCTCAGCAATTACCTTCACTCGTGTGATGCTACGGTTCGTGGTGCCATACTTTGAAGAAAGAGGGCATTGGCTCTTCTTGGGAAGAAAAAATCACTAATTGGCTACTATGTTGCAAATTGTAGAAAAAAGAAAGATCCCATTTATTATCTCAGGTGTGCTATTTATAGCGAGTTTGGTGCTGCTTGCAGTATTTGGGCTAAAACCAGGAATTGATTTCACGGGTGGATCATTGATCGAATTACGGTTTACACAAGAACGACCAGCGCTTCATGAAGTGCAAGAAACACTTGCAGGCATTGGATTTGAAGGATCAAGTGTACAACCAACAGGAGAAGACGGATACATTTTGAAAACTCGATTTGTTACTGAAGATGAACATCAACAGATCCTTACCGCAATGAGAGATGACTTCTTTGCGCCAGGAGTTGCTGAAGTTGATGCTACTATGGGAGAAGACGGAAAACTTCAAATCAACGCAGATCCTGAACTGATTGAAGCGGCAAGAGGAGAAGCAAACCTTGTGATCGAAGAGCGTATTGAAGCAATTGGTCCAGTAATCAGTTCAGAAATGAGCAAACGTTCATGGGAAGCTGGATTTGTGGTGGTTATCGCAATTATCTTCTTTGTAGCATATGCGTTCAGACGCGTATCACAACCGGTATCTTCTTGGAAGTACGGAATTACTGCGATTATTGCACTTGTGCATGATGTGGTTATTACGATGGGAATCTTTGCATTACTTGGGTATTTCCTCAATGTAGAAATCGACATTCCATTTATTGTGGCGCTTCTGACCATTCTTGGGTACTCAGTAAACGATACCATTGTGGTATTTGACCGTATCAGAGAAAAACTCATCAAGCGCGGAAGAAAGAGCTTTGCAGAAACGGTAAACATGGGTGTAAACGAAACGATTACTCGTTCAGTAAATACTTCTATTACAACATTGCTCGTATTGACAGCACTCTTCCTCTTTGGTGGAGAAACAATTAGATACTTCTCTCTCACACTTATTGTGGGGGTAATCCTAGGTACATATTCATCTATTTTCCTAGCGAGTCCACTCCTTGTAGTGTGGCAGCGCCTTGCAGGAAAACGATAAAATCCAAAACAAAAAAACAGCGGGTATTCACTCCGCTGTTTTTTTGATATACTAGGCTCACTTAAAAACGATTATGTCAGAAACATTAATTCGACATTTGATTGCCTTCATGGGCATTCTTGTCACAGGGCTTGTATATTGGATTGCGTATGCTTCCGGAGCAAGAGGATGGTGGTGGACAGTTCTTGGACTGATCATCATCTACGGTATGATTTATAAGCTTGTAGACGCCTAAGTATGATTGAATTCGGTATTTTTACCCTCAACATTGAGGCTGTTGCTGCGTTTTTTTCTCAGCCCATTCTCTCTATTGTATATGAGTTATTCGTTATTGGCGGATATCTCTTTTTGGTGTATGCGGCGTTGCATATTGGCATCATGTATTATGTAGAGTACCGAAGCGCAAAGATGAATAAAGATTGGAAGTGGATAGTGCTTGCAGTAGATGTGCCGCCAATGAACTTGCAAACACCAAAAGCAGTAGAGCAAATGTTTTCTCATCTTGCCGGGGCATATAATAAGCCCGATATTGCAGAAAAATTTAGAGGTGGATTTGAGCAGCGGTGGTTTAGTTTTGAGATTATTTCAATCGAGGGATATATTCAGTTTATTATTAGAACAGAAGAGTCGTTTAGAGATTTGGTTGCAGCTGCAATGTATGCGCAGTATCCAGATGCAGAAATTACAGAGGTTGAAGATTACGTTACAACAGTGCCAAAGACATATCCAAACAAAGAGTATGATATGTGGGGAGGCGATTTTGGTCTTGTGAATGATGATGCGTATCCAATTAGAACTTACGAAGAATTTGAACACAAAATTTCTAAAGATACTGAGTTGAAAGACCCAATGAGTGCATTTTTGGAAAGTTTTTCAAGAATTGGTCCAGGAGAACAGATGTGGTTCCAAATGCTTGTGCGTCCAACCGGTGGGGCATGGAAAGAGAAAGCTATTGCAAAGATTAAAGAACTTATCGGGGAAAAGGTAGAAAAAAAAGGCAACAAATTTGCTGACATGGTTACGAATGGTTCCATGAAGATGCTTGAAGGAATTGGGGATCAAGTATTCAATAGAGAAGCAGGTATACCTGGCGCAGCTGGGAGTGAAGATAATGGGCCACCAAACAAGCTTTCTAGTTTTACGCCTGGTCAGCGTAGAGTTGTTGAGTCTATGGAAGATAAAATTAGTAAGGTTGGCTTTAAGTGTAAAATTCGCGCGGTATATGTTGCCCGTAAAGAAGTGTTCCGTCCTAATAGGGGTGTGAATGCGCTTATTGGTGCCATTAATCAGTTTAATGTGCCAACGGCAAACGCAATCGTTCCAAAGGCAGGTGTAGGGGCATCATACTTCTTTGCTGAAAAGCGAACCGGCACAAAGAAAACCCAGAT
>JABIFP010000019.1 GCA_018650645.1 Candidatus Magasanikiibacteriota bacterium | reverse complement strand
CGTAGTACAGGTTCTCGCTCGCGTCTCGAGCACTCGCATCGCCGTTGTTGTTCCACTCATCGGCGTTGTTGGCCGAGAGCGTGTACAAGACCAGGCCGCCGCCAGCAAAAGCTGCCGCACCGCCAACCGTGATCCAGCCCCAGGTCTTGCGACTCAGGCCGGGGTTGTCGACATCGGTTTGCCCGTGGGCGGAACCACCCTTGGCTCGCGTCTTGGCCTTCACTCCCGGCCACCGGTAGGTGACAGGTGCCTTGGCTTTGACGACCAGCTTGGGGTTGGTACCACGTGCTTGCACCGGAGCGTTGCCCAGCTTGTACTGGACATCGTATTCTCCGGGGTTCAGCATCAGGGCACCGTGCGCTTCGATCTTGTTGACGAAGATCCGCGCGTCCGAGGGGTGTCCCTTGAAATCGACGTGCGCCTGGCGAGACGCGATGGACTGCAGGCGCACAAGGCGCTTCAGGCCATCCTTGTCGTTCGGCTTCACGCGCAGGAATGCGCGCATGTCAGCGATGGCCTGGTTGACCTCGCGACCGCCGCTGATGACGGCGGCCTCCTCAGAGGCGCGTGCCATGTTGTAGATCAGCGTCGAGGTGTTGCCCCCGACGGTCGGATCTTGGGCGCTCGCATCAGCAAAGAGTCGGCGCGCCTTGAGGAAGTGCTGGTGGGCACTGATCTTCTGGCCACTGTCTCGTTCGGCTTTCGCCTGCTTGAAGGCGGCCACTCCCTCGTTGTAGATCTTCAGTGCGTAGGCCGAATCGGCCCACGCGGCGGGGGGGCAGAGCGCCCCCGTCAGTATCAGGACTCCGAAGAGTCCCAACACGATCCATCGGATCGGGTTCATGCACTACCTCCCTTGTCTGTGTGCACCTCCTGTATAGCAAGGATTCTTCATATTGTCAATAATAGTTCTCCTTTTTTGGCATAAAATGAGAAAAAAACGGTTGACCTCCCCAAAGCAATCGGCTACAATGCCTATACCTAAATTTTACGCATAGCTATGCATATTTTGTACATCGGCGCCGGATTTGTGGGGGCATGTAGCGCAGCAGTTTCAGCAGATTCAGGGCACAAGACCCTGGTTTATGATATTGATGAAAGAAAAGTAACCATGCTCGGGTCAAAAGATAGAGATACGATTGAATCGTGTCTATTTGAAACAGGGCTCGGCGAGCTGTTGGTGCGGAATCAAGAGCGCATCTCATTTACTACAGATTATACGCAAGTAACAGCGCAGCTCGATGATTGCGATGCTATTTTCATGTGCTTGCCAACTCCAGAAATTGGAGATACCGGAGAAAGCAATTTATCGTATTACAATAGTGCTGCAGAAGAGTTAGCTGCAAAGCTCGCAAAAAGAAACGGTGGGGAGCAGAGCAATTACGTTGTAATAGTAAACAAAAGTACCGTTCCAATCGACATGGTAGACAGAACAGCAGAAATTATGGATGCCGCGGGTGTCAAAAATTATGGAATTGTTTCTAACCCAGAATTTTTAGTAGAAGGAAAAGCAATCTCAGGATCACTCAAACCAGATCGTATTGTTGTAGGTGCATGGAAGCAAGAAGATTTTGATGTGATGAGACAGGTGTACGGAAGATTTTATTCTTCTCCGGATTGTGTGTACTTAGAAGTAAATCCAAAAGAAGCAGCTGCAGGAAAATTATTGGCAAACTTTTATTTGTTTAATAAACTCGCTGTTTGTTTTGATGTTATTGGAAGAACTTGCGAAGGATTTGATGATGTAAAATTTGAACAAATCAGAAATATTTTGAGTAGCGACAAGCGTATTGGGAAATGGGGATTTTATGATAGTTTGTACGCTGGTGGAAGTTGTTTCATTAAAGATGCGCGTTCGCTTTCTCATCAATTGCAAACAGTTGGGCAAAATGCACAAATGGTAAATGAAACATATTTAGCAAACAAACGGCAGTTAGAACTTTTTTTGTCACGTGCAAAAAAAGAAGGGAATATAGATTGGCGCGGAAAACGAGTGGCTGTTGTTGGTCTCGCTTTTAAACGCGATACAAATGATACAAGAAACTCGCCAAGTATTGATATTGTCAGATTTTTGCAAGACGAAGGAGTCTCACACATCAATGTATATGATCCGTCTGCAACAGAAATGTTTCAGTATGATTTCCCGCCTACAGAGACATTAGAATACATGACACATGAATTTGATGCGGTAAAAAATGCAGATGTTGTTATCATTGCAACCGATTGGCCACAGTTCCGTGGACTTGCAGACACTATGATTGCAGAACTTGAAAACAGACCACTTATTATGGACGGAAGACGCATGCTGCAACATCGCTATAGTGATTTAGCTGCGGCAGGATTCCCAATTATTGCAGTTGGATCACCGTTTATTTCTTCTTAATTGCTATATGCTCTCTTTTGAAGATCTTAAAGATAGAAAAGAAAAGATTGCAGTTGTGGGTCTTGGATATGTGGGACTTCCTTTGGCGCTATTACTTTCTTCACATTTTGATGTGATAGGATTTGATATTGATGAAAAAAAAATTGCAGAGCTGCAAGCCGGTAAAGATAGAACTGGCGAAGTTAACGTTGCCAATTTACGACAGGCAAACGTATTGTTCACTGCGAATGCTGCAGAGCTTTCTAATAGCAGATTCATTATTGTTGCTGTACCGACGCCTGTAGATAAAGAAACAACCCCCGATATTTCAATTTTACAAGCCGCATCATCAACTGTGGGGAAACATCTTTCAAAGGGAAGCATTGTGGTATTTGAATCCACGGTATATCCGGGGGTTACCGAAGATATCTGCGCACCGATTATAGCAAAAGAATCAGGGTTTGAATTAAATGAAGATTTTTTTATCGGATATTCTCCGGAAAGAGTAAATCCGGGAGACAGCGTTCATACGATTGATAAAATTACCAAAATCGTTGCGGGTTCTTCCCATGAGTCTGAACAAGTGATTGCTGAAGTATATAAAACGATTACAAATATCTTTTGTGCAGCCTCAATTCGCGTGGCTGAAGCAGCAAAAGTAATTGAAAATACACAGCGCGATATCAAT
>JABIFP010000003.1 GCA_018650645.1 Candidatus Magasanikiibacteriota bacterium | reverse complement strand
GGTCACATGGTGTGGTAATCTACCCATGTTCTGGTTAGCCCTACCGGCCACTCTGTGGTTTGGGTGGGGCACCAACGTAACCAAATTTTTATGACTTCATTACTATACAGTTCAACAAAAGATGCTGACATGTACTACCTCACAAAAGTACAGGTTGCTGATCCTTTTTTTGCACTTATAACAGATAGTCAAACATTCATTTTTTTAGATCATCGTGAGTACGGGGTGTTTGTAGAAAAAAATACAAATCCTAATATAGAATTGATACTGGTGAATTCATTATTAGATAGGGCACGCGAGTTGGCTGGAGATTCAACCGTAGTGCAGCAGTTAGCATTACTTATTATAAAAGAATATGGGGAAGGGAATACAATAGCTGTGCCACCCTCATTTCCATTACTTTTGGCAAAGTTTTTAGAACGGCAAAGAATAATAATCAATGTGCAACAACCCTTTTTCCCGAATCGATTAACAAAAAGCATGCAGGAAGTGCAGGCAATAACGTCGGCCCTGAAAAAAACACAAATCGCATTCACGTATATAGAAAATCGATTAGCAGAGGCAGAAATAAAAGGGGATTTTATTGTTGGAGATACTGGAGAAGTACTGACAAGTGAACTGCTCAGTCAAGAAGTTGAGCATGTGCTACTTGAGCAAGGTATGAAAAATGAAGAAGGCATGATTATTTCCTGTGCACAGCACGCGGCAATTCCTCATCACTCTGGAAGTGGAGCATTGAGGCCAAATCAAACAATTATTTGTGACATTTTTCCAAGAGATACACAAACAGGATACTTTGCAGACATGACGCGGACATATATTAAGGGCGATGTGTCTACCGTATTGCAGGAAATGTATGATGCCGTGCAATTAGCGCAGGAGCGCGCAATAAAACTGATTGCGCCAGGCGTACCATTTGCTGATGTGCATGCGGCGTGTGTACAAACATTCATTCAGCTTGGTCACAAAACTAAAGATGAAGGATTTATTCACGGAACAGGTCATGGACTCGGTGTTGAAATTCATGAGGCACCATATGTAAGCGCTGGGAGTAAAGCAACTGCAGAAATTGGAAATGTGGTTACGGTAGAACCAGGACTCTATTATTCTGAGCTTGGTGGTGTGCGAATTGAGGATGTTGTTGTTATCACAAAAGATGGATGTAAAAATCTAACCAATTATCCCAAAGTATTACAGATTCCATAACTTTACCTGTTTATGCGCACAGTCCGGACGCGCAAAGACAGGTAAAGGAGATGTTGTGAGCATTACTCGTGAATTGAAAGTGAGGGATTACGTGACTATCAGGCTCCCAGGGGGAAGATGCATCCGCGGAGAGGTCATTGGTCTGACTGATACCACTGTGCGCGTCATTTGCGCAAGCGGTGGCGGTCACATGGTCCAAAACATTCGCACTCTACCGCGGGGTAGCGTGGTTTCATGACTCTGTTCACAAGGCCGCCTATTTTGGCGGCCTTTGACTTGCATCATACTGTTCTCTGATATACTGTATGAGTGAGCCGTAATGATACAAAATTATGCAAAAACAATTGTATATTATCCAATACAGAACCGATATATCTAAACAGCATGAGCAACGCTGTTTTTTAGAAGAGTATGCAGACATTGCAGAAAGAATTGTTTTTTTAGATGCTATTACAGAGATATTTCCGGATAATTTATTTAATGTAGGAGGAGTTATCTTGGCAGGGAGCGGGGAATTCATGCTGGGAAATGGTGATGGAGAGGGAACGTGGAAAGATAGAACTCTTACATTTATTGATAGATTGATAGAGAAAGACATTCCACTCTTAGGTGTATGTTTTGGATATCAATTTATTGCGTTGCATTATGGTGCTTCTATTACCAATGCAGAATTAATGCGCGAATCTGGAACTAGGATTATGAGAGTATTGGAAGCGGCAAAAGAGGATCCGTTATTTGCGCACATGCCTGCCGTTTTTGATGCACAGTTTGGCCACAAAGAAACAATTATCAATTTACCGGATCATCTGATTGCACTTGCAGGGACAGATCAAGTCGAGGTGAATTCGTTTAGAGTAGAAGGTACGCGGGTTTGGGGAACATTGGCGCATCCAGAAATTAATCCGCAGAGGATGATGGATAGATTGGGGATGTATCCTGCATATGCGGAAGGGCAGAGCTTTGATCACATATCGAGAGGGCTCCGAGAAAGTCCGGAAGCCACCTCGCTTTTGCATGCGTTTGCTGCAATAGTGTACGAATAAAATAAAAGAGCGCAGGTCGCTCTTTTTTGATACAGGGGATTTGACACAGGAATATATTAGGTATAGGATATATTTTAGCTGGCAGAAAGTTGGGACAACACAATTCACCCTGTTCCCGACCGAGACCAGTACGGCCCTCGTAGGAGGGAGAGGATAAATGATGAACCAGTGCAGCACTGGCCCGCCCACCACCACCACCCACACCTCGATCGCGACGGCGAACAAGCCGCCCGGCGACGCCCGGGTGCACCACGACGACGGCGACCGCAGCGCGTGCCACGACCACCTGACCGGCAGCGCCAACGAGTTCGACAAGATCATCGGCGAGGGCTGACGCGACGCAAGCGCAGCCAGCCAAGAGGAGCAAGTAGATATGCGGTGGAAGAACGCCGCGACGCGAACGCGCCTGTAGTGTCAACGGGCCCACGGAATACCACCGCGGATACCAAGTTGGCGTACCGCCCATCACGGGCAAAACATACAACACCACACTGATGTCAGTGGTAGCGTATGGCTTTCAAGCAAGGAGGGGAGACATCACACACTGGCGACAGGACACAAGGCCTGAGGGCAATCAAGCGAGCATCGCTCGCAATTGTTTCTTGCCGCCGATAGGTGGCCTCACAGCAACGCACCGCACCACCGGTACCGCGCTGTGAGGTCCCCTCCATTTTTTCTCGCTTACCAAAGCGTTGTTTTTTTTACCCTCAAACGGTACAATGGATGCACTATGAAAGACATAATTACTGCAGAATTAAATCCTTCCCAGCAAAAAGTGGTCTTAGATGGCGACGGACCAGTGTTAGTATTGGCTGGAGCGGGAAGTGGAAAAACACGTACTATTACATATCGAGTAGCATATTTACTCTCGGAAGGGGTGCGTCCAGATGAGCTACTACTGCTCACCTTTACCAACAAAGCGGCAAACGAAATGGTAGAGCGTGTCACGGCACTTACCAATGGACAGATTCGTCTTCCTTGGGCTGGAACATTTCATGGCGTGGCATTTAAAATGCTGAAACAATATGCGCCACTCTTAGGATATAGTAATTCTTTTACTATTCTTGACGCTGCAGATAGTGTTGATCTGTTAAAAATGTGCATGAAGGAAGAAGGGGTAGACAGAACCGCAAAACGATATCCTTCAGCAAAAGTACTGCATTCTATTATTTCTTTTTCAAGAAATGCAGAGCGTCCTATTGCAGATATTTTAAACGAGCGGTACGAAAACTGGAATGTATTTGCTGATTTGTTTAGTCGCATTGCAAATAAATATGCACAAAGAAAACTTGAAGGGAATGTCATGGATTTTGACGATTTATTAGTGAACCTGTACGTATTATTACTGCAGCATCCGCATGTGCGTCAGGCTTTTTCAGAGCAGTTCAAATATATTTTAGTCGATGAGTATCAAGATACAAATAAAATTCAGGCGCAGATTATTCAGCAGTTCGCATCGCATCATGGAAACATTTTAGTGGTGGGGGATGATGCGCAAAGTATTTATTCTTTCCGCGCAGCAGACATTGAAAACATTTTACATTTTGAAGCAACCTTTGCAGGTGCAAAAAGATTTGTATTAACACAAAATTATAGATCAACACCAGAAATTTTGTCTGTTGCCAATGATGTGATTGCACAAAACACCACGCAGTTTGAAAAAGAACTCGCTAGTGTGCAAAAGCCAAGTACGCGGCCAGAAGTGCATACCTTTGCAACAGAACGACAAGAGGCCGTATGGATGGCAGAGCATATTGAAGACCTGTTAGCCGAAGGAACACCGCCAAAAGAGATTGCTGTACTCTTCCGTGCTGCATATCACTCACAGGCGTTAGAAATGGAGCTTGTGAAGCGTAATATTGCGTATGAGTACCGAGGTGGTAAACGATTCTTTGAGCGCGCACACATTAAAGATGTGCTTGCTTATGTGCGTGCGTATACTAATCCAAAAGATAGAGTGGCGTGGGCGCGAGTGCTGGGCATGCAAATAGGAATTGGTGCGGTAACACTGCAGAAAATATTTGAAAAAGTACAAGCGCTGCAGATTGAAGATACGTTATCAACGGACGCACTCAGTGTACTTACAGAATCGATGGGGTCTAGAGCAATTAATGGTTGGAATGATTTTATTTCGATTATTTCTGAAATGGAATTGACGAATGGTTCACCTGAACAGCTTGTAGAAGCCGTGGTTGGATCAAAATATGCGGCGTACTTGCAATCAGAATATCCTGATTTTAGAGAGCGGCAAGAAGACATAGAGCAGCTCGCATTATTTGCTGCAAATCATGAAGAAGTATCAACATTTTTGGCAGAGGTAACATTGCAAGAACAGCACCGAGCGGCGCAGCAAGACGGAAAAGATGGAGTAAAGAAAATGGTACTTTCAACTATTCACCAAGCAAAGGGACTCGAGTGGGATGTGGTATTTATTTTACATCTTTCTGCTGGGCATTTTCCTTCAGACCGATCGCTGAAAACACGCCGCGGGGTAGAAGAAGAGCGTCGACTATTTTATGTGGCCATTACACGCGCGCGTAAGCTTTTGTACATGAGTTATCCGCTGGCAACAATGCGTTCTACCATGCTTGGCGGACCGAGTATGTTTTTGGAAGATATGGACCGATCGCTTGTGCATCATAAAGAAGCATTCACCGATTTTACCATTGATCCTTACGCACACGGTGGCCGCGGCGGCATGAGTTCACCAACAGTATTTACCGATCCGAGCGATGATTGCGATGATGTAACGTATGAAGCAGATGAACAATCGTTTGGCGGAAGGCGAGCGCGTCCGCGCGGGAGTTTGTTGAAGGGGATTGATGAGTTATAGAAATAAAAAAGCATCGAAATTAATCGATGCTTTTTTATTTCACGTTTTTTACGCGCGTTCGTCTTCCATGTATACATGTAAGAACTCAGTTTTATCGTATTCGTAGATTTCTTCATCACTGAAGAATCGTTTTACTTCAGCTTGCGCAGTTTCGAGTGAATCTGAGCAATGAACGACGTTTGCAAATCCCATTGCAAAGTCTCCACGCATAGTTCCAGCATCAGCTGCAGCTCCGTCAGTAACTCCTGCAATAAGGCGAACTGCTGAAACAGCGTTTCGTCCTTCTGCGCAGATAATAGTTACAGGAGAACTTTTCATGAAAGCTTCAAGTCCTGGGTAAAAAGGTTTTTCAACATGGTGAGCGTAATGTTCACGCAGCTGTTCCTCTTTAAGGAAGTTCATTTTCAGTCCTGCAATCTTGAGTCCTTTTCGTTCAAGTCGAGCAATGATCTCTCCAATAAGCCCTCGTTGTACGCCATCTGGCTTTACAATAAGGATTGTTTTTTCTCGTACACCATCAAATTGCATAGTGGTAAAGTTATGAATAATTTTGGGGTGATTATAAGGGGAAACGGGGGATTCGTCAAGTATAGAGCAATTCTGTGGAAAACTCTCTTGACCCACGCTGCAATACCCTGTAACGTAAATATATAAACAAATCTATGAACCACGAAGCACGCACAATGCAACTCATTGATCTGAAGGCCCTCCTTATTAAGGTGGTCGTCTTTGCTTATGTATCATTTGTAAAGGCCATTATCTGGCTGGGGGTGATCAATGAAACGCATGAAGATGAAGAAGAGAGTTGTAGCGGGTGCCAATGTGGCAACGGCGGCTGCAGCTAACAGCATCAACATACATTTCACTGATCACCCCGAAACTCTCGGGGTGATTTTATTTTATGGGGCTGAAAGTCCCGGAACAGCAAAAAGGAGGTTGTTCCGGCATTTAACAGCCGAAACCCATGCCTACGCGAAAGCTACGGCAGACAAAGGAGGAAGACCATGATCCCAAATCTGGGAATATTTATTCGTAAATCGTTTACTTGAGTCGAGGAGGGCTATGACTCCGGAGGAGAGTCGCCTGACCGGGTAGGACACAAGTAAAGGACATACGAGACGGGGTGGCGCTTTCATACGCCATCACGATTTACGCGGAGTTACATCGTAGGGGCTACTCATTCACAAAAAGCCCCGTTCCAATGAGTTCATCACATGCTGGTGAATTCATTGGAGGGAAATATTAGGAGACACAGGCCCGCCTACGCTTTATAGCTACGGCGGACAAGGCAACGTGGTTAGGCCCCTTTCATTCTTTTGTAAAAGAGAGTGGAATGGGCTTAACCTGGGGAGGGATTACAATTGGCTCGAATGACTGTAGAGAAGGCCGCGCTGCGTCAGGCAGCACGCTTGGCACATATCGTGTGTACTACGTCTGGTGAACAGGCGGCGTATGCACTCAATCAAGGACTGCGCTTGGGGCGCGAACACGGATTTGATTTTCCGTGTATGATCTGGAAGTTGTGCAGTACGCACGAGCGTCTGAATCGTCAGCGTAGTGCTCGGGTGAAGACTCGTTCGGGATCGCTTCGGCGACCAAGTGGACGCTCACGGCGTGCTCGTGGACTTCGCCTTAAGGGCGCTCGGAACGGGTCGCGCTAGTGCGCATCCCATTCATTCAACCAATTGTGGAGGACCATGTTGCCTCCCAGACAAAATGGAGAACTTTTCTCCACTTTGTCTGGGAATAGGAGGATTGACACTGAACATGTTGCATCCTATACTAGAATAGATCCCGCTTGGCAGTACAATCATATCTGCTAAGTTTTATACCAAGGGTAGTCAATATTGCTCTGGCCCGTGGGCCAGCTCTGCGACCTCCCACCTAGTTACATAGGGGTATAGATTGACTGACAAATTCGGGGTCAAACAAAAACAATCTCTGCATAAGAGGTTGTTTTTGAATTAAGAACATAGCCAAATTAAACACATTGTTTAAAAAAGAGTAAAAATGGCATCAACGCTTGTCGTTTTTTACTTTGGGAGTACTATACCTTCCCGTATGGGGGCAAGTATTTATTCTCAAACAATATTAAAACTCGCGCAGTACACATTAGTGTGCGTGCCACTGTTTTTATCTCTGCGGGCTATAGGAGTATTTTTTATGTTCACCGGCTCGTATCAAGGCAAAACAGCATTGCTACGCTTGATGTATGCAAGTGCCTGTTTTTCTTTGCTGTTAGTTATTTGGATGGTCAGCGAACCTTTTTTGCCGGGATTTTTAAAAAGCATAGAAGTATATATTGCTTCAATTATTTTATTTTTTGTATTGTGCATTTCATTTATGCACTCATTGCCTGGAAGACTTCTCGTCTTTGAAGCATTTTTTGTTCTACTCTGTTTAACTGTATTTACACAATTAATTATTTCTTATTCGGGCAACAACTTTGTTTTGCGCGCAGGAATATTTTCAGCTACTGTAGCAATTTCATATATTATCATTGCACTTTTTAGGCGGCAGCTGTACGACCATCAAAAAGTCGCAGATGAACATCGATTACTCAGACAACTCTATGACAAACAAATTGAATTTGTTTCTGTTGTGGCTCATCAGCTGAGAACACCGCTTACTATTGTGTCTGGCTACGTAGAACTTATTCAAGATGGAGCGTACGGTACACCGTCTCTGCCACTTCAGGAAGTACTTGGTAATATTGATCAATCAACCAGTCGATTAATTCGATTAACACGTCGATTTTTAGATGTTGCAAAAGTACAACAGGGGGCACCAATAGAAAAAACAACCGTTTCTTTAGAAGAAGTATTGAACCGCGCACTTGCTCATGTAGATCATCTTGGGCAGGTGCATATTGATGCGCCAGAATTATCTATTCATGCTGATGCGCGCGCAGTAGAACATATCATTTCAAATTTAATAGAAAATGCACTGAAATATTCATTCGAAAAAGATGTGTATGTAAGTGCCGTCCAAACGGATACAGGTGTTGAAGTGCATGTGCAAGATAGAGGAGCAGGATTCTCTCAAGAAGAATCATCACTTTTGTTTAAACGATTTTCACGACTACCGCGCACCATGAATGTGTGCGAAGAAAAAAGTGTTGGGCTTGGATTGTATATTGCAAAAGAATTTGTAGAGGCGCATGCTGGCCGCATCTGGGCAACCAGCCCCGGGGTAGGAATGGGAGCAACATTTTCATTTTGGATTCCTGCGGCAAGTTAATAAAAAAACACACGGCTATGCATAGCCGTGTGTTTTTTATTGAAATTGTTACGCTGCAAGTTTTCCAGCAAGTGCTTTCTTCTTGAGGGTTCTAAAACATGCAGTACAAACACGGTATCCACCGAGTTTTTGCAAGTTAGGCTTTTGTACGCGAAGTGTCTTGTTTAAAGCGTGACTTCGGTTAGCTGCCTTTTTTGGACCCTTTGCGCAAATGTCGCAAGTTCGTGCCATATGAGTATACTTAGCTAAGTTGAGTAGTAAGGGATATTCCTATATACTACTCGTGTTTACGTGCGGCTGATTATACCGGCCAGCCTCTTATTTGTCAAGTATCTCTATGTTACAACTTTTTTTCCTCCTCGTCATGATTCCATCAGCCATTATTCATGAATATATGCATGGCTGGATGGCAGATAGACTAGGCGATCCTACCGCTCGTTATGCGGGTAGGCTCAGTTTGAACCCTAAAGTACATATCGATCCGATTGGAACTGTCCTGATGCCAATAATCCTATATCTGGCTACTGCTGGTGGATTTGTATTTGCCTATGCTAAGCCCGTACCCTTCAATCCACACAATTTACGGAATCAAAAGTGGGGGCCAGTAATGGTTGCTCTTGCTGGGCCGCTTTCAAATTTGTTCTTGGCTTTGGTGTTTGGGCTTATGGTGCAGTTTATGCCGTATGGTCCGGCAACACCATTCCTTGGCATTATCGTATTCACAAATGTACTTTTGGCAGTATTCAACGCCATTCCAATTCCTCCACTTGATGGGTCTAAATTGCTGTTTGCTATTATGCCTCCATCAATGGATCATATCAAGCACATGCTGAATCGATTTGGATTCTTCTTTGTTATCTTATTCATGCTATATGGATGGCCGCTTGTGTCACCGCTGTTGTATTGGTTAGTCGATTTTTTTACCGGCGGGCTTCGTATGTTCTAAACACCGTAATTGAAACAACTCGTGATAAGCGAGTTGTTTTTTTATAAAAAAAATGCCCCGCGTGCGGCGGGGACTTGTCAGCTGGCCGGTCGGTCAGCGAGCCTCGTCAGTGCGAGGGCTTGGTGTGTGGGGTTCGCCGGGGAGCTGCTTCTCGGAGGGTTCAGCCAGCAGCTCTTCCATGGTGATGGGCTCGTTCAGGATGTCGTCTATCGTCACGGGCACGTTGCCCGTTCGCAGACACTCCTCTTCCCACTCCCAGGGATCCATCGGCTTGCTCAATGCGGAGTAACCGAGGAGCTTGGTGTGCCGGATCTCGTCCATGTCCAGCTCGCGTTGCGTGGGCAACCAATTCTGAGCGCTCAGATTCGCACGGCTCTCCATGAGCGTTGCCGCGAAGACCACGCTGCAGACGTTGATCATGTGGAACGGATCCTGCATGAGTTCGCTCTGGTGCGGCTCCGGGCGCTGGCTGATCTCCAGCCACTGCGCCTCGCCGGCGCTCATGGAGGAATCCGCCTCCACGCGGTCGGGGGTGCTGCAGGCCCCCATGGCGACGCTCAAAACGAGCGCGCCGACAATGTGCAGCGGGGTAAGCCGGTTCATGGCCTGTCTCCCTTGTCATCGCAGTAAAATTACTCGACACAAGAAGATATCATGGGAAAGAGGTATTGTCAATAGTACAACTCTACGCTACACTATTGCCTCAATACAGCTCACTTGATACGATATACATATATATGAATACATCTATAATCACGCTCATTGTCTTTCTGATAGGATCAGCCTTCTTTTCTGCTGCGGAAGTAGCTTTTTTGACGCTCTCTGATGCCAAAGTACAATCGATGCTCAAAAAGAAACTGCCCAAATCAAAACTTGTTGCAACATTGAAAAAACACCCAAGGCGGTTACTCGTCACCATTCTCATAGGGAATAATATTGTAAATATTGGTGCGTCATCGCTAGCAACAGTTATCGCTTCGGATTATTTTGAATCAGGAGCCGTTGGAATTACGGTTGGGGTAATGACACTGGTCATTTTGCTCGTTGGGGAAATTATTCCAAAATCATACGCATCGTCTCACCCAAAACGATTTGCTATTTTTTCTGCACAGTTCCTTTGGCTGTTTCAAAAAATCGTATATCCATTTGTCCGCATGTTTGAGGTGATTACTGATCTTACAACAGGAAAACAAACACAGCAGCGAGTAAGTGAAGAAGAGATTCGCGCATTAGTGCAGGTAAGTAAAAAACAGGGAGCCATTGAACATGAAGAGGGGCTTATGGTAGAACGGCTCTTTGCGTTTAATGATATTACCGCAGAAGACATTATGACGCCGCGTGTACATTCTGTATTTGTTGCCCACAATATGACAATCGATCAGGCAACAGAAATAATTAAAGACAATCCATTTACGCGGTATCCAGTATTTAAAGATACACAAGATAACGTATTAGGATTTATTCACGCACGCGATGCACTTATTGCGCATTACTCAGATACTGAAGACAATCCAATTTTGGGAATCATGCGTCCAATTATATCGATTGCCGGGCAGATGCCTATTGATGACGTCATGAAAGAATTCCAAAAGAAACAAACACATATGGGTGTTGTGGTTGATGAATTTGGTGGAACAGAAGGAATTGTGACGTTTGAAGATGTGATTGAAGAATTAGTAGGGGAGATTACCGATGAACATGATATCAGTAAAAACATGATTCAGCGTGTGACAAAAGAAAAGATTATGGTTTCTGGCGACACGTCACTTAGGGATATTAATGATTTCTTCAATACAGAAATTCCAGGAGACGACTTAGATACTATTGCTGAGGTGCTACTCGATGAATTACAAAAATTACCTAGAAAAGGTCAAAAAGTAACACTTGGAGAGGTCCAGTGTACTGTTTGTGAGGTTAAGAAACGTCGGATTCAGCGGGTTGAGATGGTAAAGCGCGATGCTTCCTAAAGTGATATTCGTAAGTTGCACAGACAAGAAGTGGAAATATCGCCCAGCTGTACATGAGGTAGGAAAAGGCAAAAAAGAGTGATTGCGCGCTGCCGTAAAGAAGAGCAAAGTCTAAAAATTCTGAATGAGAGCAGAATGATGCGCTTTTTTGGTCGGTTAATCCACCGCTGTAGCAGACAAATGGTCTCTCTGAGGTTCTTTTGCTATAGAGTTCATTGTCAAAGCTGGCATATCCTTGTTGTTCTCCATTGGCTTGTATGCGCAGAACATCAACTATCCCTACGCTTACAGAAAGAGCTATCAGTCCTATAAAAAAGAACAAAATGGCTGAAATAAGCGATTTTTTAAGTACTAAACGATTCATAGAGTATAGGTGGTGCATTTCTCAAGCTGAGACATATATACCACTAAAACACAGCGCTAGCGGGTTGGCAAGTGTAAAGAACACAATGCATACTCTCTATACTTGACAGGAATGTAAAAACCCTCTACAATGCCCCTGCACATGAAACGGAGTAATCCAGACTTGTCTGGGTGAAACCGATCTCAAAAGAGATCTCCCGTCTGGACTGCGACATAATCGCAATTCAAATCGGCTGTTTCAGTCGAATTTTTTATTTATAGAGGCCAGCTCGGCCAATAAGCATTTCATTATGCCAACAATGAATCAGATCCTCAGAAAGGGTCGAAAGAGCAAGAGTCGGAAGTCAAAGTCTCCGGCTATGCAATTCACATACGATTCTCTGCACCGTAAAAAGACAGAGCTTCGTAAAGGGGCTCCATTTAAACGTGGTGTTTGTACAAAAGTGTACACAATGACACCAAAGAAACCGAACTCGGCGCTTCGTAAAGTAGCAAAGGTTCGTCTTTCAAACGGAGTAGAAGTTATTGCCTACATCCCAGGTGAAGGACATAACTTGCAAGAACATAGTATTGTTCTCATTAGAGGGGGAAGAGTAAAAGATCTTCCAGGTTGTCGTTACCACATCGTTCGCGGTGTATACGACACACAAGGTGTTGCTGACAGAAAGCAAAGCCGTTCAAAGTATGGTGCAAAACGTCCAAAATAATTTACGCACCTTTGTATTAGAAAATAAGAAATTACTATGTCACGTGGAAAAGCAGCTCCAAAGCGAGTGATCCTCGCGGATCCAAAATTTGGCAGCATCCTTCTTGCAAAGTTTATTAACTATGCAATGTTCGATGGAAAAAAGACCATTACACAACGATTTGTATACGGTGCGCTTGATATTTTAGCTGAAAAGCAAAACTCAAAGCCACTAGAAATGTTTGAAAAAGTTGTTGAAACAGCAAAACCACAAGTTGAAGTTCGTTCAAAACGTGTTGGTGGTGCAAACTACCAAGTACCTATGCCAGTAATTGGGCATCGTGCAAACGTTCTTGCGTTTAGATGGATTTTGGAAGCAGCAAGAAAACGAAACGGAAAAGGAATGGAACAAAAACTTGCGTCTGAATTCTTGGATATTCTTGAAGGAGTAGGTGGAACAATGAAGAAGAAAGAAGATGTTCACCGTATGGCTGAAGCAAATAAAGCGTTCGCGCATTTTGCTCGTCGTCGATAATATTATTCTCAATTGTAGCGTAATTGCGCTATTTCATTACCAATTATTATGTCCCGTCAATATCCTTTAGACAAAATTAGAAACATTGGGATCATGGCCCACATCGATGCAGGAAAAACTACTGCAACAGAGCGTGTATTATTCTATACAGGTTCAACACATAAAATCGGTGAAACACATGATGGTGAATCACAAATGGACTGGATGGAACAAGAAAAGGAACGTGGAATTACTATTACTTCTGCGGCAACTACTTGTTTCTGGAACGATCACCGTATTAATATTATTGATACTCCTGGACACGTTGATTTTACTGTAGAAGTTGAACGTTCACTTCGTGTACTCGATGGTGCGTGTGCAATCTTTGATGGTTCTCAAGGTGTTGAGCCACAATCTGAAACAGTATGGCGTCAAGCTGATAAGTATGAAGTGCCACGTATCTGTTTTATTAATAAAATGGATAAAATGGGTGCTGACTTTTTCATGAGTCTTGAATCTATTCAATCTCGTCTTTCAAAAAAAGCGATTGCAATTCAACTTCCAATTGGAGCTGAATCAGAATTGAAAGGGCTTGTTGATCTTATCTCACAAAAAGCGTACAAGTTTACAGGCGAAATGGGAGAAAAAGTAGAAGAAATCGATGTACCAGCAGACATGGCAGAAAAAATTGCTGAGTACCGCGGTATTATGCTTGATAAGGTAGCAGAAGCGGATGATACAATCATGGAAAAATACCTTGGTGGAGAAGCACTTTCAGAAGAAGAAATCGTTGCGGGTATCCGTAAATTAGTTCTTACTGACGAAATGTACCCAGTAATGGGTGGATCTGCACTTGCAAACGTTGGTGTACAACTGATGCTTGACCGAGTAGTAGATTTCCTTCCGTCTCCAGTAGATGTACCAAGTATTAAAGGAAAGAATCCAGATAACGAAGAAGAAATTATTTCAATCAAACCGGCGGATGAGGAACCACTCGCAGCACTTGCGTTTAAGGTTGCAACTGATCCGTTTGTAGGAAAATTAATTTTCTTCCGCGTGTATTCTGGTGTTGTAAAATCTGGAAGTTACGTAATCAATACAACAACAGGACAAAAAGAACGTATTGGTCGTATTGTACGAATGCATGCAAATACTCGTGAAGAAGTTTCAGAAGTGTTTGCAGGAGAAATTGCTGCGGCTATTGGATTAAAGTCTACTCGAACAGGGGACACGCTTTGCGCAGAATCTCGACCAGTAGTACTTGAAAGCATGACATTCCCAGAGCCAGTTATCTCTGTTGCGATTGAACCACTTACAAAACAAGATTCAGAAAAAATGGGAATGGCGCTTCAGAAACTTTCTGAAGAAGACCCAACTTTCCGCGTTCATACTGATGACGAAACATTGCAAACAATTATCTCAGGAATGGGAGAATTGCATCTCGATATTATCGTTGACAGAATGAAGCGTGAGTTCAAGGTAGAAGCAAACGTTGGTGCGCCACAAGTTGCATACCGCGAATCTATCCGAAGAGCTGCAGAAGCAGAAGGAAAGTACGTAAAACAATCTGGTGGGCGTGGTCAATTTGGTCACTGCTGGATTAAAATTGAACCAAAACAAATCGAAGGCGACAACATCATGGAATTCATTGATCAAGTAAAGGGTGGTGTTATTCCAAAAGAATACATCCCAGCGATTAAGAAAGGTGTTATTGAAACCATGAATAAAGGTATTGTTGCTGGATACCCATTAGAAAATGTACAAGTAACCGTATACGACGGAAGCTACCATGATGTAGATTCTTCTGAAGTTGCGTTTAAAATGGCAGGATCAATGGCCTTCAGCGCTGCGGTAAAGAAAGCTGATCCAGTTGTTCTTGAACCGATTATGAAGGTAGAAGTAATAACTCCTGAAGAATACATGGGAGACGTTATCGGAGACCTCAATTCAAAACGTGGACAAATCCAAGAAATGACCGATCGTGGTCAGGCAAAAGTAGTACGAGCAATGGTACCGCTAGCATGCATGTTTGGATATGTATCACATCTTCGATCAGTTTCAAGTGGACGGGCTAACTACGCAATGGAATTTGACCATTACGCAGAAGTGCCAAAGAATGTTGAAGCAGAAATTGTTGCTGGAAAGCAAAAATAATTGCAAACAATAAAAGCAAGCGGGGCAACTCGCTTGCTTTTGTTTTTGCAAAAAGCGTATAATGAACATACTTTGTATTCATCATCTTTTAATCTTCATATTATGAAGCGCATTCCTCGTATATTGCTTTTTGCAATAGCTTTTTGTTTACCACTAGGTTTGGTAACGCAAACGCAAGCTTTTTATCAAATTCAGACCGGTTTTTTTGATTTTGCAGAAGTAGAAGTAGGAGAAAATGCAGGGCTTTCAGAAGATGAAGTTTCCAATATTTTACGTCTTGCTGATGCTGTATATCAGCCAACTGAGCAGGATTGTCTCTTTTATATGTGTTATGGCGAGAGGGGCTTTGCGGATCATATTAATGGTAGTCCATTTGATCCAACACCAGGCGGGGAGCAGGCTCAGGCTTGTGAGCAGTGGGCTAGAGAAGGGTATGGAATTGTTAGTGAGCAATATGAGAGTTCATATGACGTATGTGTTGACCTTGAGTATCGCATTGCAAGAGAGGTGACAGATGCACTTCCTGATGAGCTTGAAGAAGATGTTTACGATGTGGCTGAAAATTGTTCAACTGCGCAAGATGAAGAAGCATATGCTTCTTGTCAGCAGGAACTGAGAAGATGTGCCCATGTACTTTGTACAGATGATTATAGAAATGTAAATAATCTAGAGGAACAGCAGCAATACTGTTCAGCAGTAATGGATGTTGCCGTTGGTAGAAGTGAAAATAGATGTGGTAGCATTCGCGCTGGCTATATTCCAGAATCAGCAGAATATAGATCCGGGTATTTCGAACTAAATGAGATTCAGAAGGCTGATTGTGTAGCACTGCAATGTGGAGTTGAGCAATTTCATGTAACACAAGATCACAGAGAGGTGTGCACGGCATATGTATCTGTGAATGGGCTAAATCCAAATCCAACATGTCAGCAAGCGGTAGATCGATTTGCAAAGATGGAAGGGTGGTTTGAAGAAGACTATTATTATGATAGAGATGCTTCAAACTTGCTCATAGCTCGAGGATTACATGATTATTTACCAGAAGACATGCAAGAGGAGTATTTTGATGAAAATGCGTTCATTACGCGTGAATATGAGCAAGAATATCGTCAACGTCGTGTAGAACAATTGACCTATGAAGAGAAAATAGCCTGTGTAGAAAGAATTATTAGCGGAGAGCGACTGCAGGAAACGTATGATTCAGATCATGTTGCAGGCTCAGAATTATTTGAAAGCTACACTTGTGACTTATTTGCACGATATTATGGGCTATTTGAGATGACTGATGAAGATCATGTAGCTTGTCTTACTGGAATTGGTGATGGAGACATGCTTGATTATCTTACAAAAAACAATAATCGTAGAGCGCGATTACAGTTCTATGGAGAAAACCAGGCAAGTGTAACTGACAGGAGTGAGTGGCAATGTTACTACTCATTACAAACTGGTGCAGGAGTGAATGCGCTTGGAAATGAAATAGAAGGACAACAAATCAATCAAGAGGATATGGGAGCAAATATTGCTCGAGCAATTGCGCAACCAGACATTGTTATTACAAGTGTTGATTTTAGAGATGGCGATGCATACGTGGTAATGCGAAATAACGGTGCGCCAATTGATTTTGATCCGGAACCATTCTTGGTAGGATTACAATGGTTTGGTCCCGATATGAATAACCCTGGTTTTGTAAGCGGACATTATGTAGATCAGGAAGAGCCAGGAATATGGCAGGCGAGAGTAGAACTTCCGCGGCAGGGATATCATCCCGATGCAGAGCTTATGCGTATCACTGCAGATATCGATGGTGAAATTGCAGAAAGCAATGAAGGAAACAATATTTGGGAAGGGTTTCCAATCCCTAATTTTTATGCAGATAGAATTATCGCAAACGATGATGGATCAATAGAGGTTCGGGCCTATGACGAATATAATCGTTCTGAAGCTGCTCCTGCAATTGGAGTGAATTGGTATGGTGTGGGGGAACTTAGAGAATGGACTCGTGCAGTAAATAATATGCCTGAGCGGCATCAGTCAGGGTATTGGTTTGCGCAGTTTAGAGCGCCAGACAACATTGGATATATTACACGCGTTGAAGCAGAGGTTAATCCCGAAGCCGTAATTCAGGAGCTTACAAATGAAGATAATAGTGAGTCATATGGATTTGCTCCAGACTTTTATCTTGCATATAATTCGTTTACAGAAGAAGGACATCGCTTTATTATTGCTGATGACACGTTAGACACGGAGTATCAGGGAAATGTTACCGTACATGTTCGTTATTCTGCCCCAGAGCGAATTTTGGAGTCGGAGGAGCAAATACTGCGCCAAGATAGAGAGGGAAATTGGGAGTATGTACGTAATAACGTACCAGAAGGAGCAACGTATGTAGAAATGTTCATTAATTTGGATCATGATATTCCCGAAACGTCATATAGTAACAACTTCGAAGGGAGAGATTTGGGAGATGTAGATGACGCAAGAGTATTTATTGAGCAGGAAGCTGAATTTGAGCCGCAGCAAGACCAGGAAGACGATGCTGCCGATGCATATGAGCCGCGAATACTTCCAGATAGTGGATTATATGTGGTGAAGGCCGGTATGCGAAAAGTGCGATCAGCACTTACATTCAATAAAGTGAAGAAAACGAAATTAAAACTTCGATTTGCTTCAGAAAAGATGGTTGAGGTGAAAAAATTGAAAGAAAAAGGAAAGAGTGAAGTTGCGCTTAAACATACCGCGTCTGCAATGGAAGAAGCCGCTGACGCAATGGAAATTGCAGTAAAAGTAAAAGATGAGGCTGAGCAAAAAGAAATACTTGGAGCCGGATTGCGAGCACAGGCACGCGCAGCTCGCGTGGCTGGTGTTATGGCAAAGGATGTCGCTGTTGAAGATCAGGTAGCCTTTGAAAAAGAGCAAAAGGATATTATAAAAACAGTAGGAAAGGTGCTTGCAGATGTGCAAGAGCGGCATGATATTGCAGCTATTGTTGAAGACGCTACGGCTAAAGATGCGGGTGACGATGCTGATCTTGTTGGACAAGTAGCACTGTTAAAAATATTAGAAGAACAAGCGCCAGAATCCACGAAGAATCAATTGAAAAAAGTAAAAGAAAAAGCAGCAAGACGAGTCGCTGCACGCGTTGACTTCATGTCAGAAGGTGAGCGAAGCAAATTTACACTAAAAGTGAAAGAGCGTTCAGCTTCTGTTGCTGACTTTAAAGCACTTGAAGAAGTAAAACAGCGTGCGAAAAAAGATGAAACTCGCATTGCGGTAAAAGTGGTGCAACAACACATTACCAATCGAGTTGTGCGAGAAATAAAACTGCGCGTAAAGCTTGAAGATCAATCGCTTGATCTAATGTTAGAAGCGTTTGAAGATGATGATATAGCAAGAGATGTGTTTAACGAGCAAGTAGCTGAAGTGGAACTCTTGTCAGAAGAAGAAACAGCAGACTTGCAACGTGAATCAAGAGATGATGATGAGCTTCCAGATTTAGTTCCAGTTCGCGTTGAGCTCATTGGAGATTTTTTGCGAGTAACCGTTGAAAATAGAGGAAGTATATATGAATTTACCGGAGAAAATGCGGCGGAAGTATCAGTATTTAGTCATGCTACTTCAGGATCAGATGAGTTAGACGATGGTCCTGGATTCCGCATTGAATCATCAATTGCGCCGGGAACAGAGCAAACAGTACATGTACCAATTGCTGATTCGGTAAGGAATGGAAGTGCGCGGGTAATTCAGGTAGAAGTCGATTATTTGGGAGCGGTTGAAGAGAGTGATGAAAACAATAATCGTGCATTTTTTGAACTAGATATTGAAGAAGAACCTGAGGAAGCGTTTGCTCAATGTGCAGAAGAATTAGTCTGCGTGCGTCATCGAGGAAACGAAGAATCCTATGGAAAACGTGAAGCTCCAGAAGGTGCAGAATTCATTTCTTGCGGTCAATGTATTATTCCTGTAGATGAAGTTGAAGAGCCTGAACCTGAGCCAGAAAGAGAAATTGAAGAAGCTCCAGAATTTGTATTCCCTCAGTGTCAGGAAAGACAGGTGTGTGTGTGGATTGATGCCGATAAGCGCACCATGAATCAAGAAGACATTCCAGCATGGGCTGAGTTCCATAGTTGCGGTGCTTGCGAGGCTGAAGTTGCTCCAGAACCGGAGCCAGAACCAGAATGTCGACAAGATGCTGATTGTAATGATAATAGCTTGTGTACGAATGATAGTTGTCACAATGGAGCATGTAGAAATGATTTCCAAAACGATTGTGGTGAAACGGAATTTGATTGTAGTGATAGGGTAGATAATGATAGAAATGGTCAGACGGATTGTGATGACAATCAGTGTAGCGCTGATCCATCTTGTGCTCCAGAACCAGAACCAGAATGTCGCGTTGACGCGGATTGTGCAGATCAAGATCAGTGTACAGAAGATTCCTGTAGTGGTGGAGAATGTAGAAATGATTTCCAAAACGACTGTGGTGAAACGGAATTTGATTGTAGTGATAGGGTAGATAATGATAGAAATGGCCAAACGGATTGTGACGATAACCAGTGTAGTGCTGATCCATCTTGTGCTCCTGAGCCAGAACCTGAACCTGAGCCTGTAGCAAACGGTGTACAGTGCGACACAGAATACGTGTGTACCCATAATGCAGAATTCAATTCCGATGAAAGTTACTTACGTACAGAAGCTGAGGCGCAAGGACTAGACATTAGGTCCTGCGGATTCTGCTTCATGTAAAGACAAAGAGGGGCTGCTGCCCCTCTTGCCTTTTTCACTTTTTTATGTTTATCTAGCGGTATATGGCGGACTCACATAAGCGCTCTCTAGCCAAAACAATCAGTTGGCGAGTTATTGCGTCACTTACTACTATGGCGCTTGTATACCTCTTTACAGGGGAAATTAGCACCATGCTAGAAGTCGGGGCAATAGAGGTCGTTGCAAAAATGTTGTTCTATTATTTACATGAACGTTTTTGGTCTCATATCAAACCTATCACCTAAATATGAAATTTTCAGTACTCACTATTTTCCCAGAAATGATTACAGACTATTCGTCTCAGAGCATTTTGAAACGCGGACAAGCGGCGGACGTAATTACTGTTAGCGCTGTTAATATTCGTGAATTCTCTGCAGATACCCGCGGTACAGTAGACGATACGCCCTATGGTGGGGGAGCAGGCATGGTTATGAAACCAGAGCCTATATATAAAGCACTGAAATCAATCGATGCAATTCCTTTTGGGAAGGTTGATGGGCTTACAAAGGTAAAAAAGATATTTAACGGATCGCTGAAAAAGAAAACACGCACAGTAGTTCTTTCTCCTAGAGGAAGACAGTTTGATCAAAAAATAGCGCAGCAGTGGAGTAAACTCGATGAGCTGGTTCTTATTTGCGGCAGGTACGAAGGCATTGATCAGCGCGTGGTTGACCACATGATTGACGAAGAAATTTCTGTTGGGCCGTATGTGCTTGCCGGTGGTGAACTTGGTGCGCTTACTATTGTGGAAGCTGTGAGTCGATTAGTACCGGGTGTCCTTGGGAACCCAGAGTCATTAAAAGACGAATCGCATAATCATTTAGTAGATGAATCAGGAGTAGAAGTAGAGTATCCACAATACACACGGCCAGTGGATTTTAAGGGCTGGAAAGTGCCAGATGTGCTCCTTAGCGGTGATCATGGAAAAATTGAGAGGTGGCGAAAAAATAAATAAAGTAAGTAATTTTCATGTATGGATGACTCCTTTGATATCAATCAATTGCCCAAGTCAAAAGGCATGATTTTGTTTGGCATTTCGATGGCGAGGATTGATAATGCTCAGTCTGCAGCATCATGCATGAAACATATTGAGCAGCTTTGTGAAAAGATTCAAAGAACCGAAGGTATTGGTTTATCATTTTTGTATGCAGATTATTTGTATATGCATACGGCAACACTTTCAGCACGAAAACTTAGAAATACATACGTAAACCAAATGAGTTCTCATAAAAACGGTATGCTTAAGCTTCTTGAAAAAAATCCAGCATGGATTATTCCATCATTTTCTTTTTTCACTTGGGCGCAGTTGCTATTAGAATTTCGAGATCTCGGGTTATATTTGCAGAAGATAAAAGAAATATACAAAAAAGATGATTCATTTAGGCGTGCTATAAAAAGAGATGCCCAGGAAAGAAGGTTGACACAGGGGCAAGCTGACTTCTTTTTGGAGGAAATCACCGTATTGTATTTATTGGCAAAGGGAGTAGTGTCTTTGCCTAATGCGTATATCAATCATCATGAACAGTGGGTACTTAATTGCTATCCAGGGGAGCCACTAGAAAGCGAACGATATCTTTATGCTCATAATTTACTTGGATTAGATAACCCAAAGAATAAATATCAGCATCATCAATATAATCTTTCTACGCAGCGTTTAATTGATTTGCGTTAAAACAGCATATGTTTGTATCTGATAATCAAATAGATTTATCGAGTAAAGAGTGCTCATTTTCATTTTTTGATATAGAAAAAAATATTGAGACAAAGGAAGTAAGTGCAAATATAGGAAAGGGTATTTTTGCAAAAAGAAATATAAAAAAAGGAGAATCGATATACGTATTGGCTGGTGCTACTGTATCGGTTCCGTCAATTTATACCATTCCAATCTATTGGGATGGAGAAGATGTCTGGTTGTTTGTGGACCCTTTGCCACCTTTTTCAAATATGAATCATTCATGTGAACCAAATACTGGAATCAAGGGTCGTACCGTTGTTGTCGCCATGCGTGATATTCAAAAGGGAGAGCACCTTACCATTGATTATGCAATGATTATCGTGAGGTATGACTCATCACTGTTGCTGCAAACTGAAAAAGATTTGAGATGTGCCTGTGGCGCTTCATCTTGTAAGGGTAAATTAGGCAGTTATCAGGCACTTTTACCTTCATTGAAGGAAGCCTATAGGCCATATATTTCCTCATACATTTTGGATTTAGAAGGTGCTGGCAAGATATAGATAATAAGCGTAAGTAGATGTAAGCCTATATATAATCAACTTATCCCCATTATCCCCAGACTCTATGCTTGACACTTTACCGAAGCCTCTATATAATATGCGAGCAATCAATTGACGACATTGACAACAAATAATTTTCCTAAGCCTTGAATCAAGGGACTGGGAAAAAAAGAGTAACGACATCATGAGCTGGAAACAATTCGAGCTCATGAAACAGTTTCTCTTTTTTCTTTACTCCAAGCTGGATTGAAACACGGCTCGGTGAAAAAAGATTGCTCATTACAATTCGCAACCAATTACAATTTTGCAAAAATTGTAAGGTGAAGTTCAAAACATTGTTCACATATTACATGTGACAAGGAAACGAACGTCTATTCAAACAAAACAAACAAACAACAAACCAACAAAGAACTTAGCCTTTTCTCTTTTCCAAGAGAAAAGATTATAACTTTCAACACTGTCGTGAGACAGTTTTCATTGAGAGTTTGATCCTGGCTCAGGACGAACGTTGGCGGCATGTCTAAGGCATGCAAGTCGAGGGATCGGCCCCGCTTTTCTTCGGAAATATGGGGTACGGACCGGCAAACGGGAGAGTAACACATTGGTAACCTACCTTCGAGTCGGGGATAGCTCATCGAAAGATGGATTAATACCCGATAGTCATGAGGGGACGCAAGTCATTCTCATGTAAAGTTTTTCGCTCGAAGAGGGGCCTATGGCTGATTAGTTAGTTGGTGGGGTAAAGGCCTACCAAGACTTCGATCAGTATCGGGCGTGAGAGCGTGACCCGACCCACTGGGACTGAGACACGGCCCAGACTCCTACGGGAGGCTGCAGTCAAGAATATTCCGCAATGCACGAAAGTGTGACGGAGCAATGCCGCGTGCAGGAAGACGCCTTTCGGGGTGTAAACTGCTTTTATATGGGAAGAATTTGTGACGGTACCATATGAATAAGAGGTTGCTAACTCTGTGCCAGCAGCAGCGGTAATACAGAGACCTCAAACGTTGTCCGGATTTATTGGGCGTAAAGCGTCCGCAGGTTGCTTTATAAGTCAATGGTCAAATCCTGATGCTTAACATCAGGACTGCCAGTGATACTGTAAGGCTTGAGGCTGGGAGAGGCAGACGGAACTATAGGTGTAGTCGTAATAAGCGCTGATATCTATAGGAACACCAAAGGCGAAGGCAGTCTGCTAGAACATGCCTGACACTCATGGACGAAAGCGTGGGTAGCGAAGGGGATTAGATACCCCCGTAGTCCACGCTGTAAACGATGTGCACTAGGTATTGGAAGTTTCGACCCTTCCAGTGCCGTTGAAAAAAGCTAACGCGTTAAGTGCACCGCCTGGGAAGTACGGTCGCAAGACTAAAACTCAAAGGAATAGACGGGGACCCGCACAAGCGGAGGATCATGCGGTTTAATTCGATGATACGCGGCGAACCTCACCCAGACTTGACATATAGCTGTAAGCCTTTGGAAACAGAGGCCCCCTTCGAGGATTGCTATACAGGTGCTGCATGGTTGCCGTCAGCTCGTGCCGTGAGGTGTACCGTTAAGTCGGGTAACGAGCGCAACCCTCGTCGTATGTTAAATGTACATACGAGACTGCCCCGGTAACGGGGAGGAAGGTGGGGACGACGTCAAATCAGCATGGCTCTTACGTCTGGGGCTACACGCATGATACAATGGCCGGTACAATGGGTTGCCAACCCGCAAGGGGGAGCTAATCCCAAAAAACCGGTCTCAGTTCGGATTGCAGGCTGAAACTCGCCTGCATGAAGTTGGATTCGCTAGTAATCGCGCATTAGCCACGGCGCGATGAATACGTTCTCGGGTCTTGTACTCACCGCCCGTCATACCACGAGAGTTGGTAGTGCCCGAAGGCCCTGTATGGGGACGAAGGTAAGATCAGCGATCAGGGTAAAGTCGTAACAAGGCATCCGTAGCGGAAGCTGTGGATGGATCACCTCCTTTCTGGAGAATGCTCCTGGGAAACCAGGAAGTGACTCTGTCGACTTGCATATCTCGATATGCAGGGATCGATTAGACGTTCATCTTTGTCACGTGTAACATGTGGACTTCTTGCAACTTTGCAAAGCTAATTGGTAGCGAATCGAAAAACACTCACCATAGGTGGGTGTTTTTTGTTATTTATCAATAAAAACTGAGTTTTCCAATTTTTTCATTAGGTCTAGCCTTGTCTCTTGACAAGCGTGCCTAAGTATGGTAAGTTCATTTATTCCCCACCTTGAGTGGGGTCATACCAAAAGGAGGTACGCTATGCGCTGCCTCATGCTGTGTCTGCTAGTGATCGGCTGTGGGGGAGTCTCCACGCCTATGACTAAGAAGCTGAAGGAGCCGGGTACTCCGCTCGCGGTTCGTGCCGTCTGTCTGGATGAAAATCTGGATCAGAAGTGGAGCACTCGTTGCCACATCTACGCTACGAACTGGCGTTTTTCCTTCAGACATCTGAGGGCTGAAGGAGTGCCTGGGGCTCCTAAGGGGCTCGGTGAGATTGTCTGTCCTGAAGAAGGGATTTGCATTCTCCTCGTGCAGCCAGGCATAATCTGCCGCAAGGATCTCAGCAGGCCTGATCCTGGGCCCAGCGCGATTCGACGATCAACGCATGAGACCCACCAGGGGGCCATGTTCTGCCATCGCTGATGGTGTGGGCTTCGCGCAATCGCGCGGAGAAGGGGTAGAGCTCGACTTCGGTCGGGCTTTTCTATTATAAAAATGTATAGGGGATACTTGACTTGACGAGTAGAGAAACCCTCGATATAATCGATATATTCCTATTTTCTTATGAGTGATAGATTAAAACAACTCAAAAAAATCGTCAATCAGACAGGCGACAAACTTGTCCTTCTCTCTGAAGAAGGGGAGGGAGATGTTGTGATGCTCTCGCTTGATGAGTACGAATATCTGATAGAACTGGCTTATGGAGGAGATGATATGTGCTGCATGCATGAAGAAGTGGAAGAGGCAGCTGTTATTATGGAAGAGCCACAGGCATTTACGCCAGAAATCTTTGTAGAAGATGCAAATAGAGATATTTGTAGCTGGAGAGAAGACAGGATTCGGGCTGAATATAAAGAAATTTCAGAACAAATGCAGGAAGAACATGAAGAAGAGGAACGACTTGCAGCCGATGCAGCTATAAAACAAGAACCGGGCCTTGAGGTAGTTCCGAATGAATCAGTAGAGGTTGAGGCGGAATCTTCTGACGAAGAGTATCTGTATGAAACGCCAATTCCATCAATGCCGCTTAGATGGGAGATGACAAAAAAAGCATATAGAAATGTTCCAAAAAAGGCTACACAAGAGGGAAAAGCATATGAATTTACGGCTCCAGAGAGACGGCTCGATGACGTTCAGCCACATGTTTTTCTTGATGAACCTATTTAGTACTCAATGCTATCCCCATATAAGGGCCTCGGAACTTGACGAGGCTTTTAAATTTAGGTATAATCCCGTCGCCCTAAAAAGGCATATTTTATATCTATTTACAAACATGCATGGGGAGACCCATGTACACCGCTGGATTACAAAACTGCTTCGACCACTCGAGTGCAGTGCGGGGAACGAATTTGCCGTATGGCTGAGGAATTTCAAAGAAATAAACCGCATGTGAATGTCGGTACTATCGGTCACGTTGACCATGGTAAGACAACCACTACAGCAGCTATCTTAAAAGTTGCTGCTGCACATGGTTTGACTGCTCAAACTAAGAATGTCGATGAAATCGACTCTGCTCCAGAAGAAAAGTCACGTGGTATTACCATCGCGACTGCTCATGTGGAATATGAAACTGAAGCACGTCATTACGCTCACGTTGACTGTCCAGGTCATGCTGATTACGTAAAGAACATGATTACCGGTGCTGCACAAATGGATGGAGCAATCCTCGTCGTTTCAGCTGCAGACGGTCCAATGCCACAAACAAGAGAACACATCTTGCTTGCTCGTCAAGTAGGTGTACCTTACATCGTGGTATTCTTGAACAAGATCGATCAAGTTACTGATCCAGAACTTATTGACCTTGTAGAAGAAGAAATTAAAGATCTTTTGAACAAATACGAATTCCCAGGAGATACTACTCCAATTATTCGTGGTAGTGCTCTTAAAGCTGTTGAAAATCCTTCAGATGAAGCGGCTTCAAAGCCAATCTTGGATCTTCTTAAAGTTTTGGATGATTACATTCCAACTCCAGAAAGAGCTCTTGATAAAGACTTCTTGATGCCAATTGAAGATGTATTTTCAATTGAAGGACGTGGAACAGTAGTTACTGGTCGAATCGACCGTGGTGTTGTAAAAGTTGGTGAAGAAATTGCAATTGTAGGAATGGGAGAGGAAGTTTCAAAAACAACTGTTACAGGTGTTGAAATGTTTAACAAATCACTCCAACAAGGTGAAGCTGGTGATAATGCTGGTATCCTCCTTCGTGGTGTGAAAAAAGAAGACATTCAACGTGGACAAGTTCTTTCTAAACCAGGAACAATTACTCCACATACTGAATTTGAAGCGAAAGTATACGCTTTGACAAAAGAAGAAGGTGGACGTCACAAACCGTTCTTCAAGGGATACAAACCACAATTTTACATCCGTACAACTGATGTAACTGGTGAATGTGTACTTCCTGAAGGAACTGAAATGGTAATGCCAGGTGACACAATTAACCTAACTATCAAGCTCATCGTTCCAGTTGCTTTGGAAGATGAAATGCGATTCGCGATCCGTGAAGGTGGTCGAACTGTAGGTGCTGGGGTAGTAACAAAAATCGTCAAGTAAGATTCACTCATAGAGGGGCACATAGTTGCCCCTCTTGGTGATTCAATTCGCTCTTTTATCGACGCATTTATGCCAAAAGAAGAAAAACAAGAAGAAAAAAAACAAGAAGGTCCACGAGTACGTATCAAAGTGCGTGCTTACGACAATAAAATCATCGACGCTGCGGTAAAAACAATTGTTGAAACTGCTGAACGCAATGGTGCAACGGTTGTTGGTCCAGTACCACTTCCTACCACAATCAATAAGTTTTCTGTGAACAGATCAACATTTGTTCATAAAACAGCTCAAGAGCAGTACGAAATGAGAACTCACAAGAGACTCATTGATATTCTCAGCCCAACACCAAAGGCTGTAGATGCGCTCATGAACTTGAACTTACCAAGTGGTGTGGATCTAGAGATCAAAATGATGTAAAGATGATGCGTTTTAGCGCTCATCTCCCCGCTGAAGGAGAGGGGAGACGAGCGCTGAATAGCTCATTCGGAAGTCCCTTACAAAAGTACCCACATAAGTGGCTTGACAGTGCATCACATAAGATGTACACTATGGCCACATCAAAAAATCGCTTACTCTCGTAGTGTAGATAAGATTCCTTGTTCGCAAGAGAAAAACATCTACCCCGCAAAAAGTAGGTATGGAGATCTGTTCGATTAAAATAACCCTGTCACAACGTTTTCTTAAGTAGAAAGCTAGAAGTATGTCCTAAGCAAGTTGTTTGGGGGCACTGCTTCTAGTTTTTTAGATGGATGAAGGTCCTCTGGCCTAATTGATAAAGGTATGAAGTTCATTCTTGGAACAAAACTCAACATGACGCAAGTATTTCGTGAGGACGGCAGTGTAGTGCCCGTTACTCGTGTTAAGGCTGGCCCATGTGTAGTAACACAAGTTAAAACTGCTGAACGTGATAACGTAAGTGCAGTTCAAATCGGATTTGGAGATCAAAAGCAGTTTCGCCTAAGAAAAGCGCAACAAGGACATCTACAAGGTCTTAAAGCGGTAAAGGTTATGCGTGACATCGCAACAAAAAGCGATGACCATGGTCTTGAAAGAGGTGATACATTCACTGCAAACATCTTTGAAAAAGGTGAAAAAGTAGAAGTAGTAGGAACATCAAAAGGTAAAGGGTTTCAAGGTGTTGTAAAACGCTGGAACTTTAAAGGATCACCAAAAACTCATGGACACAAAGATCAGCACAGAATGCCAGGTTCTATTGGAGCCACAGGTCCAGCTCGTGTATTTAAAGGTACAAAGATGGGTGGACACATGGGTGTTGATCGCGTAACAGTAAAAAATCTCGAAATTCTTGACATTGATCTTGAAAACGGTGAATTGCTTATCAAAGGTGCCATTCCTGGTGCTCGCGGTGGACTACTCATCATCAAGACAAGTGAAGGGAAAATCGAACCAGTAAGAGAAGCAAAAGCTGAACCTGCAAAAGAAAAAGCTGCTCCAAAAGCAGAAGCAGAAGAAGCTCCAGCAACTCCTGAAACAGTTGAAGAAGCACCAAAAGAAGATTCACCAGCTGAAGCGGAAGTTCCGGTAGCAGCAACTGAGGAATCAGCTAAATAGTTGCATATGAAACTTCCTGTATATAACAATCAAGGAACAAAGTCAGGTGAGCTTGACGCTGCTGATGAAGTATTTGCAGTTGCTCCAAACAAAACATTGGTTCACCAAGTGTATCTTGCTCTTGAAGCAAATGCACGTCAGCCATGGGCTCACACAAAGACAAAAGGTGAAGTTCGTGGTGGTGGTAGAAAACCTTGGAAGCAAAAAGGAACAGGTCGTGCTCGTCACGGTTCTACACGTTCACCAATCTGGAAAGGTGGTGGGGTAACTTTTGGTCCAAGAAACGATAGAAATTTTGTACAAAAAGTAAACAGAAAGATGAACAAGAAAGCGGTTACTATGTGTCTTTCAGACAAGGTAAGCTCTGACACCCTGATGGTGGTAGAACAAATGCCTGAAGACGCAAAGACTAAAACGTTCGCAACACTCCGATCAGTTATGCCAGGAGTTGGAAAGACAACATTAGTACTAGTCGCTGGTAAAGATGAAAAACTTGCATTAGCAACTCGAAACATGCAAAGAGTTGACATGCAACGAGCTGAAGATGTAAACGTTGTTGATTTACTTCATCATCAGTTTGTTATTGCTTCAAAAGAAGCAGTACAAGCTCTTGAGGCAAGATTTAACAAATAATCAGTATGGCAATTTTGAAAAAAGACAAAAAAGTTGAAGCGGAAGCGCCAAAAACTGAAAAAAAAGCAGTACAATCTTCTGCTGCAATGGCAAAAAGAGTACTTATTCGTCCAATGCTTAGCGAAAAAATGTCAAAGCAAGAAGCAATGGGCCAATACACATTTAAGGTAACAAGAGACGCTACAAAAATCGATGTGAAAAATGCAGTACATGCACTCTACGGTAAAATGCCTGCAAAAGTAAACATCATCCACACTGATGGAAAAGTTGTCCGTTTCGGTCGTAGAACTGGACGAAGAAGTGCAACTAAAAAAGCTATCGTCATCATGCCAAAAGGCCAGACGATCAGTATCCATGAAGGTGTCTAAGCTGATATTATATGCCAGTAAAAGTCTACAAACCAACTACCCCCGGAAGAAGAAAGGCAAGTGTCCAAGATTTTTCAGATATTACAAAGAAAAAACCAGAACGTACACTTGTAAAGAGACTTAAATCTCATGCAGGTCGTAACAACACTGGTAGAATTACCGTTCGTCACAGAGGTGGTGGGGTGAAACGTCTATACCGAATGGTTGACTTCTCACGCCGAAACTATGATGTGACTGGTGAAGTAATGGCTGTTGAGTACGATCCGAATCGTGGACCAAGAATCCTTCTTGTGCGATACGAAGATGGATCAAAAGCGTATATCCTCGGATATGCCGGCGCACAGGTTGGAGACAAAATTGTGTCTTCAGAGGCAAAGGTAGAAGCTGTTCCTGGAGCTCGTATGCCAGTAGAACACATTCCACAAGGAATGTTTATCTACAACATCGAGTTTGAACCGGGAAAAGGTGGACAGATGGTACGTGGAGCTGGACTCGCGGCACAATTGCAAGCGATTGAAGGAAAGTATGCGCAAGTAAAACTTCCATCAGGAGAAATGCGATTGGTCATGAGAGGGTGCCACGCAACCGTAGGACGCGTAGGAAATCCCGATTACCGACTCGTAAGACTCGGAAAAGCTGGACGAAAACGCCACATGGGTTGGAGACCAACAGTGAAGGGTAAGAACATGAACCCAGTTGATCATCCGCATGGTGGTGGTGAAGGACATTCACCTGTAGGACACAAAGGTGGTCCAAAAACACCTTGGGGAAAGAAAGCACTTGGTGTAAAGACAAGAAAGAAGAAAAAGGGAACCAACAAGTTCATCGTTCAAAGAAGAAAGAAGAAAAAGAAATAATATTACCCAGAATATACATAATTGTATGTCACGAAGTTTGAAAAAAGGGCCATTCGTTGATCCAACGCTTATGAAGAAGATTCAGAAAGCAAAGGACAGCGGAGACAAAAAGGCCATCAAAACCTGGGCACGAAGCTCAACCATTACACCAGAGATGGTGGGAATGAAATTTATGATTCATAACGGACGCACATTTACAGAGCTTTTGGTTGACGAGAATATGGTTGGACACAAGCTTGGTGAATTTGCACTTACTCGTAAGTTTGTCTCTCATGGAGGTCGACTCGCGAAAGGGAAATAAATAGCAACACTGATTAGAATATATGAAAACAAAAGCTGTACTCAGAAATCTCCGCATCTCACCTAGAAAGGTTCGACTTTTGGTTGATCTTGTTCGTGGTATGAAGGTGCAAGAAGCTGTACTCCAGCTTCAGTTTTCAAAAAAGCACGCTGCATTGCCAGTAAAGAAACTTATTGAATCTGCAATGGCCAACGCTGTACATAATCACAGCATGGACATAGAGAATTTAAAGATTAGTGAAGCGTTCGTAGATCAAGGTGTTACGCTTAAAAGATGGATGCCAAGAGCGTTCGGTAGAGCATCGGGATTGAAAAAGAGAAGTTCTCATGTAACGATTGTCTTAGAAGGAGCGGTTGACAAAGGAATACTAAAGAAAAAAGAAGACGCTGCAGACAAAAAAGAGAAGGCAGCAAAAAAGGCCGAAAAAGCATCTAAGAAAGATGTGAAGAAAGAAGAACCAAAGAAAGAAGAAGCATAAAGCTCTTATCTAAGTCATGAATTCATTTGTACTAGAAGAATAATCCTATGGGTCACAAAGTACATCCAAAAATTCACCGCACACCCGTAACTTACGGATGGGATTCAAAGTGGTTTGCAAAAAAGAATGATTATGCAAAGGCATCTTTGCAAGATCTTGCTATCCGAAATTACATTGGTCATAAGTGCAAAAATGCACATATCGATTCAATGAGTATTGAGCGTGGTCCAAAAAATCTTACAGTAACAATTTTGGCTGGAAAGCCGGGGTTCATCATTGGAAGACAAGGACAGGGGCTTGATGAGATTCGAAAACACATTGAGCGAAAGATCACAAAAATGGAACAAAAAGTACGACTTAACGTAAGAGAAGTTGCATCACCTGCACTTTCTGCGTCAATCGTTGGACAAGTACTCGCGTCTGACATTGAAAGACGTATTCCATTTAGACGAACAATGAAGCAATCAATCGAACGCGTGATGAACGCACAGGGACAAGGAGTAAAAATCCAAGTATCTGGTCGATTGAATGGTGCTGAAATTGCTCGAACAGAAACACTTTCAGCTGGAAAAGTTCCATTGATTACGATCAGAAGTGATGTGGACTACGGATTTGTAGAGGCACACACAATTTACGGAAAGATCGGAGTTAAAGTGTGGATTTACAAAGGTGAACTATTTGCTCCAAAAGACAAGTTTAAACAGGATGATTCAAAGAAGGCGCAAGGAAGAAGACCATCACGCCGACCAAGAACTCCAAGAAAATAGTCGACGCATATGCTTTTACCAAAAAAAGTTAAACACAGAAGATGGCATAAGCCACGTCGCATGAATAAAGGAGTTGCGACTCGGATTAACACGATTGCCTTTGGAAGTTACGCTATTGTGAGTCAAACTCACTCATGGGTATCATCTAGACAAATCGAAGCTGCTCGTCGTGTGATCACAAGATACATTCGTCGAAGTGGAAAAATGTGGATCCGAATTTTCCCAGACCGTCCGGTAACCAGAAAAGGTTCTGAAATGCCGATGGGTAAGGGTAAAGGGGCGCCAGACCATTATGTGGCAACTGTAAAACCAGGAACAATCCTCTTCGAACTTGAAGGGATTACCGAAGAAAAAGCCCGCGAAGCATTGATCCTTTCAGGACACAAGCTTCCAGTGCAAGTCAAATTTATTAAGAAAGTTTAGCGAATATGGAGCTGCAGGAATTACAACAAAAATCAGTGCAGGATTTGCGAGAATTGCTTGCTGAAACTCGGCAAGAATTGAGAGAACTTCGCTTCAAAGCAAGTGAAGGCCAACTCAAAACAATTCACAAGATTTCAGTAGCAAGAAAAACCATTGCTCGCATCCTGACTATCTTACGTCAATCAGAATTGGCACAAGCCTAACCACTATCTATGGCAACTACAAACACAGAAAACAACCAAGAGCCAAAGAAGGTGATTCACCGAGAATTTACCGGTGAAGTGGTAAGTGCTCCTGGTCAAAAAACTATTCATGTACTTGTGAAAACAAGAAAAATGCATAGTAAATATCAGAAACAATACTGGACTAGCAAGAAATATGCTGTCCATGATGAAAAGAACTCGGCAGCTGTTGGTGACACTGTCACATTTCAAGAATGCCGACCATTTAGTAAAACAAAACGATGGCGACTCGTGTAAACGACCGCACCCAAGCTTAACAACCGTTACTAGCGAATATGCTCCAACATCAATCAATGCTCAAGGTAGCAGACAATTCAGGCGCAAAGAAGCTCATGGTGATCCGTGTTCTTGGTGGATACAAAAAACGATATGCACGACTTGGTGACATCGTTACTTGTACTATTAAAGAAGCTGCTCCACGTGGCCTTGTAAAAAAAGGTGAGGTGATTCATGCTGTAATTGTGCGACAACGAAAAGAATATCGTCGTAAAGATGGAACATATATTCGTTTCGATGAAAATGCAGCGGTAGTAATCGACAAGAAAACAAAGGAACCAAAGGGAACTCGTATTTTCGGACCTATCGCAAGAGAACTCCGCGGGAGAGGATACCAAAAAATTGTATCATTAGCTCCTGAAGTATTATAATCCTATGAAGATTAAAACAGGTGACAATGTAAAAATCCTTTCAGGTCGTGAAGACATGAGAGGGAAGACCGGTAAAGTTCTTCAAATTATCACAAACAAAAAGACAAACCAGTCTTATGTGGTAGTTGATGGAATGAACCTTCGAAAAAAGCACATGAAATCACGTCAGCGTGGATATCAGGGGCAAGTTATTGAACTTCCAGCTCCAATCCATATGTCTAATGTGATGCTTATTGATCCTAAGGGTAAAAAACCAACTCGCGTTGGGTATAAGAAAGAGGGATCAAAAAAAGTGCGGATTGCGAAGACTACTGGTGAACTAATTGATTAGTATTATATGGAACCAGTATTATACACAAAATATAAAAAGGAAGTGGCTCCTGCTTTGAAGGAAGAACTTGGAATTGCAAACATCATGGATGTTCCTGCAGTAGAAAAGGTAACCCTCAACGTTGGATTTGGACGACACTCAAAGGATAAATCATTCATTGAGAATGTTGAAAACACACTTCGACAAATCACCGGGCAAAAGCCAGTGAGAACGAAAGCGAGACTTTCAATTTCTAACTTCAAATTACGTGAAGGAATGGAAATTGGTGCATGCGTTACACTTCGTGGTGCAACAATGTACGAATTCTTGAATCGATTAGTAAACTTGACGCTTCCACGTGTAAGAGATTTCCGCGGAATCAGTGCGAAAAGTTTTGATAGAAAAGGAAACTATTCTCTAGGAATTAAAGAAAACATTTCATTCCCTGAAATTAGCGCTGATAGTGCTGATAAGATCCACAGTTTACAAGTAATAGTAACTACATCTGCTGAAGATCAGAAGGGTGGAGCACTACTTCTTAAAAAACTTGGATTCCCATTCAAGGATATGGATAAAATTAAGTAATATGGCAACACTTGCACAAATCGCAAAATCAAAGAGGAAGCCAAAGTTCATGTCTCGAACTGTTGCTCGATGCAAACGCATGGTAACAAAGAAAAACGGTCGCGTTATCGAATGTGGTCGTAAAAGAGGGTTCATGAGACGGTTTCAACTATGTCGTATTTGCTTCCGGGAACTCGCAAATGATGCGAAACTTCCAGGAGTACGTAAATCAAGTTGGTAGTATTATTCGTTCATGATTCGTATGTGCATATACAGTATGCAGATATGAATCATGAACACTAGTTATATAGGTATGATGACAGATCCAATTGCAGACATGCTTACTCGCATTAGAAATGCGCAAGTGATTCGCAAGTCAAGCGTCTCAATGCCACTTTCTAAAGTGAAGAAAGCAATTGCTGAGCTTTTACATGCAGAAGGTTATATTGATGCTGTAAAAGACGAAAACAACCCAACACCGACATTAGTTTTATCACTAAAATACTCTGATGGAGAACCAGCCATCCGTGAGATCAAGCGCGAATCAAAGCCAGGGCACAGAATGTACCGCAAGGCTGATGAGATGCCACGTATCTTGAACGATTACGGAATCGCTGTAGTTTCTACATCAGCTGGCCTGATGACGAATAAAGATGCACGTCAAAAGGGAATTGGTGGTGAAATTATTTGTTCAGTGTATTAATTTTGTCGTAGTTCACTGCTAAGGGCTTGTCTTGTCGAGCAATTAGCAGTGAACTATGGTAACACGTATTTTATGTCACGTATTGGAAAACAGACAATTGAAATCCCTACGGGAGTCACTGTGACAGTAAGTGATAGCATTTTGGCTGTGAAAGGACCAAAGGGAGATCTCTCTCGTCCTGTTCATGAATTGGTGACTATCAATATTGCTGATGGCGTTGCGACCGTAGATGTACAAAACAAAGAAGAAAAATTTGAACGATCTCTTTGGGGAACATTCTCTGCTCATGTAAAAAACATGGTGCTTGGTGTTTCTGAAGGGTTTACAAGACAACTTGAAGTAAATGGAGTAGGATACCGTGTAGCAATGCAAGGAACTGATCTCAAAATTGAGGTTGGATTCTCTCATCCAGTTATTTATACGATGCCAGCAGAAGTGAAAGCTTCAGTTGAAAAAAACGTTATTACTTTAAACAGTGCTAATAAAGAAAAGCTTGGTCAGATTGCGTCAGAAATTAGAGCGATTCGAAAACCTGAACCATATAAAGGAAAAGGTATTAAGTACATGGAAGAAGTAATTAGACGTAAAGCTGGTAAATCTGCGAAAGCAGCATAACCGCGCAATAGAAAGTCTATATGAAAACATCAAAGCTCACAAGAGAACAACAAAGACGACGCAGACACGCGCGCGTCCGTGCTAAGATTTCTGGAACTGCAGAACGTCCTCGAATTTGTGTTTCTCGTTCACTAATCGGAATGAGTATTCAACTTATCGATGATGCCTCAGGAAAAACACTTACAAGTGTAAACAGCAAGAAGGACGCCTCAGGAGATGCTGGAGAAAGAAAAGGAAAGATTGCGGTAGCATATCAGTTAGGAAAAGCACTCGCACAAAAAGCTAAAGACGTTAACGTCACATCAGTTGTATTTGATCGCTCTGGTCTTGCATTTCACGGCCGCGTAAAAGCAGCTGCTGACGGTGCACGCGATGGCGGATTGCAATTTTAATAGCCTACTATCTATATGAGAAAGGGTAATAGAAGACCAAAACAAAAACGAGAAAAACCTGAATTTGATCAGCAGATTATTGATCTTGCTCGTGTAACTCGTGTGACAAAAGGTGGTAAGCAAATGAGTTTCCGTGTTTGTATCATTATTGGTGATCGTAAGGGTCGCGTTGGATATGGTGTTGCAAAAGGAAAAGATGTGCAAATTGCAGTAGGAAAAGCAGTTGCGCAGGCTAAGAAAACAATGCTTACTATTCCATTTGTAAATGAAACAATTCCTCACAGAGTTGAGGCTAAGTACAAAGCTGCAAAAGTAATGATTAAACCAGCACCAAAAGGATCTGGTATCATTGCAGGTGGAGCGACTCGTACTATTTTAGAACTTGCAGGTCTTTTAAACGCATCAGCAAAGATGCTTGGAAAGACAAACAATAAAGTAACAAATGCAAAAGTAACATTTGATGCATTGCAAAAGTTTCTTCCAAGAGCACTTGCATATGCAAAGAAAAAACAAGCTGTAGCACCAGCAAAAGAAGTTGCCGTAACAGAGAAGCCAGTAAAGAAAGCACCCGTAAAAAAGGCGCCAGTAAAGAAAGCACCAGTTACAACTCCTAAAAAAGTTGAGAAAAAAGAATCAACAGTTACAGAAGTAGCTTCATAATATCAATTATATGGCATTATCAGCACATACAATTACTTCAACTGGAACTGCTAAACAAACGAGCCGCAGAGTTGGTCGTGGAAATGGTTCTACAAAAGGAACAACGGCTGGACGTGGGCAAAAAGGTCAAAAAGCTCGTTCTGGTGGTAAAAGTGGAGCACAGCGAAGAGGGTTTAAGGCTGCTCTTCAAAAAATTCCAAAATTGCGTGGGTTCAATAGTATCCACCCAAAGAAAGAAACAGTAACTCTTGCTATGATCTCAAGAGCGTGCAACAATGGAGATATTATCTCTCCAGCACTCTTAACAAGAATCGGGCTTATTGAAAAGCCACAGCGAGGGGTAAAAATTGTTAACCGAGGAACACTTGATAAGAAAGTATCAGTAAAAGGATGTCTTATCAGTAAAGGTGCTCTTGCAGCGATTGAAAAAGCGGGCGGCAGCGTACAATTCTAACTTAATCTCCGAATCCACCATGATTCGGTTTTTACCTATTACGTATGGAACTACTTCGTCGAATTTGGAGAGTAGAGGATTTGCGAAAAAGTATTCTCTTTGTTCTCTCAATGCTTGTCTTGTTTCGTGTTGCAGCTCATATTCCGGTACCGGGTATTGATGTAAACAACTTGAGAGCATTTTTAGAAAGTAACCAAATCTTGGGTCTTTTGAATGTGTTTTCTGGTGGAACATTAGAAAACTTTTCGGTAGTAATGCTTGGTGTAGCACCATACATTACGAGTTCAATTATCTTCCAGCTCTTGCAAATGGTTGTACCACAACTTGAAGAGCTTAAAAATGAAGGTGAATCTGGGCAGGCTAAAATTCAAATGTATACTCGGCTTGTATCAGTGCCACTAGCGATGCTTCAAGCGTTTGGACTTATCCAACTCCTTGGGCAGTCATCGGTACAAATTTTGCCAAACATGACAACCATGCTTTATGTAAATGTACTGCTTACGACTACTGCAGGAACAGTGTTCCTTATGTGGATTGGTGAGCTTATTACAGAAAAGCGTATTGGAAACGGTATTTCACTTCTTATCTTTGCTGGTATTATTGCAGCTTTGCCACGGGCATTGCAACAAGCATACCTCAACTACAACCCTGCAGATCTCATGCTTTACATCATGTTTGCAGTAGTAGCATTGGTGACTGTGGTAGCGGTTGTCTTCATTAATGAAGGACAACGAAATATTCCAGTGAATTATGCAAAGCGCATGATTGGTTCAAGAAGTTTTGGTGGAACGCAGTCTTCATTACCACTTCGGGTAAACACGGCTGGTGTAATCCCAATTATCTTCGCAATTTCTGTGGTTCTATTTCCACCGATGCTTGCGCAGCTCTTTGTGAACGGAACGGGAACGCTTGCGACTATTTCTGCGTATACCATTACACTCTTTAACAACCAAGTATTCTATTCTCTGTCATACTTCATTTTGGTATTTGGATTTACTTACTTCTATACTGCGGTAATTTTCCAACCACAAAAAATGGCAGAAAACTTGCAACGACAGGGCGGATTTATTCCTGGAATTAGACCAGGAAAAGAAACTGAATTGTATCTTGGAAAAGTTATGAGTCGATTAGTGTTCTCTGGAGCGTCATTCCTTGGATTGATTGCTGTTCTTCCATTCATCTTGCAAGCTGCGACAGGAACACAGACACTTGCAATTGGTGGAACGTCACTCCTTATTGTGGTAGCTGTAGCAATTGATATCGCAAAGCAAATCGAATCACAATTACACGTTCACGAATACGACAAAGTATAATCACACATAAAAAAACATCTGCTAAAGATGTTTTTTTAGTCCTTGAATAAGCTATTCTTCTTTGCTATAGTGAGGACACTAATAGCATTCTATGGGATTCTTTTCTTACGTGTTTGGGTTCAATCAACCTAAATCAATTGAAACAACGCAGTGGCCACTTTGTGAAGCTGAAATGGATGAAATTATTCGTCTTAAAACACTCACAAGCGTAACACTCAAAGAAAAACAGCTCATGATTGATACCATCAAGCGTGCCAGAATGGGGGATGGAAAAATTTCATTGAAACACATGAGAGAAGCACTGTATGGTCTTGAAAAAAAGCACTTGATTAGTGATAACGATAAAGAAGCGGTACTTAGTGCAACGCGGACATATTTTACGAATAAATACGGAAAAAAAGTATGAAAAAAATGATTATTCTACTCGGAGTACCTGGAAGTGGAAAAGGTACACAGGCAAAAAAGCTGTGTGAAAAGCTTGCGTACGGACATATCTCAACAGGAGATTTATTGCGTGCACTTGATGCGGATCCAGAAGGAGATGCAGAAGACAAGAAAACATTGCAGGCAATGAAATCTGGGGCACTCGTGTCTAATGATTTGATTTATAAACTTGCCTTTGCGCAGATGGATACCTTTCTTGATGCGGGACAAGGAGTTGTTTTAGATGGTGCGATTCGAACAGTAGATCAAGCAGAAGCATATCACGCATATGCAGAGAAGAAAGGAATTGCAGAAGAAGCGCTAGCAATTGAAATTGCACTTACAGATGATACTATTCGGGAACGGCTGCAATCTAGAGTTGACTCAGGTGAAGGAAGAGCTGATGATGCGAGTGAAGCGGTGATTGAAAAACGTATTGAGCAGCAAGGGAATGCCGCACTCGCACCAATTCGTGCGTACTACAAATCGATTGAAAAATTAGTGATTGTGGATGGTCAGCCGCCAATTGAAGAAGTGACAGCGCAGATTCATCAAGTATTAGAGATATAATATGGGAATGATTAAAAGTTCAGAAGAACTCGACTACATTAGAAAGGGAGGGAAAATTCTTGGTGAGGTTCTTGAAACAATTGCGAATATGGCTGCTCCAGGAGTGAGCACACTTGATATTGATAAAAAAGCAGAGGAGCTTATTCTTGCTGCTGGTGGAAGACCTGCGTTTAAAGGATATCGTTCTAGTAAACAGGATCCAAAATTTCCATGTACTATTTGCGCATCGGTAAATGAAGAAAATGTTCATGGTATTGCGAGTCACGATAAAATTTTGCAAGATGGAGATATTTTCAGTATTGATATTGGTATGCAATGGCCAGTAGGGTGTGGCAAGGGAAATAAAGGAAATGGATTTTTTACAGACACTGCACTTACCGTTCCTGTAGGAAACATTCCTGAAAAAACAAAACAGCTTCTTATTGCAACAAGAAAATCATTGTTTGTGGGGATTGAAGCTGCCACACTTGGAAATTCTGTCAGAGATATTGGTAAATCGATTGAAAAATATATTAAGCCACAAGGATACGGTATTATTAGAGCATTAACTGGGCATGGAGTTGGGCATGCAGTACACGAAGAACCCTCAGTACCGAATTTTGACGAACCGGCACTTGGTAGAATCAAATTAGAAGAAGGAATGGTTCTTGCACTTGAACCGATGATTACGTTAGGTGGAGACGAAGTGGATGTAAAAGAAGACGGATGGACTATTGTTACGGAAGACGGAAGTCTGAACGCGCATTTTGAACACACTATTATTTTGACTGTAGATGGACCAGAAGTGGTAACAAAAAGACCGTCAGAAAAAATCTAATATGAATGTACTTGCGATTGATTACGGACAGCGAACCATTGGTATGGCCTGGTATCAGGAAGGCCTCGATGTTGTGTTACCATATGGCATTATCAGCGCAAAAACAAAAGCAGAGCAGGTACATAAACTTTCTTCTTTAATAAAAGAAGAGGGCATAAATAAAGTGGTATTTGGATTACCGCTGACATTAGATGATGGATCAGAAAATCATCATACAAAAAGAATCCGTGAATTTGTAAAACAGCTAGAGAGTACAGTAGATGTACCAATCGTTTTTACTGATGAGCGACTCAGTTCTCAAGCTGCAGATGAAATGGGTGGGGAAGTGAGTAGAGACGAGAAAGCCGCAATGGTGATTTTGGAATCTTTCAAGATGTATGGCGCCCTATGATGTTTACTCGAGCAGTAGTGCTTGCGCGGACAAACCATAGAGAGGTTGATGAAAGAATTTCTTTACTTACCGAGGAGCGGGGAAAGCAGATTGTGATAGCAAAGGGAAGTAAAAAGAGTACAAGCAAGAATGCGCCCCATTTAGAGCCTGGGAGCGTTATTTCATTAGGTATAGCGCCAGGCAAGCAGCAGGGGTATGCAACCAGTGTACAGCCAGAAATGGCCTTTGCAGGGTATACAGAGGCACAGCTGCTTATGCTTAAAACGGGCATGAAGCTACTACATTCGCTTCTATTAGAGAATGACACTCATGATACGGTACTATATAAAACGGTTGTGGCCTGGATTATACGGATTGAAGCGGTATTAGAAGAAGAGAGCATTTGGTGGATTGATGTACTCATGGTATTTTTACTCGCACATATGGGGTATCCGCTTAAGGACGATTCATTGATCACGATATATACTCAAGGGCAAATCGGAACCGATATTTCACTAGAAGATAGGGAAGCAATGCATGCATATCTCCATAATCATGCACAGGCATGCACAGAAAAAGCGATTTTTGACTGGAAACAAATCAATAATTGGCTAAGATAAGCCAAAAATATTCACAGCATAGGGCTTGACGGATTGGCAAAAGTTCGATATAATTTCGCTACGAAAATAGTTCCACTAATAATGGCCGTATGTCACAAGATAGACGCATCAAAATGCAATGCACAGCGTGTAAGCAAATCAACTATCATGACCAAAAGAATCCTCGTTTGAAGGATCGTTTGGAAAAGAATAAGTACTGCAAACACTGCGTGAAAGAAGAAACTGGAAAGAAGGGTGTTCACACCATGCATAAAGAAACAAAATAAGCATAAAAGCGCCTTAGGCGCTTTTTGCTTTAGGTCTTGTCAAAGACCTTATGGTGCGATATAATGGTGCACACAATGGGCGTGTCGTATAGTGGCAGTACAGGGGTCTCCAAAACCTCTTGCGGGGGTTCGATTCCCTCCACGCCTGCACGGAAAAACACTGCTAGTACTAGCAGTGTTTTTTTATTCTCTTGCAATTGTAGATTATTCTACACGAATAATGGTACAAGAGATCGTTTTATTTGGAAGCGTTAATTCAACGCTATCTCCAACTTTGTGACTGAGTAGTGCCGCGCCAATAGGAGACGTGTGGGAAATGATTCCTTTGTCAGGGTTCGTTTCTGATCTTCCTAATATTTGATATATCTTTTCATTGCCTTCTGAGCTTATGGTGACCGTACTTCCAATCCGGATTTTTGCATGCGTCCCTTTTGGTGGGGTAATGATTTGCGCGTGGTCAATTTGATACTGAATTTTTAAAATAGCACTATTTATACCACGGAGTTTTCCTTTGGCGAGTTGGTACTCAACATTTTCTGAAAAATCGCCTAGTTCGGCAAGTCTGCTAACTTCTGTTGCCCACTTTGGCCGGCTATGCTTTATAAGTGTATTGAGTTTTGCCGAAAGTTCATCAAATTTTTGCTGCGTCAAAAAAGGATCTAAAGGTTGGTTAGCATATTTGCCGGGTTTTCTTTTGGGAAGTTGCATAAAAAAGTCATTAGTCTGATTTTTTCAGGATACGCTAAAAGTGCCTATATGTATAGTATTACTTATACCTTTTAATAGGTTTACTCGTTAGGTATACTGTATGGGATGACTAATGAACGCAACTATGTCACAGGAATGTATGAAACGATTCATAATCGTCCTAGATGGCCCGAAGGGTTCAGGGAAAACAACAATCTCTGCAGAAATCAAAAAACAATTATCAAATATTCAGTATTTGAGTTTGGATGAACTGCGCCGTTCTATACCGAAAGCTAAGGCCACGGCGGATTTCAATCAGCAGGCGTTTGGCATGTTACTTGAGGAAGTAACAAAAAAATATGAAGAAGGAAGTAATATCATTATTGATTGTGGTTTGGTAGAACAGAAACTGCAGGATTTAGAGGTTGTTGTGAAAGCGCTTGGTGCAAAACTATATAAGTATTCATTGGTGGCTCCATTTGAGGTGTTACTTGAACGTGTAAAACAGAGAGATATTCAGAATGGAAAGGAAACTGATGAAAAGAGATTCACATATCTCTATGATGTTTTGCAGGCAAAAGCGTTTACAGGGTATACTGTTTTTGATACCCATAAATTATCTCTTGATGATATAGTCGAACAAATTATACGGCAAGTAAAAAAATAATGCCCCCATTTTGATACTTTCTGTATTTTATGTAAAAGAACTGGTATGAGTGATTAGCGATTAATTTTCCAAAGCCGGGGTGTTAGCTGTGTGGTACCGCTATGAGTAGATAACAAATTATACACAAAGCCCGCATCATCAGGGTGAGAGTATACATATATATCCAACTCGATTGCAGAAAAAAATGTATGTAGTAGCTCTTGGGAATCTCCTTGTACAACCGATCTCCAAAAAAAGTCAGGCCATGGGTCTGTATCAAAAACGCCAGGTGCAATCACCTGGTTTTTTGTATATCCAACAAGCCAAGGCGCATCGAGTGATGAGAATGTAAGAATGGTGGCCTCTTGTGGAATGACATGAATCATCTGCATAATGCGTACGACGTCTTCTTGCGATGTAAGCCGTTCTAATTGGTACAGATGAATACCCAAGAGATGCACATGATAGATAAAATAGCAGGAGAGAGTTCTTTTTTATCATAGAGGTGTTTTGCTCCTAGCGCTGCAAAAAATATGAGAGAGATTGAAAGGTACAACGTATGTCTTTCTGCAAACGGAATAAAGGGGATGCTGAGGAAAAGACAACTGACTGTCCACGCAGAAAGAACAGGATATGTTTTATAGAAATATTTGATTCCATAAAAAATAAGCAGGAGTAGCGGAACATACACAAAAAAGCTTTTTGCTAATGAAAAAAATGTTCCGGAAAATTCTGCACTTCTTGCGGAAGAAAGCACCGTAGGATATATGTATTGCTGCAAGAATTCCCTGACATACCATTGCAGCTCACCTTGCGCAATGAGCATGCCAAAAATAATTCCCATGGCTCCTGTTAAAAATTGCCATTGGTATGTTTTCCTTTTTGTGCAAAAGAGAATGAGTGCAGTCAAAGCCAAAGGTAGAATTGATATGGGATGAATCAGTATAAGGAAAAAGGAAGTAATACCTACAATGAGTGGTTTGTGGAAAAAGCGAAGCGCAATGAGGAGTAGAAGGAGGGCAATACTATTGCGGAAAAAATATTCTGTGAAAAAAATGTGAGTAAATGTGGCGCTTGTAAATAAGGCTGTGCCAAAGAGTGCCCATGATGTGCGTAACTTATATGCGAATAGCTCGTATATGAGCACTATGGCGAGTAGTTCAAAAGCTACGTATACGCCAAATACAATGCTATCGAGCGAGAGACCTATGCTCTGGAGCACATTTGTAATAGGGCAAAGGAGTGACCCCGGGGAACCTGGAGTTAGTGCTCCAGAGCTGCAATCATAAAAAATTCTTCTATATATTCCTGCATCGTATCCATAGGCCGTATCCCCAAGGAAGAATATGAGGCCTATTCTGACTGCAGCAAAAGAAAGCAATATCGCAAAAAAGATCACGAAGGATCTTTTTTGCGAAAGAAGTTGTTTTGCCTTAGCGAACATTATTTCTTCTTAGTGTAGTATGATTTTTTCAAGAAAGAAGGTTTTTTAAAAACGGATTTTTTCTCTTGAGGTGCTTCTTCTACGGCTTGTCCTTGATAGCCAACATTATAACCAAATCGATATCCATTTCTATACCCATCTCTATATCTATTCTGGTTCATCTGACATTTTCCACTCATGCTCCACGAATTAATCCCAGTTTTACCTGTTTCTGGATTTTGCTTATCCATACAAAAAATGCGTGCGCCTGTTTTTACAGCATTAGGTGTTCTACATTCTATACCTGGAAAAGCTGAGTATGCGTCTTCACCTCTATATCCCATTTCTTGCACTTGTGCATTCCAGTTCATCCATGACCCATCATGACACTCAACAGAAAATGTTGAATACCCATTATTTCGCATAGCAAATCCTGCATATGCAGCCCCAGCCGCAGCAAGAGCGATTCCCGTAATTGCAATTGCTTTCGTTTTTGTATTGACCTTGACCTTGGTCTTGGTCTTTGCTCTTGGCATAGATAGCTTCTAAAGAATGATGTGATCAGTATAGCAAAAAAGCCCTGTTTGTGATATGTCATTGCGAGTTTGCTTCTCTATTGTTACAATGACTGCACTAATAACGAATATATGGAAACAAAAATTGCTGTAAGAGGACTGATTGTTGCGGACGGAAAATTGCTCCTTGTAAAACATAAAGGGCGACCATATTATGCTTTGCCTGGTGGAAAGCTCGATGATAATGAATCAATGAAGGCAGCGCTGGTAAGAGAACTAGAAGAGGAGTTAGGGGTAACAGCTAAAGTTGGGGAGTTGCGGTTTATTAATGAATTTTTTTACGAGGGAGGAAGCTATAGTTTGGAATTTTTTTATGAGGTGAGTAACGGAAATGATTTTTTGGCAGAACTTGGTGGTTCTCATACAGAAGTAGAACTCGAAGAAATAGTATGGAAAGAATCGATTGCAGAAGGAGAACTATTACCTGATTTTTTACGCGCACATTGGTCCGAAATTATTTCAGGATCGTTAAAAAGCATTTCTGCGTACGAGTAATATTTGTTATACTGTTTGCATACTTAATAAACTTCTATGGGGAAAAAGGAATGGGGAATTATTGCGATATTACTTTGTGTTTTAGGAGGTGGAATCTATTCGGTATTACAAACACCAGAATTTGCTGCCAATGTGATGACTGGAAAAGATATTGAGCAAGTAGTATTTGCTGATACGAAGTCTTTAGTTGGTTCGCTTGTATATGTTGCAGAAGAGAAAGGGTATTTTACGGATGCAGGACTTGAGGTGATATTTGATACATCATACGCGCATGGAAGAGCTGGAATAGAAGGGCTTCTTGTAGGAGATGTACAATTTAGCGCGGGGTCTGAAACGCCATTTATGCATAGTGGGCTGATGGAGGAAGAGATTTTTGTCTTAGCTCAGACCATGAGTATTGGAAATCACATGGCCATAGTAGCAAATAGAAATGCAGATATTGAAACATATAGGGATTTAAGAGGAAAGAACATTGGGGTAACAAAAGGATCTAATGGAGAATTTTATTTGGGGCGTTCACTCGCTGCACATAATATTCCAATTCAATCGATTACTATGATGCACTTTGCACCGGGTGATTTAATAGGTGCTTTAGAGAATGGAGAGGTTGATGCGCTTGCTACATGGTTTCCAATCCATACTGCGGCAGAAAAGCGTTTAGGGAAGCGAGCAATCACGTTTAGAGATGTTGTATATGCGCCATATTTCTTGATTGGTGTGCAACAGGAATATGCTCTGACTCATCCTGATCAAACAAAAGGATTTTTAGAAGCGCTTTTGCGTGCACAAGTATTTGTAGAAACAAACTTTGCAGATGCTATGGCTATTGTTTCTGCTAATGTTGGCGTAGATAAAAATGTATTAATAGCTAATTTACGGGCATCGGACTTTGCTGTCAGACTTGATTCTGGGCTATTACTTACACTTGAGCAAGAGGCTAAATGGGCAATAGCGAATGGGCTAACTGACGCTATTCGCGTGCCAGATTACACCGAGATGATAAATGATGCACCACTTCATGACATAGATCCTATTCTGGCAGGAATACGTCGCTAGTGTGGATAAGTGTTTGACGAAAAAAATGGGGTATGGTTAGATATATAGGTATGAAATACTCTGTAGTAAATAATAGCAATAATCCGCAATAGCGGCGCTTTTTGCTACAAAGTAAAGAGAGCCGCGAAAGCGGTTTTTTCGTTTATATTCCCTTGTAGTTCAACGGCCCTCCTACGCTCAGTACTTCGTCCGAGCTTTGGCGGGCTATTTCTGCAAGCAATTCATTCCCTTGTAGTTCAACGGTAGAACGTCCGGCTGTTAACCGGAAGGTTCCTGGTTCAAATCCAGGCGGGGGAGCAAAAAAGACCGGCGCTCTATGAACGCTGGTCTTTTCATTTGCAATTATCTGTAAGTACGCTACTATACATACTAATAATATATAACCTTTTTGTATGCATAGATTGATGAAAAAATGGGGGATACTGATGTTAGGTGCAATGCTTATACCTATTGCAGCAAGCGCTGCAGTGGCTTGGCCTGCGCAAACTACTCGATTGGTTGATATCGCAATTGTATCTGAAGGGAATTATGAACCAAGTGGATTAGCCTGGGATAGGGAGGATAATGCACTCTTTACGGTCAGTGACGACGGAAAGATTACTCGCATGAATATGGATGGAACCGGGCAAGTAATGCGTGCACCGCGTAAAAGTGATGTGGGAACTGATTTTGAAGCGGTAACACTTGTACCAGGGCAGGCGGAGGTGTTTATAGGTATTGAGCATCCTGATGCTATTGTGACGTATGATTGGAATACGCAAGTGTTTGGAGAAAAGGTATGGAATGTAACGAGTGTTCTAACGGGAGCGAATAATCTTGGAATGGAAGGAATCGCTTTTGTACCGAATGAATTTTTACCGGTTGAAAAGCACAGCACTTCTGGAGGAGTATTTTTTGCAGGAATCCAGCGTGCACCAGTTGCTGGTGGAGATGTTAAAGATGATTTTTTACTTTACGCATTTGATTTAGATTTAAATGCATCAGGCGTAATCAACGATTGGTGGGGAATTCCACTTCCGGCAGGTTCTCCTGGAGGAGATATTTCTGATTTATCGTTTAATACCGACACGGGATTATTGTACGTACTACATGATGGACCAAATCGATTACTCGAATTACGACCAGACGGCTCGCTTGTGAACGACTACAATGGTGTGCCAATAAATAATCAGGAAGGCGTGGTTGTGGTAACGAATCCACCGCAGCAGACAGCAACAATTTATCTTGCTTCTGATTCAGATAAATCGATTGGAAGACTTTCTGGGTATCCTGTTGTGATTGAGGTGCCAGAGCCAGAGCCGGAACCAGAACCAGAGCCGGAACCAGAACCAGAACCGGAGCCAGAACCAGAACCGGTTTCTCCGGAAGGACTAGTGAGTCATTTAAAACTCGATAGAAATGGAGCTGACAGTTCTCAAAATGGAAATAGCGGAGTACTGAAAGGAAATGCGAGCGTAACGGCACAAGGACAGGTAAATGGTGCTGCTCAATTTGATGGAACAAAAGATTACATTGCAATGAATGATAGCGCGCAAATTAATTTGGGTGTACACGGTGAAAGATCAGTAAGTTTATGGTTCCGCGCGGATGATACACAAACAAGACAAGTACTGTTTGAAGAAGGAGCACATGTGCGTGGATTAGCGATCTATCTGGATAGCGGAAATCTATATGTTGGTGGATGGAACACGCCTGCAAAAGAAAGTAACTGGCAGGGAACATATCTCTCTACTGACGCTGTAGTTGCAGGAACATGGCATCATGTTGTGCTAACTTTGGATGCTGGAGCCGCGCTTGAAGACGATGCGTTTGTAGCGTATTTAGATGGCGAACAATTTGGCAGTGGAGCAGGTTCTCAGCTTTGGGCACATAGCGGAAACATTGGAATTGGTGCGGTAAATGATGGAGTGCTCTTTCATACAAAGGAAAATGCCAGTACAGGCGACCATTCACTTCAGGGAATGATTGATGAATTCCGTGTGTATAATCGCGCGCTTACGGCTCTTGAGGTCCGAGGGTTAATGGCCTTTGATGAAGTGCTTCCTACGGAAACAGAAATCGATGAGGATCCTATTTCTAGGGATTCGCTTGTGATGCAACTTACGTTTAATGAGTACAGCACAGATGCTTCAGGAAACGGAAATAATGCAACGCTAAAAAACGGAGCACTGTATTCACAAATGGGGAAATTTGGATGGGCGGTTGGATTTGATGGAATAAATGACTATTTGGCTTTTGCTGATTCATCTCTTATCAACCTTGGTACTCATGGTGAGCGATCTGTTGGGCTATGGTTCAATCCAGATAATACTGCAGAGCGGCAGGTACTCTTTGAAGAAGGCGGAACGGTACGCGGATTAAATATCTATATTGAAAACGGCCATGTATTTGCTGCTGGATGGAATGAGCCAGGGGGAGAAAGCAACTGGCAAGGAACATACCTTGATTTAGGTGCAGTGCAAGCTGGGCAGTGGCATCATGTAGCATTCACGCTACATGGAGGTGCTACGCTTGAAGAAGGGGCGTTTAAGGGGTATCTTGATGGCGCGCTTATAGCAAGCGGGGCGGGTTCTCAGCTTTGGGCGCATAGTGGAAACATTGGTATTGGAGCAACGAATAATGACACAAAATTCGCGAGCGGGGACAGATCTGGGACGGCACTTGATCTTTTTGCTGGACGAATTGACGATGTGCGCGTTTACAACCGTGAACTCAGCAGTGCTGATGTTGCGGCATTAGCGCGCATGTAGGGGCTTGCACCGATTGACAAATACTATAAAGTATGCCAATATAAGGGCAGAAATCAATCATTTTAGTATATGTTATTCAAGGTACTCAACAAGCTTGCTGCCGAAGAAAAGAAAAAAACCGGCACACCAAAGCCTGGCTATATGCCACCAGCTCACGGCAAGCAGCATGGATTCCATTCTAAAGGGAGCAGCACTACTGGTGCCGCGCGCTTAAGAAGTATTGGAAACCGCATGTATAAACCAACAACGAAAGCCACTAGTTAATCGCTAGGGGCTTTTTTGTTCGTGTGGAGTGTTGTTCTCCTGTCAGGAATGGTAATTCATGGTATACTGCTGCTCCATGAAGATGAAATTTTGTAAAGAGGCTAAAAAAGCCCTCAAGCTTATCAATGAAACAGATGAGCATCTTTATATTACAGGAAAGGCCGGAACCGGAAAATCAACCCTCCTTGCGCATATTCGGCTGCAGGCAAAGAAGCGAACGGTTGTGCTTGCCCCAACGGGAATAGCGGCCATTCACGTAAATGGAGAAACAATTCATTCTTTTTTTGGTCTAAAACCAGGGTTTGAGAAAGATGAAGCAGCAAAAAAGCGTATTGATGAAAAACGAGCGAAAAAGTATAGGCACCTAAAAACGATCATGATCGATGAGATTTCTATGGTGCGAGCAGATCTGCTTGATGCTATTGATATTTTTTTACGAAAAGCGCGGCAAGACAAGCGTCCATTTGGTGGAGTACAGATGGTGTTCTTTGGTGATCTGTATCAGTTACCGCCAGTAGTTACGTCAGCAGATAAAGACAAATTTTACTCAGAATATGAGGCGCCATATTTTTTTCATGCAGAGGTGTTTAAAGGGCAAAGTGATTTATTTAGCGGAGGATTCAATGTACAAAAAATCGAATTGAACAAAATTTATAGACAGACAGATAGGGAATTTATTGATGTATTAAATGCTGTCCGTGAGGGGATTGCTGGCCCTAATGAATTCAATTTATTAAACCAACGATGTGATTATCAGTTTGAGCCACCAAAAAATGGGCGATATATTTATTTGATGACTACAAACGCAGACGCAAATAGGATTAATATGAAGCGTCTTGCAGAACTGCCAGGAGATGAGCGGTCATATACGGCAACACAAAAGGGGTCTATTGCAAGAAATTTATATCCAAACGATGAGGTTGTGACACTCAAGGAAGGGGCACAAATCATGTTTGTATGTAATGATGGTGAGCGTAGGTGGGTAAATGGAACCATTGGAACTATTCTGGAAATTAAAGAAACGTATTCTGAAGAGCGGAAGGCTTTTGAACCGCTCGTGAAAATTAAAAAAGATGATGGACTTGTGGTAGATGTAGGGTTACATCTTTGGGAGATTTCTAAATACGTATTTCAAAAAGGGCAATTTGAGCGCGAGATGATAGGAAGCTTTAGGCAGATTCCGTTTAAGCTTGCCTGGGCAATCACCATTCATAAAAGTCAGGGGAAGACATTTGATAATGTTATTATTGATATGGGAAGGGGAAGCTTTGCGCATGGACAGACATATGTAGCGTTAAGCAGATGTACATCATTAGAAGGGATTGTATTAAAAAAACCGATTGGGCCGAGGAGTATTATTATGGATCAGCGCGTGAAGGCATTCGCTGGGGAGAAATAGTGTAGCGGGTTATATTTTTATGTTATAATACATGAAAATAATCGCTATATTATGGAAGCAGTCAGACGACCGTACGCACATATCTTTTTTGGAATTGGGATTTTTGTAATCCTTTTTTTAGTTGCGCTAACTTTTTTACAAATTTTTCAGTCTAAGGCTGGAGCGCCGGTGAGTTTTTCTGATAGTGATAATACCGCCTCTGGGTTTGGTGGAGCTACACATACAGGATCTGCCTGGGATGCAGGAAATAGTTGGGTAGAAATTTCAGGAACAACGAATTTTTGGGAGTTACCGGATAGCCAAGCAAGTGGGTGGACAGACATGACAAATAACTTGGTGCTACTGCATATGGATGAAGCATCTTGGGATGGAACGGCTGATGAAGTAGTTGATGCGTCTGGAAATGGGTATCATGGGGTTGCCAGTGGTGGTGCCACTACATTAACAGCTGGAAAATTGGATAGGGGAGGAACACTTGATGGCACCGGCGACTACGTAACTATTGCTGATCAAGCAGCCTTTGACGGAGATGCTTCGCTTTCTGTTAGCTTTTGGTTAAATCAGACGACTATAGAGGAAAAGCAAACCATTATGTTTAAGGGAAACACTTTTACCAGTGGTGATTTTTCCTGGGCATTACGTTCTGGAAATGCTACTGATGAGGATGAGCTTATATTTTTTGTGAGTAACGGCTCTGACAGTGGAGATTTTGTTGAGACGAGTGGAGCTGCTTTGGCTGCAGATACTTGGTATTTCATTACCCTAGTTTATGATGGAACAGAGGCGGG
>JABIFP010000004.1 GCA_018650645.1 Candidatus Magasanikiibacteriota bacterium | reverse complement strand
GCTCCGAACTTCGGTGCGGTGGACTCAAGACAAGGGCCTCGAAAGGGCCCTTTTAGCATACAAAAAAACATCGCCACTAGAGGCGATGTTTTTCTTGAATTTTTTTGAGTGCGTACATCCCAAGGATGAACAGCAGTGTGGATGTTATGGCAGAGCCCATGCAATAGAGGCATATCGCCTCAATAACATAGAGCTGCAAATAGACAAACCACACAGAAGCCAGGAACCCTGCAGGGGAAAGATACCCTGCAAGCTTGAGCGGCAGATGCTGCTTACTTTCTAATGTCATAATGCTGAGTAGCAACATGGTCAGATAAAAAAACGCGCCACCAAGTGCAACAGGAATTCCAAGCACGGTAGAATATTCACTGGTTGTAACTTCATCACACCCTTCCAGCACTGAACACGCCGGACCTTCTCCGGAATAATGTGCAAAGGTTAAATATGAAGCATCGCTAAATCCAATAAGAGATACACAAAGTATTGCAATCGCAATCCACTTAGTTTTACTCAGCAGCGGCTTCGACTCTTGCTTTAAGATCGGCATACCCTTGCAAATCGGCGATTTTTTCACCGTTTAAAAATAGCGTAGGAGTTGAATTTACATTTGATTCATCACCGGTTTTTGCATCAGTGTTTACCGCATCTCTTGTTTGCGGATTGTTCATGTCAGCAATAAATTGATCAGTTTGTAGTCCAAGCGATCCAGCTAGTGCTACAAAAAACTCGCCTGCTGCAGCATTCTCTGACCACTGGCGTTGCGTGTTAAAGAGCATGTCGTGCATTTCAAAAAACTTGTCTTGTTTTGCCGCAGCTTCTGCAGCCTGCGCTGCCATTTGCGCTTGCGCATGAATTTGTCTGAGCGGATAGTGTCTATATACAATACGAACTGTTCCAGAAAGTTCAGATTCTAATCGATGTAACAGCGGATACATGCTTGCACATGCCGGACATTGAAAATCACTGTATTCTACAATAGTTACGGGCGCGTTTGTGTCTCCCTTAATATGGTCATACACAGTTACTTCTGCAGAAAGCGCTCCACCCGTAGCTTCTGGCGAGGTGTCTGCTGCTTTTGAAAGTAAAAAGAGGAGTAAAATAATGCCTAGAGCAATAAGTGCGTAGGTGAGCATTCTTTTCATATGGAATAATATTAGAAGTCAATAAAAATAGTGTAGCATATTGATTTGTTTGGGGGTAGGTGTGAATTGTAAGGTAAATACTTGACAATAATCGATTATACTGGTAGATTGTAGGCAAGCTGGCAGCTGCGGTACGACTGAAGAGGGGTACGGTGAAGGACACGGGACAAGGATGTGCCGCAGAACATCTGCGGAATCCCAAGTGGACACTTTTAGTGCGATAGCAATATCGACAACCATCCCCACCTAAACGAAAAGTGCGGCTGCCAGCTCACTATTTTTCTGCCCTCAAGGCAGGATTTTTTTATACAACTTTTTCAAGCACCACAAGCCCTTCAATGTGCGGTGTGCGCGGAAAAAAATTGTACAGTTTCATAAATACCGGTTTGTATCGTGATGAAAGCATTCGCATGTCACGCGCTTGCGTTGAAATATTACAAGAGAGGTAAATAATTTTTGGCGGTGCTTTTTTCAAAAGTTCTTTTACCACGTCTTCATGCAATCCTGCGCGCGGTGGGTCTACAATAATTTGTTTGTCGCTAGCAATTGCATCAAGTATTTTTTCTGCCGGTGTGCAGTGCGTTTTTGCATGTATAATATTGTTTTGTGCAATATTATCATTTGCATATGCTACCGCTTCTTCATTTGATTCTATTAAAATAGTTTCCGTTCTACTTTTTGCAAGCGGCAAACCAATAGCTCCAACGCCCGCATAAAAATCGATGAGCGGTGCAACTGGATCCAAAAACGCAGCAATATCTTTGAGTGCTTGCGTGAACACCGGCACGTTTACTTGAAAAAAACTCAAGAGACCAAACTTTAAGGATGTGCCAAGAATATCTTGCAGTAAATAATCTTGCCCTTCAGTGTGCATGAGCCGTGTTGGTACAGAAGCAGGGGACTTGTGCGTTGAGTAATAGAGCTGAAAGCCTTTTAGTGTTTCAGTAAGCGCTGGGAAATCATTAAAATCGAGTTCGTCTTTTATAAAGAGCGCGGCAATTGCTTCACCATGCGTATTGGTTCTGACAATAACGCTTTTGAGCGATCTAATAGGAATCTGATTTTCATTTACCCACGTAAGTATGTATGCAGCGGTGCTATCAATAAGCGGATTAGCAATAGTTGCGCCAGTAACGGGCATTTTAGATTTACCGCCGCGGGCAAATAGTGCTAACGACATAGTACCGTCAGGAAGTTCCGCAAAGCTATATTCCATTTTATTTCTGTACCCTTCGTTTACACCATCGGTAAACATCGTAAGTTGATTTGTTGGCATGATCATATCCGCAATTTTTGTATACGCTTCAGTTGCCATGGCGCACTTCCATTTGCTTTCCGCCTCAAAACTCATCATCTGCCATGCTGCAGAAGAGAGAAAGTGATCATCTTTTGGCGCTTGTCTATCTACTGAAGGAGAGTGGATAGTCGTTGCTACTGCGTGTGTGTAGTCTTTTTTCTTTTTGATAATTTCAATATCTACCTCTTCTCCCGGAAGGGCATTCCATACAAATATGACTTTTCCTGTTTCATCCCGGCCAATTGCTTGGCCACCAAATACGAGTTTTTCAATCTTCATACGTTTGCTTTTTTTAATGCCACGCTGATTGGGTCAGAATCGTCATCAGCTGCTCTTGCTGGCGAGTAGTTTCTGCCATATTCTATCATTTGCAGGGTAAAGTCAAGCCAGGCCTCTTTTGGAAGCGCTGCCATAAGATCTTTTTCAATTTTTACGGGGGAGTTACTTTTTGTAAGACCAAATTTATTACTAAGCCTTCTTACATGGGTGTCTACGGCAATACCATCTGCTTTGCCAAAGTGTGCACGCAGTACAACGTTGGCTGTTTTTCGGCCAACTCCAGGTAATGTCTGCAGCTCGGCTAGTGTATCTGGCAATTCGCCATGAAATTCTGATTGCAGCATGTTTGCCGCTGCTAAAATGTTTTTTCCTTTTGCACGGAATAGGCCAATCGAGTTTATATCTTGCTGAAACTCTTCAAGATCAGCTGAAATGTAATCACTAAGCGCCGGATACTTTTTAAAAAGCGCGGGAGTTACTTTATTGACCTGTTTATCTGTTGTTTGTGCAGAAAGAACAACGGCAACTACCAGTTCCCAGGGTGTGTTCCAATCAAGCGCCATTTTTGGGTTTGGAAACAATCGATTGAGTTCTTTTAGTACAATTGCCGTGCGTTTGTCCATAGGAAATCAGTATAACACGAAAAAAAAATGGCTCATGGCCAAAGGAAGGGGACGAATGAGTCGCTAGGATGCGTTCTCTGGCGAGTCCCCTCATATATAGACTGGGCGGAAGTGCCCCCTCTTCATAAAGTAAGTCGAATATCTGTGCTTCTTTATATACCGTACCAAGTGCTGGCTAGCTCGTCAACTGTGGAATAAAAAAAACAGCTGTGAAGCTGTAAAAAGATAGTCTCCGGTGGCGAGCAAAGCTCGGGGTGGTGGTTGAGCATATGCCCGCCACCGGAGTACTACTGATTCTGAAGAGCCAGGTTGGAGGCTCTGTTGACGGGTTGCTCGAGGTGGCGAGCTTGCCGTACTTTGCGTGGGGAGTACGCCAGAATCAATCGGAGAGTATCACGGGGAGGCGGGGGTGTCAAGAGCTACGCAACCTCTGAAGCGCCACCTGGCATGGAAAGCTCTGGAGCAATGTTTTGGGTGGTCCTTGGAAGGATAGGAGGAAGAGCCAGATTTGGGAGTGTGTCTGGAGCGTTTGAAAATCGTTTTGCCGCCGGTGGACTGTCAGAAAAGTATCGAATGGCTTGGACTATATCAGTATCATACAGTTCTTTCGCTTGTTCAAAAGTCAGCTCATGGTTATCAATTTTTTCTTGAATAAGGCGAGCTGCAAAATTAACGACCTGCTCATATTCCGTTGAGTGGATATCTTGGTGTCCTCTTCTTCGTGAGGGAGTGGGTGCTTCTATTCTTCCTGCCGCAAGAAGTGCTGGTAATTTAGTCCGTTTGTTGGCTAGTGCAATTGCAAGCGATCTATTCTTTTCAGTTACGCGGTTTGTTTCAGCGATTGCCTCTTCTTCAGTTGTTTTAGGCTCATCGGGTAATTGCGCATATTCTGCATCAATCCTTTGTTGTACCGCTGCAGGCATGGTGTATGTATCTCTATGTGTGCTTGCTGCTTCATGCAAATTTTGGCCGGGATGTTTCTTTGCCCAAATTTTTCTTACTATTAATGGTAGTTCAATACGTTGCTGTTGAAGTTCACGAATACGAGCTTCATAATTCTGAATATCTGAGGGATGCAGCGCATTAATACGTTCTTGTGTTGAAAGAGCATTAACAAACCACTGTGACTGTTTTCGGTTTAAGGCAATTTCATTTTGAAGCGCTTCTTTAAATGATGCGTAATTCTTTCTTTTATCAGTAAGAACATAAATAGATTCTGTAATATCTTGTTGGGATTCATCTGACGGGAGTAGCTCATTTTGGAATTCTGCTGTTTGTCTAGGTAACTCTGGATATGGTGTTATTTCAACATGGTCTATCTGAGGAGCTTCTTTTCTTGCTCGCCTTGCTCCTGGAACAAGTGTATCTTTTGGATTATAAGAACGCGCACCAGCTTCAGTACTGCGGCCAGGTTTTATTGTGGCTCTTCCTTCAGGAATAGCATTGTATGTTCGGAATCCGTTATTCATATTCATCAGTATATCAAAAAAAACATCACGATGTTAGTCATTCGTGATGTCTTTTCCGTTATCTCCGTAAATTTTGATGATATTCATGGGGCAGGCGAGTGCTGCGCAGCGGTTGCAATCAATCTCTATATCCATTATTTCTCGCTGGTGCACATTACCTTTCTTTTTGCTCAGTTGCATGTCGGCTTTGCCATCGGCATCATTCATTTCCCAATATTGTGGTGCCGCTTCTACGCAGCCATTGCAGCCGATGCAGGTATCGCGGAAATGAATAAGTTTAGGCATGCTGACGGGGTTTAACAATAAAGAGTTTGTCAGATTTTCTGACGCGCTTATCTGTTTTAATGTTTACGATGTCTCCTTTTACTGCTTTTTGTACTTCTTTATCATTAACAAACAATGTTTCTACGGTAATTTTGAAGGCACCGGTGTTTGGACCTGTTACCAAAATGGTATCGCCAACATTCACTTCTCCTGTTTCCATTTGGAATTCTCCAACACCCGCTTTCACGTAGTATTTGAGTCCGCGGCCGGTGAAAATATTTTCGTTTGTTGCTTTTGATCCATGGGTACCACTCCATTCACCAAGTTTTTTTCCGAGGTAGTAACCACCATGCCACAGTCCGCGGTTATACACGGTTTCTAATTCTTTTGTCCAAGCTTCGATTTTTTCTTTGGTATATGTGCCTTCCATGTACGCAACAATCGCTTCTTTATATATGCGAGTAACAGTACTTACGTAGTCGGCGCTTCTTCCGCGGCCTTCAAGTTTGAATACGCGTACGCCGGCATCAACAACTTGATCAATAATACCAATAGTACATAAGTCTTTTGGACTCATGATGTATTGATTATCGATTTCTAACTCGTCGCCGGTTTCAACATCAGTTACTTTATATTTTCTTCGGCAATTTTGTACGCATGCACCACGGTTTGCGCTGGCATTGTTGGTTGCCAAACTCATGTAGCACTTTCCGCTTACCGCAACGCAGAGTGCGCCGTGTGCAAACAGTTCAATTTGCAGCGGTTCTCCGTTTGGTCCGCGTAAATCGTCTGCAACAATTTGATTGTGGATCAACTTTACTTGTTTGAGGGTAAGTTCACGTGCAAGTACTACAACATCTGCAAATTTTGAGTAAAACTTTACCGCTTCGTAGTTGCTTACATTTTGCTGTGTTGAAATATGTACTTCAACACCAACAGAATTGGCATAGGCAATAGCAGAAATATCACTTGCAATGATTGCTGTGATTCCTGCAGCTTTTGCAGCATCTACAACTTTATGAAGCAGCGTAATATCATGATCATACATGATGGTGTTGAGTGTGAGGTATGTGCGCACACCCGCCGTTTGGCAGCGTTCAACAATTTTTGGCAGGTCAGCGAGTTTGAAATTGTTTGTTGCTCTGGCGCGCATGTTGAGTTGCTCTACGCCAAAGTAAATTGAATCTGCACCAGCATCAATAGCTGCTTGCATAGCATCGTAAGAACCCGCGGGGGCCATGATTTCTACATGTTCTTGAGTACCTTGCATATTGTTTATTTTAAAAATCGTCCCAAGTCTAATTCATCTGTCATCTTGAGTTGCTCTACAAATTCCTCGTGATGGCTCACCACAATCATTGCTCCCTCGTATTCGTTTAGTGCTTTTGCAATCAGTGGAAGATGGCGGAAGTTAATATGGTTTGTAGGCTCGTCTAGAATAAGAAGTGCTGGTTCTTGCAAGACGAATCGTGCGTAACTGAGCAGTCCTTTTTGCCCTTCACTCATTGCCCCAACACGGGTAGCAAGGACGTTTCCTGGCAAATGAAATTTAGATGCTGTTCTATAAATATCTTCTTTATCTGCAACTCCCATCATTGACGCAAGCGATTCATATCCAGTTTGCGTAAAGTCGAGTCCAGAAAAATCTTGTCGGTAGTAACCGACTTTTGCTTTTGGATTGATTTTTGCTCCCGGAGAATTGCCATCATGTAATCGTCTGAGAAATGTACTTTTTCCAATGCCATTTGGTCCTTTCAAAAGTAGCTTCTGTCCTTTTTTAAGAGATGTTCTAATTTCTCCTTCTACCACTTCAAAATCTTTCATGATAGAAACAGAATCGATAGTAACAATGTCTTCGGGCAACGTTTGTGCTGGAATAATGAATTCAAAAATCGCTTTATCTTCTTTTCTGACATCAACCATGTTTGCTTCTTCATCTGCAACTTCATCACGCATTTTACTGGCAAGTTTACGCATCTTTCCTCCTTTGTTTGAAAAGAAGTTGATTTTATCTTTTTTATCTTGAATCGATTTAAGGAGTTGTGCATTTGCACGCTGCTCTTTTTCAATACGCTGCGTAATTTGTTCGCGTACATCAGAATAATTTCCTACGTATTGTTCAATCTGATTTTTATGTACGTCCAAATAAAGTACGCCGTCAGTAAACGAGTTCAAAAAGTCTGCATCATGAGAAATAACAATAACCGTTTTTTCATACATCATCAAAAAGTAGATGAGGTGCCCAATTCCATCTGGGTCCAAATTGTTTGTCGGCTCGTCTAAAAGCAAAATGTCTGGTTTTTGGATAAGTGCATAGGCAAGAAGAAGTCGGGCTTGCTGCCCACCAGAAAGATCAGAAATCAGCCGATCTTTAGGCAGGGGATAGTTCACTACTTCAAGTGCGTCATCAATAAGTTTATCAACATTAAACGGTACTTCAGTAAATGCTGTCTCAAAAAATGTTTTGACTGTTTTGTCCTTATGCTCTTCGGGCATTGTTTGTGTTTGAATAGCCACAGAAGAGGCATCACGGATATGTACGCTTCCTTCTTCAGGTTTAAGCGAGTCCTCTGGTGGATTTTCTGTTGCCCCAAGGATTAACTTAAACAATGTACTCTTCCCAGCACCATTTTGCCCCATAAGGGTGATTTTTGCGTTTTCTCGTACAGAAAAGCTCGCTTCCTTCATAAGCTTTCTGGTATCCGTATAGCCGTATGTAACGTCGCTAAAACGGAGGATGACATTTCCGTGTTGACTCATAATGACCTATTTAGTGACAATAATGGGCTTAATATAGAGGAAAATGAAGAAAATGTCAATGGGAAACCTGGGGGAAAAATGGTTGACAAAAACTTTAAAATAGACTATGTTGAGTGCAACCAAACAACGGGAGGAGGGCAGGATGAAGTTTCACTTTGATGAGGTGTATCTGGCGCTGTGGCGTCAGATCCTGGATCTTGGGTGCGGGCCGGGCGAGCAGCTCAAGGCCATCACGCAGATGTCGGTGCATCCTCACTGGGAGGCGCTGACGAAATACATGTTGGTGCTCTTTGCTGGCTCCAAGCG
>JABIFP010000013.1 GCA_018650645.1 Candidatus Magasanikiibacteriota bacterium | reverse complement strand
AGGTTGCTAAGCGTAAACCTGCTAAAAAGAAGGTTGCCAAGCGCAAACCTGCTAAAAAGAAGGTTGCTAAGCGTAAGCCAGCTAAAAGAAAAGCTGCGCCAAAACGTAAAGCTACAGCTAAACGTAAACCAGCGAAGAAAACTACTCGACGCAAACGGTAACGTTAACAAAAAGAGACCATATTTGGTCTCTTTTTGTTTTACGAATATTTATTTTCCCTGATAATCAACATCAGATGGATCAAGCCTTCTAATTCCCTTTCCTTCTTTCACCTCTTCATGCACCTGCGCAACAAGCCCCGGCATGCGGCCAATGACAAAGAGTCCTTCACCTAGTGCAGAATCAATTCCCATGTCGCATAAAATTGCAGCAATCGCCCCATCAACATTAATTGGTAATACTTTTGAACTAAGCTCATTAGACACCTCGTGGACTTCTTTTATAAATTCACAATGCCCGGCAGCGATATCAAGTTCTTCTGCCTTTTTAAACAATGCAGCTGCGCGCGGATCTTCTGTAAAAATTTTATGACCAAGTCCTGGAACATATTCGCGGCGCTCCTTCATGTCTACGAGTAATGCACGAACGTCTTCTGTGCCAAGATGCGTATATAAAAAATGCATTGCCGCTTCAAGTGCAACGCCATGACGAGGACCGAATCCTAATACACCAGCAGCAAGTGCTGTGTGCATGTTATTCCCCGCAGAAGCGCTAATACGCGCGTTCATTGCAGACGCAACAGCCGGACCGTTATCAATAATACTAGAAAAAATCGCATCCATCATGCGGCGCTCCGCTTCATTTGCTTTATTCCCTGTAAGCATCAAAAAAATCGTTTCAGAAAATGTATAGTTAGCTATAACATCAACCAATTGTTCTCCACGGACAATCTCAGTTCCATCAGCTTGGACATTTGTTGTCTTTGTACTAATTTGCATACGGTTTGATTAACGTAACTAATTCTTCATATGTATTTGCTATCATCACACCAACCTTTTTGAGTGCAGCTTCTTTTTCTACCACCCCTTTCCCCTTTTCTACTATAGCACCGGCATGACCAATATTCATTCCTTCTGGTAAACTGCTCGCAAACTTCCCACCAATGTATATTGCTAGCGGTTTAGTAAATTTTTTTTGCTCAATAAGCTCTGCAATTTCAAATTCATAGCTTCCACCATGTTCTCCAAAAATAATGACCGCTTTTGTTTGTTCGTCTTTTTCAAATTGTATAAGTAGATCAGCATACGTAGTCCCCATTAGTAAATCTCCACCAACATGAACTGCGGTACTCTGCCCAAGTCCGGCTTTCTTTACTTGCCAAGCAATTTCATTTGTCATTCCTCCTGAACGTGAGATGATTCCAATAGATCCGGGAGTATATATTTCTTCTACTTGCTGTTTTTGCCCTCCAACTACTCCTACTCGCCCAATACCTGGAGCAATAAACCCTAATGAACTTGGACCAATAAGCTGCACACCTTTTTTCTTTGCTGCTTCTAAGCAAATAGCAGTATCTTTAATTGGAACACGTTCAATGATCGTATTAATTACAGGGATACCCGCATCGATTGCTTCCATAATTGCCCCTTTTGCAGCAAATGGTGGCACATAAATAACCGAAATGTCGATTGGACCAAGCGCATCTACCGCATCTTGGACAGTATTAAAAACTGGTTTCCCGAGCACCTCTTCTCCTGCTTTCCCGGGCCGTACGCCACCAACAACATTGCTGCCATATTCAATCATGGCCTGCGCAGCACGCTGTCCTTCTTTTCCGGTAATTCCTTGGATGAGAATTTTTGTTTTTTTGTTTAGTAGGATTGCCATATTACCAGCCGCGCATAAGACATTCATCCGTTTTGACGAATGAATCAGTCTCACTATTGAATACAAATTCAGGATATTCACAATACTGTTTCGGGTCATTATCTTTAAGCGCATCTTCAATACTCCTATACGTTGTGTATATATAGATATTTCCATCATCTTTTATATATGCTTCTGTGCAATCAACCTTTTCTGGACACATGCCTAAGATTCGTTCCTCATCAAGTCTCATTACTCGAACCTCTCCATTACACACATAGGCAACTTCATCAGTATGAGAAAGGTTATGAGCAAATGCATAAAAACCCGAATCAAGGCAGTCCATGCCCGGTGCATATACGTAACCCGTTTCCATATCAAGCGCTTTTACCTGCCTTCCACGGTTTTCCTCAAGATACATATATCTCTGTGCATATTCTTTATCAGTTACTGGAACGAAATCTGCGAGCTGTCCCCGCTCTGGCACTTCATATGATTTTTCATGTACTACATCAAAAATCATTTGTTTTCCTCCAACTTCTAAAGTGAAAAATTGCGTGTGCTCCATTTCAAATGTCAGTGTCTCTCCAAAATCTTGTTCACGTAGAGATACTCGCTTTCCAGAAAGATATTTTTGTGCTTCTGTTGTGTTATTTAGATAATAAACCCTCAAATTTTGCTCATTCCACTCATCACCGTAGATACAATCTATAGTTGGAGGATATGATCGTTTTTTTAGTGCCATGAAAGTTGGCAAAGATATATCAACAATTTCCGGCTGTTCCCCATATGTATCTACACACACAGTGTATGTCTGCCAATTAAATTCTGTCACATTTTCTAACGCAAGTGGCTCAACTGCAATTGCCTTTTCATATTCAATTTCACCAAGCTCCTCTACAATAACAGGCGCAGAAGCTTTTTCTTCCGTATCCTGAAACCCAACAAGCGCGAGCACCCCCGTTACAATCCCAAAAAAATAGACAAAAATCGTCATTAGTATGAGTCGTGTGTGGTAGTGTTGCATATGTTTATGTTAGTTGATTACGTAATTTTTTTTTGAATTAAGCATTTACTTTTTCAATTAATGTTTGCACCGTCTCTCCAACACTCACCTCTTTCCCAAACATCACAATGTCCAAATCATTTCTCTCTGCACATTCCTTGAGTAATGCCATTCCCGCTGCATCAAACGGTCCAGCACGCCGCACAACAATCGGATACGCAGGCTTTACCTCATCGAGCGCATCGACTATTCCCTGAAACGTTTCTTTAACATTCGTAAAATTGGCAACCGCTCCAGCCATCCATAATCCGCGTAGGCCTGGTTTCTGTAATACAATTTTTGCGAGTGCTGCAACTTTCTCTCTTGGTGGATTTCCGGAGTACTCCGTATAATTTGCAGGTTTTAGCCCCGCTTGCATTAATGCATCCATCGCTGCAATGCTTGCCCCACCACCAGAAAATATAATGGCGATGTCTCCATCCATTTCAATATACTTTCCAGCCGTCCCCTGATAATATTTTTCTCCTTTATCGATTTCTTGCACCGCAATTTCTCGCTCAGTAGGAGGGCGCCCCATCATTGTACGCGGCTCAAAGGTGCTCCACTCTTCATGCCGGTAAAACGCATCATCATCAAGTGCGATTTTTGCGTCTGCAGCAACATGCTCACCAGCAGAAGTAGTCACAAGCGGATTTATTTCTGCTACGCGACAATCGTTTTGTAAAAAACACTGCCATAATTCATTCGCAAATGGAATATCTGTATCGATTGTTTCTTGGGTAATTGATAATGGAATTTTTTGTATCTTGTCTTCTGACACATCCTCAATATCCATACCACCTTCTGCGCTATATACCAGCACCGGCTGCCGAGCAGTGCTATCATAGGTAATAGAAAGATATGCTTCAGATGAAATATCGATTTTTTGTTCAATAAGTACAAACGCAACGTGCTGATTTCTTATTTCTGCTGCAAATAACTGTGCAACAGCAGTTTCAACTTCTTCAACAGTGCGGCAAAACACAATTCCTCCATTCTTTCCTCGCTTTCCAGAAAGAACTTGCGCTTTTACCACAACATCTCCACCAATCGAGTTGTATGCAACGGCAATGTCATCCTCGCGCCGAACAACAACTCCTTTTGGAGTTGCTATTCCTGCGTCCTTAAACAATTGTTTTCCTTCAAATTCGTATAAATTCATATTCTCATTAATTTGATGCATGCCTAGCAACCATCTGTTTCCTACGGAAATTCGACTTAAGAAACACATCTTCATGGTGTTCATATAAATGACAAATCCAAGCAGCTTCATCTCCCGCTTGTACGCGCACTGAGTAGATTTTGGCAGGTCGTTTTAACGTGTAGTCTAAAGAGATTCCATATTCAAGAATCTGTAAATCGTATTTCTCAGCAACATGTTGTGCAGACTCAACAGATTCTTCCATAGTTGACGGCAAGTATACCCAAATAGCCGCTACCTGTTTTTTTTCTGGATACTCAAAACGATATGTATCATATACATCTACATTACGTCCCTTTGGCGTATTCTCTTGCGTAGCAAGCACTACCTGCTGTAATCGACTATTCCAAACACTGTCTGCCGTACTGAAGGGATCAACATCTTCAGGAATAGCTAAAAATCGATACACCCCGTATCCATCTCTGTCTTCAATCCTGTGATTGAGCGTTAATTCATCTGCTCTATCGATTGCCTCCTGCATTGAAACACCTGGATTAAGAGTAATACCAATAACGCCTTTTTGTAGAGGTGAAATCATGTTCTTTTCATTTACCAAATCGTTCATTTCTTTTTCTACCCCCTTCATGTATTCAAGACATGATTCCGAAACTAATGCAGGAGCAGGAGGACCAACAAGACTTCGTTTATTGGTGTATTTTCTGATATAAAATGCTGCAGCATACAAAACAAATCCGAGAATTAATATAATCAGTATAATTTTTATGACTCGTTTCATATATTTTTACTTGAAGCATTGTTAAACATGAGTGGACTTTTTAATCCGGCTGCTGCGTTTTTGATTCCAGTAAATCCATCCTAAAATTCTTTCCATGATCTGTAAATCCCTGACGAATATAAAAATGGTGCACGGCATCTCTCCCATACCTGCTTTGCCCAAGCAATTTATAACACCTAAGTTCTTTTGCCTTTGCAATAATTTGTGAAACAAGTGCCTTACCCGCTCCTTTTTTTCTATGATCTGGAAGCACGTACACATTTTCCATAATGCCATACGGCTCTTCATGCCTATCATTATACACGATCACCAAAAAACCCCAACCAATCTCTTCTTTTTCATCTTTCACAGAGAATCTCAGCTGATAAGACCTCGTATCTTTTGTCATTTCAATATGCATAGCTTACATGATTTGCATAAGCGCATTACCCAGCTTATCAGGATCGATCCCCCCGCCTTTTCTTTCAATTTCAACTCCAATCACACGCCGGTCCGTAATATTATGCACATCAAAATCGAGGAGTCCCCAATTACGCGCAGCATACTTCTCTTTTTCAACATGCCCAAGCTCATGTGTGTTGTATAACACCACATCAACTGGCCGTGGCAGGTATTTTTCAAGTGCAGAAACACGCTCAGAAAGCGATCTTGGTGCAGGCTCTCCATTTATCGAATATTTATTCCCAGCAATGTATACCAATTTTGCATGTGACTGCTCAATTGCCTGCATTGTTCCTTCTGCCAAAATAGAGGCAATATTACTGCTATACAAATCTCCAGGGCCTGTAATTATCACATCAGCATCTTTTACCGCTTGCACGGCACCAGAATACATCGGTCCTGTAGGATCTAGCCACACCTTTTCAATAAGATGCTCACCACAATCCTCTTGCGGACAATCAATATCCCCTTCTGAATGCAATTCCCGCCCATCATCTAGCCTGGCATGGAGCTCTGTCAATGTAAGTGTTGCAGGCAATACCTGCACCTGGCATTCAAGCATTTCTGAAAGATCTTGGATAATTGGAACAATATCACCGGTATATTTTGCACCAAGTGCAATTAATAGTGTCCCAATATTGAGGCCCGCAATTTTTTTATCTGTAGTAAATCGTTTTGTATAAAAAATCTCTTTCAGCAAATAGTATTCATAAGAAGAACCTGCAATAATTACACGTAGCACATCAGCTGGAGGCAGTTCACCAAGTTCATCGCGCACTTTTCCACTCGATCTTCCTGAATCACTCATCGAGACAACTGCTGTAATATCAAGAACATCGGCATGCTTCTTTAATCCGCGCACCGAAAGTCCTGTTCCATTGGCTCCCCCAAAAATAACTACCTTTTTTTTCTTCATATTATTCAACAGTCACACTTTTTGCTAAATTTCTTGGTCTGTCCACATCTTTCTTAAGTGCTACTGCCATGTGGTATGCAAATAGTTGCAGTGGTACGTGATTAATCAGTGGTTCAATCAGTTCCATGGTTTTTGGAACATAAATCACATGGTCGGCAAGCTCTTTGGCGTGTTCATCACCCTCCGTTGCAATAATGATCACCTTTCCATTTCTTGCACGCACTTCCTCAATATTGTTTCTCATCTTTTCGTATAAAGAATTTTTTGTCATGATTGCAATCGTTGGAAATTGCTCATCAACCAAGGCGAGTGCACCATGTTTCATTTCTCCTCCGGGGTACGCTTCAGAATGAATATATGTAATTTCTTTTAGTTTTAGTGATCCTTCTAGTGCCGTAGCAACATTTACACCTCGCCCAAGAAAAAAGAAATCTTTTGCATCCACATACTCCTCCGCCATCTTTTTAATAGCATCACTCTGCGCTAATATTGCCTGCATTTTTTCAGGCACATCCATCATGGCATGAATCAAACGCTGTCCAGAAGCCAAAGATGTTTTTCTACTTCTACCAAACTGAATAGCATACAATAGTATTGTTGCCACCATGTTGGTATAGGCTTTGGTTGAAGCAACCGCAAGCTCTGGCCCAGCATGAATATAAGTTCCCCCATCAGACTCACGTGCAATGGTAGAACCAACAACGTTCACGATTCCCCTTACAAATGCCCCACGCCGTTTTGCTTCTCTTAGTGCCGCAAGCGTATCCGCAGTTTCCCCAGATTGAGAAATAACAAACACCAATGTGTTCTCATTAATAATTGGATCGCGGTACCTGAACTCACTCGCAACATCCATTTCTGCTGGAATTCCCACAAGTCGTTCAAATGCATACTTCCCAACTACTCCGGCAAAAGATGCCGTTCCACAGGCAATAAAAATCACACGATCAATACTCCGCATTTCTTGTGGAGTCATGTTTAACCCACCTAAATGTGCATTTCCATCTTCTTCATTATATCTTCCACGAATCGCATCTTCATACACGCGCGGCTGATCAAAAATTTCTTTCAACATGAAGTGCTCATACCCTTGTTTTTCTGCTTGTTCATCATCCCATTCAATTTCTTCAACACATTTACTTACTGATTCGTCAGAAAGTGTGTAGGTATCTATGGAATCTTTTGTTACTACCGCAAGTTCCCCATCTTCTAAAAAGATCATGCGTTTTGTATGCGCCAAAATTGGTGTAGGATCACTCGCAATGTAATGTTCCCCTTCTCCAACACCTATTACAAGCGGACTTCCCATACGCGCAGCCACAATACAGTCTGGAACGTCCGTGTGCATCACTGCAATGCCGTATGTACCACGTACGTGCATTAATGCACTCTCTACTGCTTTGCGCAGTTCCTCTGCACCCAGGGCCTCTGTGCACTTTATATGCGATTCAATAAGATGCGCCAAAATTTCTGAATCCGTCTGTGATTCATATGTGTGTGCACTTCCTAATTTTTCTTTAATCTCTCTATAGTTTTCTATAATTCCATTATGCGCCAATATGATCTTTCCCTCATTTCCTTGATGCGGATGTGCATTCTCTTTTGTAACACCACCATGCGTTGCCCATCTTGTGTGAGCAATACCAACATGTCCAGGTATTGGCATT
>JABIFP010000005.1 GCA_018650645.1 Candidatus Magasanikiibacteriota bacterium | reverse complement strand
GCCCACGGTTGTCACGATGCCGAGACGGGTGGAGAGTACACCTAATGAGAGTCGGTCCGATCCACAGGAGAAGTGACCCATCTTCGAGGCTGATCGGCTGACTACCCACCTCAAACAGAATGAGGGCCATCGCTCCTGGCGGAGTCTCGATCCTCACAACATTCTGCACCTGCTCCACTTCTGTGCGATACCTGAGCAGTGCCCGAAAGTAATGCAAGACTTCCCGCACATCCGGCTCCATCGAGAGCTGCCAAACTCCCGTCACCAAAAGCGCCGGCCTCGGATCCCCTGGGATCAACCCAGGATCATATCGAAATAAACCCATTCCTCTCCCTTGTTACGCCAAATGACGCATCAAATGGGTTTGTCTGCCTGACTAACCCGTGTTGTATTCGCTGCAAAACATAGCACGAGTATAGCAAATCGTCAACCCTTAGCCAAGAAATCGCTGTAATTTGCCACCCCCATCACAACTTTGATACACTGAGGGAAACATATAGAATGCTATGCCAAGTTTTGATCAGCAACACCAATCACTTATCAAAAAGATCCTAGAAGAGGGGCATGATATTTATGATCCGCTCCACGATATCCGCATGAAGGCGCTGCCTGGGCAAACCATGCAAATTGATATAGAAAAAGATGGGTTTCCCCTACTCACCCTCCGCAAAATCCCAATGAAACTGTTTATTGCAGAGCAAGTATGGTTTTTGATGGGAGAAAAGAACCCAGATAATTTTTTAGGAGACTTCACAAAAATTTGGCACGACTTTTTAGAAGCTGATGGTACAATCGCAAGCGCGTATGGCAACAGATGGCGCAATCATTTTGGACGCGATCAGATTGCAGACTTACTAAAGCTTCTCAAAAAAAATCAGTATTCAAGACACGGTGTCATTATTGCCTGGGACCCTGCAGATGATGGGCTTGGCACGGGAACAGTCAAAGCAAATGTGCCTTGTCCGTACAGTTTTACCGTAAATATTTTGGGCGGACGCGTGCATCTCCATAATATTATTCGCTCTCAAGATATGATGCTTGGGAATCCGCATGACACTGCTGGATTTGCGCTACTGCAAATGATTTTGGCACAAGAACTTGGACTGCGCCCCGGAATTCTTACTATTTCTATGAGTAATGCGCATGTATATGAAAATCATTATGAGCAAGCAGCAGAATTAGTAAGTAGAGAAATCAAACACGATCCAATCCATCTAAATTTGCCAAATAATAGTCTGCAACGATCAGAAGCAGGAGATAAAGAATTGGTAAACGAAATTTGGCGATCACTCAAAAAACAATACACACCGCAAGAATCGCTTGGACGCATGAAAATTTCTGAATATGAAAATGTAGACATGATGACCGTATAATTATGGCAGTATTAGTAAAAGGTGACATTCTAAAAGCACTGCAAGAAAAGAGATTAGCATTTTCTCCGATGATTGATGGGTTTCAATTGCAACCACATGCTGTAGATTTGCGGCTGGGGCAATCTTTTTATATTCCCCGCCCATGGCACATGACAGAAAGAGGAAGAGAAGCGATTAATGTTGATCCGTTAGAAAATTTAGACGATGTAGAAGCGTTCGATATAATAGAAATCAAACCCGGACAGTATTTTGAAATTCTTCCACAGGAATTTGTGATCTGCTCAACAATGGAAAAAATCGCAATCAATGATTTATCACTCATGGCGGTACTCTACCCCCGCTCGTCTATTAACAGGCGCGGACTTTCTGTAAACCTGAGCGGAATTATTGATACCGGCTACTCTGGTAAACTCATGATTCCAATTCAAAACAACACCACCAATCAAATTATTAAAATGTACCCCGGCGAACGTGTCTGCCAAATCGTTTTTGAAGAATTAACTGGCGAATTAAGTAAAGCTACTGCCATGCAGCATGGCCTCAGCAGTGCAAAATACGATCAGGCATCGGACAGCTCACTCAAATCAAAACAAGATAAAAAAGAAGAAACGCACTTGATTCATTCTGGAGATTTAGATGCTTTGAAGTCGCAGTTTCCCATTAGTTTATAATATGTCAGAAATAATTACACCAGAACCACGTGAACCTGCAGAAAAAAAGACTATTGAATATCCATACATGCCAGAAGGTGCTCATTTTGAATTTGTGCCAGAAACAAATAAATTCATGGCAGCCGCAAAAGCATATGCAGCGAAGCATTCACTCGATAAGCATTACCCTAATGCATCGGTATTGGTATTGAACGGAGAAATTATTGGCATGGGTGCAAACGGAAGCAACTACCATGATGAAAACGGTTGTAGAAGAAAAGAACTTAGGTGTAAAACCGGAGAAGGATATGAACTTTGCGAAGGGTGTCATCCAAAAAACCATTCTGAACCAACCGCAATCCGCGCCACAACAGAAGCAGGCAAAGCAATGGCAGGTGCCGACCTCTACTTACACGGTCACTGGTGGTGCTGCGAACCGTGCTGGAATGAAATGAAAAAGGCTGGCATTAAACAAGTATATCTGCTAGAAGATGCACACGAAAAGTTCACCAAATAAATAGAATTTTCATGCTCGCTAACATTGCCTACCCCTACATCCCAAAAGGCCGTGCATTCAAGTTCACGCCACTTTCGGATCCGTTCATGACCATGGCAAAGGCGTATGCAGAAACGCATTCACTCGATAAGCATTACCCAAATGCATCTATCATGGTGAAGAATGGTAAAATTATTGGCATGGGAGCAAACGGAAGTGATTATCACGACAACCACGGATGCAAACGAAAAGAACTCGGCATCCCTACTGGGCAGGGTTATGATTTATGCGAGGGGTGTCATCCAAAAAATCATTCAGAACCAGCCGCACTCAAAGACGCTGCAAAAAAAGAACATGATGCAGAGGGTGCCGACATCTATTTATGGGGTCACTGGTGGTGCTGCGAACCGTGTTGGCAACAAATGATTGCTGCAGGCATCCGTGACGTTTATTTGATGGAAGACGCACACAATACCTTTACAAAAGAAGCCAAAAAACGGATTATCTTTGGTATTGTTGGGCACATTGGAAGTGGAAAAGGAGCAGCGGCAGCATATTTAGAAAGCCGATACGGAGCAGGCGTGTATAGGAGTTCAAATATTTTGCGAGACGTGTTAGACCGCTTGCATGAGCCGCACAAACGTAAATCCCTGCAAGAATTATGCCTCGCGCTCTGCGAACAGTTTGGTGAAGATATTCTGTCTAAAACCATGCGCGCTGATATTGAGCAACTCGATCAATCCATTATGGTAGTAGAAGGAATTAGACGCGAGGGCGACTTTGCACATATTAAAGATGCCGGGGAATTTGTTCTGGTAAGTATTGATGCTGACACCAAGGTGCGCTACAATCGACTCATCTCTCGCGGAGAAAATGTTGACGATAATAAATCGTTTGAAGACTTTTTGGAAGATAGTAAACGAGGAACAGAACTCAACATCAGCAAGCTTAGTGAACAAGCAACAGAACACATTCATAATAATGGCGACTTTGCTGCACTCTATGCGCAAATCGATCAACTGGTAGAAACATATGCAGGTACGCGTTAAACGCATAGACACTTCCCTCCCAATGCCCGCATATAAAACTGATGGCGCGGCTGGTTTTGATTTATATTCAAGGATTGATGCAGAAATTCCTGCAGGCGAGTCACTTCTTTTGCCAACAAACTTTGTTATTGATTTTCCAAAAGATTTTGCACTCAAAGTGTATATTAGATCTAGTGCTGCAACAAAAAGAAACCTTACCAAAAGAAATGCGGTGGCCATTATTGATTCTGATTACTGTGGAGATGATGATGAACTGTTTGTCTTTTTATATAACTTTGGAAAAGAATCGCAATTCATTAAAAAAGGAGAACGCGTTGCGCAAGCGGTATTTACCAAAATTGAGCAAGCAACATTTACCGAAGTCGATTCAATGGATAATGAAAACCGTGGCGGCTTTGGAACAACTGGAACTCTATGATTTCACTAATCGTCGCAATGAGCGAAAACAACTGTATAGGAAAAGATGGCGGCCTGCCATGGCATATTAAAGAAGACATGGCTCGCGTAAAAGCATTTACCACTGGTAAAGTGCTCATCATGGGTCGCAACACTTGGGAATCTATTCCAAAAAAATTCCGACCTCTCCCAAATCGTACTAATATTGTGATTACCCGCAATGAAGCGTATGATGTTCCTAAGGGTGTAGAAGTCTACAATTCTATAGAGGCGGCAATAGAGGCACATAAAAATGAAGAAATTGTCAGTTTTGGAGGAGCCGGCATTTACAAAGCGATGCTTCCCATTGCCGACAAGCTAGAAGTAACGCATGTTCACAAACATGTAGATGGCGATACCTTTTTTCCTGATGTAAACTGGGATGAGTGGAAAGAGACAGCTAGAGAAAATTTTGAAGACTATTCATTTGCGAGTTATGAGCGACTTTGATGACGTAAAAAATATTCGATTTGGCGTTGCCGTTATTTTACTTTTTGACGAAAAAAAACGGATACTCGTGCAACACAGATCAATGGACCAAAAACGATCTCCGGGAAAGTGGGGATTTTTTGGCGGCGGTATTGATGAAGGAGAGACACCAGAAGAAGCAGTAAAGAGAGAATGTCAGGAAGAATTGAATTACACACTGACTGCCCCACTTCTAGTAATGTCGCAACAAGTAGACGTCACAAAATATGTTTTTGTTGAACAATTCGACTCAAGTAAAAAACTTCTCCAAGAAGAAGGGCAAGCAATGGAATGGATTGATCTATCAGACCCACAGATTTTTGAACGAACTTGGATTGAACATGATATTCCTGTTCTCAAACACATAATTGGCTTGTATTAATATGGCACAAGGAAAATTCATTGTCTTCTACGGCATTAACAACTTAGGAAAATCTACGCAGGCAAAAAAACTGGTAGATCGCTTAAACGAAGCAGGAGAAACGTCGCTGTATATTAAGTATCCTATTTATGATCTGGCGCCTTCCGGGCCACAGCTGAATGCATATCTTAGAGAAGGCAACCCACACAAGCTTTCGCCAAGAGAAGCGCAACTCCTCTACATTCTGAATAGAACACAGTATCAGGCAGACGTAGACAAGCACCTTGCCGAAGGCACACATATTATTGCAGAAGATTATACCGGAACGGGAATCGCTTGGGGAACAGGTTCTGGCGTAGACCAATCGTATTTAAAAGAAACAAACAGTCACCTCCGCAAAGAAGATATCGCATTTCATTTTGTAGGAAATCGATTTATGGAAGCGCAAGAACAAAACCATAAATTTGAAACAGATTCTGAACTGATGCGCATTGTAAAACAAACGCATGATGAACTTGCAGCAGAATATGGCTGGGAAGAAATTGATGCAAACAAATCGATTGACGACATCCACGATAAACTTTGGAACAGACTTTCTACGCTTCTTTCTTCCTAACACCTACCCAAGAAGCAGCATCCTTGGTATACTTGCCTCGTAGTTTTTATTGTATATTTATGACAGCATCGCAAATTATTATAGATTCCTGGAATCTTTGTAAAAAAAATGCAAAGGCCTTTGTTCCATATATTGGAGCATTACTCGGAGTATCTATTCTCACACTTATTACCGATATTTTAATCGGACCAGTCGACACGTTTGATCAACTTATTAAAGGATTGCCGTTTGTCATCTTGGCAGCGCTATTCTCTTTGGTTGGCCTCTGGATTTCTCTTGGAATGATTACTGCGGTAGCATCGATCAAAAAAGCAGGGTCAGCAAAACCTATTCGCACAGTCCTCACATATAATGCAAAGTTTTTGTGGCCAGTGATCTTGGCATCAATCCTCACCGGTCTTGCTATTGGTGGAGGATTCTTACTCCTTGTTGTTCCTGCCATTATTTTCTCAGTATGGCTCACGTTCACAACACATGCCATTTTGCTTGATAATAAAAAAGTGGTTGAATCTCTCAAATATAGTAAATCATTAGTTGATGGACGCTGGTGGGAAGTCCTTTGGCTCATTTTAGCGCCAACTTTGGCTTTTGTGGCCCCAATGATCCTTATTGATAAACTTGGTATTTGGCTCATTAAAGTTATTACCGAGTTAAGCATTGCAGCAGCCGCGATTGGAGCAGCTGTATGGAGTATCAATATTGTGACAGCACTACTGATTTTATTGATTAGTCCGCTGAGTTCTGCTGCTCTTACCCTGTTATACTTGCATCTGCAAGAGCGAAAATAATACATTACATACATCAAAAGCAACGCTCTATAGCGTTGCTTTTTTTTGCCACTTTGTTACAATGGCTTCATAACAACTCTTTATGGCATATACTGCAATTATCGGCATGGAAGTCCATGTGGAACTCGGCACAAACTCAAAAATGTTTTGCCGCTGCGTAAATAATCCTACGGCAGCGTCACCAAATACACATATTTGTGATATTTGTTTAGGTCACCCAGGAACCCTGCCGCTTGCCAATAAAGAAGCCATTATTGAGACTGTCCGCATAGGAAAGGCACTCGGTTGCAGTATTAGAGAACTCTCAAAATTCGATAGAAAGCACTATTTCTACCCAGATCTGCCAAAAGGATACCAGATCTCTCAATACGACGAGCCTGTAGCCGAAAACGGTGCCATGACGCTCGATATGACGCTCACAGACAATCATCGTCCTGAAGCGCCTATTTCGATCACCAGGGCGCATTTAGAGGAGGATACGGCAAAGCTACTGCATGATACGGATGGCTCAACACTGGTTGATTTTAATCGATCTGGTGTGCCACTGGTAGAAATTGTGACTGGACCTGATTTTCAGTCAGGAGCTGAGGCAAAATTATACTGCCAGGAGCTCCGTACCATGCTCCGCTTCCTTGAAGTGTCTGACGCTGATATGGAAAAAGGACAAATGCGCTGCGAAGCCAATATTTCTGTCCAAGAAACTGATAGCTTTGATATTGTTGACGGCCTTGTGGTGCCACGACCTGGCGTTACCCTCAATAATAAAGTCGAATTAAAAAATTTGAATAGTTTTAAAGCGGTTGAACGTGGAATTGCCTTTGAAATTGCTCGGCAAACGCAAATGATTGAAGACGAACAGCCGTGGATTCAACAAACACGCGGATGGGATGAAGACAAAGGAGAAACCGTCATGCAAAGAGAAAAAGAAAACTCTGCAGACTACAGATATTTCCCAGAACCAGACATTCCACCATTTCACCCAGCTGAAATTGCAGGAACATTTTCACTTGGAGAATTGCCACAGGCAAAACGAGCTCGATTTCATGAAGAATACGGATTTTCTTTTGCTGATGCGCATATTCTTGGCGCAACAAAAGCCCTTGGTGCATTTACAGAGCAGGTCATGTCAGAATTAGTTGAATGGCTGCACTCGCTTCCGGAAGTAAAGGGTGCGTCTGATGAGATTGCTGAGCAGCATAAAACTCGCGCTGCCAAATTAACCAGCGGATGGATTATTAATAAACTCCTGAGTCACGTTGATTCAATTAAAGAGGTGAAAATCTCTCCAGAAAATTTTGCTGAGTTTATTGCGCTTATTTACACCAGCAAAATCAATTCAACAAATGCGCAAAAGCTACTGGCAGATATGCTGGCTGCTGGCACCAACATTGACCCATCGCATATCATGGAAGAAAAAGGATATGGGCAAGTGCAAGATAGCGCGGCACTACAACGCGTTGTTGAAGAAGTAATACTGAACTACCCAGATCAAGTAGCGCAATATAAAAACGGAAAAGAAGGAATTATCAAGTTCTTAATCGGCATGGCAATGAAGGCCACCGAAGGAACCGGTGATCCTAACATGCTTGAAGAGCTGCTCAAAAAACAACTCTCATAACAATAACCAAAAAGAACGCAGGCAACTGCGTTCTTTTTATAATTTGTCTACCATTTTTTCCATTTCACCAAGGTCATTAGTATTCAGGTCTCCCCTTCTACCGGCTCGCTTGAGTTCCATCTTCATCATCTTCTTTGCATCGGCATCAACAGTAAGTCCATGTTTCTTTTCATGACGCTCCACCATTCTATTTATATAGTTTTTGCTTTTTTTTGACGCATCTCCGGTAAGCTTTCTCCCAAAGCCGCGTTTTGCTTCCGCCCTGTCATGACGCTTTTTTCGCATTCTTTGGCGCATCATGTAATCATATCGATTGTTTTCTCTCTCTTCATTTGCTTCTTCTGCTGGGCGCCCTAATGATGTTGTACGCTTATCTCCTTTTTTTCTGAGTGCTGATGTTTGCGCGCCTTCCGGTGCCCCGCTTGGATGAGCAATCGATGTGGTTGGTTTGTTATTCATTGTGTGATTCATTGCTCTTCCAATTGATGTGGTAGCCTGTGCTCTTTGTGTATGCTGCATTAATTTTGACGTAGAAAAATTCTGCGCTCTGCCAACAGAAGCGCCTCCGGATTGTCCAAGTGAGAGTGGTAAAGGCATACAAAATACACGCATGAGTATGCGTGTATCGTATCATGTTTTGTTTTTCTACTCAATTACTTTTTCGTAAATGCTTGCACTGCGGCCTCAGCTTCTTCAAATGATTCACACCATACAATGCGTTTGTCTCTTTTAAACCATGTGAGCTGCCTGCGTGCATATCTTCGAGTATCGCGCTTCAGTGCTTCTACCGCCTCTTCTAATGATGCACTTCCTTCAAAGTAGAGCTTAAACTGTTTGTATCCAATACCACTCATGCTTGGTAAATTCCAGCTATAGCGCTGCTTCATAAGCCCTTCAATCTCTTGCACAAGACCTCGCTCTACCATTTTATCTACTCGCTGATCAATCCGCTCATACAATACTTCCTTATCTACTTTCACACCAATCACCAAAAAATCAAACACCTGTTCCCCTTTCTTTTTTTGTTCAGAAAACGGAACGCCGGTTAAAATACACACCTCTAACGCTCGTACAATGCGGCGTTTGTTTTTTTGATCAATCGTTTCAGCCGCAATTGGATCAAGTGCACCTAAAAGCTGCATCAATTCTTCATTACTCTTCGTTTCTAAACTATTTCTGAGTTTGTTATTCGCAGGAACCCGCGGAATGTGCAAATTATCTACTACAGAAGAAATATATAGCCCCGTTCCCCCAACAATCATTGGGAGCCGTTTATTCTTATGTGCTAATTTTGCGTATTTCGTTGCTTTATCTCTAAACTCTGCCATGGTAAACCGCTTTCCCGGATCCAAAAAATCGACTAAATGGTGAATAATATCTTTCACCACGTAAGAGCGACGCAATCCGCGCCAGCTTGCTCTCCACTGCCAATCTCCAATCGTCTTGGCCGTTCCAATATTCATTTTTTTATACACCTGCCGCGAATCAGCAGAAATAATTTCTCCGTTATGCGCTTCTGCTAGTCGTAAACTCCAATCAGTTTTCCCTGAGGCCGTTGGCCCGCAAATTACTATTGCTTTGGGTAATTGCTTGTTCATATCTCCTTGTTACCACATATGGTGGTATAAATATCCTCTTTGGGTACGACATGCCCCATCCATCAGCATCTCTATTCTCTTACAGTATACCGCATAGCGCTTTGCTGGCAACCAATAGCGCATAATACGCCACCGGATGATTTGCATCATTCTATCAGAAAGCAAATTATATTTCAAGATGGGATAATTTGAAATTGTGCTTAACCATGCACTTTTCTTTTCCACAGTTTTTTTAATAAAAACGAGAAGATAAACGACAAAACACTTTTTTTTTGCTATACTAAACACAATTAACATCTTCCATATGAGTGAGCCAACCGGTAACCCGCCGCGTTCACCTGAAAACAAGAGTTTTGCCGCTGCAGCCAGAGAGCTTGCACAGATTAAGGCTGATACTGACAGGCTTTTTGATATAGCAAAAATGCAAATGAATCCACAGCAAGCTGGCATGATCAAAAGACGATTATCTCAAATTAGTAGCGATCCCCGGACAGCTGTAGCAGAGTATAGAAATATTTCTGCAGAGTTAGTGGCCGCACAAACATCTATTGAGGCTGCTTCAGCAGAGACACCTGATGTCCCTGAGCAGAAATCCGACGCCGAGCTTGTCTTGGAAAGTAGCACATTACACCGCGATGTTAATACCCTGCTTACTGCAATTGATAGCGGAGCAAGACGACTATTTGAAGACCGATCACGAGCGGTACCAGAAGACACAAAAGATGCGATTCCCTATTTACAACAGTTAAAGGCTGATTTAGAGGCTGCTGTAGCACAACAACCGGCACAAGAAGCATCTTCTACTTTGAGGACTGATGATACTGATCCTCCGGCTCCTATTGCGCCAGAAGGTGCTATTGACGCAGAGCACCTTGCACAGCAAAATGAAGCCCTTTTGGGTCGTTTACAGAAAGTTCAGACACCTGCCGCCCGCGAACTCTGGCAGAAACTACAGGATACGGGTATCGAGGCAATTCTTGCAGAGACTTCAGAAGATAAAGAAAAAATTCTGCAAGAAATACACGATACTTTGCGTAGTTTTTTTGATACAGATGCCCCTAAATTTTCAGAAGAGATGGAACGCGCCCATTTTGCCCTCCTTAATAACTTTTTGCATGTAAGACACCAACTTGAGCAGCTTCCGAACAGTGAAGCATACATCAAGCGTCTAAATGCCCTTATTCAACGAGAAAGCACCGATGATCCAAAGCTATTTGGGCAGAGCATTTTGCGAACGGAAGAAGCCATCCTTGGTGATGCAGAAATCCAGCAGCGCATGCAAGAAGCGAGTCAGCAACAGCGAGCGTTATACCAAGCAGAGCTTCACCCCACGCTTAAGCTCATTCAGGAGCGCTTTCCAACAAAGCAGAAAAATCATGCAGAAAAGATTCAGCAATTGTATGAACAAGCGTTTACGCTACCTAATCTTTTTGATCGATTAGCTGAGCTGCGAAAAATAGAAACAGAAAACGCATTTAAGTGGGATAGCGTGTTTGCACCAGTACTTAAAGGACTATCGAAGCAAGCAGAGAAATATAAAACACAAGCCCCTGATGAAACAAGAGGAAACTTTGATGCTCTGCAGCGTGATCTAGAAGAGCTACAAGGCAAAATGCGTCCATCACCAGATGGATCTGGAGAACCCTGGCCGCTCAGTATGTATACGACCAAAATTGTTGAGCTTTCCGGTATACTCAAACAAAACATGCAGTATGCGGAGAAAGTTAAAGTTGATATTCAGCATGGGATTGAACGTGTCATGAAACAAGCTGAGCTTGCAGCTGGAACTAAAGAATGGGTAAACATTCAAGGTCCAGAGGACATTCCCGATCTCACTCAATTTGTGGCACGCATTATATTTTTTGAAGGAAGTGAACAAGAAGAAACATACGTTTTTGCAGCAGATACGCTGGCTCAAGCGCGCGCCCTGATTCATCAAAAAGGAGCAGAACTTAAAGAGGCCGGAGTTCTTGAAGAAGTACCAACACGGGTCATGGTTTCTGAAAATCTTAGTACTATTTCTACAAAAAGTGGAAAGTTTGGTAAATTTGCAGAGCAAGTGTTTCATCCAATCCAGGAGGCAGAGAACATGCCGCCACTTAAAGGAGAATATGCAAATGTAAGAGAGGGAGATACAGCCTTGCTGCATTCAGAATTAGAAAAACTTGGATGGAGAGTTATTGCTCCAGATCTTCAGCGTTCAATAGAAAGGGGAACGCTCGTTCCAGGAGGACTCATGCCTGATACATATATCACTACAGCAACATATAAGGTTGGAGATGAACCCCCTATTCGTGTAGCTGCCGTTTATTCTGAGGCTGCTGTAGAGGCGCCCTCGATTAATGTGCAAGGAAAAACAATACAACCCCATCAATCAAAGATGTATCGATCATATTCTGTTTATGATGTAAAACAAAGTGGAACGACCAAACAACATATCCAATTTGAAGATATTGCCAACCCAACACCCCATGAAATAGCTCTGAAAGATGGGGAAAAAGAACCATTAGAAACGTTCTTGATGAGAAAAAAATGGCTCAGAATTACTCCTGCGGTACTCACATCTTGGCAGCGGAATGTCCCACAAGTATCTATAAGTAGTGATACCCGCAGAACACGACAATTTCCAACTGTATGGAAGTTTGTGCACCCAACAACGCACGAGGTACTATTGTTTACAAGAGAAAGCAATCAACAGAATGCAACAAACCCACTATTAGGAGCATCGCAAGACATTCCTGCATCGATATGGCAAGACACACTCAAGGGATTTGATGTGACAATTTATCACTCCGTCATTGATCCAGATTCTGGAGCTGTCCATTTAGAAGAAGAGACCACCGTCCAGGCGAGTCAAACGGGAATTACAGAATCGGCACTTGTGATTCCTGACTCATTGGCACATGCTATTCCAGAAGCTCATGAAGCAGCTGCTACAGAAGCTGATTTTGTGCCAACATCTCCAAAAAAAGTTGAGGTTCACGCAGAGTCTGCTCCAGAAAAAAAACAGCGAGGTCTGATAGGACGATTATTTGAAAAAATTAAGAAGAAACATGGTTTCCTTATCAAAACACTTGCCTGGTCTATAGCACTTTCTGCATTAATGAAACAAGATTCAGAACCGTATAGACCTGCTGACAATGCACCACGGGCAGCTGTAACGCAAATGAAACGTGCCGAGACTCCCAAAGCGCCTGATGCTGCCAAACCAACCGCTGCGGATGCTAACGTAACGACTGAATTGCCTGCCGGTGTTCCTGAGACAGCACCGCAAGACGCCGGTGTGCCGGAAGCAGCACCGATTGTCAATGCCGCGCCAGGAAAAGACCCTCTTGACGCTCTCGTACCGCTGGAAGCTGAACTTCCTCCGTTAGATGCAGCTACGCCAGAGACGCCAGCACCATTACCCGTACCAGAAATTGTTACAGACACTGATCCTTTAGAACCAGAACCTGCAGCACCGGTAGAAGTTACAGAAGCAAAGAAAGAAAAATCCACAAAAAGCTATCACGAAATTACCGTGAAAAAAGGTGAAGGAATTCGCCTTGCAGCAATTAAATATCTCACAAGAGAAATTGTTCGCTTGCCAGATATGACTCCAAAAGCCGCACATGAACAAGCCGTAGATGCAGTACTGCATGCGGTAATTATGCGGCGGCTTGAAGGAAAGTCTGAACTGAACGATATACGCGTTCTTCCTGGCTTTGAATACAGTATCTACGCTGATATTCAAAAAAATGGTGCGACATCGTTTGAATTTATCATGCCAGAAGAGCGAGTTGATCGTCTGGTAGAGATTGCAGAAGAAGCAGAATCTGAGCAAAAAGCTGAAACCGAAATAGAAGAAACACAGGCTGAAGCAGAAACGGAGGTGGCATCATTAGAACTAAGAGAAGGAGAAAGCATTTCTGTTGGCGATGTCACCTATTACATTTCTCCAAAGACCGGTAAGGCATTGCGCCTGGTCGTATTTAACATTGCAAACGGCATTGTACAATTTGCACGGCCTGCTCGCCCTCATTCCCCATGGTTTGCAGCCAAAGACAGCACCGTAAAAGCGCGAGCCTTTTCTGCACACGGTATGGAAAAACATAAACAATTCCTGAGTAAAGATATTGCAGAAAACCAAGGTGAAGTAATTCTTACCGCTGGCGGAAATCCAATTAGATGTATTACCGAATATATTGCAGAGAAAACTGGACTTACTAAAGACCAAATTAGAGCCGACATAACAGTTGACCTATTAATTGCAGGTGTTCCTCACGAAACTATGCCAGGTAAAATATTTAGGCTCAAATTTGATAAGATAGGAGAAGGAGGAAATGCGTCAGCAACTGTCGAACTCCTATAAAAAATGCTATACTACGTGCACTATGGGTGATGCAGCAAGAAAATTAGAATTTACAGCGCCGCACCAAGCAATGGAGGTTTTTAAAGATACGCAAGATTCTGAAGCGCAAGAGCTTCAGGCTACCCAAATGCAAGAACAGGCACTGGCTCATGCAAAAGAGCTCTTCTCTTCTATAGAATCACTACCTAGCAGTCAGGCACAAGCGTTACGATTAAGTGTGCAAGAGATCTCGGCTCTTATTAAAGAGAACCTTACCCTTTCAGCAATGGAGCGCACTGCAAAATGGGCTGCGATTGCAGATAATCTGGATGATATTGTAGAAGCAACCACTCATCTTGTACCAACAACACCTAGAGAAGTCGAAGTTACTTTAATAACCGAAGAGCAACAAGGGTTTTCTGATCAAGCCGAAGCACTTGTAGAAGCATATAAACTGGCGGAAGAGCAAGGAAAAATAGATGCTGAACATGCTGCCACTTATGATGCGTGGAATGAATTTGCCGAACAAATTACAGAAAAACCCATTTACGAATTGAAACCCGATCCTCTAGAAATGCAGCAAATGCATGAGACAACAGCACTGCTAAAAAGCATGGTTGAAGTTCCCGTTTCTATGACACCTGCTGAACAAAAAGAACCTGGAGTCACCGTAATTCGTACAAAAGATGCTGATGGATCACAGGAGCAAGTGCAAAAACAAGAACATCTGGCTGGAATTCAGCAAGCACTTGATACTGCAGCAACCGCGTATTCTGCTATAGCAGATCAGCTTACAGCGTATGAAAAACAGGTCTATAGAGAAATGCGCGAGCGAGCGATAAAAGAAAGCAACCAGCAAGGATATAACCACAAAGTAGAAGCCCTGCGCGCTGCAAATGAAGCCAGAGGATTCTTACATCAGACAGCGCTCACACTGCAAGCAAGAGAAGATATTAGAGGATTCATAGCAAGAGGAAGAGAACGTCGATCGCAGCTCGTACCACCGAATGATCTTGCAAATATGGCGCGAAAGAAGATTATGGAAATATATGGGATTCACATTTCAGAATTTACCAATAGAGCAGAAGGTAGACGCTCTGAAAAACGAGCACAGAAGGTTGTTCTTGATGAGAACTACAAAGCGCTAATGATGTTTATCCGGGACATGGAACCAAATAAGCGTAATGTACACGCTCCAAAACCATCTATAAAAAGAAGAATACTTAACTTCTTACGCTAAACAAAAAAGACGCACCATGTGCGTCTTTTTTGTTTACTGTGTTTTAGCAACTTACCAAACTCGCTTTTGCGCAATGTCCTCTGCAACTCGCTGAACAAAGTCAGCCTTTGAAAGAGCCAACTGCTCTTCTTGCCGGCGCACACGTACAGTAAAGTCTTCTCCAGAGAGTTCTTTCTCTCCAACAACTAATACATACGGTACTTTTGCCTGCGCAGCTGCGCGAATTTTCTTTCCCACTGTTTCGTCTGCACTATCAACTGACACTCTCATACCTGCCGCTCTAAGTTCTGCCGCCAATTCCTTTGCACCATCTACATGTTTGTCTGTAGACACTGGCAAAATAGACACCTGCACAGGCGCAAGCCAAACTGGCCAATACCCTGCGTAGTGTTCTGTCAAAAATGCGAGGAATCGCTCATGAACAGAAAGTGGCGCTCTATGAATCACAAATACTTCATTATTCTTTTCACCACTATCATCAGTATACTCAAATCCAAAACGTTCTTTTGCCAAGAAGTCGAGTTGAATAGTACTCATGCTTTCTTCCCTACCAAGCACTGATGTAAATTGTACATCTACTTTTGGTCCGTAGAATGCCGCTTCATCTTCTACCTCTACAAACGGTACGTCCATTTCAACAAGCACTTCTCTAATAATCTGTTCGCTGTGTGCCCAATTTTCAGGCTGATCGATATATTTATCAGTATGAGCTGGATCCCATTTTGATAATCTGAACCAGTACGTATCAAAACCAAACACTTTGAAGTACATCATGGTCATTTCTAGTACTGCTTTGAACTCATCTTTAATCTGATCCTTTTTGCAATAAATATGTGAATCATTCATGGCAAGACCGCGCACACGTAAAAGTCCTGCTAACGTTCCAGAAAGCTCGTTTCTATATACCATGCCATATTCCGCAATACGCATTGGCATGTCTTTGTAACTCTTTGGCCCGTGCAGGAATATTTGATGATGATGCGGACAGTTCATGGCTCTGAGGTAGTATGTACCGTCATCCATCTCCATTGCTGGGTACATGTCATCTTTATAGTATGGCAGGTGCCCACTGCGCAAAAACAGCTCTTCCTTGGCGATGTGTGGTGTTACCACGCGCACATATCCTGCTGCAGACTCAGTATCTTTAGCAAACTGTTCAATTTGCTCACGGATAATTGTTCCGTTTGGCAGCCACATAGCCAGCCCCTTCCCAACGGTTTCATCAATAAAGAATAATTCTTGCTCTTTTCCAATTTTTCTATGATCTCGTTTTTTCGCTTCTTCTAAAAGATGTAAATGTTCCTTTAATGCTTTTTTATCTGCAAAGGCAACACCATAAATTCTAGTAAGCATCTTATTTTTTTCGTCTCCGCGCCAATATGCACCGGCAACACTCATAAGTTTAAACGAGTCGTACCGAATCTTATTCGAATTTTCTACATGCGGCCCCTCACACATGTTATGAAATGATCCAGAGTCGTAAAAACTGATTTCTTTCTCCCCTTTTTTTGCCAATTCTTCAATCAACTCGGTTTTATATACGTCATTTTTATAAAAAGCGAGTGCTTCTTCTACAGAACTGTTTGATTGCACAAATGCAATTTTTTCTTTCACAATTTCTTTCATGCGCGCTTCAATCTTTGGAAGCATGTCTTCGCTCAGCGGTTCTGGCAAGTCGTAGTCTTGGTAAAATCCGTTTTCAATAACTGGCCCAACACCGAGCCCTGCGTTTGGATATAACTCAAGCACCGCCATAGACATAATGTGTGAGAGCGAATGGCGCACTTTATCGATTTGAGATAGTTCTTTCATAAAACGTACTAATTAAAAAACCCGATGTACCTGCAGCAAAAGACACTGCAAACACATCGGGGTCTTCATGGAAGACGGTTCCACCCAATTATTTACTTCTTATTTGATTTGTAGTTTCTGACAAAGTGGTACCATGCAAACTCGACGCAGAAGGATTTTCAGCAAATATCCTTCCTCTCTGTGAGCGAGTGGCAGCTGGGCTGGCTTTGATTAACGAAACAAAAAGAGCATGTAGGTATGCTACACGCTCTTTTATGTACTGTCAATAGATTATTCTACTTCTTTTACTTTGATTGTGACGTGCTCATGAATATGCGGTACTGTTTGCATCCATACCGGTGAAAAATCGATTTCTACCTTATGGACATGATCAAGTGTCAGCAAATATCTACGCACTTCATTTTTATCTTTGCCAAAGAACATTTCTTTAGATAAATCACTTCCTTCCGGATTGAGTGTTACCGTTCCATCCATAAATACTCCGAGTGTTGCAATCCCTGCATTTGCATCGTACGCTGAAAATGTCACTGTTGGTTTATTGTTTGCGGCTGTAATAATGTCTGAATCACCAATAGCTCTATTTCTGAGCTGCGTTGTTGCCCACTGCGCAACAGCGGCTTCATCATACTGCACAGAAACTACTGTAGCCGTTGCTGTTACAGAAAATTCACTCACTTCTGTTCCAATATCTGACCCAACACTCAGCGAATCAATCACGGCAGAAAACACAACTGGTTTTGTTGCATCAACTTCACCAAATGCTGAACTTGCTTCTTGTTGTAATTCTCCTTCAAGCTGTTTTCGTGCTTTTTCTACATCTGCTTGAGATAAAATACCTACGTTTCTCACTCCCCCAGTCATTGCTACGCTACTTGATCCGTAAATGACTTTTTGCTTAGTTTCATTCAGGCCGGGAATAGTCCACTTATCTACTGCGCTGATATTTCCGCTTGGCCCTTCCTTGTCTGCATATACTGCTGCGTCAACCGTACCATTTTTTGGTACTACTACCGCTTCTGTCAGTCTAAAAAGTGTTCCGTCTGGTGTTAATACACGTGTTGTCTTTACCAGTGGCTGATCTGAACTTGTATCATTGTGTAACGTAACTACACCAGTCGAAATTCCAGGCTCTTGTCTATTGCCCGTAGGCTCAAACGTTTTTGATAACGCCATTGTTTCCGTCTTTACTTCTCCGTCAACTGAGTTTGGCATCACGTCAGATCCAATTACTACTTCCGCATGCACATCAATTGGGCTACTTTTTGTGGTAATAGTAATGTCTGCTCGTTTAGAAGACATGAATACAACAACCGCAAGTAATACAATTGTTAAAGCCAAAAACGTAAGTGCAATAATTTTATAAAATCGCACCGAGTGAGTTGGCGGAAGGGCAGTATTGCCTCTTGATGACACCATATATTTGTTTTTATTTGAAGTTTTTTTACGTCTAGGTCTAAGTATAGCAAAATTTCTCCTTTTGCGCCAAAGGCTTGTACACAATTGTTATTCAGTCACACGGTATACCTCTTCAATCGATGTGTCTCCTAGCAACGCCTTAATAATACCATCTTGCACCATAGTAACGGTTCCGTTTTCAATAGCAATCCTGCGAATATCATATTCTGCGACCTGTCCATCTAATACCGCTTTTTCAATCGCTTCATTTACAACAAAAATTTCATAGATTCCTAATCGTCCTTTATACCCTTCATTACACTTATCACATCCTTTTGGTGCATAAAATACTTGCTCCATAGCTGCCACCTCTGATTTTTCAGGTTCTGGTAACTCTGCCATGACGGTGTTTACCTTTTCTTGTAATTTTGCTTCTAGTGGAGAAGCTTCTTTACACAGAGTACAAAGCTTTCTTACCAATCGCTGCCCAATTACACAGTTTAGTGCAGGCGCAAGCAAAAATGGCTTTACCCCCATAGACATAAACCGTGGAATCGCTCCAAACGCATCGTTTGTATGGATTGTTGAAAGGATAAGATGCCCAGTCAAAGATGCCTGAATAGCAATTTCTGCAGTTTCAATATCACGGATTTCCCCAACCATGGCAATATCCGGATCTTGACGAAGCATAGAGCGAAGCCCTTTTGCAAACGTATAATCTTTACTGTGATCAATCTGACTTTGATTTACTCCTTCCATTTTATACTCAACAGGATCTTCTAAGGTAATAATTTTTACACCCGGCTTATTAAGCATACGCATAATTGCGTACAAAGACGTTGTTTTACCACTTCCTGTAGGCCCCGTTGTCACAATCATTCCATTTGGTCTATCGATTTCTGTTTTGAGCTGATCATATGCACGTCCACGAAGCCCTAACGACTCAAGCGTCATAATCTGCTCGTTTTGAACAAGCAAACGCATTACAATACTTTCTCCGTAAATTGTTGGAATGGTAGAAACACGCACATCCACATCTCCGTCAGGCATTTTTACCGTAAACCGACCATCTTGCGGCTTTGTGGTGATGTTAATTTTTAATCCTGATACTAATTTCAATCTTGATACCAATTTTTTAAACGTCGCTTTTGGCAGAATAGCCGCGTCTTGTAATATTCCATCTAAACGGAAACGTACAACAATACCATTTTCTTCTGCTTCAATATGAACATCACTTGTTCCAAGCTTCAGCGCCCCACCCATAATATATGTTACCAAATCGGTAGTGCTCGCTTCATCAAACAGTCCTTGAAATGATTCAAAGTCCGTAACGCTTTCTTGAATGCGCGCTAGTTCTTCCCCATCAATCTCTACATCTTTTGAAATTGGTTTAATGTCTGGAAGGGTTTTATATAATTCAATAATTCTATTTAGACTTCGTTCAGAAATAGTATAAAGTTCCTGATTAGCACCGATTTCATGGGCAATAGATTCTCCAAGCGCAATCACATCCGGATCTTGTGGATCGATGGCACCAATGCGCACTTCTTCTTGTGTTGCGTAAAAACAAACAGCCTGCAATTCTTTTGCACGCTCTAATGGCAATTGTTTTAATGCGTACTGACTAACAGGAAACTTAATCAAATCAATATATGGCGCACCTGTTATGCTTGCAGATCGTTCTGTTTCAAGTTCTGTTTCTTTATTTTCAATTTCACCCATCTTCTTTGAAAATGCAGCCGATACTTTTCCTGAAGTAGTCGGATCTTGCGCGGCATTAGATGGTGCAGCTTTCGTTTTTCCTCCAATGAGATCTTCAATAGACTGATGTCCTGGCATATTACGTTCAGATTAACGACGTTTGAGCAGGCGGGCAAACGTATGATGAATTCTACTCTTCATTCCTTTTTTATGCATTGTTGCAAATAAATACATCCATGTTGATGTTGAAAATACAGTCAGCAAGCTTCCAAAGAATGCCAAACATGTCGCAAATAGTAATGAACCAAAAATCAGCATACCGGTATACAGCGCACCCGCACTAAGTACAAGTGATCCTGCCAAAATGATAGCCATTTCTCCAACAAACAATAGGAATACTGCGGCAGAGACAATAGCAAACAGAATATTCACAAGCACCATAATCGCAGCCACTTCTAAAGAGACGAGCCAGTGATCTTTAAAGAGTGCCCAGGCTGCCTTAATAGCTTCACCAAACGAATACTCTTCAATAACGACATACCCTGCTGCATAAATGAGCAAGAATGAAGTGATTACACCGACTGCTACTGCCAAAATGAGTGCTGCATAAAATAATCCAGCATCAAGTGGTGCGCCGCTCATACCATAACTGTATGCTGCAAGCCCGGCAATTACCATTACGGTAAATAGCGATACCTTTTTTGCAATATGTAAAAAGAATAGGCGCCAAAAATGTCCGGTTCCAGCATGCCATGCTTTTGATACATCGATATGTTTCTTTTTACGACCCTTAAGTGATTGCCCAATGCCGTGAATCAATGCCCCTTGTGAAGTGACTGATACGAATACTAATAACAGCGCTGCTCCACCAAAGAAAATCAATAACCACAGTGACCACACCATACTTCCCGCATCCCATGGAAGTGCTTTCACTGTTGCAATAATAAATGCAATAATCTCTGGAAGATTCGAAATCGGTTCATACATGGTGTATTGCTTTGGCGCCAAATTCAATTGTGTAATTATATCGAGGAGTCCCATTTGCCCTAAAAAGGCAGCAAAGAAACCAAATAGCCACAATAGCTTGTGGTCCCAGAAAATATTCCACCCATGAGAAAGGGCTGAGCGATATGTTGGTTCTTTCATAAAAAAACAGGCAAAAATATACGAGAAAAGTATACCATGCCCTACGCTATATGGAAACAAAAAAAATAATGCATGGGGATGCATATATTGGTTGAGCCGGACGCCTTGGGCGCCCGACTCAAGAGGTTGTGATCATCCTTCCGGTGGCTGATCTGCGAACTTGTCGCACATGTGCTGCGGAAGGCTAAAGCGGGCACGACCGAGCGGGCAGACCAGCCGACACTGGTTGTCCGTTGCCCACCTGTTGAAGATGCCGCACTCGTTCAGGTTGGTCTGCAACATCTGCAGTTGTGTCGGACGCAGCCCGTCGAACTGTCCGTTCTTGCAGTCATCTGCTTCGTGAACGGTGACCATGGCCATGCCGGACGTCGTTGTGCATACGGTGATGCACTCGCCCGGAAAGCGCCGCCAGTCGCTCTTCTTGCGGCAGGAGCCATTCTCCAGTCCGCTGTTGAGACGATGGTAGCCGACAGCACGTTGCCGCGTGAGCTTCTGCTCCGGAGTTTTGGTCTCTGAAAAGCCCTGCTCCCTCCCGAGCATGAAGGCAAACACCCCTACAAGCAGAATAAGGACCCCCATCACTGGTGGTGAGTACTCCCCGTTCCTCTTCCTGTTCAAACTCTTCAGCATTCTGCCCTCCCTTCTGGGCTTCATGAAACGCACCCTGAACCTACCACTAATTACTCTTTCTGTCAATCTCCCATCCGTGCTATACTCACATCAATATTCTTATCTTCACCCTATGAAAGAAAGCATTAGCTTTGCGCGGATGCAATCTGGGTTCTTTGTAGGTACTATCATCCTACTTGGACTCATGGCCCTGTATCTGCTTCGTCCATTTGCCTATCCAATTTTTTGGGCGGCCGTTGTCGCGGTTATGTTCTATCCACTATATTTGTGGATTGATAAACATATCAAAATCAAATCAGCCAGTGCAGCAATTACTGTGCTACTCGTGATTGTGCTCCTGTTTATGCCACTTATTTTGCTTTCACTTCTCTTAGTGCAAGAATCGGCAGTCCTTTATACACAAATTGCTTCAGGCGAGATGTTTGGAAGCGCAGCAGAACTTACCACCAGGCTGCAGCAATCATTTGCAGCTCCGGTATTCGATATGATTCAAGCGCAATGGCAAGAATATGCAGCGGGCGCAGCAAAATCGCTTTCAGTTACAATCTTTGCCAGTGTCAAAGCACTCACATCCAATTCACTACGGTTCCTGTTCCTTTCTTTCCTCATGCTCTATTCCCTCTTCTATTTCCTCAAAGACGGAAAGCGCATGCTTGATAGGCTCATGCACCTCTCTCCTCTTGGAGACACGTATGAAAAAATGCTCTATAGTCGATTTACTTCTACAGCAAGAGCAACACTGAAAAGTACCGTTATTATTGGCGGAATTCAGGGTGTGCTTGGTGCAATTCTCTTTGCCATTACCGGCGTAGAAGGGGTACTGATTTGGGGAGTAGTTATGACGATTCTTTCTATTATTCCAGCAATTGGATCGTTTGTTGTATGGTTCCCTGCTGGTGTGATCATGCTGGCAACAGGCAGCACATGGCAAGGACTTACCATTCTTATTGTGGGCGCAGTAATTATCAGTAACATTGATAATTTACTCAGACCACCACTTATTGGAAAAGACACACAAATGCATCCGCTATTAGTACTCTTTTCTACTCTTGGTGGGCTCATGATCTTTGGTATTTCTGGATTCGTCATTGGGCCGGTGCTTATGTCACTCTTCCTTGCAGTTGTTACCATGTACGATCATTATTACAATAAAGAACTGCAACACAATTAATATTACAAACGAAAAGAGACTGCGCTATGCAGTCTCTTTTTTTTATTCGATTCTTCGCATCCTCCTCCCTGAATATACGTATATATACTCAGGGCGACGCGCGAAGAACCGAACGCCGCCAGAACTAGTCATCAAGGACGGCAGGAACCTTGGGCGGAGAGCCCGTGTGCCTGTGCCTAGACGATCGTGGTGGCGTGGGCCGCGGCAGCTCCGCGTCGTCAGGATGATCGAAATCCCTGCTGGAGCAAATCCCGCATGGGTGTGTCCGCGGGGACTCCAGACAAAACATTGCATCGCAACGCTGACGGAACCGCCCCGAGCACTCCGCATCGAGGTGCACAAGCACCTGGACAATTGGGTTGCCCGCAACTTCCCACACATCCACAACCCGGTACGACGCATCACTACACTCACAGAGCGGGCAGCCAAACATGGCCACATCACTTTGATCGTACAGCGGCAACGTCTTATCGTCTACCAGAGCATTTCTCATCAGAACCTCCTTATGGTTTCTATAGTAACTTAACCAAACCCTCCTCTTTCTGTCAATCCACCGCCCTCTTGCCTGAGTTACCTCTTTCTGCTATATTGTCCCTACTTCACGCCGTGGTGGTGGAGTTGGTAGACACGAGGGACTTAAAATCCCTTGAGGGAAACCTCGCGCGGGTTCGAGTCCCGCCCACGGCACCAGCCTACGCTAAAGCTTCGGCAGGCGAGCAAAAAAAACACATGGACATTCCACGACCAAAATCCTCACAACCACTTCCAGCACATGCAAAAAAGGTTTTCTCTGGTGCAATATTTGATGTGTATCAATGGGAGCAAAAGATGTATGATGGCTCAACGACGATATTTGAGAAACTAAAGCGACCAGACACCGTGATTGTTTTTGCAATTACAGATGATGGAAAGATATTGTTAACAAAACAAGAACAGCCCGGAAAAGCGCCCTTCATTGGTGCTGCAGGTGGTCGCGTTGATGCAGGGGAAGATATTCTCACAGCAGCAAAACGAGAGCTTCTTGAAGAAACCGGATACAGCGCAAAAGAATATATTCTCTTGGACGCACAACAACCAATATCAAAGATTGAATGGGCCGTTTACACCTTTATTGCAAAGGGGATTACAAATGTAGCTGAATTAAACCTCGATGCTGGTGAAAAAATTTCACTCTATCCCGTAAGTTTTGAAGAATTACTCAAGATTGGAACAGAACCACAGTTTTACGAAAAAGAAATACAGCGTTACTTCTGGGAAGCGCAAGTTGATACAGAGAAAAAAGAATCGTTAAAAAATCTTTTCTCTACATAAACAAAAAAGACGCACACATGCGTCTTTTTTGTTTGTTCCCAATACCTCCTTCAATGCCCCATTGTATTGGGAAGTTAGTTCAGCGACAGGTCGCCGATGACGGTGATCTGACTCGGCAGCGCACGGGCTACCACCATGGCATCCTGCAGAAACTGCCTGGCAAGGCGGCGGTCAGTAATACGAATCGTGCCAACAACACCGTCCTCTTCTTGCGTCACATCAGGCTCCCAATTGCTACCGAGCGGCCCGGCCGTCCCCACCACAATCTTTACCTGATATGGATCGCGAGCATGTACTCGCATTTCAAACACCCAATGTCCCCCTTGTGTTCGTCACAAGAGAATACAGGATCGTTGCCCTCTCGTCAACGGTGGATAGGTTGGTTCGGTCCACTTAGCCCTACTCTGCGAGCATCTGCCTGAGCTCGCCCAGAGTCACGCTGCCCAAGTCCCGTCGCTCGTCTTCCTGCGACGATGCCTCAAGTTTGAACCATGCCATGCCAGTGAGCAGTTCCTGCAGCGAAACACCCGCGAGTTTGCGCAACGCCTCAAGCGTCTTCGCATCAGCGAGCATCCCTTTGAGCACCGACAGGTGCTCGTACTTCACAATCGCCTGCATTTCCATCTGATTTTCTCCTCCATCAGCAAATGCTATTACAGAGTACTGATTAAACGAATATCCGTCAAACAAAAAGCCCACCCGAACTAACGAGTGGACTTACCACGACAAGAGAGGCACAAGAACAATCCCTCAGAGTAATCTCACTATCACTCCTCTACCCCCGATACAATTGTGTCCTTCTGCAGCCCCAGAATATCTAGAGCCAACAGGAGTACGCAATTACCAGTCGAGTGCTCCACCTGTTTGATACTCAATAACACGAGTTTCAAAAAAGTTTTTTTCTTTATTTAGATCAGCGGCTTCACTCATCCATGGAAATGGATTTGTTACATTATATTGCTTTGGCAAACCAACACGTGCAAGTCTACGGTCTGCGATATGCTCAATATACTGACGGAAACTTGGCGCATTCATACCAAATATTCCTTTCGGGAATACCGTTGCTGCAAATGTTGCTTCAAGATCAACAGCTTCTCTAATCAGACCCACCAAGTGCGCCTGGAATTCTTCAGTCCAAAGTTCTGGTTGCTCGTCTTTAATCGTATTGATCAAATTAATACCAAAGTTTAAGTGCTGAGACTCGTCTCTCATGATGTATTGAATTTGTTCCGCAGAACCAATCATTTTGTTCTGTCTGTGGAATCCAAAGATCACTGCAAATGAACTATAGAAGAAAATTCCTTCCATGATCAAAGAAAATACGGCAATATTTTCTAAAAATTTCTGATCAGCTTCAAACGTTCCTGTTTTAAATGACGGATCAAAGATTCCTTCATTAAATGTCAGAATAAATGATGCTTTGTCGTAAATGGCATCAACTTCTCTGTACATGTTGAAGATTTCTCCTTCATCTAACCCAAGTGATTCTACAATATACTGATATGCATGCGTGTGAATTGCTTCTTCATATCCCTGACGGAGCAAATACATTCTACACTCCGGAGAAGTGATGTGTTTGTACATTGCAATTACGATATTGTTTGCCGCAATCGAGTCTGCTGTTGAGAAAAATCCAAGGACCGTTTTAAATGCCGCACGTTCATCATCTGAAAGTACGTCATCTGCTCGCCACTGCTCAATATCATTTTGCATCATGATTTCTGTTGGAAGCCAATGGTTTGCGTTTCCTGCATTGTAAGCTTCCCACGCAAATGTATGTCGCATTGGATATAATTGCATCACATCAGCATCGGCTCCATTAATGATCCGACGCTGATTGATATCAATTCGTTCTGATGTTTTTTTAATTGGCATATGCGTATAGTATTATCCCCCACATGAATCACAGTCCGGATCATCAATCCGACACTGAGGAACCGCCTGCGCCATAACGGCTGCTGACACGGTTGCTTTTGCTGCTGCAGGAGTAGGAGCAGGAACAGGTTGAGCTGGAGTAGAAGCCTCAGGAGCCGCGGCGGTTCCTGTTGCTCTGTTATGTGTTTCTCCGTATTTGCTGATTTGTACAGTAGACTTTTCTACCTGTGAGGCTGCCATGGTACGCATGTAGTACGTCGTTTTAAGCCCCATATCCCAGGCATACATATATATGTCATTGATTTCCTTTCCACTTTTCCCTGAATAGAAAATGTTCAGTGATTGACTTTGATCAATCCATTTTCCTCTGTATGCAGCAGCTTTAATGAGCCACATTGGGTGAATTTCAAATGCTTCTTTGAACTTATCTTTCATGTCTTGTGGAATTTCTGTAATTTGAGCGAGCTGCCCATCATAATATTTCAATTTCCCAAGCATTTCTGCATCCCACAAATTTCTTTGCTTTAATTCTGCAACCAAATACGGGTTTACAATAGTGAAGTCCCCAGCTTGATTCGCCTTTACATAAATATTTTTGTAAATTGGCTCAACCGTTGGGAAACATCCAGCAATATTTGCTGTTGTGGCACTCGGTGCAACTGAAATACAGTTTGAATTTCTCATTCCATGCTTTGCAACGTGTTCACGCACCACAGACCAATCCATTGTTTCTGTTCTTGGTACATCAATCACCGTATCGCGTTCTTGTTCTACAAGCGCAATGGTATCGATTGGGAAAATTCCTCTATCCCATTTTGATCCGCGGTATGTTTCGTATGTACCACGCTCTTTTGCCAGCTCACTTGATCCCAAAATTGCATAGTAAGAAATGATTTCCATACTCTTGTCTGCAAATTCTACACACTCATCAGAATCAAAGTTGATGCCGAGCATGAAGAGCGCATCTTGGAATCCACGAACACCAATTCCAACCGGACGATGCTTCATGTTAGAGAATTTTGCTTCTTTTGTTGGGTAAAAATTCAAGTTGATCACATTATCAAGCATGCGCATTGCGATACCTGTTGATCGCTTGATTTTTTCTTCATCAAAAGTTCCACCGCTGATAAATCGTTCCAAGTTCAATGAACCAAGATTACATACAGCTGTTTCGTCTTCAGATGTGTTGAGGGTAATTTCAGTACAAAGGTTTGAACTGTGTACCACACCAACGTGATCTTGCGGCGAACGTAAGTTACATGGATCTTTAAACGTAATCCATGGATGACCTGTTTCAAAGAGCATGGTAAGCATCTTTTTCCAAAGATCTTTTGCTTTGATTTGTTTAAAGAGTTGCAGTTCTCCTGCTTTCCCTTTTTCTTCGTACGCTTCGTATCTGCGTTTGAATTCTTTTCCGTATGTGTGATGCAGGTCTGGTGTTTCATTTGGACTAAACAAACTCCACATTGCGTCTTCTTTTACACGCATCATAAAGAGGTCTGGAATCCAGTTTGCCGTATTCATGTCGTGTGTTCTTCTGCGTTCGTCACCTGTGTTTTTTCTGAGTTCCAAGAAGTCTTCAATATCCCAATGCCATGTTTCTAAATACGCACATGTTGCACCACGTCTTTTTCCAGATCGATTAATTGCGGCTGTTGTATCGTTCGCAATTTTCAAAAATGGAATAATCCCCTGACTTCCAACTCCCGTTCCTTTAATCAGTGAGCTCGTACCACGCAGGTTTGTCCAATCGTTTCCAATTCCACCAGACCATTTAGAAAGCTGCGCATTATCTCCAAAACATTTGAAAATATGATCTAATGAATCTTCTACCGTTGTAAGGTAGCATGAGCTCATCTGCGGATGCATAGTTCCTGAATGGAACAATGTTGGCGTAGATGGAATGTACAGAAGCGCAGACATTTCTTCATAAAATTTCTTTGCCCATTCGTTTCTGTCTTCCTTTTCATCTAATGCAAGTCCCATTGCCACACGCATCCAAAAGATTTGTGGTGTTTCTAGGAGTTCATTTGTTTCTGGAATACGCAAGAAATATCGATCAACAATAGTTTGCGTACTTAAGTATGTGTGCAAATTGTCTCTGCTCATTACTAATGTATCAGCAAGCTCTGTGAGGTTGAACATGAGCATTCTTGGGTCGAGTCTACCTGCTCCTACACCACGCTGAATGCTATTTACAAATGCTGCACGCTGTTGATTTTCAATATTTTTGTAATCGATTGATTCTTTTCCAATCACTTCTTTATATACTGTTGCTAATACTGCTCTTGCAGCGGTAAAAGAATATGCTGGGTCATGTTCAATAAAACTTCGAAGCACCATGACAATTGCGCGTGCAATGTCTTTGGTAGCAATGTCTTCATATACTTCTTGGCGAATCTGATTGGTAATGACATCAATATCAATAATCGATTCGTATCCTTGAATATAAAATCGTACCGCCTTTTTGAGTTTGTCCATGTAAAATGGCTCGCGTTGTCCATTCTTTTTTACAACATAGATACCACCCTCTTCTAATTTCTTTACCGTTTCTTCTTTTTTCTTGGCACGTTTTTTTGTGTGCTCGTATCTATAAATAATATAGTGCTTTGCAACATCAAAATATCCCGCTTCCATCAAAACATTTTCTACTACATTTTGTACGTCCTCTACTCCTGGTGATTTTTGGGCAAATAATGTCTCTAACGTTGAAATCACTTCTTTTGCAAGTGCATTCAAAAGTCCCGCGTCAACTCCCGCGCGAGTTCCGTTAAATGCCTTAAGCATTGCAGCTTCAATCTTTGCAGGTTCAAACGGAACAACGTCGCTGTTTCGTTTTTTAATCTGTGTAATGGTACTTGAAATGGCCATACCTCCAGTATTAATGTGCCTTTATAGCAGGCAGTCGAATGAAAAAACCGAATGATCTCTTTTTTCTGAAAAAACTATATATAGTGATGAGTGTTTGCGTGAACCACTACATATTGTGTGAGCCAAATGGTCGTCCCATTATAGCACGGCCTTTGCTGTGCAGCAATTATTGCTTCATGCAGCCAAAAAGACCGTTTTTTTTCACCTTTTGCACACGTTATCCACACACCCTGTGCACAGTGCTGTGCAAAAAGGTTTCCTTGAGTGAAGCACACACCCATGCTACCATACCAACACTATGAGCGAATACACATTTATAGATGATGAAGCGCCAAGCGAGCCGCGTATTGTAGAACCGTCAGCAACTACCACTGAGGACGTCCTTGAGGTTACTCTACGCCCACAACGACTGGATCAGTTTGTTGGCCAGTCTCACATAAAGATGCCACTTATCATTTCTATTGAAGCTGCACAAAAAAGAACTGAGCCACTCGAACATGTGCTGCTATACGGCAACCCAGGGCTTGGAAAAACAACCCTGGCAAACATCATTGCCAAAGAAATGAATGCCAATATACGTATTACTGCGGGTCCAGCATTAGACCGAGTAGGAGATCTCGCCGCAATCTTATCGAACCTCTCTGCTGGAGACGTTCTCTTTATAGATGAAATCCACAGAATGAATAAAACTATTGAAGAAGTCCTCTATACGGCAATGGAGGATTTTGCCATTGATATTATTGTAGGAAAAGGCCCTGCAGCGCGCACCTTGCGTATGCCAGTTGAGCCATTTACCCTTATTGGCGCTACAACAAGGCTCAATCTGCTCTCTTCTCCCCTTAGAGATCGATTTGGACATGTCTTCCACCTTGAATATTACGATGCCGTTGATATGCACTCGATTGTAAAACGCAATGCCGCGCTGCTTGAAGTAGATATGCACGAGGTAGCAGCTGAGCAGATAGCGAATAGCGCCCGCAGGACCCCTAGAATTGCTAACAGGCTCTTAAAACGCGTCAGAGACTATGCGCAGGTGCGTGCTAATGGTATAATTGATCAAGAAGTAGCACAAACTGCCCTTACTATGCTGCGCGTTGATGCGCACGGATTAGACGACATTGATAGAAAGATTCTGAAAACTATTATCGATTCGTTTCAGGGAGGCCCCGTTGGGCTCAGCACCCTTGCCGCAGCCATTGCAGAAGACATGGATACGGTAGAAACCATCTATGAACCGTTTTTATTGCAAATGGGAATGCTTGAGCGAACTCCCAGAGGACGCAAGGTCACCCCAAAGGCTCACGATCATCTTGCTAATACTGATTTTTAATTGCTGACATGCTTCAAATTCCCCTTTACCTATTCCTCTTCCTATACTGGATTTTTGTTGCGGTATTTGTCACATTCATGTTGATTAACTTGTACCACATCATTGCGAGTGGAAGTTTTACCTTCCCAAGTTTCTTCATGACCTTCTTTGTTTTTGCCTCTGTTACTCTAATTATGTACTTTACCTGGACAGCAATTACTTCTGCAGGTATCAATTTTCGCCAACCGGTAACACTCTTTAATATAGACTGGATATCTGGAGTGTTTTAATACATATATATGAATGTCTCGCATTTTTTGGAACTGAAAAGCTACGAACACGTGCAATACATACTGCGTAGGCATTGGTTTACGTTTATTCCGAAAATTATTCTCTTTTTAGTGCTCATCGCTTTGCCACTTATTGTAAGAGCAATGATTGGCAGTATTTATCCAGAGCTCTTTAACGCAGACGTTGCCTTTACCCTATCAGTTCTCCTTATGAGCTGTTATTATCTTGGTATTTTGCTGTTCTTTTATACGCAATTTATTGTCTTCTATTTAGACATGTGGGTTATTACAAATGATAGGATTGTAGATATTGAGCAGATTGGATTGTTTTCAAGAACTATTTCTGAACTCGACCTATTCCGTATTCAAGATGTAACGAGTGATGTACACGGATTCTTTGCAACGCTGCTGAAGTATGGAGTGGTCACCATTAAAACAGCATCAAACAATATACATATTGTGTTTAAAGATGTGTCTCATCCAGATGTTATCAGAGAGCAGCTCATTCGCCTCTCTCATGAAGACAGAAAATATCATTACACCGTCGCTATTGCAGACGAAAGCTAATATATGAAAGCACTTTTGCTCACATTGCCTATTGGCACACAGATTGCCATTGTCTATCTTTTAATTATCAATGTTATTACGTTTTTTGCGTTTGGTTTTGATAAACTCAGAGCACGTAAACGAGGAGACCGAGTTTCTGAAAAATCATTGTGGTTGTTTACCCTTATTGGCGGATCGATTGGTGCACTTCTTGGCATGAAATATTTTAGACACAAAACAAAGAAGCTAAGCTTTCAGGCTGTAGTGGCAGTAATTCTTGCTTTGCAAATTGCGCTCTTTAGCTGGCTGTTTGTGCAATAGATATGGCTTCATACCGCATATATCATAATCCTAGATGCAAAAAAAGCAGAGAAACACTTGCGCTTTTAGAAGCAGAAGGCATTACTCCAGAAATTATTCTTTATTTGCAGGATGGGGTAACAGAAACTGAGCTGGCTAAGCTCGAAATACTTCTCGGAACAGATCTCTCTAACTTTGTGCGAAAAAAAGAAACCGCATACAAGCCGCTTACCGGAAAAGCTTTGCGGAAACTTGTTTCGCAACATCCAATATTACTCGAGCGGCCCATCGTGATTAAAGATAACAAAAAAGCGGTCCTTGGAAGGCCACCAGAAAACGTACGTACATTATTATAAGTTGGTAGGGCGACCCGAGGGTCGCCCTTTTGGTTGATGCTCAGGGCTCATTCCCATTGCGCTCTGCCCGCACTGCGCAAACTAAGGCATGATGCTCACGGCCTCGCTGCAAAGCCTCCCGCTCGCGGCGCTGCCTATTTTCCTCCAATGCCTTACCGGCAGCAACCCAGACATCCCGCATCTCTACGGAATAGAAAGCCGGAGTGTTTGGAGCCCCATCCTGCACGCCTTCCAGCTGAGCTGCCATGCCCCACTGGATGCAGGAAACGGCTACATGCCCAAACTCGGCCTGATGCGGCTTTGGCACTTGCACCGACACCTCCGCGAGCAAGGCTCTTCCCTGCTGCACATACAACGGCGGCACTTCCGGGTCGACGCGAATCGACCCATCCTCGATCAGGACCTGCGTGTGCCCCTTCCGCGGCTTTTCTACAAGCCGAATCGTCACCCTGTGATTGGACATCTTCTCCTCCCTGTCACATCCTGCGAAAAGAATAGCATAGAGAAAGAATAATGCAAAAAGAAAAGGCGCTCCTACGAGCGCCCATCCCTCCTGCGGCCATTGGCCGCCTCCCCCTTTCATCTTCAGCCGTGTAGGCTACGGCAGCGGCAGCAAGGTCCTGACCTGCTGGTAACCAGGCAGCCGAACAACATCACCGTGATGGTACTTCCACAGCACGCTGTGAACCACCATCGCAGAACATTCTCCGCGATACACGCATGTCCCAATGTACGGAACGTAAAACACGGTCCCGCGATGGAGCTGTTCCACCGAAAGCCAGCGCATACCGAAGTGCAGACGCGCAGCACCGCGCGCACAGCTGCGAAACTTGCGTGCCAAACCCCGCGGCGTGGTGTACCCGCGTACATCCAGCTGACGAAGCATATACAGCACATCCCGCCGCAACTCCCGGACCTCATAGTGAAGCCGCCCGAACTCGGCAAACATCTCTCCCATTGCCCTCTCCATTCAATCGCCCGATTGCGATGCACATGTAATATCACAGATATCACTTTTGCACAAGAGAGAAACCTCTCGATATGCTACAATACAATCATTCATAAATACTTCTATGCAATTCAAGCCGCTCACAAAAAAGCGCGTTGAAGGAATACACGCGTTTGCCAAAGATTGCCGTCACACCATTATTTCCATGCTACGCCAATCGCAAAGTGGTCACCCAGGAGGCTCGGCTGGTTGTATTGATTACCTTTCTCTTTTATATACCCAAATCATCAGCAGAACTGGAGAGAAAGTTGTGGTATCAAATGGTCATATTTCTCCGGCGGTATATGCTGTACTTGCACAGCTTGGCTATGTAAAAAAACAGGAAGTTATCGATTCGTTTAGACACATAGGTTCTCAATTTGAAGGCCACGTTACCAGACATGTACCAGGAGTAGACTTTGGTACAGGCCCACTTGGTGCAGGAGTGAGTGCTGCCGCCGGTTTTGCACTTGCAGAAAAATTACGCAACTCAAAAAAACATGTATTTGCTCTTATTGGAGATGGCGAATCGCAAGAAGGACAGGTATACGAAATGATGAACTTTGCGGCCAAATACAAGCTTGATAATTTTATTGTCTTCATGGATTACAACAGTGTGCAGCTGAGTGGATCGTTAAAATCGATTATGCCAATTTCCCCTGCAAAACTATGGGAAGCAGCTGGCTGGAAAGTTATTGAAGTAGACGGCCATAATATCACCGCCATGTGGCGGGCACTTTCGCGCGCGTATAGACAAAATGGAAAACCCATTCTTCTGCTTGCAAAAACCATTATGGGAAAAGGCATTAAAGGAATGGAGAAAGAAGGTAGACTGAAACGTGCAACCTGGCACGGCAACGCACCAAAACCTGAAGTTGCTGATACTATGCTCGAATCGCTTACATTATCTGGGCAAGAACGAAAAGCACTTTCTAGCGTAGGAAAAGGTAGATGGAAACCAGAGGATCCAGTATTTTTACCACTTGGTACACCCATGCCAAAGGTTAAGACTGGTCAACGAAAGACCTATAGCGCAGACACTCTCACAGATTGCAGAAGCGCCTACGGAAACGCATTACTCGATCTAGCAAAACGAAATGCCAATGTAATTGCGCTTACAGCTGATGTTGCAGATTCAGTAAAAACAAGCGGCGTAAAAGAACACTACCCTGAAAGACATATTGATGTTGGCGTAGCTGAACAACACATGGTCTCTTGCTCTGGAGGATTAAGCCTTCACGGTATGCTCCCATTTTGCTCTACCTTTGGCGCATTCATGACAAGCCGCGCAAAAGATCAGGCACGCGTAAATGATTTGAATCAAGCAAATGTTAAAATGGTAGCCACTCATTGTGGTCTTTCTGTTGGAGAAGATGGACCAACCCATCAGGCAATTGATGATATGGGTTCAATGCTCGGATTATTCAATACTATGGTCATGGAACCAGCTGACCCAAACCAATGTGATGCAATGGTTCGCTATAGCGCATCTCATTATGGTAATGTATACATGCGCATGGGTAGACACAAAATTCCGGTACTTACGTCAGCGCAAGGTAAACCACTATTTGGAAAAGATTACACCTATACGTATGGCGATTGCCACGTACTACGCAAAGGAACAGATGTAACTATAGCCGCGAGTGGTCCGATGGTTATTGAAGCCCTGCAGGCTTGGGAATCCCTTAAAAAAACATCACCAAAACTCAGTGTTGAGCTGGTGATTATGACATCACCAAAGAAGTTTGGAAACGCACTGTTAAACTCTATTAAAAAGACAAAACAACTCATTACTGTTGAAGATCACAATACGCATTCTGGGTACGCTTCTCAAATTGCTCGTATGCTTCAGGATAAAGGTGTAAGTGTGAAAAAACATATTGCTCTCGGCGTAGATCATTATCAATTATCTGGCACTGCAGCCGACCTGTATGACGCAGCCGGCATTAGCGCAAAGCACATTGCCAAACAAGTAAAAACTATTACAAAATAATTTTGTTGTATGAAACACACGGCAGAAGTATTGAAAAAAACGTTCTCAGTGGAAGCTGATGAAGCGAGTAAACGAATAGCATTACGATTTATTAGCGCTGATGTTGGAAAAGAAAACATTGATCTGCAAAGTGACCTTGTGGCCAAAGAAATTATGGCCGTCCACAAAACATATCCTGATTTGATATGGCGAGTATCTGTTGATACAGCAACCACAAAAGTGTATTCAATGAGTAAACACTCTACAAAACAATACGAAAAACTCATCAATCACCCAGCCTTTGAAAAAATAGCGATTCTTGTGGATGATACGGACACTCAACATAAAATTGCATCGTTTGTTCTCAGTTTGTTTGCAAAAAAGAATAAAAAGATTAATATATTCACATCAGAAGAAGAAGCGAACATGTGGCTCTGTAGATAAACAAATAAAAAAAGACTCCCTTGCACGGAAGTCTTTTTTTATTACTATGTGGATTCCTTATCCACCTCAATATTTTCTTTCAACACCTTCGAACTCACCCTCTTTCCTTTTCCGCTTTTGTAAAATAAATTTTTTGCTACTTTACTCTGTGCGTTTATTTTCAGAGCCGCTATTAATGCCCTCAAAAAAATCTCCTAAATCAATTTGAAGAAGGCGCTTCACCACTTCTTTGATAACATCTTTTTCATCTGCATCATCCCTGGAAGTCATTCTATATACAACCCAAAATGAAACCTGCTGCAGCTGCTCTCTACTAATGCTTTTCAGAAGGTCTCGCAATCCAAGGACAAATAGTTGATCGGGGGCCCGCTCAATTTCATCAGCAAATTCCTCTCTTAAGAGGTGTTCAAAGACAGCTTTTGCCGGCAAATCAGGTTGAATTTCTTTTTCGAATCGGTATCGACGGATTAGTTCATCCTCGAAACCAAAAACAAGCGTAGATTTTTCTGCGCTTGAAGCTACAAACTCCCGAGGAGCGTGGTGCCTAATTGGAGAATGGGAAGCTCCCATTTGCACAAGTGCCGTTACTTTATTTTTTTCTTTTAATGTTGGATTCTCACGAATAATCTTTGGCAAATCTTCTCTGATTTTATCTGCTATGTACTTATCCTTCCTGTTCAAAAACAATGCAGTCTTTTTTGCAGCACTCAACGTTTGCTGCTCTGCCAGCTCAAATGTTCTGTACACAAATTCCTCCGCTGCACGCTTTAATGTTTCCATTCCATCATCAGCATCCTCCAGTTCGTGCCCAGACGGTATGTCAACAAAATATACTGGTTTATGCGAACAAAACAGAAGCTCCTCTTCCAGCTCTAGAGCTGTTTTTGCTACGCGCCCCTCTTGCATATGAGGCGGTGTTTTTGTTCCCTCAGAAATAGCATTTAAATATTCTGCGTCTTCTTGTTTCCAACCATGTGCTTCACTGAAGTACACATCAGCTTCTTCAAACGCATTACGCATACCCTCAAAATCTGATGCGCTTACATGAGATGAAAAATAAAACATCACTTCTGGCATCTTTTCTTGTTCCTTCCGCTCAACTCGCCGTCCTTCTCCCGTTATTTGCATATACGTATCTTTCCATTATTTATTATCCTCCTTATCCACCTCAATGTTCTCCTTCAACACCTTTGAACTCGCCTTCTTTCCTTTCACCGCAATGTCGTCACTCTTAAATTCTTGATACCCCGGCTTACTTACTTTTACATAATAATCATTCGGCCCCACCAAAAAAGCGTATCGTCCTTTGGCATCTGTTACCTGTGTTGAAACGAGCTTATTGTATTCCTTCGTAAAGAGTCGTACTACAGCATTTTTCAGTTCTTTTCCTCCACGCTCAGACACAAGCCCCCATCCGGATGGTTTTGGTGGCTTCACAAATCGCATAAAGATAAGATAGAGAGCAACATTTACCCCCAAAATAATTTTGGTTGTCAGTGTTGGAGTAATATACAAAGCAACACCAGAAAGAATCACACCCGCAACAGAAATTGTATGCTGCAATGCGCGTAAAAATTTATCACGGACAATACGTCTTGGTGTTTTATGTTTGCCTGCCGGATCGACTGGAATATTTGGCGTTAAACCAATTTTTTCTGCTGTGGCTTTAATGCCTTCACCATGATAAATATCCAAAAATTCTCCGTCTGCCGAAATTCCCTGCAACACCGATGTAGGAAACGTAAACCCTTGCTTCATCACTTCAATTTTATACGCTCCAGGCTCCACAACAAACAAGTATCGTCCTCCGGCATCTGTTACTCTTGACTGCTTAATCTTTCCTGTAGCCTCATCGATTAAACGAATGGTTGCAAGATCAATCGGTAACTTGGTAAGTGAATTATATACCACTCCCCACTCTTTTCTTTTTCTTCTACCGAGGAGTAAGAATGGTTGCAAGAAAATGTATCTGAGTAGTGGCAGCGCCGTTCCCCAAAGTGATGGCACAACCGCAGCCGTAGCTACTGTTACTAAAGCCGGGGCAACAACCTCTTGCGTCACTTCCTCAACCTGCGGATTATCTGCGGCATCATCAATCTTTCTGGCAACATCCGTAATTGTTTCTGCAGCTTCGAGCAATGTTTCTTTGGTAGCTCCGGTAATTACATTTACTGATGCTGCAATTTTTTCTGAAGCACTCGCGTCAGAATTAAATATATCGAGCACCTCTGCAAGTTCTGCAGCTTCTACGATTAATTTTAAATTGTTATTAATGACATGATCGCGCACTTCAAACGTTAGTGTTTCTCTGCGCTTATATCCTTCATGCTCAACTATTAACTGATAGGTTCCATTTGGTACCAGATATCCATAATATCCACTTTCTGAGGCCGCCATAGGGTTTGCTTGTCCAAACGGTCCTCCATCCCACAGGCCACCAGCGTTACTATCTAACAGCTGCACATTTGCAGACGCAATAGGATCACCACTTCCAGACTGTGTTACTCGTCCATACGAAGCAGACACAAATATAAGCTCAAACTGCTCTACTTTCCCTGACTTATGTGTTGTTTCAATAACCGTTCTATAGGACCCGGGTGCTGGCATTTTTACATCGGTATACCAACTTCCATCATTTCCTTTTTTAAATACGATAATATCCTGACCAATTACCATCCGAATCGCTAAAATAGTTTCTGCTGGATCTGCCCCAACCCTTGAAGCAATAGAAATAGTGTCTCCGGCTAGTGAAGTCAGCCTGCCTTGATGCGGCGCAACACTAAAGGTACGATTTCCAACCCAAAATGCAAATCCTTGCACCAAATTTTCATCAATTGGTGCAAGACCACCGCCGGCATTCCCAACAACATTATTTACCGGAGGGAGTGCCACAGGCGGCTGTGCTGGTACTGGAATAATCGCCGGTGGAGCATTGTTGTTTCCATTATCTGGCGCTGGTTCTATAGGTGGATCAGCAGGATCTGGATCTGGCGCTGGTGGATCATCTGGATCTGGATCTGGTGGATCAATAGGCTCCGGTTCAGCAGGTGGATCAACAGGTTCAGGTTCTGGTTCTGGTTCTACTGGTGGATCTATAGGTTCCGGCTCTGGTTCTGGTTCAGGATCTGGTGCCGGAGGATTAACAACAGGTGGCGGTACCATTGCTCCAGCTCCACCATCATCATTTGTACAGGCGCTCACATCAAGCGTACAAGTCCCACTGCAACTTATCGCACCAGCATCAAATCCTTGTAATCCACACGTCGTTCCAATATCTCCTCCATCACACGCCTCGGCTCCTTCTTTTACACCATTTCCACAGAGTGCTGGAACAGTTGCCGTTACATCAACAGTAGCAGCAAGAGCAACACCCGCAACTGACAAGCCAATAAACACCGGCAAAGCGAGTGCTAAAGAAAAAATTGTTACAAGCTTGCCGCGATTCATACTACTTTCTTGTAAAAAATATACTTGCTCCAATTACTAATAGAAGAAATATTCCACCTGCTGCAAAACGCAGCCATAACGGCACATAATAAAAGGTCACTTCTTCAAATAATTGTTGCTGCGTTACGCCATACGTTACTGCAACTCGCGCTTTTTGTTTTCCGATATGCCGCAACTCGAGTGGCACAGGTACCGCCATTGTATGCGCGTGATCTGCCAACACTTTTTCTTGCGAAACATTAATCGGTGTCTGCGTTTCTTCTCCAATAAGCGTTACGGTTCCTTCTGGAATAATATGAATATCTCCCAAATTTTCTACTCGTATATATACTTCTGCGGTATTCTCTTTTACAATAAACTGTTTTGTAGACACATCAACAATACGCGCTTCTTCATGGACTTCCCCCGCAACATGTAAAAATACAAGCGATCCAATCCGAGCTTTTGCACCCACATTTCCCTCTCCCGCAGCTGCGCTTGCAAACACTCCCATATAATGTGCCCCAGGCAACGCGCCCTCTGGAATACGCACATCAAATGTTAGACTTGCAGACTCTCCTGGTTGCAATACAACTTTTTTTTCCCTTGGAATAATCCATGTTTTGGCCCTATCTGGCTGACCAAACATTGCCGTTCCAGATTCCTGATCAATTCTAAATGCATCGACTTCTCCTTTGATAACAACGGGAACACGCTCCTCATTTATTACATAGAGTGGTAGTTCTGCTGTTTCCCCAGGAGCCACCGTCACCGTTTGGCGCGGCGGAGAAACGGTAAGCGCAAGTACGCTACTCGGCAATAAGAGCGCAAGCGCAAGTAAACTCATGAGCCGAATATACATACTATGGATTAGCTGTTGCAGTGACTGTCACCGTATGTGAATATGCTCCGGCTATTGTTTGAGCCGCATCGATTGCTACACTAAAAAGTATGGTCGTTTGCTGCGATGTAACATCTGTTCCAGAGTTTATTGTAGCTACTCCATCGCTTGTAATCGCTGTATCAGCCGCAAGAAGTCCTGCACCACCTGAAGTTTTCATACCATAGCCTTCAGAACCTGCCGCTACTGGAGCTACAACAATGTCATCAATATTATTCGCGTCCAACGTACAGTTAACTCCACCAATACATAAATTTGTATCTTCCGAAACGGTCACTCCGTACCCTGTAGTGGTATCTGAAGTTACTGTAGCAATAATAGAGCTTGTTGTAAGTGTACTCTCACTCAGCGTTCCAAACGAAAGAGAGCTTGTGCTTAGCGTCATCGTAACCGAACCCTTTTCCATCGCCTGAAAACCTGCTTTTAATATATAACTATCCCCGCTAATGGTCATTCCACTTACTATGTAGTTTGCATCAGCCACTTCATCTGTAATTGCCACATTCCCTGTAGCATCAGGGTTTGCATTGGTCAAATTTACTGTGGCATTTGTACTGGTTGAAACAGACATTAGAAATTTCTCTGAAGAACTTACCATAGCATCATATGTTGCATTTGCCAGACACACCGGGTCAAAATCACACCCGCCACCAATATCAATCAATACAAGATTATTCACGCAAGGCTGCCCAGATTGATTAAAGGTAGTTGTGTTATAGCAATATCCACTGTTTCCACCGCCCAAATTTATATATAAGAATCGAGTAGTGGTACTGCCATCACTTATATATACTACTTCATCGATGCCAAACAGAGTTCCCGATGCTGTAATTTGCCCCGTAACTGCCTGCGTATAATTATCTGCGTACCCTTCACCACTTGTTTGATATATTTGATACCCTCCACCAGCAACAGCTGAGCCATCTATAGAAGAAAAGGTGTCCGCATAAATTTCATAATCGCCCCCTTCCATAACAGCCTGCACAGAATACACACTCATACCCAAAAACGAGCACAATAGTGCTAAAAATAAGACTTTTTGAGCCGTTTTATACATATTTTTCTCTACAACAAGTATATCACACTCACTCAGCGCAGACCACACAATTCTGCGGATAGGTTTGCTGAGCAACAAATAACAGTATTTCCCTTGACACGATAACCCCATTTTGTTATAGTACGCGCGTAATTTTAGTACATTTTTATCTAGCTATGGCGACTAACTACGAAATGCTCTGCATCTTCCCAGGAACGGTTGCAGAAACAGAAGTTTCAGCTCAGGCTGAAGCAGTGAAAGAAACGGTTGCAGCCGCAGGCGCAACAGAAATTTCTCTTCACGACATGGGAAAAAGCCGATTGGCTTACCCAATCAAGCACATCCGATACGGATATTTCTTTATCATCCGATTCGAGCTTGAACCTGAACATATGGCAGCTTTGAGTCAAAAACTTCGACTAAATGGAGAACTTCTCCGACATGTTTTGCAAGTTATTGATCCAAAAACAGCCAAAGAAATTCCAGCTTCTCAAGAAACTGTGAATGAAATCATTCGAGGAGCACACAAGGTCAAAAAAGATCGACCTGAAGTGAAAAAAGAAGCTCCAAAAGCTGCAGAAAAGAAAGAAACTGAAGAAAAAGAAGAGAAAACTGAAGAAAAAAGTGACGAAGCAGAGAAAAATAGTGTACCATTGGAGAAGATCGATGAAAAACTTGATGAAATTCTTGAAAAAAGCATTTCAGACGTATAAATTGATCGGCGGTATTCATTAACATACTTAGTATGGACCTTAATAGAGCAAGCCTCCTTGGAAGACTCACTCGTGATCCTGAAGTGCGTACAACGTCAAATGGAAGAAACGTAACGTCAATCTCTATCGCGACAGGAAGAGTCTGGAATGATCAACAAGGCGTAAAACAAGAACGAACGGAGTTTCACAATGTGGTACTTTGGGGAAAACTTGCTGATATTGCAGCACAATATCTATCAAAGGGACGCCGAGTATACTTGGAAGGAAGAATCGAAACTCGCGATTGGACTGGACAAGATGGAGTAAAGAAATACAGAACAGAAATTATTGCAGAAAACCTCATTATGCTCGATGGGCCAAGAGGAGAAGGCGGTGCCCAAGGTGGTGCGCCAAAGCAATACAACAACAATAATAGCAATAACAACTCTCAAACATATACTCCTCCAAGCACTCCAGCAGCTGCACCAGAAGATGCTGAAATCAAGGTTGAGGATATCCCATTTTAGATAAACCGAATTTATGAAAAAAAACATAACAAGTAAATATTGCCACTTCTGCCATAACAACGTTCTTACTGTTGATTATAAAGAAGTATCACTTCTTAGACGGTATGTTTCTTCATACATGAAGATCACACCAAGAAAAAGAAATGGTCTCTGCGCACTTCACCAACGAAGAGTAGCACGAGCAATCAAACAGGCGCGCATTGCAGGACTTATCGCATTTGTGCCTAAATAAAAGACATTTTCAAACAATAAAAAATGAGCTACTGGCTCATTTTTTATTTTGACGTATATAAGGAGTATGCACCACGCAACTTTTTTGTTATACTACGCGCAGTATCTTATCTGCGAAAATTTCGCATAAAACAGCACTTTTTTATATGCCAAAAGAGAAAGTAAGAAAAGGAGTTATTGTTGTAGCAGGACTTGGAACACGATTCCTGCCAGCAACGAAGGCAATGCCAAAAGAAATGCTTCCCGTTTTGGATAAGCCAGTATTACAATATATTGTTGAAGAAATGGTAGAAAGTGGTATTGAGCAAATTATCTTTGTCACAAGTTCTCAAAAACGCGCTATTGAAGATCACTTTGACAGAAACAAAGATTTTGAAGCGTTTTTAAAGAGCAAAGGAAAACTAGACCGACTCCAGCCACTTATCGATCTTACAAGTAAAGTGCAATTTTTTTACACACGCCAATCGGCACCACTTGGAAATGGACATGCACTTCTGTGTGCCCGCCATTTTGTAGGCGATGAGCCGTTCGCATTCTCTGACGGAGACAGTATTATTGATGCTAAAACACCTGTTATTAAGCAGCTCATGAAAGTGTATAACAGGCATCAAGCGCCGGTTATTGGTGTGCAACGAATAGAGGACCGCGCGGCAATGACCAAATACGGAAACGTATTTGCTAAACAGGAAAAAGAAAGTAGATTGTATAAAGTACAAAAATTTGTAGAAAAACCTGCAGAAAAAAATACCTCTCCGCACGGCCTTATTATTGGGGGCATGCGCTACATCTTTACCAAAGACATCTGGAAGATGCTAGAAAAACAAGGAAACGGAAAAGATGGAGAGATTTGGGTAGCGGATGCAGCAAACGAAATGGCCCGCAAGAAAAAATTCCTTGCGTATGAATATGATGGACAGTACTTCGACACAGGAAACAAAGGAGCACTTCTCACAGCAACGCTTCACTTTGCACAAAAAGACCCGGCACTAAAAGAAATTATTTCTTCTCACTGTTAGTATGTTTTTGAAACGCTTGTCACATACATTTTTTATAGCAATCATGTTTTTTTGTGTTGCTTTGCTGTTTCCGGTTGATGTGATGGCGCAAAGTATCAGCTCTGGAAAATTAGATTTAGGAGGACTGTCTTCTAGAGAAAAACAGTGTTTACAAGCTGGAATTTCTCAGTGTAATGCAACAACAAATATTACCATTGATAAAGTCCTTACTTGCCTACAAAATTATAAGAAAGGAAATGAATATAAAGCCTGTGCTGATAAAAAAGAAGGATGTTATTGCACAGTAACTAACGAAGAACGCACAAGTGCCAACGAACCTAAGCTGGTGCCTTCCTTAAACCAATCAAACTGTAGCGATGATAGCGTGGGGAATCAGCTTGATAATGCCGAATCAGGCCAAAGCATAAAGCCAGAAGAAAAAGGAACACTCAATCGATCAATTTACACAAATTGTCAGTGGTATGGTACGTCTGCTGACGGCGACAAGTCTCTCTTCGCAACATCAGACGGAAACCTTGGAGCGTCTTTAAAAGCCCTCGACCAACTTCCAGGCACCTCTCCACAAAAACTCATCGGTCGTGTAATTAAAACAGCCATGGGTATCATTGGAACAATTGCGCTGGTAGTCATGGTATACGCAGGAATTCTCTGGATGGTAGCAACAGGGAATGCACAAAGAGAAAACGAAGCAAAAGAAATTTTATATTGGGGAGCTCTTGGTATCTTAATCGTTCTAGGCTCTTACGCGATTGTTCAATTCATTATTGAAAATGCGTTTACTTAATAGCCCGTACCCTATGAAACGCTATTTAGTTTTTACCCTATCACTCCTCCTTCTCTTTGGATTTGGATGTAAAGGACCAACAGCTGCCGAAGTGCAACGCACACAGCGCGTTACGCTTGATTATTGGACTGTTTTTGGAAACGTATCGCAGCTCAGACAATTCGCTTCTGCTTATTCAGCTAGAAAGCCGCAGGTACAAATAAATATTAGACAAGTGCGATTTGAAGAATTTGAAGACAAGTTTGTAAATGCGCTCGCGGATGATGTTGCACCAGATATTATTTCTGTACATGCAAAAGATATCAGTAAATATCAACCACGGCTACTCGAAATGCCCAGAGCAACTCGCGTTTCTAACGTATATGTAAAAGGACAATACGTAAAAGAAACTGTGGTAGAACCAGAGATTAATGCCATGCCAAGTGCTTCAAACATTCGGCAAAACTATGTAAGCGCAGTAGGCGCAGATGTTGTCAGAAATGGTGCAATTTATGGTCTTCCTTTAGCCATGGATTCTTTAGCACTTTATTATAATAAAGATTTGCTCGACAGAGCGGGTGTTGCGACTCCCCCAGCAACATGGGACGAATTTGTAGACGCTGTGAAAAAATCAACTCGATTTAATTCTCAAGACGATATAGTGCAATCTGGAGTAGCAATGGGAACAGCAACTAATATAGATAATGCCCCAGACATTTTGGCAACACTTATGATGCAACGCAAATTGCGTGTAGCAGAAAATGGTATTGTCAGCTTTGCCACAGGTGGAACACGTTCAGAAGAAGCGCCAGCATTAGAAGTACTTCGTTTTTATACCGACTTTGCGCAGCAAGACAGAGACACATACACCTGGAACAACCGTCAAGAAAATGCATTTGATGCATTTGTACGAGGCCGAAGTGTGTTCTATATTGGATACGCCTTTGATGCTGGACGAATCCGCGCAGCAAATCCACAATTAAATTTAGATGTTGTTGCACTTCCACAACTTGATCCTGCTAACCCCACAAATATCGCAAACTATTGGGTAGAAACTGTTGTGAAAAAAACAACTGAGCCTGATTATGCCTGGGACTTCCTTAGATTTATTGGATCACAAGAAAATGTAAAAACATATACTGCAGCAACACGCCAACCTTCTCCATATAGATTACATATTGCTGAAAGTTTAGAAGACCCACTACTTGAACCCTTTGTTGTAAACTTACTTACTGCAAGAAACTGGTACCAAGGAAGTAACGCTGACGTTGCAGAAAATATTTTTGAAGCACTGATTGAAGCGCATCTTCTTCCTGTGCCAGATGATGTTGATCAGGAAGATAGAGATGCGAGCTTATTAAATCAAGCTGCAAGACGCATGCAGCAAACGATGTAATATGCGATACATACTGAAACAATTCCTTTACCTATCTCTTTTTTCATTATTATGTATCTTTCCCGCTGCAGCAAATGCAGACTATGGATATGATCCAGGTGATGTAGATGACGATAGATACACAGAATCCTGTGTCTTTGAAGACCTCGACGAAAAAAGAAATATTTGTATTCAGTTTGACACCACTGAAGGCCGTCACCAACCAGCCTGCGCACAAATCTGTACACTACCTCGATACAATAATTGTAAAATTCAGGACTGTGGTGCCGGCTTTACCCGCACACAAGCTAGACCAGCAGGAAACTATACTCCTGCACGAATTAGTCCGATTGTAAGTGGAAGAGTCTTTCAATCTGCACCCATAAAGGCACTCCACTGTAGAGCAGAATTAGAAACACAAAACTGTTCCCTACGTGGCGGTACACTTCCAGATGGCTACAACGATGCATGCAAAACAAAATTTGCTGACTGTTTAGCTGGCCGTGTTGCAAAACCTGAAGATAATTTTAAAACTAAAGACGATTGTGAAGTATTTATGACGGCACAGTCTGATAGCTCGCTTGTTCCTGAATGCCCCGAAATCGGGGCACCCCTGGGATCAGGAGAAGATGCCCCTCTCAATACTGTTTCAAGACAGGAGTGCCTCCAAAAAAATCACCAAGCCTGCGTACAAACCTGCCCAGAATGCCGGGGCGACGTTGGCGGAAAACCTGTCCGCGGTGCACCAACAAATTATGATGGACCAATCCCCGATTGCGCATTTAGTTATAGCGGCTGCAGAAATGTAAATGATTTAGTACAACTCCTAATCAATGCTGCACGTATCCTCTTTGGCGTTATCGGAACCATAGCACTTGCCTTCTTTATCTACGGTGGTGTTACTATCATTTTATCATTCGGTTCCCCTGACAAAGTAAAGAAAGGAAAAAGTATATTAGGAGCCGCAGTGATTGGTATTGCCATCTCTTTCAGCGCATATATGCTGGTAGGATTTATTCTTGATACGCTTGGCGTGAGTAAAGAATTCGACTTTAGAAAAGTAACTGACGCGCTAACTTCTTGGTTCGTGTAATATGAAAAAAAGATCACGTACAATGCTTCTGGCACTACCACTTATGATAAGCCTGTTTTTACCGCTGCAATTATTCGCAGCAGGTGGAACAGTGTCTGGAGGGGAACTCGTCAACCCAATTGGCGGAACAAAAGACAACCCCCGCGGAATAAGTAGAGAGGCAGTAAAAGATAAAGATGTCACAGCTCCAATTAACGAACTAGCAGCACGCGTTATCAAAAGCGCACTCGGACTTGTTGGGTCGCTTACTCTGCTTGTCTTCATTTATGGAGGCTTTATGTGGCTCACATCAGCCGGTTCTGCAGAGCAAGTAAAAAAAGGATGGCATGCAATGATCTACTCAGCGCTTGGGCTCTTTATCGTTTTTGGGGCCTATGCTATACTTAGCTTGGTTATTAAAGGACTTACTGGCAAGTAAGTTTATTATTCAATAAACTGTTCCACTTAGCAGCGTATCGCCCGGCCCAACGCACAAATATTGCGCTTTGGTCTGGTCGATATGACCGGTTATGTCGAACATCTTCATGCGGAAAGGGGGTGAGACATATGTACTTACTAGCTAAACTCTCACACCATCGTGGAATTATCGCTATTGTTGCAGCTTTTGCAATGGTGGCACTCATGGTTCCATCTATGTCACAAGCGTTACAACCAGGTGAGTTTAATCCTGAGGACCCCTTGGGGCTTGAACCAATCGATAATGATGCTGACGGAATTGCTCTTGGTAAACAAGATCTCCGTACTACGGCTTCAAAAATTATCAACGTATCACTCTCACTCCTCGGTATCGTAGCTGTAGTCGTCGTTCTTATCGGTGGCTTCAAGTGGATGACATCTGGTGGATCTGAAGACAAAGTTGGAGAAGCGCGAAAGCTTATCTTCTCTGGTATTGTCGGGCTTGCGATTATTCTTTCAGCTTGGGCTATTACTCGATTCGTTATCAACGCACTCGGGTCTGCAACCAATACTGCAGGATTTGATCCAGCATAGTGAAACTCGTTCGCGGGGCAGGAACTTCCTGCCCCTTCGGGCTTTCAGGTGTTCCTACAACTGTGCATTCCGTGCACACCTGTAGTAATAGCTCTATGAAATATTCGTTTTGGACAATTTGCGCCGCATTTGTAGCACTCCCAGTTGCCGCTTCTGCGCAAGACATCGGCCTTGAATACGGGGCTGCCACAGGTTTAGGATCAAGAGATGTACGCGTTACCGCCGTTTCTATTATCAATGTGGCACTCGGTTTACTCGGTATTATCTTTGTGTCTCTCATCATCAAAGCCGGTTTTCAGTGGATGACGAGTCAAGGAAATTCAGAAGCTATTGATAAAGCAAAGGGAACTATACAAGCTGCGGCTATTGGTCTTGGAGTTGTTCTTGCTGCATTTGCAATCACACAATTTGTTTCTGGTGCCTTATTTGAAGCAACAACGGGAGTCCCGTATAGATATTAGTATGTTCTTACGCCTGCATAGTTTTACTCGATTATTGCTGCTAAGTGTATGCGGTCTTGCATTACTTTTGCCAATGACCGTTTCTGCAGTGCAATCAAATCCAGCCGCAGGATTAAGAGAAACAGTAGCAACCGCAGAACTTGCAGACAAATCAATTAATGAAAAAAATGGCCCAGCACTCTTGCAACTAGCCGGAAGAATTATAGCCAACGCGCTTTCACTGCTTGGCGTACTCTTCTTTATCATAATAGTATACGCCGGATTTATCTGGATGACCGCAAGAGGAGACGAAACACTCATTAATAAAGCAAAAGAATCTGTAACGGCAGCGATCATTGGTGTAGTGGTTATTTTAGTGGCGTATGCGGTAACGAATTTAGTGTTTAATAGTGCGGGGACGCCAAGTGGAGGGGCAGGAAGCACAAATCCACCCATAACGGCCTGTAGTACAGACTTTGACTGTCCTGATAGTGATTCTTATTGTGATGCAGGACAATGTAAATCGATTTTGGGAGTTGCTTGTGCACAAGATTCTGATTGTATTGGTCCGCAAGGTGGTGATGCCCTAATGTGTAGCGATGAACGATGCGTACTTCGTAATTCTGATCTTGATTTAGGCCTTGATGCGGAGGTTGGAAATGTTGAAGATCGGATACCCAATGACAATGACAGGGAAGATGACATTCTCAATAACAACCCCGCACCACTAGATATTGTTCCTGATCAACCTTAATATTCCCTATGCTTAAGAAACTTTTTTATACTCTAGCCGTAAGCACCCTAGCGCTTCCAATCACCGTAGCTCCAGCACTCGCTGCCGGAAACTATGGTCTTGATGCTACAGCAAATCGATCAGGACTTGCAGCTTACGGAAAAGATTTACCAACTCTTACGGGTGCCATTGTTGGTACTGCCCTTTCTGTTATTGGTGTCGTTTTCTTTGTACTGATGATTTATGGAGGATTCCTTTGGATGACTGCTCATGGAAAAGAAGAACTGGTTACAAAAGCAAAAGACACTATCATTGCTGCAATCATTGGACTTATCTTAGTCCTTGGTGCATATGCAATTACGAGTTTTGTCTTTAACTCTGTTGGTGGAGGTGGTGGAGCCGTTGCCAATTCTTCAGCAAGTTGCGATAGCCTTGCCTCTCAAGCGTGTGGTGCTAATGATTCTTGTCAAAGAATTACACGAGGTCCCGAATATTTGAAATGCGTTACCAAACCAAAATATTTAAGCTGTAATACACCCTACGAAGCCTGTGTACCTGAATGTAATGACGACGTTGATTGTGAAGTCAACTGCTTAGATATTTTCTATCAATGTATTGGGTAAACCTTTTTATTGCCAACACCTTTATGAAATTCTGGAAATCACTCATTCTCACACTTTTACTGGCAGCCTTCCTGCTTCCATCTTCAGCTTCAGCAGCGCAGCTCAAAATAGGTGATTCCACTCGATTTTTAAATACCGTAACAGAACCAACGGGACTTGAAACAACTGACCTTGCTACAAGTAGTGGGGTGCTTATCAAACTGTTCCTCAGCGCTGTTGGTATTATCTTCCTAGTCCTTATGGTCTATGGAGGATTCCTCTGGATGACTGCCCGTGGAGAAGAAGCACAAGTAGAAAAAGCAAAAAGCACCATTACTGCTGCCGTCATTGGTATCAGTATTGTTGTAAGTGCCTATGCCATTACAACGCTTATTACTTCAAGATTAATTGACCGCTCAGGCTCTACCCCACCACCAGCAGCTGGACAAGTTGGTGATGCAGCACTTGGTTGCTGCGTTATTGAAACTGGCCCAGATATTATGGCCTGCCGATTAGATACTGAGACAAACTGTCAACAAATTGCAAATGATTTAGATGCTCAAGATGATACTCGATCACATCCACGTGTTTGGGTTCCAAATCTTGACGGAGCAAGCTGCGATGCTCGCTGCGGAGGATAATTTTAACATCCCTATATGATGAAAAAACTGAAAGTGATTGCTCTTTCACTTATGCTGACAACACTGATGTTTGCGCCAGTGTTAGCACAAGGGAATTTGAATAATGCCTCTTCCCTGTTAAAGCGATCTGCTGGACAAGCGGGTGTACAACAAGAAAGCCCAGACGTAATTGTAGGAACTGTTATTAACACCTTCCTCACCACCGTTGGACTTATCTTTTTACTCCTCATGATTTACGCTGGATACCTTTGGATGACCGCACGAGGAGAAGAAGCGCAGGTAGATAAAGCAAAGAAAATTATTTCAAATTCACTTATTGGTATTGTTGTTGTGCTGAGCGCATTTGCAATTACCACGCTTATTACTTCACGGCTTGAAGCTGCCGGCTAATGTTGCAACATTATGAATAAGAAACAAATTCTCGCTCTTGCTGGTGCAGCAGGAACACTTACGGCCCTCCTCCTTGTAGTAGATGCGCAAGCAATCGATTTGGGTAGAAAACTCGCCACAGGTGCCGCAACACAGGGGGGATACAGCGGCGCAACAAATGACACAACACTGGCGCAGACGATTGGTTCCGTCATTAAGATCGCACTGTCTTTTGTGGGAACGATTTTCTTACTCCTCACCATTTATGCTGGGTTCATTTGGATGAATGCACGCGGGGACTCATCTGCTGTAGAAAAGGCGCAAGGAATTTTGCGTACGGCAGTTATTGGATTAATTATTACCGTTGGTTCATACTCAATTACCAACTTTGTTGTCCCAAGAATTGTAGAACGAACCGCTGGTGGGCAACCTACCGGTGGCGGAGCGGCAGAACAGGCGGGAGGAGAAATGGTGGGTTGTTGCGAGGTATGTCCGCCAAACAACAATGTTGACTGTAGAAAATTTGCCACTACAGGTGTAGATCCTGCACTAGCTCAAGATGCATGTGAAGGTCAGGTGAGATTAGAAAGTGTAGGCACAGCATCATATTCTGAAGTTCGTGCAGGTCTCTGCAGATAAAAAAAACAGCTATGAAAAAACTCTTCCTCACAATCTCTGCCGCACTTGCACTACTGGTCATGTTGCCCTCACCGGCGCTTGCCCAACAGTCTCTTGGCCAACAAATCTCTGGACAAGTAAAAGCCTCTGAGCAAACAGCGGGTGTTGACGGTTCTGCAGATCCGCAAGAAATCATTACTTCTGTTATCAAAATCGGCCTCAGCGTTGTAGGTATCGGATTCACTATCCTCATGGTAATGGCTGGATTTTGGTGGGCAACCGCAAAGGGTGAAGAAGCTAAGGTAGAAAAAGCGCAAACAACCATCAGAACCGCTGTTATTGGGCTCATCGTAGTACTTGGAGCCTACTCTATTACCCTACTCATTGGAAAAATAACACAAACTAGTTTAGACAGAAATGAACAAATTCGCCAAACTACCCCTGATGGCGAAACGTATGACACTCTTTTTGATGAATGGGGAGGATAATACCACCTATGAGACGCATTACTACCCTTTTGCTGAGCATTGCACTGTGTTTTGGTATATTTACCCCACTTGCACCAATTCACGCACAAGGAAGCTATACAGACGACCTCTCGCGGCAACTGCAGGCAACTGCCGGTGACGACGGGGCCGGATTTGAGCGGCCAACTGACCCTAGAGCGGTTGCGGCCTTTATTATTCGCCTGGCTCTCGGATTTTTGGGTATTATTGTTCTCTCTTATATTATCTTTGGGGGATACATGATTATGACCGCACAAGGGAACCAAGAACGAGTTGATACCGGAAAAAAGACCGTTAGAAACGGTGTAATTGGTATGGCCGTTGTCCTCAGTGCCTACTCCCTCACACTACTTGCCTTTACTCTGGCTACCGGAGACGAAAAACGAAGCGGTGACTATATCGAAATACAAAAAGAACAACATCCAAACCCTGATCCATCAAACAGAGGAATTAATGCCTTTTCTCCCCTTCCTCCTTCTGCTGATGGGAACAATGGTGTATATCTCAAATAATAAAAAAGCTGCCGAAAGGCAGTTTTTTTATTACTGAATATTTACGCAAGGACACGCTTCATTATGGTTGCCGCTGCTTTTGCAGGTTGCACTTTATATGTTGGTGCGTACTCCTTTTTTTGTGTAAGTGCATATAACAAATCTGCTGCAGATCTGGCTACTAACCCTAGCCCATGTTCCAAAATAAATTCTGCATTTCTTTCTTCTTGCCCAGGTACCGGCTCAACAACAACCATCATTCTTTTTCTGGCAATACATTCTGATGTTGTCAGCCCACCAGATTTTGTCACTACAATATCTGCGGCTTCCATAAATTCAGCAATGTTGTTGCTCCACCCAAATGCAGAAATAGATACAGGCGATTTGATTTTTTCTTGCGCTCGTAAACGCTTGAGCAACTTCTCATTTTTCCCAGCTATGGCAATAACATGCAGAGGTTTACTATCTTTCTGATCTCTTAACAAACTCACGATATCATCCATTTGCACGGAACCAACTCCCCCGCCCATTATGAGCACCGTCTTTTTTTCTGGCAGGCCTAACGTTGTTCGCATTTGTTTTTGATTTGCTCGCTTTGCAAACGCCGCATCAACAGGAATTCCCGAAACAACAATCGATTTTTTGTTTACCCCATGCTGTTGCAACTCCCAAGCAATTTTCTTTGTTGCCACAAAATACTGTGCAACATCACTTACTATCCAAAAACGGTGAAGGCCATAATCTGTGACTACTAAACTAACGGGAACTCCGTGCAGCTCCGGATCTTTTGCCTGCCGAAGCACCTGTGCCGGAAATGAATGTGTACAAATCACATGGTCCGGTTTAAACGAGCTTACAAATGCATAAAATGCGCGTGCATTTACCCGATTCACTGATTTACTGAGCGAGTAAAATTGATTCATCCGATTTGTTTCATCAGCCTTATCATATAAGTAGCGCCACAATTGCGGGGCACGCTTAATAAGCTGCTCATATACATCAACAATTGTTGTCTTGAGCGGTGCAGAGACATAATCCATCATATCAATATGCTGAACCTTAGCATTTGGAAACGCAGCAGCCGCCTGTTCAATTGCTTGCGCTGCTCGCACATGACCAGAACCAGCAGAGACAGACACGATAAGTACTTTTTTCTTTTTCATAGTGCTCAAACTATACCAAATATAGAGAATAATTCAATACAAAACGCACCCCAGGGGAGAGGGCGCGCATTGCGGGTCCATGCTTGTGGCAATAAGGTTATCTTCCTTGCTTGTCTACCCTATTACCACGTCTGCTTCCATCTTTTTTGTGAAGTCCTTCTGGTTTTTCAATCCCAAGTTCATCAAGTACTGTTTTTGCTCCGTCTTTATCTCCGGCTTCAAATAATGTTGCCGCTTGCTGTAATCCCGCAAACACTTCCGGTGTAATTTGCTGCTCATTCATTCCTCTTTCAGCCGCGTTTTCCGACCACTGCTCATAATCTGATTCCAATAATCTCTGTAATTTTTCTCCTTTTTGTGCTCGATCACCTCGCTTTTCCGGCGCTTCAATACCAAGTGATTCATGGAGTGTTGTCATTGCTTCTCTATCACCTCTTGCTGCAGTAAATGCATCAAACGTCTCTTGTGTAAGTTTTTCAGTATCAACGCCCTTCTCTTCTAGTCGATTTTGCCAATCTTCAAATGTTACGTTTTCAAATTGTTTGTGCATTCTGCGCTGCCCGGCTTTATGTTCTGGCAATCCAAGTGAATCGCGAATTGCTTCAGCACCTTCTTTATCACCTGCCTTATGCAAAGTAATCATCTCACCAATTTGTGCAAACTCAGCTTCAGAAAAGCCTGACATGCGATCTGGCAATTCACCTTCTTCAATAAGTTCTTTATATTCTGCGTAGTCTCCTTCTACAGCAGCCTCATGAAACTCGTGCATAGCCTCACCATGCTCACCTCTATCATGTTTTCCTTCTCTCTCATGCTCGGCTGCAGAAACTACTACCAGACCACTCGAGAGAATTAATGCTGCACCAAGTGTTCCAATCGCGATATTCTTTTTGTGTTTTTTTATATCAATCTTCATACTCGTCTTTTATATATTATCTATAAGAAGTTGCGCCCTTCTGCTTAGTAATACGCCGCTCTCATAATTTTCTTTCAAAAATAAAAAATATCGCTTATTACAGCGATATTTTTTCTATTGTGCCATTGCCGGCTCCCTAAAACGCATATGTCTTGGTGGTCGAAGTGGTTTGATATATTCTGCTTCCACTGTATCATCCTCTATTTCTCCCTCAATGCGTACATGCATTCCTACACGAATCCGTTGCTTTCCCCAAATACGTGCCTCCTCTGTTTCTATATGCCAGTTTTGCTTTTGCTTATCAACAACATTCCAATTATCTCCCTGTATCATGATGACTTTCCCCGCAATTACACCACTTTCTGGGTGAAATAGGAACAATTCACGCTTATTTCCATATTGATTATAATGAGGAACTCGCTCTGCCAAAAATTCGTCAACATCATGCCCAACCCCAACTCTAAAGAGGAGAAGTCCAAGCGCAATACTCGCTATGACGACCACAGCAACAATAGCCAAAAGCGAATAGGTGTATCCCTTTTTTGTATGCCGCACATAATAATCCGCAAGAAGTATAAACCCAACCAATATGATTACCCACGCGTGCGGTAGTAGCGCAATAACATATCCCATTGGTGAATGACCCAACTTTTCTACAATATCCCAATCGCCAGAATGCAAAATTGCCGCAATTGCCGATACGCAAACCGCCCCAAGCAGCACCGTAAGCGCTGCAAGTGACCAAAACATAGAATCTTTCACCAAGAATTCCCACTTTGACTTTGGGGTGATATCTTTCTCCTTGAGCGTTTCAAGGATCTTTTTTTCAAATTCATTGGTCATAAGACTCTGGTAACTGGGCTAATAGGGCTTTGAGCTTCTTTTTGGCTCGATTTATTCTGGTTCCAACCGTGCCTGGAGGCTTTTTGATAATGTCTGCTATTTCATTATAGTCTTTTTGCTCTAAATACTGCAAAATAAGCACTTCTTTGTACTTATCCGGAAGCTTTGCCATTGCTGTAGCAATATTCTCTGATAACACCTGTTGATCAAACGTCTTTGCTATATCGATTGAATCCGCAATTGTTTTACTGTGATCCAGCGTTAATTCGACTGAAATTGGCCGTACTGAACGCTTTCTGTGCAGTGATCGCACATAATTATGCGCTATTCTATATATCCAAGAGGAAAAAGAAAGCGACGTATCAAATCCATGCAAGTTTCTATACACCGAGATAAACACTTCCTGTAAGATATCTTCAATATCTTCTTCTGAAACGGCAATAATGCGCCGAATATATCTTCTGAGTTTCTCTTCATATCGCTGCACGAGCACAGCAAATAAATCCCTGTCTTTAAGAATATGTGGAATTACTTGCTCATCAGATAGTTGTGCAACCGCGTGTGTCACAAATATTGTATTACCTATACTAGTACGCACTATAGCAGATTTTCTTTCACTTCTATAAAAAAAGTGCATAACTGTGCACTTCTTTATCATCACGGTCATAAATTGTGGTATACTTGTTTATATTTAATGACTGCGTTCTATGAGTAAGAAAATTCTTTTGGTAGAAGATGAGGCACCTCAGTCTCACTTGCTTTCAGAAAAATTGAAAACTGAAGGTTTTAATGTGCTTTTAGCAAAAAACGGAGAAGAGGGATTGGCTCTAGCCCTTTCCGAGCATCCAGATCTCATTTTAGCTGATATTATCATGCCAAGAAAAGATGGTATCTCAATGTTAGAAGAGCTCCGCAAAGATAAATGGGGGAAAACTGCAAAAGTAATCATGCTCACCAACTTGAGTAATAAAGAAGCAGAACTGCTAGAACATGACGTAGTTGATTTCCTAGTAAAATCTGATCACACCGTAGACGAAATCATAAACACCGTTATTGAAAAAGTTTCCGAATAATTTATTGATTGCGCACCACATGGAACCGCAACCAAAAGGAATCTACACAAAAATCTTCTTTGGACACGTGCTTGCAATGCTCATGCTTGTCCCTATTCTTTTGTTTTATGTATTTGGAGTAGAAAGTGCTCAGCGAGGTATATCTCCCCCATCATTTCTTTCGGTAACTTTAATATATATTGTGACTTCAAGTGCTATTTTTTATAGCATCTCACGATATATTTCTGAAGCCATCGAAAAACACAGCAAAACACTAGCCACAAAACTTTCTGAAGAAACAAAACGCAATGAGGAGCTTGAACTTGCGCGCACAACAATGACAGAGTTGGTTGACGATTTACAAAAAAAATCAATCCTCGGTGAGAAAGAGCAATCAAAAAATGAGGCAATCCTTTCCAGTATTGGAGATGGACTAATTGCAACGGATCAAGATGGAAATATTTTGTTCATGAATACAATTGCAGAAGATTTGCTTGGGTATTCCAGCCATGAAATGATTGGAAAACCTGTGGTAGAGGCAGTAACGGTAAAAAAAGAAGATGGAAAAGACATTCCTGTATATGAGCGCCCAACCGTAAAAGCACTCGCAACCGGAGAACGTATTAAAACCTCTATTGCTCACTGTTTTTACTATCAGCCAAAGAAGGGAGAGATGTTCCCTGTTAGCATTACGGTCACTCCATATGTACTTGGTAAAAAAATTGTTGGGTCGGTAATCGTCTTTAGAAATATTGTTCAAGAAAAGGAAATTGATCAAGCTAAAACAGAATTTGTTTCACTCGCATCTCATCAATTGCGTACACCACTTACCAATATTAACTGGTATGTTGAAATGATTCTCTCAGGAGACACAGGCAAACTTACCAAACTGCAAAAGGAATACACTGAGCAGATATATGAAAGCAATCAACACATGAACGATTTGGTAAACGCACTTCTGAATGTTTCTCGTATCGAACTGGGCACATTTTCTGTTGAGCTTTCTGATGTTGACTTACCCAAGCTCAGCAAGAGCGTAATTTCAGAACTAACAGCAAAAATTAAAGAAAAGAAACTGAAATTAAAAACACATTTTGAAAAAGAAGTTCCTATTATGCAAGCGGACTCAAATTTACTTCGCATAGTATTTCAAAATCTTACCAGTAATGCCGTAAAATATACTCCAGAAAAAGGAAGCGTAGATATTTCCGTTACAATGAAGCCTCTTGGCAAAAAAAAGGCAAAAAAGAATCATGTGTACATTACTTTCAAAGATACAGGATACGGTATCCCAAAAAAAGAACAAAGCAAAATTTTCTCTAAACTATTCCGGGCTGATAATGCTAAATCGATGGATGTTGAGGGAAATGGATTAGGCCTTTACATTGTTAAATCAATTGTTGAAAATTCAGGTGGAACTATTTATTTTGAATCTGAAGAGAACAAAGGAACAACCTTCTTTATTGCATTGCCGCTTGATGGTATGAAACCAAAAGAAGGCACAAGAAAATTAAAATAATATAATACTTTTAAAGGAGATCATCTAGGTCTGTTAAAGAATCAAAAATGGGACTCTCTAGTCGTTTGATTGGCTGGTTTCTTCTCATTTCACTTATCCCAATGGGAGTCGTGGGCTATTTTGGCTATTCCGAGTCCAAAAGTGCCTTAGAATTTGAAGCACTTAGAGAGGTTGATACATTAGCTGCAGAAGCAGAAATTGCTCTTGGAGAATATTTTCAAAGAGATTTAGAAACCATGATTGGGCTCGCTGCTGGAAAATTCATTCAAGATTATGCTGGTGATTCTTCCACCTTAGAAACGCGTGGAGAGCTGACCCCCGAAGAGCAAGCTCAAATTGATGCGGAATTCCAATTAATCAATGAAGAATTTACCGAAATTCTTGGCAGAATTCCTCATTACGAAGAATTATTCTTGTTAAACGCGCATGGTACCGTTATTGCCAGTACAGACCCCGCATCTCTAGGGTCTAATAAGTCTAATGATGAGTATTACACTCATACTCAAGAAAAACCTCATGTAAAAATGACTTATCGATCAGGTAGCACAGGAGCTGAGTCTCATGTTATTGCAGCGCCGGTATTTGGACACCTAAACGATGCCTTTGCCGGAGTTATGGGTGCTAGAGTACGTGAAGGAGAATTGAAAACAATCATAGATAATTACGAAAAACATACTAACACAGGAGAAACACTCCTTGCAAAACGAAACGAAAATGGAGATGCACTCCTTATTACCAATGCCCGATTTGAGGAAAATACAAAACTCAATAAAGTTATTAGCAAACAACTTTCAGAAGACCCGATGACCCGTGCACTTGCTAATGATGAGACGATTCATGAAACATCCCTAGGCTATAACGGACAGCCTGTTTTTGCTGCATCGAGATACTTAGAGGAATATGATTTAGGTATTGTTACACAAATTGAGCTCTCTGAAGCATTTGCTCCTGTTGTAAGAATTAGAAATGCTATTATTTTGACAATTATCTTTACGGTTCTTGGCATCTTCCTTGTGGCGCTCTATGCCTCAAAATCACTTGCCGCCTTTGTTAGAAAGCCCATTATTAGAGCAATTGAACAGCTCAATATTGCAGCAAGACAAATTTCAGCTTCTTCTCAGCAGACGGCTGCAGCGTCTCAGCAAAATTCAAGTATTGCACAGCAGGTGGCGAGCGGAAGTGCGCAACAATCAAAACAATCTGAAGAAGTTTCACAAGCTATGAGCCAAATGGCAGCAGCTGTACAGCAAATGTCCGCCTCAGCTGAAGATGCTGCAGCCACAGCAACACAAACATCAAAAGTCGCACAAGAAAGTGGTGCAAACACAGACAAAATTGGTGTACTCGTAAGTACCATCACAAATATTGCAGAGCAAACCAACCTACTTGCCCTTAACGCTGCAATTGAAGCCGCAAGAGCTGGTGAAGCTGGTAGAGGATTTGCTGTGGTTGCCGATGAAGTAAGAAAATTAGCCGAAAGTTCAGCGAAATCTGCAGAGGAAATTACTGTGGTTGTAGATGATGTAGGAAAAGGAGTTACTGACACTGTTGGTGCAATTAGCGAAGTAACATCAAGAATTCAAGAACTCTCAGCTACCATTCAACAACAATCTTCTTCTGTCACTCAAGTTGCGAAGACTATGGATAGCATTGCGGTTGTTGCAGAGCAAAATTCTTCTGGAGCACAGCAACTCGCAGCTTCAACACAGCAAGAAAGCGCGGCAAACCAACAAGTGTCCGCGGCAGCACAACAGCTGCTCGCACTCTCATCTGACCTTCAAAACATCGCAGGGAACGCACAAAAAGCAATTGCGGCAGCAGCTCCAATGCCAAGAAAATCAATTACTGAGCAAAAAGTAGCGCCAGTACCTCAACCCGCGGCTGAGGCGACAAAGCCTGTTGCCCCACCAAAGCCACCAACCAAACGTGTTTAATTATCAGATTAATGAATGATTATGGCTGAAGACATGCAACAAATCGTCGCTTCAGTTGCTCAGCAATCGCAAAGCGAGGAGCAATCTCAAATAGAAACCATGCAGCTTATTGTGTTTACGCTTGATGGCGAGGAATATGCCGTACCAATAACTGACATAAATGAAATTCTTACCTCTCAAGAAGTAACCACCATGCCAAACGCTCCTGCGTTTGTAAGTGGTATCATTAATGTCCGTGGAACTATCGCCGTTGTCATCGACTTAGAAAAAAGATTCGGCTTGCAACGAGAGAACCAAGCTGTTTCAGAGCATATTATACTGACAGAGGTAGACAAAAGTACCTTTGGGGTGCTTGTAGATCAAGTTCTTGAGGTACTTACCGTACCCAAAGATAGTGTAAAAACAACACCAGAATTACTATCCACTAAAATCAATGCAGAATATATGTCTGGTGTGGTAGTATTAGATGAGGATAAAACCAATGAATCAAAAACATCCGAGGATTCTCGATTAATTGTCCTGCTTAATTTACCAAAATTATTGCAGACTGATGAGCTCCTCACCGTAACTACGGCAATTGATTCAATTTCCCCATCAGCTAATTCAGTATAATTACACAGCAATATGCAAATGGATAAGACGAAATTGCAGCACGCTGCAACGGAGGGTTCAAGAAGAGTACAAGAGGCATTTGGAAAATTGTCTAAGACAAAAGTAACCGCTAATGTTACTGAAATCCAATCAATCTCCGATGATACGATCATTGAAAAATTTAAAAAACATGGAGAGCAGGCCGTTGTTGCCTTCGCGCAGCTTATCTCAGGAATGGAAGGGTTCGCACTCTTCGTTATGTCTCGGGAACAAGCACTCCTTTTCATTGATCTCATGAATGATCAGCCTGTTGGAAGCACAGGCATTATGAAAGATTTAGACCGATCAATGATTAAGGAAACCCTTAACATCCTTTCAAATGCTTACCTCGTATCTATTGCAAAAGAATTTCAGTCAGAGGTAATGATTGGGCCACCTCTTATGGTTACCAGCACGCGCATGAAATCTATTGCATCAGATCTATCCAATAAACCGACGGCAGAGCATTCAGTCCTCTTAGACACCTCACTTGTGTTAAACGAACAACATCTAGACCTCAGTTTATATCTTGTTTTTGATCCTTCTCTTCTTGAAACACTTCAACAAGAGAGCTAACTTTCAGTACTAATAACTATTTATATGGCAAAAGATCAACTTATCCTTCTTACCGACGATTCAGCATTCATGCGCGGTGTATTAAAAAACATCCTCACTGAAGCAGGGCATACACAATTTTTAGAAGCCTCAAACGGAAAAGAGGCGCTTGAAATCATTAAAGCAAACAGCCCCGCACTTGTTCTTTTGGACGTTATCATGCCAGAAATGGGCGGAATGGACGTACTCAAAGAAGTTGGTTCTACCACAAACATCGTTATGGTAACCGCGGTAGGACAAGATACCACAACAGAAGAAGCAAAATCACTTGGGGCAAAAGGGTATATTGTGAAACCGTTTGAAAAAGCGCAGGTACTAGAAGCCGTGAACGCTGTTCTTGGTGAATAACCAATCTATATGTCAAAGAGCTCCCCTATTCGTGTACTGGTTGTTGACGATTCGTTTTTCATGAGAAAATTATTAACGGAGCTTATTTCGGCTGCTCCAGATATGGAAGTAATAGGGGAAGCGAAAAATGGAATTGAAGCTGTGGGCTATGCTGCGCAGCTTCATCCGGATGTCATAACCATGGATTACAACATGCCAGAGATGACTGGCGCAGAGGCTGTGCTACAAATTTTGGCTCTTCCGCTAAAGAAAAAGCCTCGTATTATTATGCTCTCGGCATATACCACTGAGGGCGCAAAGGAAACCTTTAATAGCTTACGGGCAGGTGCCGTGTTTACCATCCAAAAATCGTCCGGAGAAATATCTCTCGATATTAAAACAATACAAGAAGAAATATTTTCAAAAATTAGACAGGCCTACCGAGCTAAAGTTCAGGTAAGACCTCCTTTAAAGGAAAAAACAGTTTCCCATAAATCTCCGCTACTACCCGCTGAACACGTGGTTATCATAGGATCTTCTACTGGCGGACCACCAGTTGTAGAAGATATTTTACTAGCTCTTCCACAATCAATAAAAGCGCCCATTATTATCGTGCAGCATATGCCTGCTTTTTTTACAAAGACCTTTGCGCAGCGGCTTGATCGATTAGTTCCATTCGATGTTAAAGAAGCCTATGAAGGAGCAGTCTTACATGGAGGAAGTGTATATATAGCTCCAGGCGGAAAACATTTGCGATTAGGCAAAAAAAATGGCTCATCGGTATGCTTGTTGACCGATGAAGACCCTGTTCACGGTTTAAAGCCCTCCATTGATGTCACCATGCAAAGCGCAGCCCCTCTTTTTAAAGAAAAAATTATTGGAATTGAATTAACTGGAATGGGTAAAGATGGACAGTCCGGCATGAAAGATATTAAAAAACATGGAGGGCTGACCCTTGTCCAGAATCCTTACTCTGCCGTTATTGCTTCTATGCCGCAGTCTGTCATTGATGCCGGAGCCGCTGACGAAATTCTTTCTCCCAAACAAATTGCTGAAAAAATAACCTCCATTTGCTCATAACTACTTGCTATGGATCTCTCTCAATTCAAGCAACTCTTCATTTCTGAGGCGGAAGAACATATAGCTCTCCTAAATGAGCATCTTTTAGCCTTGGAAAAATGTGATCCTGCGAACAAAACTGATTCAAAGGATATTTTAAATGAGCTCATGCGCTCTTCACATACTATTAAAGGATCTGCAGCAACAATGGGCTTTACTCACATGGCAGAATTAACCCATGTCATGGAAGATGTGTTTGATTATGCACGCAATGAGATGCTTGCGATTTCTCCTTCCATACTTGATGAGCTATTTCATACTGTAGACGCTCTTGATCAATCCCTTGACCATATTGCAAAAGAAAACACTGAATCAATTGACCCAACATTTATAGAATCGCTTAGAAAACTTACGGGAGTAAAAACCAAGGGTGCTGGAAAATCTGAAAGAGATGATACGGGCAAACCTCTTAGTGCCCCCACTCCAGAACCAGCTGAGCCTTCCGGAAATATTCGTACTGAAGCAACTGAGCAGGTGAAAGTCGATACGATTTCTCATATTAAAGTACCCACAGAGCGCATTGATACGCTGTTCGACCTTGTGGAAGAGCTTCTTATTGATAAAATGAAGCTTGATGCAGTAATGGACCCAAATGCTGCTCATTTTACAGGTATGAACGCCAAAACAATTGAGCAAAAATTCCCACTCCATGCCCGAGTAGCACCTGTTGTGGACCACATGAGTCAACTTGTTTCAGCCATTCAACATACCGTTATGCAAACAAGGCTTATTCCTCTTGGACAGGTGTTCGCTCGATTTCCACGAATGGTTCGCGATCTTTCAAAGCAAAAAAATAAAGAAATTAATTTTTCAATACAAGGGAGCGAGCTTGAGCTCGATCGCTCTATCATTGATACGCTTGCTGAACCACTTGTGCATCTACTCCGAAATGCTATCGATCATGGAATTGATACAAGCGGAGATATTATTCTTTCAGCTCAGCGAGACAAAAATTTCACGACCATCTCTGTGCAAGACTCAGGAAACGGTATTAATTGGAGCAAAGTGATTGAAACTGCTCATGCTCGAGGCATCATAAGCGCCGAGCAAAAAAGTACACTGCAAGGAACCCGAGATGCCGCAGCTAACCGATTGGTGGAATCTCTCATTTTTCATCCCGAGCTATCTACAAATGATGTTGTGACAGAAACTTCTGGAAGAGGGGTCGGATTAAGTGTTGTAGATGAGTTTGTAAAAAAAAGTAGCGGTCTTTTACATGTTGAGTCCCCTCTTCAAGAAGGCGGAACAAGATTTTCATTGCAACTACCCATGTCACTTGCTATTATTAACGCACTTATAGTTAGCATTGGCGGTGAAACAGCGGCAATCCCATTCTCGGTAGTAAAACGCTCTGTACTGGTCTCTCCCAGTGATATCAAAAGTGTAGGTGATCAAAACATTGCGATAGTTCAAGGGATTGAGGTGCCACTACTTGATCTAAAGAAAACCTTTGCAACTCAGAGTGCTGTGCCGACTGAACCCTCTGAAGTCCCACAGAAACAACAACAAATCACCGTGGTAATCGCCTTTCATGGAAAGGAAGTCGTTGGCTTAATCGTTGATGACATACTTGATGAGCAGGAAATCATTGTTAAATCACTTCCACCTGTCTTGCAAGGCGTAAATGGATTTTCAGGCTCAACAATTCTTGGAAATGGAAAAACCATATTAATCCTAGATGTCGGTTCAATTTTACAAAACAGATTGCAATTATTGCGCGCTTAATAATATAAACACTATGAAAAAGATCACAGAAGAGCAAATCGGGCAGCTGGCCGAGGTAGTAAATATAGGAGCTGGAAATGCAGCCACTGCCATGTCACACATGATTGGGAAAGGTGTAGACATGACCGTTCCCTTTATTCACACAGGAGCTATCGAAGACATTCATAACGTACTCGGAGACACAAATGAAGTCGTTGTAAATGTGTTTTTCAGAATTCATGGTGACATGGAAGGTGCCATGCTTCTTATTTTCAACAAGAAGGATGCTGTAGGCTTTGCAAACATGCTTACAAAATCGAATCACAAAGATATCAAGGACTTCCAGGATGAGGATTTGTCAGCCCTTCAAGAGGTTGGCAATATTTTGCTTGGAGCCTCGGTAACGGCTCTTGGAAAATTTTTGGATATGAACTTGCTCCATTCCATTCCAGACGTGTCAGTAGACATGCTTGGAGCTTCTCTTGATGAAATTCTTGTTGAACTCGATACAGAGGGTTCACTTCTATTGTTTGAGGTCGATCTGACAGTCAAAGAAGCTGCAAAAACTGGAAAGTTATATTTCCTTTTTGATCCTAAATCATCCAAAACCGTTCTCGAGAAGACTCAAGAAAAATTAGGCGCATAAATATGAGTAGTACTGTAAATGTCAAAACGGCTGAATATTACGTCACCGATAAAGAGGAAATAATTGAAACAGGAAGCATTGGTTCGTGTGTAGCAATCGTCATTTTTGACCCTGCGGCTCATATTGGCGGTATGGCTCATGCCATGCTTCCAGAAAGACACACCCGATCACAAGCTTCTGTAGGAAAAACAGCTAAATTTGTTGATGAGTCCATTGACCTACTCCTCGAGGGCATTAGAGAGCTCGGAGGTGATGTCAAGCACCTGAATGCAAAAATTGTAGGCGGTGCAAAGATGTTCAAACACCTAAGTGGCGATAATAAAGGAATTGGATTTCAAAATATTGAAGCCGCAAAAAAATATCTAAAAGCCAAACACGTAGCCCTAACCGGTGAAGATACCGGTGGATCACATGGACGGCTTGCCGAATTTAATGTACACGCGGGTATTCTAAAAGTAGACAGCAAAATATAAAGATCAAGACACAAAAAAGAAGGCCTAACAGCCTTCTTTTTTGTACAAACCCCGATTGGGGTGGCTAACGAGGATCGAACTCGTGATAAAGGCACCACAAGCCTCTGTGTTACCACTACACCATAGCCACCCCGATTGGGGCTTTTTGATTCTGTATTGCATCATCATGATGCTGCGTAATTATAGAGGAAATTTTTTTCTCTGTCAATACATAAGCCGGACAACAGCCCGGCTTATGATGACCTACCTTATTTATTGATTTGATCTCTCAAATGCACGCAAAATCTCTAGTGGCATTGCAAAAATCACGGTATTTGACTGATCAGAGCTTAAATCATTTAAGGTGTTAAGTGTTCTTAAATGCAGGGCTCCTGTTTGCTGTGAAAGCATCTCAGCAGCTCTAGTCAGGTTCTCAGCAGCCTCTACCTCACCCTTAGATTTAATGATAACAGCTCTCCGCTCTCTCTCAGCCTCTGCCTGTTTTGCAATGACACGCTGCATATCATCTGGTAAAATAACATCTTTAAGTTCAACAGCATCAACCTGAATTCCCCACGGGTCAGTTGCCTGATCTACAATAATCTTAATTTTTTTTGCTGCCTGGTCTCTGTTTGCGAGGAGTTCATCGAGTTCCATTTCCCCAACGACATTTCTCATGGTTGTCTGCGCCAGCTGACTCACAGCGAACCAAAAGTTCTCAACCTCCAAAATTGCCTTTGCGGCATCACTTACTTTGTAGTAAATAACAGCATTTATACGCGCTGACACATTATCCTTGGTAATTGCTTCCTGAAAAGGTACATCTACCGCCTTTACACGTAAATCTACCTTTGTCATGGACTGAAAAATTGGGACAATCAATCTCCAGCCCGGATTGACCATTTTTCTATACTTTCCTAATTGAAACTTCACACCTCTTTGGTACTCGTTTACTTGTCTAATGCTGATGAGGACCACGAAGATCCCTGCAAATAGGACAAATGATAGAAACTCTGCCATATGTAACTGGTTATGAATATATGTATACTATAGTGTATCGGTAGATAAAGTGCAAGTGACTACACCCTTTGTTTGTATAGACTAGTCTATACAATAAACTTTGCTAACTGGGTTGTACACAGGCTCAACCACTTTTTAGACAACTTATGCACACACCGTACACAGACTATACCGAAGTGCGTTTGTATAGACTAGTCTATACAGAAACCCTTTTCAATATTCCTTCTAAATTCACCATACATCTCATCATAATGCTCCTTCTTCTCTTCTGAAGTCATTTCTGTGTACAGTTTATCCAAACCTTTTACTAAGCACATCGATGAAAGCGGGTATCCCGGGACGTACTCCCCTGCAGGCTGTTTAGCAAACTCAAACTTTGACTCTACAGTTCCCGTTACTTTTCTATTCCCTTCCAACATGACATACGCATACCGCCAGCAGCCACCAGCCCCTTGAGGAGCATCTTTAAGCCTCTTTACCCAGTACTCAATGATTTCTTCATCCGTAAGAGGTCGAATACCATCTACAAGTCTTCTAGCATGAACACCCGGACTACCCAGCCCATCGTCAAAATCTAGAAACATTCCCTCATCCGAAGCAAAAACTGCAGATTTTGTGGCCTTATAGTAGTGATTCGCCTTGATAATTGCGTTTTTATCCACTGTATCCCCAGTTTCTGCACAGTCTGCTATTGTAATCTTAAGAGAGTCCAGGTTCACGGTGACCAAACCTTTTATTGGAGCAAGAATATTTTTGTACCTATCTTCCTTTGCTGGATTTCTTGTTGCCAGAATAACGTTCATATATGGTTTTAGTTTCACATGAAACAACTTGTTTAATTTTGTTTCATGTGAAATAATTTTTGTCTCCCTGCCACGAATCGAACGTGGATCCTTCCCTTAGGAGGGGAATGTTCTATCCATTTAACTACAAGGAGGTATTTCTGATCACCGTTTTTATACCAAGCTCACTCGACTGTTTATATGTGACACACAAGTTAAAGCTTAATACAGCACCTTTCTTGTGTCGCACATTGTTGCCAGATGTTGAGGAGAACAAACATCCTCAACCCACCCCTGTCACAGATCACTAATGATGCTATACTGCAACTACACATTGAGCTTCCACCTCAGTGTACCAAAAAATAGAAAAATCACAATAGCAAACAAAACAAATTCGCAATACCAAAATAAAAAAAGTGCTTAAATAAACACATTTGACGCAACCAAAGAGGCTTTCTGCTATGAACATGAAACATCACCATTTCCTAAAGCAGTTCATGCGCAAACCATCGAATGTATTTTAGTGTACTTTTATTTCAATTAATACATCATTGGCGCACATGCTATGGAAAATTTCATAATACTTTTATTACTTGCAATAATCGCTGCTCTTGCTGCGTTTCTTTTTAAGATATCCAAAAAAATCGAGACTATTGATAGCGGTCCAGATAAAAACCTGTTTCTTATGTTGCAAAACATGATTCAGGATCAGTCAAAAAGCGTGCAAGTGCTCGCTCAGACGGTTGATAAAAAAATTACACAATCAGAAAAGTCGATGGGGGAGTCACAACGACATCTACATCAAACAATTCAAGAACAATTTTCTCAAAACACGCGCGTTATCCAAGGAATTACTGGTCAAAGCGCTAAAATGATCGGTGAGATTACTGAAAAACTCACAAGTTTAGATAAAACGAACCAACAAGTTATTAGTTTTTCAGAACAACTCAACAATTTAGAAAAGATTTTGACAAGCCAGAAGCAGCGGGGGAATTTAGGTGAAGCTGGGCTGCAGCTTGTTTTAGAAAACATTCTCCCCCCGACCGCATTTACCCTTCAACATGCGTTTCCCGATGGTGATATTGTTGACGCGGTGATTCATATGAAAGACGGAATCATCCCAATAGATGCAAAATTTCCTCTCGATAATTACAGTAGACTCGTCCACGAAACAGATAATGCACGAAAAAAAGAATTAGAAAAAGCTTTCAAGCAAGACCTTAAAAAAAGAATCGATGAAACAAGTAAATATATTAAGCCCAAAGATGGCACCATGGAATTTGCCTTCATGTTTATTCCATCAGAAGCTATCTACTATGACCTTTTGGTCAATGAAGTTGGTGCCGTAACCGTAAACACAAGAAACTTAATCGATTACGCCTTTGCAGAAAAGCGCGTCATTATTGTTTCACCAACAACATTTGCGGCGTACCTACAAACAGTACTACAAGGGCTACGTGCACTAAAGATTGAAGAGGGAGCTAAGGCAATCAGAAAGAATGTAGAACGTCTGCAAAAGCACCTCAAAGCCTATGAGCAATTCATGACTAAGCTTGGTGGAAGCCTTGGCACATCAGTTAATCATTACAATACTGCGTATAAAGAACTTGCTAAAATTGATAAGGATGTAGTTCGTATTACGCAGGGGGAGAGGCAGATTGAAGCTGAAGCAATCGATAGACCACAAATGGAGGATCTTAGCCTTGACAGGTAAGGCTGTAGCCTGTATACTCGCTCCACTCTCACGCTAGGATAAATCACTAGTTAGTATTATGCCAAATTTACAAAATGCAAAGAAAGCACTGAGACAAGCGCAAAAGCGTGCAGTGCAAAACAAAATCGTTAAAGAAGCGTACAAAGGTGCGCTCAAAGCGGTAAGAAAAGCAGTAGAAAAAGGTGAAACTGACCTCACCCCACTACTACAAGAGGCTCAAAAGCGCCTTGATAAAGCTTCAAAACGAGGTGTTCTCAAAAAGAACGCAGCGGCAAGAAAGCTCTCAAGACTTTCAAAATACGCGAAACGAGCTTTAGCAGAAAAAAAATAATCCTGTTATACTACATCCCATAATATGGGATGTTTGTATTTATGAAATATATTTTAAACAGGGAAGGACATAGACCCCCCACATCGTTTAATGAAGAACAGTTCATGTCATTTCAAAGCGGTGTTTTATCGGCACTATTCAACGGCAATGAGGAAAAAGCGATAGCCTATGTCGATTCATATGCAGAACAGTTCAGAGAGCGATTTATGAAGCAATTAGGCGGCACTCCAGCGGCCATTAGAGCACTATATTTATCTGGTGAAAAAAACGAGGCCATTACGCAAACAAAAGAACTTCTCTTGCAAGAAGCCCCATTTTCTAACGATGCTGAACAAAGTAAAGCTGCTTAAGCAACACACTGCGCCAAAAGCCGCTCAACAGCTATGTTTGCAGGCAATACGCCCGTTTTAATTCGGGTATCCACTATAAGTAGATCCTTATAAATTCCTGTTAGTCTATCCATCGAATACTGCCTCACAGAAGGTAGTGTTTTTTTTACCACATACGGATGGAGCCCCATAGCCTTTGCATCAGGCGTAATATTTGCATCCACACAATCTCTTAGCTGCAAATGGATGCGAAACTGTCTTAACACCATGGCAAATACATACAGCGCATCTTTCCCTTGCTTATACTGTTGTTCAAGAAGTTGCACCATCTGCTTTTTGTTTTTACCCAAAATAGCATCTACAAGAGCAAAAATATTATCTTGCGCCTGCTCTTCGCAAAATGTTAGTACATCTTCGTTTGTGATCTCTCTACCACGGGCATACGCCACCAACTGCTCAATGCTGTTATGAAGCCCCCACATATCTTCGGCAAAGAGCCGTGACAGGGTAAACACCGCCGCCTTCTGAATTGCACCACCTTTTTCTATAATTTCAGCGCCAATATACCCTTGCAAAGCGCTTCCGGAGAGCATATCAAACCGCTGCGCATATTTCTGCTCGCAAAGCGATGCAAAGAGTGTCTTTTGTATTTTCTTTTTGAATGTATCTTTCTGTTCAAAACAAATAAGAACGGTAGTATCAGGAACACCTTTTTCAAAAAGTGTTTGCACGCTTCCAATCAAATCATCACTTCCGTCTTCAATAAGCCCTTTCACAACCACCATCCGCTTTTCGGCAAGAAATGGTGAAGCACAGACTTCCTGAGCAAATGTTGAGTATGCTAACCCTTTCCCCTGCAATTGCACCAAATTCAACCCCTGTGGGTCACGTTGCAGAGAGAATTTTTCTACCATCTTTCTTAGCTGAACCGATCCACGATATGAATCTTTTCCGTATACACAAATAATCATAGTGGGCCTAGTATAAGTGCTTCGTGTTTGAATAGCAAATAACTCGCTTGTTTATAAAAAAAGGTGGATTTGCTCAATTATTGCACATATTTAGCCATTGTATAGGCTGGCGTATACAAAAATGTGTATAACTCTCGGGATAACTCTCGTCTTCTGGGGACAAACGTTTCCCTAGCCAATATTAGCCCATTTTGGCCACTTTCCTACATAATCACAGATTTTAAACAATTTTGTCCACAGTTGAGGTGGTCAAAACACCTCTGTTTGTATACACAAGCGTGCTCATTGTGCATAAGGTTGTGTATAACATGCCAAATCTGTGGATAAAAAAGAGAGGTTATCCACCCAAATTTAACAACCTGTGGGAAAAATGGTGTAAAAATGCCTATGAACACCTAAAGTACTCGGCTTTCTGCGCTAAACTAAGGCAAATATAAGCCCATTGACAAAACCCGTTTTTTGTGCTATAGTATATACAGAATCAAAGCAGCACCTATCCAAGTGTGCCGCAGCAATCGCTCTTTAACACAACCGACAGAAATTCTCTGCGTATACACTTGTTACGCACAGAGTTTCCCTTTTCAACTACTCTATTGATTGTCGGTTTTACCTTGCTTCCCTCAGAGTACGCCTTCACAGGTAGTACCACCTATATGGTTGAGCGCCTTTCATGGCAGTTCCCTAATATGGTAGCAGGACCAAAACAAAGACAAAGGTAAAACAAGACCGAAGCAGAGCAATACCGATAGTTTTGGTGACGTTCATATATGGTCACATCCTTGAGATGTGTCTCCGAACATTATCACCTCTGAGCGGTGGAAGGGTCATTACATTCGCTCCAAATTGTTTGACGGTTACCCAGTGTAGCGCCATGAAACTTCGTGGCACAACATCGGGTAATCGCCAACAGGCGAGCGGAAGGCGGACTAGCCTACAAATCTATTTGTACGAGGCGATGTCCGCTTTTTCTTTTACAAAAATTTTGATCTCCCTTGTCAATCCGAGGTGTTCATCGTATACTACTTCCGAATTAATACATGCATATGGCAAATACGAAACACGATGAAGCATTCTTGGCGGATATGAAAACCGCACTTGAAGCAAAGAAAATCAAGCTGACAGAAGAATTGTCCAACTTTGCAAGCAAAGATGCCCATGTTGATGGTGAATATAATGCCAATTTTCCAGAATACGGAAATGAAGACGATGAAAATGCAAGAGAAATCGCAGACTTCACCGCAAACAAGCCGCTCGAAATGGCTATGGAGAAAGAACTCCGAGATATTGGTAAATCACTCCAACGTATTGAAGAAAAAACATACGGCATCTGCAAATACTGCGAAGAACCAATTGCAGAAAAACGATTGCAAGCACGGCCAACATCAGGCTCTTGTGTTTCTTGCAAAAAAACACTGACCCAGGAAGCTTAACAATTTCTTATGAAACGCAAACACCTGTACATCTTTTTTGTAACAGGTGTTTTGTTTTTCATTGACCAAGGGCTGAAGTATGTTGCAAGAACGCATCAATCAGTCACGCACTATATTATTGAACCGTGGCTGGGGTGGGAGTTTCTTGCAAACCCCGGTGTTGCGTTTGGTATTCCTGTGCCAAATACGCTGCTTATTGTGGTAACACCAATTATTGTTATTTTGCTTCTTGCCTGGCACACACAATCTAAGCGGACCCTGCTCTTTACCACAGGTGTTGCACTCATCTGTGCTGGCGCACTTTCTAATCTTATTGATCGAGTCATCTTTGAATATACCGTAGACTATCTGCGCGTTATTACGTCCATTATGAATGTCGCCGATCTGCTTATCGTTATTGGGGCGGGAATGATTTTTTATACATTGCACCAGCCGCGCCACTAGTTTGTTCTCTTTTTGTAAACAAACCTAAGAAAAAATGGGGTTACATGCCCATTCTTTTTTTATTCTCCGAAGATTGTGATTGAATGGGGGATATGGTTACTCACATTAGAAGCGCAACAATAGTTGGGACACAGGCAATCCCAATCGATGTAGAAGTAGATATATCCGGCAGCTGGCCAGGCTTTCAAATTATTGGACTTCCCGATGCGTCTATTCATGAGGCCAAAGATCGCATTCGGTCCGCTTGGAAATATGCGGGACTATCGTTTCCACACAGTTCCAGAATAGTTGTAAACCTTGCTCCCGCACACATAAAGAAGAAGGGGTCTTCTTTTGATTTGCCTATTGCCATTGGTATGCATATTTCGCACACTGACAAAACATACAACATCGACACTTCCTTATTTGTAGGAGAACTGACCCTAGATGGACACGTCAGACATGTCCGCGGCATTCTTCCCATAACTCTTGCAGCAAAAGCCCAAGGGTGCACGCACATTTTTGTTCCCAAAGAAAACGCGCTTGAAGCTTCTGTTGTACCAGACATGCATGTGTTTGGTATTTCAACATTAGCAGAATTAATTGCTCACCTTGATAAAAGTGTCCCCATGCAACCAACGCCGCCATATTCTCCTCCTATCATATCTTCACAAAAGCAAAGACATGATTTTACACATATCTATGGTCAATGCACTCCAAAACGAGCCCTAGAAATTGCTGCCGTAGGAGGACACAATATTCGCCTTATTGGGCCACCCGGATCTGGAAAAACAGCACTAGCAAAAGCGTTTCAAAGTATATTGCCACCACTCGGCTATAAAGAATCTATTGAAACGTCCTGCATTCACTCAATAGCCGGCCTTCTTGGCAATACACCGCTTATATTGCACCCACCCTTTAGATCGCCACACCACAGCGCCAGTACGGCCGCCATTATTGGCGGTGGTACCACTCCAAAACCCGGAGAGATATCTCTTGCGCACAATGGTGTCCTCTTTATTGATGAATTGCCTGAATGCTCAAGGCAACTCCTTGAAAGTCTGCGTCAGCCGCTAGAAGATGGAGAGGTGACCATTTCAAGACAACAGGGAGCGTATACCTTTCCAGCGAACTGTATGTTTGTGGTTAGTCAAAATCCATGTCCCTGCGGGTTTGCAAAACATGAAGAAGACCTATGTATCTGCAGTGCGATGGAAAAAATTCGATATGAAAAAAAATTAAGCGGCCCTCTGCTTGATCGAATCGATTTACATGTGCAGGTTCCAAAAGTTCCGCTTGAACATCTTTCCACATCCTTTGCCGAAGAGTCCTCTGCGCAAATTTTGAAACGAGTAGCCAAAGCAAGGGAAGTGGGGAAGCAAAGAAATCCACATGGCGTACTCAATGCTTCGTTAAACACGCAACAAGTAAAAACACATTGCAACATTTCTTCTGAATGTAAAAAATTTTATACAGCAGCGGCTTCGTTGCTAAACATTTCAGCACGTAGCTATTTTCGCACATTAAAAGTTGCAAGGACTATTGCAGATCTTGAAGAACGCCCATCTATAGAAAAAAAACATATTAGTGAGGCACTTCAATATCGATAGTATATTTTTTAGTCAACAAAAGAAGAGCCATACAGGCTCTTCTTTGACTTATTTACGAACGTATCGCAACGGATTTTGACGCTTCCCGTTTACACGAACCTCATAATGAATATGTGGTCCAGTAGAACGCCCCGTTGACCCCATAAGGGCCACTGTTTGCCCCTGCGCAACGCTATCACCCAAAGAGACAAGTAGCTTACTTGCATGCGCGTAGAGCGTTTGTACGCCCCCACCATGGTCTAAAATAACATAACACCCATATCCACCATTCCATCCACATTGAGAACGAATAACAGTTCCTCCCTTTGATGCATAGAGCGGCGTACCAATTGGCCCTGCAATATCAAGAGCGATATGCTGCCAGTTTGAATACTGCGTAATGATAGTTGCTCCAGTAGGCCACAAGAACCCTGAACCAGCCGGGGTTTGCACAGAAGGAGGTGGCGCAGCAACATTTCTAAACTGAGAAGACTCTGACACATCCACCCGTGGACGAGCAACCACAGTTCTCACTGGTTGTGGTTTTTCTCCATCTGGAATTATGAGTTCTTCTCCTATAACAATGTCCCCACCGTCTCTCTGCAGTTTGTTAAATGCAATAATTTCACTCGAATCGGCATCATAGGTGCTCGCAATTTTTGAAACAGTTTCTCCTCGTTTAACCGTATGCTTTACTCCACTTACTGGCAAAATATCTAGCACATCCCCCGGGCGAATATACGATCTATACGTCAAATTATTTGCCCAAAGCACGGTTTCTAAACTCACACCAAACCGCGTTGCGATTCTTCCTATGACATCTCCTGACTGCACCGTATAGGTAACAGTATTTTTTCTGTTTGATTCAACTTCCTGCGTTGGAGCGGACGAATCGTCGGCAGGCAATTCTGATCCTGGCAATATTGTTGGTTTGGTCAGTGCTGTTCCACCAGCACTTACTGATGAAATATCTTGCGTAGCACCCAAACTATCTCTTCCCAATGCTCCAGGTTGCCCCAACGCAAGCGCACCTTCTCGCCAGGCCTGCCCTTCTTTTACCACCTCGGTTGGAAGCCCAACCTCTTCAATAATAATATCCTCAGCAGCAAAATCCTGTTCACCAGGACCAACTAACGCATAAAGAAGCGTTTGACGGCCAGGAACCCGCTCAATCTCTTGAGAATAGAGCGCACTATGCGGGAATAATACTGCCGTACCAATAACAAATAGGAGAATCTGCAACGTCCCTCTTCTTCCAAAAAATTCTACAAATCGCCCATCAAGTGGGATTTTATACTTTACTAAGCGCTTTTTTAGAATAAACCAGATCTTATAGAGGTGGAAGCCTATATGGGCCGCATACCAACTATGCACCTTGGTAATTGCTAAGATTAGCTTATTAAACACGTACGCAAGCCCTCGCTTAACATAAATAAGGCTTCTTAAAAGAAGCAAAAAGGCTTTGTATAGGTAAAATTTCATATCGAGCCTATAGGATGCTGGAAAAACTGTACTATGTCAAGAGTATCACATATTCAGCTTTTATTTAAGGAAAAAAAGAGGGAAGAGGATTGACAAGAAAATGATTTTTGGCTATAGTTTGCCCATTCCTAATACCATTAGTATGTCACATAAGACAAAAAAAATCGGTAATTCTCAAATCGAATTGACCATTACCGTAACACCTGAAGCATACGAACCACATTTGCACAAAGCGGCAAAAACACTTTCTGTAAAAACAGCCATTAAAGGATTTAGAAAAGGACACGCTCCATATGACATCATGAAAAAGGAGCTTGGTGAAATGCGTATCTTGCAAGAAGCAATGCAAAGCATCATCCAAGAAACATATGTTGAAGCAGTGATGGCAGAAAAGCTAGAAATTGTTGGAAACCCAGAAATTAATGTGGAAAAAGTTGCTCCAGGAAATGATTTAGAATATAAAGCAGTTGTGGCACTTCTTCCAGAAGTAAAACTCGCTGATCCGAAAAAAATTAAAGTAAAAGCAGAGGCAGTTTCTGTTGAAGAATCTGAGGTGCAAGAAACACTTGACGCACTTCGTGGCATGCACGCAGAAGAAGTTGAAAAGAAAGGCGGAGCTGAAGGAACTGACATTATTGTTATCGACATGAACATGAAAGTTGATGGCGTTCCTATGGAAGGCGGCCAAGCAAAAGATCATGCTGTAAGCCTCGGTGAAAAACATTACATTCCAGGACTGACTGACCACCTAAAAGGAATGAAGGCCGGAGAAGAAAAAAACTTCACCGTTCCTTTTCCAAAAGATCATTACCAAAAACAATTCGCCGGAAAGGATGTTGAGTTTGATGTGAAAGCAACAGTAGTAAAGGAACGTAAGTTGCCGGAATTTACTGAAGAGTTTGTAAAAAAACTTGGACAAGAGTCTATTGAAACATTCAAAAAACTCGTTACAGACAACATGAAGATGGAGAAGATTAAAAAGGAAGAACAGCGACAGGAGATTGCAATTCTAAATGCAATGATTGAAAAATCAACGTTCAATGAACTTCCTGAAGTACTGATCAATGCTGAAAAGCAAAAGATTTTCAACGAACTGAAGCGTGATTTAGAAAAACACGGCATTACCGTTGATCAATACTTGCAAGACCTAAAGAAAACTGAGAAAGAACTACAAGAAGGATTTGCTAAACAAGCTGAAGAGCGAGCAAAGGCTGCGCTCATTTCAAGACAAATCGCAAAGCAGCATGCACTTGCCCCAACACAAGAAGAGGTAGAGGCAGAGATTGAAGGCATGAAAGAAGCGTATGCACACAATAAAGAAGCGCAAGAGAATCTTAAAAGACAAGATGTCCATGATGCTATTGCAACCATGGTACAAAACAGAAAGGTGATCGGATGGCTAAAAGAACAAGTCATGGGAACACCAAAGAAAGATACAAAATAAGAAAAAAGTGCTGGAAACAGCACTTTTTTTCTTGACACTTGCAGTAGATACAATATACTAGAGCATATGAAAGAATTACGCGTCACCATCTCGCCAGCCTCCTCAAAAAATGAGGTTTGCGAGCAGATGGCAGATGGATCCCTAAAAGTATGCGTCACAGCTCCTCCGGTTGGGGGAAAGGCAAATACCGCCGTTATTGCACTTCTTGCAAAGCACCTCGGGATAAAACCTTATAATATTTCCTTAAAAAGCGGTAAAACAAGCAAAAAAAAAGTGTTTATCATATCTTTATAGATATACCTAAACACTGCTTATCCGCTTCTATACATATAATTCCAAACCATATGGGAAGAGAATCAAGTGTAGCTCGAAATTTCGAGCCACAACAACCAACTCCAGAACAAAGTTTTGATAGCAAAGCTAAAGTGGCCGGAGTTAAGGAAGAGAGAGATCCGATGTTACAAGAAGTCTTCGATGAAACGAAAACATATTCTATTAATGACCCAATTGAGCGGGATCCAGAATTACAAGAAGTGCTCGACATGGCAAAAGAGGATGGAAGCTACACAGGCGCAAGAAAGCAATCTGCGGCTGAACGAAAGGTATATTTGGCAGAAAATAGAGACATCCTCGACCTTGATACAATGCAAGAGAAGCCCGAGCAAAAAAAACCACAAGGCGAAAATAAGAGACTCTTATCTGAAACCAGCCGAAAAAACTATCTTCAAGAAAGTAAGGACATCCTTGACCTTGATGCGCTGAATAAACAGATTAAAAACATTCCTGCAAGCACTGATAATCTAGAGGCGATAAATGAAATGGTTCTTTCAAACGAGCGAGCAAAACAAGCCGAGCTATATCAAGCTCTAGATGCACACAAAATCAAGGTAGATGTTCACGGAAACATCCTTCCTGGTTTGTGGAATGGAAGAAAGGTAAAAAAAGCAGAAAAAAATGGATTTGATGTGCAAGGAACTCTTTCTCAAATTAAGGAATCGAATGCATATCTGCAAAAACAAAATCTTCTTAGTTTTTCTGCAGAGGAAGAAGATATGTTTTCTGAGCAACTTGTTCGTCATGAAGTTGAGGTTACAGAGGCAAAATATGATGAAGCAACACTTCCTGCCGCTCAAGCAGAAATCCGCGTAAACGAAGTCGTAATTGATGCTGAAAAAAATGCAGAGGCAAAACAAGTTGCGCATGACAAAGCGTTCATGAACGAAGAGCGTAAAGGTGAGCGCAGGCAATTAAAAGCCGACAAGCAGGGCGAACAAATGATGGCGCGAGCAGATAGAAAAGAAATGAAAAAACTTAAAAAACAAGCTGGCGCCGGATTTTTTGGAAGAAGTTTCAGAAAGTTTGGATTAGCGCTTGGCTTATTAGGTGCTGGAACGGGAGCTGCACAGAATTATGAAAATGTAAGAGAGTCTAACATTGCAGCTGCAAACGCTGAATCAATGCGATCAGAGATGAATCCAAAGATTGATATGCCCGGAGCTTCTTCTAGGGAAGAAATTACAAACATTCCTACCTTTGAACAAGATATTACAGAGCATACCTTTACAAAAGCAGAAATTGTCGAAGGAACGCGGCCTGTATCACTTGAGGATTTTAAGCCTGGTATGAATGCTGAAAATCTCATGAAGGGATTAAAAGAGACCGCCGCAGAAGTGATACTTGATCCGGCCACTCGAATGCCTATTGGAGACCGCCATAGCCTAGTTAACAATCTTGGAGAAACATTTCACTACAACACCTACAGCCCAGATGGAAAATTAGTTGGTGGAGTCCTCACCCGTGACACAAACCCTTTAAATGGAGTCTACGTTGGAGAAACCGGAACTATTACTAGTCAGCCATCTAAAGAGCTGAGTGGTTTCCTCGGAAGTCAGCGTGAAGAACATATTGAACGCAATAAATACGGAAATAGTATTGAAGAGAGCCTTGCCGATAACGAATAAACAACAACAAATAAAAAAACAGCGCCACGCGCTGTTTTTTTATTTCACAGGATCAAAACCACCACTCGTCCACGGATGACACCTACACACTCGCCACGCTGCCTTTGCCGATCCCTTTACCGCTCCGTGCTTTTCTATTGCCTGCCGTCCATACTCACTACAAGACGGCGTAAACGGACAAAACCCATACGGATGCCGGTGCCTTCTCCACCCGTGATCTGGAGAAATAGTTTTTTGATATAACACAATGAAAAAGAGCAATATTTTTTTGGAAATATGGAGTAGCCACATATTACACAATCAGTTTTGCTTTTTTAAATAGTTGTGTTAACGCTTCTTTTATTTGCACAACGGTCATCTCTTTTGCTGACGCTTGCACCATTGCTACTCCAAGCACTCCTGTTGCGCAATTTTGTTCCTTTATGAGTAGTCTCAGTGCTTCGCGCACACGCCTTTTTAATATATTTCTACGCACGGCACTTTTTTCATATTTTTTTGGCACCACAACCGCGAACTTAAGATCGTCTGCAGTGTATCCACGCTCTGGCTGAAGTAAGTGTCCTTTTTTCCATAACACAACATTCACTCCTTTTGCTCTAAAGAATGTTCCGTGCGTAAAAACACGTTCAATATCTGTTTTCTTTTTTAATCTGTTGGCTTGCATTAACATATGTCACCAGTATAACAAACGCCCCGCAAATTGCGAGGCGCTTATCGTGTACAATGGTTATCTTGTCTTTCTTGTTCTTTTTCCTTTCTTCGCGCTGCTTACGGTAATCATCTTTCGTCCCTTTTGACGACGTTTCTTAAGCACCTTTCTCCCGGTAGGAGTTGACATGCGTTCTCTAAAACCATGTGTTTTAGCACGCTTTCTTTTTTTCGGTTGATATGTTCTCTTTGGCATATAGTTGTTTGATTTCGTGGCCAGATTATATCAGTCAGTCTAAATACTGTCAAGGCGTCCACATGGAAAACTTTATGATGAAAATAAAAATTGGCTAATTATTGCAAAGTTATCCACTATATCCACACCTTATCCCCATTTTACTAACTTTTGTGCTTATTTAAGCGTTTTTTTAATTGCAACTCTTGTGCTATGATGACCTCACGAACTGAAAAAGAAGCAAAAACAATATAAAAAGCCGTAAAAAGCACCTTTCAGGAAGCAAATGGACGTACATTGTTTCTTTTTGTATCTGTATTAGAGCGATTATGACAAATTATGAAATATGGCAAGCTGTGCTTGCCGACTTTGAACTAAAATTGTCCAAAGCAAACTTCAACACCTGGTTCCAGCACACCTGTATTGGTGAGTTTAAGCAGGGATCTGTTGTTATTGCTGTTCCAAATACGTTTACAAAGAGTTGGCTTGAAAAAAAGTATCACTCTGATTTAGTAAAGACCATGGAACGAGTTACCGGAAAACCCATTAAACGAGTAGAGTATAAGGTAGAGAACATGAAAAACATCTCAGAACATGAATGTTTTATCCAAGAGCAGCCTTCAGTGTCTACACCAAAAAATCCTATCTATTCAAACACAACAAAGCGTGCAACGGAATTTGGACTGAATCCAAAGTATACGTTTGATACCTTTATTGTTGGAAAAGGAAACGAATTAGCCAACGCGGCAGCTCACGCTGTTGCTGACCGGCCGGGCGATGCGTACAACCCACTCTTTATATATGGTGGTGTTGGACTAGGAAAAACGCATTTGATTCAAGGAATTGGGCATCACATGATTAAGATGCATCCACAAACGCGGATTTTATACGTTTCTTCAGAAAAATTCACAAACGAATTTGTAACAGCGGTAAAAGAAGGGCGAGCCAAAGAATTTAAAGATCGATATAGAAATGTAGACCTACTTCTTATTGATGACATTCAATTTATTGGTGGAAAAGAACAAACACAAGAAGAGTTCTTTCATACCTTTAATGAATTACATCAGCAGGGGAAACAGGTTGTTTTAACGAGTGACCGACCACCAAAAGCAATCCCAGCACTAGAAGACAGATTACGATCACGGTTTGAATGGGGAATGATTGCCGACGTGGCGCGACCTGACCTTGAAACGCGGCAAGCTATTGTACAAGCGAAGTGTCAGGAAAAAAACTTTCCTCTTGCAGACAAGCTTGTTCACTTAGTAGCAACAGCAATTCAAAGCAATATTCGTGAACTTGAAGGAGCGCTCAATAAAATCATTGCATTCCATCAATTAAAGAACAGCGAACCCTCAGAAGCATCGATTAAAGAAATTCTTGTATCGTTTGAAGCGCAAAGCATGCGTAAATCAACAACACCAAGAGATATCATTGCAACGGTGTGTAAGTTTTACGATGTAACGAACGAAAATATTGTTGGAAAGAGTAGAGAAAAGAAAATTTCTTTCCCAAGGCAGGTATCAATGTATTTGCTAAGAGGGGAGTTACAACTATCTTTCCCAGCGATTGGACAAGAACTTGGCGGAAGAGACCACACAACAGCAATCCACGCTGACTCCAAAATTAAACGACTCGTTGAATCTGATTTAAAACTCAAACAAGATATTGAACTGATAAAACAACAACTTTACGCCAACGCGCCTTAGTCCACAGACATGCACACATGTTGGTAAGGATGAATGTGTGCATAAGACGAACCGAGCTTGGTGACATGTATGTTCACAACATAGTGACTTATACACATGAATCCAAATGACCTTTAAAACTATCCACAGGTGTTCAAAATTGTCCCCAAGATTTGGGGGTAACTGTGAACACCCGTGTCTAATAACTTTATCGCTAACGTTAGCAGTAAATCGGAGTTTTCCACGTTATCCACTCCCCTATTACTATTAACTACTAGTTATATAAATTTATTTACTTATAATTTAATAGGCTGACCTGTCGACAAGTCTCAACTGTTATGAAATTTACCTGTACGAGAGAAAACCTCGCAAAGGCTTTGCAGTTAACAAGCGGAATCACAACAAAACCAGGAAATCTCCCTATTCTGAGTAACGTACTCCTGAAGGTGAGTGAATCTGGGGTTGAAGTAATTACAACAAATCTTGAATTAGCTATTACTTCACATTTACGTGCGAAGGTTGATACAGCTGGTGAGTATACCGTCCCTGCAAAAATTCTGAACGATTACGTGAATTTGCTATCTGACGAACAAGTCACTGTTTCGAGAGAAGAAAACGAACTGCTTGTTGAGTGTGGAAGTTCAAGTACGAAAATCAAGGGAATCGAAGCGGATGAATATCCGGTAATTCCAACCATGAGCGAGGGGAATGTTTATGGCTTTGAAACTGGCGTGCTCAAAGAAGCACTTGCCCAGGTGGTGTTTGCTGCGGCAAAGAACGATATCCGCCCAGAGCTAGCCGGAGTATATTGCGGTTTTAACGCAAAAGATGCAGGGAAGCTTACTATTGCTGCAACGGACAGTTACCGTCTTGCGGAGCGTTCGCTTGCCATCAAAGAAGGGCAAGAAAACCAGGAAGTAATTATTCCAGCACGAGCAATCATCGAATTTATTCGACTGCTTAGTGTGCAAGGAGGAACTGAAGACATTGTTCACATCAAATTAACCGGAAACCAAGTTGGTATTCAGCTTGATGGTGGGGAAATTATTTCTCGACTTGTTGATGGAACGTATCCCGACTACCGACAGATTATTCCAGAAAATTTTGCAACAGAAATTGTGTTTGACAAAGACGTTGCGCAAAAAAATATTAAGGCTGCGAGTTTATTTACCACAACAGGAATTAATGCTGTGCATTTCAATGTTGACTCTAAGGTAAAACAACTCATCATGACGAGTACAAACACGCAGGCAGGCGCTCACGCGTCCTCTGTGGACGTTGAAATCACTGGTGACGACAACGAAATTTTGTTAAACCACAAATATGTTTTGGATGGTTTAGGAAAAATCGATACGAGTGATATTATGCTTGGAGTGAACAGTAAAGATTCACCATGTGTCTTTTCTGGAAGAGAAAAAAATGATTACAAATATATTGTGATGCCTATTCGTCAGTAAAAAAGGCAAATAAAAAAACACCGCTTTCATTGCGGTGTTTTTTTATTGTTATTTAATGCGTATTTCTTTGGTATTTGATGTAATTGTTTTTCCGTTCACCATTTCTATTGTTGGGGTAAGTTGCCACGTCCCCTCAGGGAGACTAGAAATAGTTAATGCGAGTTGGTTATTGAAAAGATTATCAAAGGAAGTGTAGGTTTCAATAACGATTGTTTCGTCGCCATTATTAGCAGTAACGGTAAGCGATTTAATCTCCTCGACTTTGAATAGGTGCATATTAATAATAGCCGGTAAACTTACTTTTGAATTTTTTCCAAGCCACGTTACTGACGGTGGTTCTTCTGCAGCTTCGAGAGTGAAAACAATATTTTCTTCAAGTCTATTTCCAATATCATCCTCTACCAAAATGGTAAGCATGTTTGCTCCAATTGGCATGTCGCGCACGTAGGAATTTAAATTGAATGGGTGATTTTCTTCTACTCCAATGTACACACCATTTAATTTGTAGGTTACTTTTTTTACTCCTCTTGGAGCTGATACACGAATATCAGTATCGAGCTGTCTTGAAAATAGCGTTGAACTTGGCGCAGGATACACAACATTCAGTGTTGGGAGTAGCTCAATTGAATAGGCATCATCTTCTATTGTTGGTGGTTCTTCAAAACTGATTTGCCAGTCTGGATCCTCTTCTTGTCTTCTTGTAATCCAGTCTTGAATAGATGCTTCCCACACACCGTATTGCAAATCTATCCCCGGGTTAGATGGGATATCCCCACGTGGGTTGTGTTTATCCACATAGTGCAAAATACTATGTGGTTGCGTGTATGTTCTGTCCACAATAAGTCGCTCGGGTGTGGAAGAATTGGCCAAATTTCCGGTGACTTTATTTATCTTTAGTGTGATAGCACCACCGGTAGAACCGCGGAGTGCTGGTTTCTTTGCGGTGTTTTCTGGCCGAGGAGCAAATGATTCAACAGGCATATCTTCGTGTGCTGCAGTCATGAATGCATTCCAGATTGGTGCTGCTACACGGGAACCACCAAACCCTCTTGTCATTGGTGAGTTGTCTGTGTTACCTGCCCAAACACCCGTTACAAGGGAAGGTGTGTATCCAACAGTCCAGGCATCAATATAACTATTTGTTGTTCCTGTTTTTGCCGCAACTGGCCGATCTTTCAATGTAAGAATTCCGCCAGCACCAAACGCATATGCACGCGCACTATCATCGCTGAGGACACTGTTCATTGTTTGCGCGAGTCTTTCTTCAATGACGCGTTCACCGCGTTCTGCTTTCCATTCTTTTAATACTTCTTGCTTTGCATTTTCTACGCGAACAATTGCGACAGGATCACGCTTTGTTCCACCATTTGCAAAGATGGTATAGGCGCGAACATGTTCAAGAAGTTTTACTTCTCCTCCACCAAGCACAAGTGATAATCCAAATCGATCGGAGTCTTCAAGGGTGGTGTATCCAAGTTTTGCAGTAAACTCGCTTGCATATTTTTGCCCAACCAAATACATCGCCTTTACTGCGGCAATATTTAGCGAGCCTTGCATTGCTTGCATAAGCGAAACAGGGCCATGTTCTTTTAGATCATAATTAAGTGGGCGATACGGTTTTCCAGAAATAGCAAAATTGGTAATTGCATCAAACACGATAGTTTCAGGAGTAAATCCTTTTTCAAATGCAGCAGCGTACACGATTGGTTTAAATGACGAACCCGGTTGTCGTTTTCCAAGCGTCGCGACGTTAAATTGCCCGTTAATATCTCGGTCAAAAAAATCTTTTGAACCAACCATGGCAACGATGTGTGCGTTCTCTGGGTCCATGGCAACAAGAGATGTGTTGTTGGCATCCGCCGCCTCAAGGACTTCTGTTCCTGTTTCTTCAATAACTTGCTCTGCCTTTTGTTGCAGATCCCAATCAAGCGAAGTAATAACTTTTAGTCCGCCAGTTTCTACCATCTGTTCTCCAAACTCATCTACCAATAATTGTTTTACATATAAAACAAAATGCGGCGCTTTAATGTTTTGGAATTTTTGTTGTAACTCGAGTGGCATTTCTTGCGCAGCATTTTTTTCTTCTTCAGAAATAAATCCTTCCGCGTGCATTCTTGCAAGAACAAAATTTCTTCTGTTTGTGAGCGCTTCGTGATCGTTTAAATACCACGTTGGAGCTTTTGGAAGCCCCGCAAGCGTTGCTGATTCATGCAGCTCAAGATCCGAAACAGATTTTCCGAAGTAACTTTGTGCTGCAGATTCAACGCCGTAGTTGGTAGATCCGTACGGAATTTCGTTAAAGTAAATCTGCAATATCTGATCTTTAGTATAGAGCTGTTCGAGTCTTATTGAGAGAATAATTTCTTTTGCTTTTCTTGAAATGGTTCTTTCGTTTGTAAGAATTGCATTTTTTACCAGCTGCTGTGTAAGGGTTGATGCTCCTCCACCAAGTCGGCCTTTGCCCATGACACCATACACAATCGATCTAACAATACTGAGCGGGCGAATACCGAAGTGATCATAAAATGCAGTATCTTCTGTTGCCACCACACCATCAATAAGGTCTTGTGGTAAATCTTCTAAAGAAACAACAGTTCGTTTTTCATCAGCAAAAATTTCATACAGGAGGTGCTCTCCGGTTTTGTCATAAATTTTTGTACTCTGGTGAACGGGTCTGTCTAGGAGTCCATTTGGATTAACACCATTGAGGTCTCTTCCGGCCCAAACAAAGAGTCCAATTACGGCAAGGCCACAAAAAAGTGCTCCATAGAGCATAATTTTAAGCGTGTTTCCTTTAATCGATGCCTTTTTGTCTTTACTAAGCCGCGGTCTTTTATGCCAGAGCCATCCTAGAAGGGTAAAAACAACTGCTATGAGCTTAAAAGGAAGAAACAGGATAGTCTTTACGATGTGCGCAGCATTTGGCGAGGTTGGCGTAATGGCTGGCTTTTTAGGCTGAGAAAGGGGCGGAGATTCCGTCTGAGCGCCGTCTTCTATTCCGTAGCTTCTGTGGCGTCTTTTTGACATAAACAAAATTTGGCTAATTTAAGCGAAAAACACGTCTTGTCAATAGCAAAAAGCATTGACAAAAGCGGTAATATATGGTATTATAATCCGTCGTTACAGACAACGCAACTCATAGCGTATTTCTTGGAGAGGTATTAAACCTCGACAGGATAATCCAATAGTAGTATACTATTGGCCATCAGTATATGAACAAGTCAACAAATACAAAAAAGCAAATCAAACTAGTAGGGAAGAATGTAGTAGCCGCATCACTTATGATTATGGTGAGTGCACTCTTTATTCCAACGCAAGCACTTGCGTTTGATTATGCGTCTGCAAGACAGATTGCTCCTATTATTACGAAGGCACTTTCTGTTGCTACCAATGTAAATGCACAGGAAGTACCAGAAGAGTCTGAGCCAGGTGAATTTCCAGAAAGTGGAGAGCGTTCTGCGCGATATACGAACTGGGTAGTTGCTACTGCATATTCTTCAGACCCGTGGCAAACGGATGATACCCCGTGTACTCCGGCTATGGGAAGCTTCGATCTTTGTAAACATTACGAAGAAAACGGAGTGGAAGATAGTATTGCCAACAACTGTTTACCACTTGGAACAAAGGTTCGTTTTCCGGATCTATACGGTGATAAGCTCTTTACCGTTCGTGACCGTATGAATGCGCGTTACGGATGTAACCGAGTCGACTTTTGGGTCGGTTCTGAAACACCGGTAAATCAAGAAATTATCCAAACAGCGAAAAAGGAAGCCCGAAGCTTTGGAATGAAGCAGCTTAAAATGGAAGTATACGGACGTGGGTAAACAAAACATTCAAAAAACAAAAAAGCGCCTTTGGGTGCTTTTTTGTTTGCATTTTAGCTAAAAAAGAGTAAGGTGTGAGAACACTGACGTTACGCCGAAAGGCTGAAATGGGGAGAGATGGATCTGAAGGATTTGCAGGAGGCGCTGAAAAAGCCGGAAGGAGAGCGTGATGACGCTGTCTGCGGTGTGCTGTTGCTCATCTTTCCGGGACATTATGACCCCGATAAGTTTGAGCAGGCGATGGAGGCTCTGGAGGAAGCGGGGTATGCTGAGAAGCATCATCCGCTAGATGTCGAGGGGAGCCTTGCCCGCATCCAGCTGTTCATCTGGAACACCCGGCGGAAGATCCTGCGGGAGCGAGAGCCCTGGAAGAACCTCAACATGTAACCGACAAGGAGGTCAGGCAGTGATTCGACTGCTACTACTTGTGCTCGGCAGCCCCCGCTGTTCCACGCACAAGACGCCGCATCGTCACGACCATTCGCACGACTGCGAGTGTATGGACGACGACAAGTGCCGCGCCCCACCGGCACCAGAACCCAAGAAGAAGGAGATGAGACCCGTTGCGTAGGGGGCGCGGCGGGTTTTTTGATTTTGCTATACAAAATCATCCGCCGAAGCTCGAGCAAAGCAAGAGCATAGGAGGAATGAGTGGATATGATAAATCTATTTAACACCATTGACATCCCCCTCAAATTATGATTGGATAGGACACGTCCGGACCCTCTGAGAGAGAGGTTCTATGAAGATTCTTATTGCCACGCAAGACCAAGATCTTGTTGCCGCGCTGCTCAAGCAGCTTCCGGAATGTGACATCCAGGTCGTGGAGGGGCTGGGTGCCTGGGAAAAGGCTTTGCTGGAAGACTTCGACATCTGCGTCATTGCGGTGCACGAAGATCAGGATCCCAATGCACACATGCAGCGGAAGTTGGTCCACTCTGGGGCTCCAACGTACTGGTTTCAGCAGGAGGCACCCTTTTGGGGGTTGCCCGCCTATCTGATGACAGGCGCTGTTGAGAGGGCGTTTGATACGGATGACGAGGGGATTGATAATTTCCTTCTTGCCATCGAACTACACGAGGCGTGAACATCATGAGGTGTCCGGACACACGCCAAAATAAAAAACGCATGAAGCGTTTTTTTTGATATGAATTTCATGGAGGTACCGGTGAGAACTCATGGCGCCCCCTTGGGCTATTGTGTTATTATAAAAATATTACTATTGATTTATCGATTATGCTTCTTTCGAAAAAATTACCCTTCATTATTGCGGCTTTGGTGTATCCTTTGGTGTATTATGTGATGTTCTCTACCTGTGAGGAGCCTTGCCTGGTGACTGAAGGGGTGGTGTATGGGTTGTTTTTTATAGCGCCAGTTGCTGTGGTCACATTTTTTCTTGTGTACGGGCTACAGTATCTTGCGAAAGTGAGAAAGAAAATTGTTCCCTTTGATAAATCAAGTGTCTATATGACAGGGGCCTTCTTGGTTGTCGTAGTTTTGGGCGTCTCTGCACTTATTACAACGAGCTATCTTGCACGCTCTGTCGAACAGATTAACTCTTATGAAGAAGCCCAAGAGTTGTATGATACGTGGTATCTTATTGAGTATCCAGCCATTGCTAGTGATATATTGCGTTCGGAACACGTAACACTTGAGATGCTAGAAAAGTATGCAGAACGTCATCCTGCAAAGAAAAGTTCTTCAGCTTGGCACGGCATTGTCGCAAACGATAACGCTTCTACAGAATTACTTTGGAAATATTTTAACAGTGGTGGTGGTAGATTTGGAACAGAGTTAGCTTCTCATGTACACAGTGACGAGGCACTCCTGATGGCGTTATATGAACAGATCGCTGAAGATCAATATGCTAATTATGTTGTTGGGGCCATTGTTGAAAATACAAAGAGCAGTCTCGCATTACTTGAAAAAATAGAGAGTGAATATGCATTTGAAATGTATCGAAAAAGAGCAACAAGTCAAATTGAAAAAAGAGGGTTGAGGTAGGGTGATCTGTATTGGGAAAAACAAAACACACATAAAAACACCCTCGTATAGAGGATGTTTTTATTGAGGTACCGGTGAGAACTCACGTCGCCTCTTCGGGCTCTTGTAAAAACCTTCGGGTTTTTCCAGCTTTTCCTCCATGTGTAAGGGGCGCTGCCCCTTACCATCCCCGGTTCGATTCTCACCTCCCCATAAAAAAAATCCCTTTACAGGAATTTCTTTATGAGGTACCGGTGAGAATCGAACCCACGAATAGAGGTTTTGCAGACCCCTGCCTTACCACTTGGCTACGGTACCATTTGCTTGAAGGATTGTAGCATGAGGTATGGTAAACATCAAGGGGAAAACTTGAAAAATTGCGGGCATTGCGCTAGGGTAAACTAAACAAAAATGGGGGGAATATGGGGACGAGGTTGATGGCGCTCTTCAAGGAGCTTTCGCGCTGGGGAGGAGTTTTGGTCATGTGCTGCATTTTTACGGTGCTGTACATGGTCCCAAACAGGATGGAGCCGCTGCGCGAACCGACGCAGCTCTTCCTTTTGGGGGAAGGGGCGATTCCGTTCGTGGAATCGAGCATTCTGGTATACATGTCGGCGTTTGTGCTGATTGGCTTTCAGATCACGGTGCTGGTACGTTCTGTCACCAAAGACAGCGATTACTGGCGTGTGTGGTTTGGGGCGCTCGCCATGACGGTGCTGCACGCGGTGGTGTTTGTGGGATTCCCCACGGAGTATCCACGGCCAGATCGTGAGCTCAGCGGCTCTTTCACAGGAGCGCTGTACGCACTTTATACCTGGGCAGATGCGCCGACCAACTGCTTCCCGTCGTTTCATGTCGCGATTCCCGTGTACATGACGCTGAGCGTGGGGAAACAGTGCAAGCGCTGGGTGCACGCACTGATGTGGTTCTGGACGGCGGCCATTGCGGTGAGCACCGTCACCACACACCAGCACTTTGTGCTTGATGCGATTGGGGGCGCGGGCATTTCGCTGTTTGTGTATACGGTGATGAAAAACCTCGACATGTTCCTTCCGTACAAGAGTACGTGGAAGGATGAGTCGTGAAAGGAGAAGACCAGGAGCGAAAGCTCCTTTTTGGTTTGCCCAAAAAAGAGCGAACAGGTACAATGAGACCACTATGAAAAATACAGAAAACGTTATTGTTATTATTGATGGAAATGCGATTATTCATCGCGCGTATCATGCCTTGCCGCCGATGACCACAAAAGACGGCACCATTGTGAATGCGGTGTATGGTTTTGCATCCATGCTTATTAAAGTTATTACTGACCTTGCTCCTTCTCATATTGCGGTGACCTTTGATGTGCCAGGAGGAACGTTTAGAGAAGAAGTCTACAGTGAATATAAAGCGCATCGGGAGAAGGCTGACCAAGAGCTCTACGATCAAATACCGATTATTTATGAATTGGTCGAATCGTTTGGATTACCTATTTATACAAAGGAAGGATTTGAGGCTGATGACGTTATTGGAACGCTTGCTGAGCAAACAGAAAAAGAAGGGCAAGTTATTATTGTGACGGGGGACAAAGATATGTTGCAACTTGTAAATAATGAGCATGTTGGCGTATTTTTGCTCCAAAGAGGAATGAGTGATTATCAGCTTTATGATAGAGCTGCAGTACAAAATCGATTTGGGTTTGGGCCAGAAATGGTCACAGATTATAAAGCGCTCATGGGCGATCCGTCTGATAATATTCCTGGAGTAAAAGGGGTCGGTAAGAAAACAGCAGCACAATTAATCGAGCAGTTTGGTCCAATTGAAGCATTGTATGATGCTGTGAAAGAAAAAACGGCAGCATTTGAAGCATTAAAACCGGGCGTAAAAAGTAAATTGATTGAAGGAAAGGATAACGCGTTCATGAGTAAGGAACTTGCAACTATTGTGCGCGATGTGGAAGGAATCACACTCAGTTTAGACGATGCATCAATCGCTCAAATAACATATGCTGGTGCAAAATCATTTTTACAGCGTTGTGAATTTTTTTCATTGGTAAAAAGATTGCCAGGAGAAAAAAAGGTAGCAAAAAAGAAAGAAAAAAAAGAGGTTGAACTTGTTCATGTTACAAAAAAAGAACAAGATGATTTTTTTGCACTGTTAAAAAAACAAACCGAATTAATAATACTGCCATTTTTTGCAGAGGGAAAAAAATTAACAAAACTCGCGTTTGAAATTGATGGAAAAGTGCATGTGTATGATGCAGGTGAACTTGGCTGCGACCAAATACTCAAGCTGGTAGTAGATATGGACGTTCCGGTTATTTGCGGGCATTCAAAAGCGCTGGCAAAGGCAATCTTGGGTGCAGGGTTAGCACCAAAAGTGCAGTGGTTTGACATTGAAGTGGCTTCGTATGTGGTGCACGGTAGTGCGCGGTCTCATGATATGGTTGCAGTACTAACAAGAGAGCTTGGGGTTGAATTTAAAGAGTCTACATCTCAGTCATCACTCTTTGGAGAAACTGATGAAAGTGAACAGTTTGAAGGAACTCAATATTTACGAGCGCTTTGGAAGATGCAACAGGAGCAACTAAAAGACATCGAAGGAGAAAACGTTTTTTATGACATAGAGATGCCACTGATTAGTATCTTGGCGCGCATGGAGTGGGTTGGCATTTCGATTGCTGAAAATGAGTTAAACGATTTGAAAAAAACATTAGATATTCGTGTTGCTGAACTCACAAAAGAAATCCACGGACACGCAAAAAAAGAATTTAATATTGCTTCTTCAGTACAGCTCCGAGAAATATTATTTGAAGAACTCGAGTTGCCAACGGCAGGAATTAAAAAAGGGAAGACTGGATATTCAACTGCGGCAAGTGAGCTTGAAAAACTGAGAGATGAACATGACATCATTCACTGCATTGAAGAATTTAGAGAGCTTACAAAACTTCTTAATACATATATTGATGTATTACCAACATTAGTAGATAGTGAAACGGGAAGAATTCATACATCGTTTAATCAAACGGTAACAGCGACTGGTCGGTTGTCTAGTTCTGATCCAAATTTGCAAAACATTCCAATTAGAAGTAGTTACGGGAAAAAAATTCGCGATGCATTTGTTGCCGCAGAAGGATACACATTTGTTATCGCGGATTATTCGCAAATTGAATTGCGTATTGCGGCAGCACTTTCAAAAGATGCACGCATGTTAGAAATTTTTGAAGCAGGGGAGGATGTGCATAAGGCTACGGCCGCTGCAATTGAAGGAGTGCCATTAAAAGACGTAACAAAAGAAATGAGAAGCGCAGCAAAGGCGGTGAACTTTGGCGTGCTCTTTGGTATGGGAGCGTTTGGACTTGCCTGGCGCACAAATTTAACGCAAAAGCAGGCAAAACATTTTATTGAAGAATATTATAAGGCTTTTTCTGGGCTTAAAACGTATTTAGACGAGACGATTGAGCAGGCACATAAAGATGGATATGTAGAAACATTGTATGGAAGAAGGCGATATGTACCGGAATTGACGTCAGGGAACTACCAGATGCGAGCTGCAGGAGAGCGTATGGCCATTAATATGCCGATTCAGGGGACTGAGGCCGATATGATGAAGCTTGCCATGATTGAGGTGCAAAAACGGCTAGAAGAGGCTGGATATGCCCATGAGGAGGCGCGTCAGTTGTTACAGGTGCATGATGAACTGGTATTAGAGGTGAAAAAAGGGAAAGAAGCTGACGTAATGACGTTGGTAGAGGAAGCGATGCTCGCAGTGAGTAAGCTAAATGTGCCAGTAGTGGTAGACGCTGCAGTGAGTGCGAGTTGGGGTGGGGTAAAATAATAAAAGAGCGCTTATCTAAGCGCTCTTTTATTATTCGATTTGCATGATAATACTGTTTTTGATATTGTATTTTTAAGGACGTCTTTGCTTGGGGCAACCCCAGCAAAGCTGCGGCTATTAGTCGTGGCACTACGAAAGGAGGTGATTAAACATCGGGTTGACCGCTGCGGCGGCCCTACCGGCCCGATGGGCACTATCTAGTGCGCGCAAGGGGAGTCGGTCACGTCAGTGGCCGACTACCCCTTCTCATTTATACAACTTGTTTAAAAACCATATAAAAATCGCAATTCGTTGGCGATGTTTTTTTATTTTTGGCACAGTGTGAATGCACACGGCAAGTGTGTTCTGCATGTGCTCGTTGTTTCTGCGTCATACTCCCCTCAGAATCTTGAGCAGAAGGCCTCCGCAATGAATATGTATGTGCAGAACACATTTGATATGTGTTATATGAAAAAAGAATATATTTTTCTCACCATTTTTATTTGCTGTTGCATCATACTTGCATTTTTTTTGCGAAAAGCGGTATATGCAGAAAACCCAAGCATCATAATTTCTGAAGTTGGTGCGCATGAAAAAAATAATAATGAGTGGATTGAAATTACGAACATAAGTAGTAGCAGCGTTTCTCTTAATAATTGGAAATTTTTTGAAAATGGAACTGCGCATGCAATGACATTGGTGCAAGGAACATCAACCCTGCATGCACATGACACTGCGCTTGTAGTGCAAAACAGTGATGCGTTTTTTTTGCACTATCCATCAACAACGGTGAGTGTTTTTGATAGTAGTTGGGGATCATTAAAAATGAGTGGGGAAGAAATTTCACTTGTGGATGAAACTGGGGACAGAGTGGATAACATTTTTTATGTGACGAGTACGGGCTTTTCTTTAGAGCGAATTGGGCCGGGTTATTATGATTGGAAAGAGCATGTTGTGTCGAGTTCCATTGGTGTGTTTTCAAACTTTACGAATACGCCGCAGAATATTTTTGTAACAACCTCTGTCTCATCATCAACGGAACTTGTTGTTGATGATGTTGCGGATATTTTTGTTAGTAGCTCAATAATCATTCCAGAAATAGTGTTGGTAACAAGTTCAGTAAGCACAACCACTCTTGTTGTGACATCAACAGTAACATCTACAGTAAAAAGTGAGGTCGCTGTTGTGGAACAACCGGAGTATGTTTATCTGTCAGAGTTCGTACCGTATCCGTATACGGGTAAAAAAGAGTGGGTGGAGTTGTTTTTTGGTGGTACGGTGAGTACCTCTGTGGTTGGCTGGAGTTTTCATGATGAAAAAGGGGAAGTGCTGGCGTTAGATACGGTGTTATCGCCAGGGACGTACACGATTATTGAGTTCAACAGTAATGTATTAAACAATAGCGGTGACACACTCACGTTATTTGATGCTGCGGGAGAAAAACGAGCGAGTGTTAAATATGGAAAGGATTCTTCTGTTGGAAGTATAGCGCGCGGGTGGAGTGTTGTAAGAAACGGGGATGCATATGTAAGTAGCGCCGTTGCAACTCCAGGCAAAAAAAATTCTATAGCAGCAAGTGGTAGTACAAAAAGTATATCAAAAAAAACATCGCCCAAAAAAGCAGTGGAAGCTCTGAACACCATTCCGATTGGTGCGCTTGAAATTTCTGAAATCTACAGTAGTCCTGCGAGTGGAAAAGAAGAGTATGTAGAAATTAGGAATACAACTGCAGAAACCATATCGTTAGCAGGCTTACATGTTTTGGAAGGAAGTGGCGCTAAAACTCGTTTGGAAGGAAGCCTCAAACCGTTTGATTTTATTGTGGTTGAATCAATAAAAGGAAAATTAAACAATACGGGTGACAGAGTTTCTTTGCAGCAAGGATTGCAAGTGCTTGATGATGTGATTTATGGAACCTGGAACGATGTTACGTCAAACATTCCGGCACCAAAAAAAGGTGAAAGCATAATGAAAGAGGGAAATATTTTTTTGGTAACAAAAATGCCAACTCCAGGAGAAAGAAACTATTTACACATTGCGCAAGAGGAAAAAGAAACTGAAAACGTGCAAAACATATCGGCAACAAATGAAACTTTTGTAGTGACAACAACGCTGGCAAAAAATGATCTACCAAAAATCTTAAAAAAATCAATTCAAAAAAAAGAAATATGGATTACTGAAATATTTCCTAACCCGTTTGGAAGTGATGAACAGGAATATATTGAATTATATAATCCAGGAGATGAACCAATTCAATTGTCTGGATACGCACTTGATGATGGAGAGGGCGGATCTGCGCCATATGTGTTTGATGGCAGCGCAACACTTTTTGCGGGGACATATGGCGTATATAAAAAAACTCAAACGGGAATCTCACTAAATAATAGCGTTGATTCTGCGCGTGTATTGTTTGATGGGGAGCAAATAGCCTCTGTAGGCTATAGAGATGTAAAAGAGGGGGGTTCTTATGCTAAGTTCGGTTCTATTTGGGGATGGACCTCGGTGAGTACCCCAGGCAAGCAGAATGTTAATGTGCCTTTTACGTCTGTGCGCAAGGTAAGGAGGACGGCGCAGCCTGCTAAGGTGCATATTTCTGAGACCCTACTTATGGATGATAACGCATACGTTACCGTAGAGGGGGTGGTGCAGGCGTTGCCTGGTGAGGTGAATAGTAGAACCATGGTTATTGCCGCAGAAGGTGCCGGAATTGAGGTGTACCAGCACGGTAAGCAATTTCCAGCTCTGTTACATGGGCAACAAGTGCGTGTTATCGGGCATATTTCAACAACAAAAAATGGGAATCGAATAAATGTATCAAACAAAAATGATATTAGCATTTCTGTTGCCGGTGAAGCAAAAGAAAGGGTTGTTTCGATTGATCACATTGCATCGGTGCCTTCTTATCAGCGCATAAGGACACAAGGAATAGTCGACCACGCTGATGGTGGGGTTATGATTTTTGATGGTGGCAGTGCGCTGCGTGTAACGCTTAGCGAGGGTGCGTCCGGAATTGTTTTGCCGCAAGGAGCTGAAGTAGAGATGACGGGATTGCTACTAAAAAAAGAAGAAGAGGTGCTACTGGTAACAAAAGCGAGTGATATTTCTGTGATTTCTTTGCCAGAAGTTCAGCCGCAAATACAAAAAGAAAAAAAATCTTTTTTTCCGGCAGTATTATTTACTGTGTTAATCATTGGTGCAATAGTTCGGCAACTCTATGTGAAAAAGAACGTGCAGTCGGAACAATAATTATGATATACTATTGTCACTCACTATGATTGACAATATATTTTTACAAATTGGAGTCTTGCTTGGCATCACCGTTACGGTTGCTTTTTTAATGCGCATGTTGCGTCAGCCACTCATGACCGCGTACTTGATTGCAGGAATTGTTGCGGGTCCGTTTGTATTAAATTTAGTACAAGGAGATACGGAAGTGTTTCATGCGCTTTCACAGTTTGGTGTTATCTTGCTGTTATTTGTTGTAGGGCTGAGTTTAAACTTTGATCACATTAAAAGAATCGGAAAAGTGGCCCTGACGGTGGGGCTGACGCAGGTGATGTTTACGGCCGCCATAGGATACGGCATATTGCGATCTTTGAATTATGAGGCAAGTTCAGCAATGTATTTAGCGCTCGCGCTGACATTTTCAAGTACAATCATTATTGTAAAACTCCTTACAGATAAAAAAGATTTACAATCAGTGTATGGGCGCTATACGATTGGTGTCATGATTGTGCAAGACATACTGGCGCTGCTCATCATGATTGTGTTGACCTCGCTCTCTGGAGACATGACGATTGGTGAAACGATTGTTGATCTCATTTTCAATATTGTGCTACTTATAGCTTTTGTTATTGTTCTTGCGCGCTACGTTGTACCAAAAATCATGGATCGTGTTGCGGAGTCTTCAGAATTTTTATTTTTATTTACCGTTGCGTGGTGTTTTGGAGTTGCTTCAATATTAACACTACTCGGATTTTCTATAGAAGTTGGGGCACTTATTGCCGGGCTTACGCTTGGGTCTAGTCCGTATCAATCAGAAATTAGTAGTCGCGTAAAACCGCTGCGGGACTTTTTCATTGTGATTTTCTTTATTATTTTGGGAAGCGAATTAAGTTTAGCGCAACTTCCGCTTGTTGTAGTTCCCGGACTGACACTGTCTGCATTTATTTTGTTTGGAAACCCATTCATTTTATACAGAACATTCCGGGCGCTTAAATTCACCAGAAGAAATAGTTTTCTTTCTGGAGTAACTGCAGCGCAGGTAAGTGAATTTGGGTTTGTGCTTCTTTTTACAGGTCAACAGCTCGGATATATTCACGGGCAAGAGGTTGAAGTGTTTACACTCGTTGCGCTGGTCACTATTATTTTATCGAGTTATGCCATTACCTATAATGAACAGCTCTATAAGATGATGATTCCGTTTTTTGATATGTTTGGTAAAGATAAATATCGGCAAAGAGAAGACAAAGCACAAAAATATGATGTGTGGGTGTTTGGATATCACAGGATTGGGTGGAAAATCTGTGAAGCGCTTGCAGAAAAAGGGAAGTCGTTTGCGGTTGTTGATTACAACCCTGCTGCAATTGCAAAACTAAAGCAGCGAGGCATTCCTGCATTTTTTGGAGATGCTTCTGATGTAGAATTTTTATCTCAGCTGCCTATTGAAAAAGCAAAAATGATTATTTCTACACTGCCAGAGGTTGATGATCAGCTGACTTGTATTAAACACCTTAGATCTACTCCAGAGGGGAAGAAGGTACATATCATTGCCAATTTGTATCATATCGATGCACTTAAAGAGATGTATGACGCTGGGGCCAGCTACGTAATGATGCCACATTTGGTGGGTGGAACATGGCTATCAGATATACTGAAAAATGAAAGTTGGAGTAAGCGGACATTTAGTCATTTGCAGAAGGAGCAGAAGGAAGAAATGAAAATGCGATATACGCTAGACATGCATAAATAGGGGTTGACAGTAAAAGGGGCCGTTGCTATAATGATGGCCACACAAATGAAGTACTTTTTTCATTTCGAAGACGGGCCCGTAGCTTAGCTGGTAGAGCGCCGCATTTGCACTGCGGAGGTCAGGAGTTCGACTCTCCTCGGGTCCACAGATTTCCCGCCCAATGGGGCGGGTTTTCAATGCCGAGGTAGCTCAGTGGTAGAGCAGTGGCTTGAAGAGCCTCGTGTCGGGAGTCCGATTCTCCCCCTCGGCACTCCTTCGCTCATCTCTTACCTTCCGGTAAGGTGAGCTACGGCGTGCGATGCACTCCGTAGTAAGGGAAAGGAACACTGTAAACATTACTTTTTCGCTGGTGGCTCAGGCCACAAGGCGGGCCTCGCCCGTCGAAGCTCTAAGCAAAGCGAAAGAGCGTAGACGGGCTGTAGCTCAGTTGGCTAGAGCGCGCGCTTTGGGAGCGTGAGGCCGTGGGTTCGAGTCCCACCAGCCCGACAAAATAAAGATGACCGTTAGGTCATTTTTATTTTGCAGCTGGTGCGAGGAGTTGAACTGGGGATGGTAAGGGGCAGGGCCCCTTACATGTGGAGGAAAGGGTGGAAAAACCCGAAGGTTTTTACAAGAGGACGCGAAGCGCCGAGTGAGAGTCCCACCAGCAGGGCAAAACAAAAAACACCGAAAGGTGTTTTTTGTTTTTTACTGCAATTATTATTTCTTATCTTCCAATGATTTCATTTTAGCTTGTAAATCTGTCTCATCCAAATCAATCAGCACATTTTCAAGCGCTCTGGTCCTAACCTTAATCTCAGATAAATCTCCCCCTTCTTCAACAAATCTCACAATTTGTGCATGTATAAACTCCACTTTCCTGCGAGCCAATAGGTCTTCCTTTGGATCCAACCCAAGTCTCATGACAATCCAACCCTTCTTACTATCGTGAATATCTTCCAAATTCTCCGGGTCCTCGTCAAACGTTTCTACTCTAAAACAGCTGTCATATCGACAAAACACACCTTTTTCTTTTTGTAATTTCCCTGGAATAGTAATATATATATTATATTCCCCAATATCAGCAGGCGATTGCATTCTAGTATTATCTGCACTATAACCAATAATCCCATCTGTCCCGACATGTATGCCGTCATGTTGTCCAGCCTCTTTTAGGATTCCATTTGTGGCCAATGAATCTCTGTAGGCTACTCCGGGGTGATAATCCTCTCTATCTTCATCAACAAAACCTTGAAAATTGAAGGTGGAAGAGGAGTCTTCACCTGCGGCCCTAATGTCAGTATTATATAATCTCTCATATAATACCGCCTTGATAACAGGCAGGCCATCCCGAGTTTCTGTGGGTTCCAGTTTTGTCTGTTCTTTTTTGCAATGTAGGCAAGTGCTTGGGAAATTTTTGTGGCTACACATGTCGCCGGTTTCCATTATATCGGTTGCTCGTTCTGACATATTCATTTGCATAAAAAAAGATGATTAACACTCCAACTAAATAGTACACAAAAAACCTCTTTTATACAAAAAAATACATAAGAGAAACTCAGTCAAGAAAAAATTCGATTGAGAGAATAACGGGTTTACCAAACAAAAAACACCTTTCGGTGTTTTTTGTTTATAGGAGGTGTTTAACTGTGGTCTAAGCGTCCTCCAAATTTGCAAAATTTGCTTCAAATTCTTTATACCACTTTTCAGCTTCTTCTTTGGGCATGTTTTTCCAAGCTTCTACGAGCTCTGGGTGAGCTTCCATGCAATGAGGTTTTCCGTTTGATCCCATTTCCTCAGCGGTTTCTCCTGTGATTTCGAAGTCACATTCAGATTTTCCGTCAGTGAACACGTTACATGATACCTTTTTCATATATATGCGTTATGAGTAGGTATTGAGTATAGACTGCAGAGGTCGTATTTGCCAATAGTGGATGAGTGTTCTCTTTTTTGCCCTGTGGGTAAGGGGGTTGACAAAAGGGCTATTTTATGGTATAGTCTTCTGTCCTTTCTGGGGTGCTTTTTGTCTCATATCTCGATATGATATAGAGAGAACCCCAATGAAAGGAGGTATGCATGTTGCGTACCGTACTGATGATTGTCGCCACCGTTTTGGTGGCTGGCTGTGGAGCGGCGCCTAGGCCCGCTCCCGCAACGAAGCCGGTCGCGGCCCGCAAGGCCCCGGCCAAGAAGAAGGCTGCCTGGCTCGCCCCCGCGGCGGATTCTGCCAAGCGGCAGCCCACTGGCGTGTCCTACGCCGATGCCGCGCAGATCTCGATGGCCGGCCGGCCGGTCTGCGTGAAGGTAAACCAGGAGCTCCCGAGCTTCGAGAAGGCGCTCAGCAAGTGCGTGCGCTTCTTCCCGAACTCGGAAGCGGTTACGGCCGGCCGTCGCCTGAAGCGGCATCTCCAGCGGACCCACTCGGGTCAGCCGGTGGTGGCGTTCTTCCGGGGCATGCCCCAGGCCGTTGCCCACCTGGCGGACCTCCCCAAGGCCGCCAAGCTCACCTCCCCCGAACCGGTGGAGATGCCCAGCCAGTCGTGGACCTACGATTGGCGCAGCGCCTGTGAAAAGGTGGTGGGGCGAATCAAGCACAACCTGCCGGTTCGCAAGGACGGGCTCCCGCAGCCGATCCTCAGGATCTGCTACTGGTCGCTTTTGCGTGCTGAAAGCGGAACGGTCCACGTATTCGCGCCGGCCCTCTTGGGGAAGGATGCTCGCGATGTGTGGGGCGCGTTCGTGGCGGTCAGCACTCGCGGCGTGTTCGAGGACATCGGAGACAGTGCCGCCCCAGAAGTGTACTGGGTTTTCTCCATGAGTCGCCAGCTCTGGGACCATCGGTTGACGACGCGCAAAGTGGTGGGCCTCGCGCTTGCTGCCAGGCTTGCGAAAGAGAACCCCACTCTCTTCAAGAAGGTGGAGGTCATCGATACCGCCAACAAGGCGGTGAAGTTGGTTCTCAAGAAGGACCTCTTCATGACCCACCGGGAGGAGAGGCGGGTTCGTACTCGCAAGGTTCCTGGCGCTGCTCCGCAGCTGCTGCAGCCCAAGAAGGTGTTGGTGAAGGTTCCCTTCAACAGCTTCTCTCTGGGCAAGGATGCCACCTGGCGCGCGGCCTGGCTGTCCGTCAACATGGGCCTTGGGCAGCCCGAGCACGCGCAGAAGATTTTCCGGGAACTTCACGGGAAGGCCCGCTTCTGCAGCGCGCTCGACGTGACCCGGCGATTCAAGCTGGGGAGCGCATTCGAGCAAAACGCCCGCGCCGCCCTTGGTGAGCGAGGGTGCAAGTAAAGCCACTCCGCAAAGCGGAGATTCGGAAGATCCGGTTGCGATACCGGTTCCTCCTACGTAAGTAGGAGTCGCTTGCGGCCACCCGGTCGCGCAAAGCCAGCCCACGTCGCAAGATGTGGGTTTTTTCATACTCAATTTTCATATCGGGTTAAAAACGCCAAGAGAACAAGCGTCCACTATTCATGCTGCGCCCCTGTGTTATACTTAGCTCTACAACCTGTCATCCTGAACAACCTCAGTGAACGAAGTGAAATGGGGCGTTGAAGGATTGACAGGGCTTTATTGTATTTTGAGATCCTTCGACGCCCCGAGTTTCATTCGAGGTTGCTCAGGATGACATTAAGACATATGTAACCGTTTTCTATGCCAGATAAATTTACCGCAACGTGGGTGTCACATTCGTCAATTTCTTCTTTTTTGCAGTGCCCAAGATCGTACTACTTAAAAAATGTATATAAAGACCCAAAGACAAACAGTAAGATGAAACTGATGTCTCCACCGCTTGCGCTTGGGCAGGTTGTTCATGAAGTGCTTGAATCGCTTTCGGTACTACCAACAGAAAAACGGTTGTCAGATCCACTCATGGAAAAATTTGATAAGGCTTGGGAAAGAGTGAAAGGAAAGAAAGGTGGATTTTTTGATATGCAGACAGAATTGCAATATCAAAATAGAGGAAGAGCCATGATTAGACGGGTTATGGAAAACCCAGGCCCAATTACCAGGCTGGCGGTAAAAATTCAGCAAGACTTACCATTTTATTGGCTCAGTGAAGAAGAAAACATCATTTTATGCGGAAAGGTGGATTGGCTCGAATATCTTCCAGAAGAAGATGCCGTACATATTATTGATTTTAAAACGGGAAAAGAAAAAGAGGATGCTGCATCATTGCAGCTACCGATTTATCATTTGCTGGTGCACAATTGTCAAAAAAGAAAAGTAGCTCGGGCAAGCTATTGGTATGTGGAATCAAACGATTCTCTTACAGAAAAAGAATTACCGAGTTTGGAAGAAGCGCAAAAAAAAGTATATGACATTGCGTTAAAAATAAAACTTGCACGGCAGTTAAAAAAATTCAGCTGTCCTAAAGAGGGGTGTTATGCCTGCGAGCCATATGAAAAGATATTCCGCGGAGAAGCGGAACATATTGGTAAGGATGAATATGGGGCTGATACATATATCATAGAAAAAAAAGCAGACGATACGCCAGAGAGCATCATTCTCTAAATCAAAAAACCGAGTTAGCGCTCGGTTTTATGATTGACAAATGGTAAAAAAATGGATACACTCCGTGCGGACATTTTTGATAACCAAAGGAGGGCAGCAATGCCAAATCGTTCAATGAGTAATCCGGACACCTGGCGACAGGGGTCAGTGGTTGTGTGGGTCGACCGAGCGCGTCATAGCGTGGCGGCTCGTTTTGTACCGGGTGCGCGCAAGAAGCTGGGGATCTTGCGGTCGCCGAATCATGACAACAAGTGGAGGCCGTTCTTCTACGACTACTCGCGCGGCTTGTACAGCGTGGTGGGGAGTGGAGAGTGGGCTGCGCTCCGTCAGGTGCGGCACATGCGGCGCACCTACAGGGAGGAGTTGCCTGAGCTGCAGACGGTGAGGATCGCCAGTGAAGCTACTGCGGTCCAGGTCTTACACTTGGCGTCTCTGGAGGGGGATGAGCTGAAGGCGGCAGTAGCGCGTCTCCAGCGCAACTGGGCGCAGACTTCGGCGCTCCTTGGCATGCCTCGTGATGAGCACAAGAGGCGTGCACAGCGTCGTATTGTGAAGCTTGTCACAGTGCGGGTAGGTGGAGGAGCGATCGAGACGCACGTCTTGGTCGCCGGGTCCCGGAAGGCTATGCGCGAAATTGAGGAGCGGGTGCGGAACATCCGCTCGATCGACAGCGCGCTGGCCTTTTACGAGGCCAAGCTGGCACACCTGTGCACGCACATGGACTCTGTGT
>JABIFP010000006.1 GCA_018650645.1 Candidatus Magasanikiibacteriota bacterium | reverse complement strand
CAATAAGTCCTGAAAATGATTTTCTAATACGTTTATAGTTTGGAATTGTTCGTTCTACCAGTCCCCAAAATCGTGGACCATGACTCATATAGCGCAGATGGCACAGCTCGTGCACAATTAAATAATCCTGCTGCTCTTCACTCAAAAACAACAGCTTGTAATGAAAGTTCAAATTCTTTTCTGAACTGCAACTTCCCCACCGCGTCTTCATGTTTTTTATTCTGACCTGATTATACTCGAATCCATAGAATTCATTCCAGTGCTTCAGCTTTTTATGCGTTAGAGCACGCGCACGCTCTTTATATTTCTGATACTGCGCCGGCGAATGGTCAGACAGCTTTGTTGGTTCTTTTTGCTGCATGCCCCGAACATGTTTCTGTATCCAAGATTTTTTTTCTTTTATAAAGGTATCAATGATTCGCTGACTCATCCGCTCTGGAGCAACAACAAGCACTCCTCCGCGAGCATCAATTTCAATCCGGAGTCGTTTCGCTCGTTTGCTACGTCTAAAAGTGTACTCCCCCATATTCTTTATAATACCGCGCTGTGACCTTGCTGATCAAGTGTTTCAAGCAATTCCTTAATGCTTCCAACATCTTCTTTTTTCACAACAAGCACGGCATCTTTTGTATTCACCACAATTACCCCTTCCATTCCTATTGCAGTTACTACTTTTTTTTCTTCATTATAAATAAACGAATCCTTACAATCTTGCACAACCACCGTTCCTTGCGTGTAGTTTTCAGGACCACTTCCTACAGTAGCTTCTTTCAAAGCATACAGTGTTCCGGGATCGCTCCAACCTAAATCGACTTTCACTACAACTGCTTGAGACGGATCAACCTTTTCAACTATTGCATTGTCAAAAGAAAGTGCTGGCAATTCTTTGTACGCGTGTTTTTTGTTTTCCCAATCAGTCACCATCTCTTGTACGCTAGCAAGCATCTCTGACTGGTGCTTTTCGTAAAGCCCCAATACAAAATCAATATCGAATACAAAATACCCTGGATTCCAAAACCATTCCCCGCTCTTAAACATTTGTGAACACATTTCTTGCTCAGGCTTATATTTCCACTGCTTAAATGAGTATACATCTGACTCGATTTCCCCATTCACATGAATCCAGCCGAGTTGTTCGTTTGCAAACCGCGGCGACTCCGCTAAAAATACAAATCGATCTGATTGCTGACTTATAAGCCCTTCTGCTTTTTTGAGCGCAGCTTCAAACGCCTCTGGTCGCTCCATCACATGGTCGCTCCAAAGAATGGCTGTAGGGCCACTTACTCCCTGCTGTTTTAATCGGACAAGCGTAAGACACACAGCAGCGGCCAAATCACGTTTAGCAGGTTCGGTTAGAATGTGTGAACTGTCTAACTCAGAAACCTGCTCTCTAATAATTGGTACGTACTGCTCGTTTGTAGAAATGTACACGTTTTCCATGCCAAACGATTTCACCCTATCTACTGCAAGCTGCAATGTTGATTGTTCCCCAAACAGTGGTGCGAATTGCTTTGGCGATGCTGTTCTACTCAGTGGCCACAGCCGTGTTCCCGCTCCTCCTGCAAATATAATAATGTTCATATAAGTTATTCACCCAGAATTACCTTCTTCACTTCTGCAACCTTCTCTTCTGTCAGTGCCCTATCTTCTGTTTCAAGATTGAGCCGAAGCACTGGCTCAGTATTTGATTTTCGGACATTAAACCATCCCCAGTCGAGTTCTAACCAAAGTCCATCGAGTTCAAGCTCTTTCTTCGCTTGTGACCCATAGACTTCTTTTAACCGTGCTATCGCACCATCCTTATCTTCTACTTCAAAATTCATCTCTCCAGAATGTGCATACTTTGCAAACGCAGCAGCATGTTCACTAATTTTTTTAGGATCAGTAGAAAGAAGTGCTAATACGGAAAGTAAACACAAGTCAGTCGATTCAAGATTGTGCATATTTCCAAAGAAAATATGCAATGAAAGTTCTGACGCGAACTGCGCATTCACTTCTTTCATCATCTTTTTGATATTCGCATGCCCAACCATACAAGGCTCGGTGGTTGCGCCTTGCGCTTCAAATACATCTTTTAACACCCTTGAAGAACGTAAATCATATAGCATGTGCGCCTTCGGATGTGTTTTCAAAAATTCTAATCCAATAATTCCCGCAACAGCCGACGGATCAATCACGGCTCCTGTTTCGTCAACGAATCCTACTCTATCAGCATCGCCATCAAGCGCAAATCCAAAATCGGCACCAAGCTCTACAACTTTTTTTGATAAATCAAGAAGTGTTTCACTTTTTAATGGATTCGCTTCATGATTTGGAAATGTTCCATCTGGTTCCATATACATATATGTCACCTCTACTGGCAGTTTTTTTAGCCACAGCGGAAAAATCACATCTCCCATGCCGTTTCCTCCATCAATCACAATCTTGAGCGGCTTGATCACCGCAGTATCCACAAATGAAAATAGTTTTTCTATATACGCATCTCGTACATCTCGTTTTTCTATAGTACCCGCTACTTCAGCATCAACCCACTCTCCAGCATCCGCCAGTTCATATAATCGACCCATACCTGTATCCTTCCCAATTGGAAGCCCTGTATCCATGGTCAATTTAAATCCGTTGTACTCTGATGGATTATGTGAAGCTGTCACCATGATTCCTCCAGCGAACTCAGCTCCTTCTGCGCAAGATACATTAAATACCGGCGTTGTTGTCATGCCAATATCAATCACATCTACTCCCTCAGCATTAATTCCACGCATTACCTGCTCTGCAAATGCTGGACTAGTTGCACGCATATCTTGCCCCACAATGAGCGACTTTCCATGCAATGCTATCCCCTTTTCTCTTAAGAGCACCACAAACGCTCTTCCCACGGCGTACGCGAGTTCTTCACTTAATTCTCCTTCTACAAGCCCTCTAATATCGTAGGCCTTAAATATTTCCTTTGGAAAAGACATAAACTTCGCAAAAATTACAACAAAAACTGCTTTGACAGGCACTCCCAACAAAGTATATACTAGTGCCATTCATGATGCAATTACTGATATGGAACCAAATATTTTAGACAATCTGAGCTCCCACCTAAAAAATGCCATTGCCAAATCGATTTCTTTGGCAACATCTATGCAGCATATGCAGGTTACCCCTGCGCATATGCTCTATTGTTTACTGCAAGAAGAAGGGGCCATTGCAGCCGAAATACTCAAAAAAGCAGGACTGAAACAAATTCACATTGTTCCTTCTTTAGATGCGCTGCCAAAAGCCCCAGCAGAAGGAAGACGAGGAGATGTGGCAACAGCCCTTCTTCCAGAATTAAATCCTGCATCAAAACATGCACTTGAACGTGCCATGCTCATCTCGTATGAATATGAACATAACTATGTAGGAACAGAGCATCTGCTCCATGGGATCATTACCGGCAAACAAGAAATCATTACAAAAATTTTAAAACGAGCAAAAATCGCCAAAACATTACTACAAGATCAAGTGAGTGTGGTTATTGAAAATATTAATCGATTCCCGGATGTAGAAGAAGTAGAAGACATGATGGATCAAATGCAAGATGAAATGCCAGCTCCCCAACAGGACCAGAAGAAAAAGAAAAAAGGGAAAAAACAAGCACCTGCGTTAGAAGTATTTGCGCTCAATTTAACGCACAAATCAATTCAGGCAGATATCGATCCGGTAGTGGGCAGAGAAGAAGAAATTGATCGATTAATTCATGTGCTTTCTAGAAGAACAAAAAACAATCCTGTACTTGTTGGAGAACCTGGTGTTGGGAAAACAGCTATTGTTGAAGGACTTGCCAAACGTATTGTGCAAGGAAAAGTACCGCATGCCTTAAAACGCAAGCAAATTTACTCGCTTGACCTTGCGCTCCTCATTTCTGGAACGATTTACCGAGGAGAATTTGAATCACGCCTCAAACAAATTGTAGATGAAGTGTCACAAAGAGATGATTGCATTTTGTTTATTGACGAATTACATAATATTATTGGTGCAGGATCAAATCAGGGCACCATGGATGCAGCAAACCTACTGAAACCAGCGCTTGCAAGAGGAAAATTGCACTGTATTGGAGCAACCACACATGACGAATATAAAAAATACATCAGCAATTACCCAGCGTTAGAGAGGCGTTTTCAACAAATCACCGTTGAAGAGCCTTCTACAGAAGAAACGAAACAAATTTTAAGCGGTATTGCAACGTATTACGAATCATTCCATAGCGTGGCTATTACAGAAGAAGCCATTGATGCAGCAATAGCACTATCAAATAAATATATCCACGATAATTTCTTGCCAGACAAAGCAATTGATCTGGTTGATGAAGCCTGCGCGCGCGTAAAAGTGCTGCAAAAGCCATCTGTTGGATTACAAAAAATCGATACCTTGCTCAAGCAAAGAGACGCGGTTATTGAGAAAAAAGAAAAAGCGATTGCGAAAGAATCGTTTGAAAAAGCAATGGATCTAAAAGAACAAGAATTGAAATTCAATATTGATATTGCAAAGCAGCAGCATAGTGAAGCTGGCCGCAAATCAAAGAGAAAAAAACCGGAGGTTCAGGCAGTTGATATAGCTGCGGTATTAGCCAGCAAGCTTGGCGTTTCTGCAGATACCATTGTAAGCGATGACTGGCGTCATCTTTCAAGCCTTGCAAAGAAACTCAATAAAAAAATTATTGGTCAGAAAGAATCTACCGCGCTTGTACAAAACACACTTTCGCGTGCATATTTGCGTCCGTCCGGAGAACGACCGCTTGCATCTCTTATGTTTGTAGGACCGAGTGGAGTGGGAAAAACGGCGTTAGCAAAAGAGCTTGCACATGCACTCTATCAAGATAAAAAAGCGCTCATTAAGTTAGACATGAGTGAATTTTCTGAAGGACATAGTGTTTCAAAAATCTTGGGGTCTCCTGCCGGGTATGTTGGTCATAAAGAGCGCAATAAATTCACAGATCAATTGCAACGGCGCCCATATTGCGTGGTGCTGCTCGATGAAATTGATAAGGCACATCCAGATGTAAAGAAACTCCTACTGCAAATGCTAGACGAAGGAACACTGACAGACAGCAGCGGTAAAAAAGTATCCTTTACGCATGCTACTATTGTGCTTACTTCAAATATTGGTTCAGAAGCACTCACAGCAAAAGGATTTGGGTTTTCTGAAGAATCTTCTGGCGCAGAAAAAAAAGCACGCAAAAAAAGTGTTATCAAACAACTGAAAGATGAATTTTCGCCGGCTCTCCTTGCTCGAATTGATGGCGTTGCCGTATTTAACCCACTCAGCAAAAAAGATATTGAGGCGCTGGTAAAAGTAACTATTACAGAGCTGAGTACGCATCTAAACAATCTACACAAAATAACCCTGCACGCAAAGGCTGATGCGATTACGCTGCTTGCAAAAAAAGCATTCAGCAAAGATTTGGGTGCCCGAAAAATTTCACAGGTTGTCTATAGCGAAATTAACGAGCTTCTGCTTCCTGCAATTTCTTCTTCAAAAACACAAGAACAGTTTCATTTAGGTACGAGTAAAAACTCGCTTACCTTGGAATAATGCTTCTTCCATATGCCTGCTCTCAATTCACAAAAAGATAAACAGCGTGCTGCAAACCAGCTTACTGTGCAGCGCAATGCGCAGAAGCAGCAAGCTGCGCAAATGGAGCAGGCAGCACAAAAAGATAAAACATCCTCTGGGAAAAAAATTCAAGAGCTGCAAACTAAGGTTGATCATTTCTCTCCAACCATCTTTTGGTATATACTTATAGCACTGACCTTGATTGAGTCGCTCGTTGGAATGGTTCCACTTATTGGAACAAAAATCGTTTTCTTTTTGTCACCAATATTCAAAACGATTCGCGTCTTTTGGTTTATTTTGCAAAACAAAGATATTAAAGCATTTATACTTGATGAGCGAGCTGGAAAGTGGCTCCTATATGCGCTCCTCGACTTGATTCCATTTATCAATATTGTGCCATGGACAATGGCTGCAGATTACTCATTATTCAAGGACTTATTTGGAGAATACTATCGCCTGAAAGATGAATTAAAGGCTGAACAAAAAAAAGCCAAGAAAAAACGCTAATACTTCCCTATGGATAAAAAACGCATTTTACTCGTCATCGGATTCTTCATTCTTACTTTGGTGCTTGGATTTGCACTCTTTCGTATATTTTTTGCGGCACCAACTGAAGAGCCAACCTTTTTCCCATCAGACAGAACACCAACTGAACCAGGCCAATTCCCTTCTTCTGGAGATGCCGGAGACGGAACAACAGTTATCACTCCTCCAGATCAAATTCCTACAAGTGTACAAAGAGAATCCGGACGAGTCAGTCAGGAATTTTTATTTGGCCCATCAGAAACGCAGCTTACTTCGGACCTTGTGAGTGAACTCAAGCTAGACAACAATGGGAATGCCTCATTTTACAATCAACAAGACGGAAGATTTTATACGATTGATGCAGAAGGCAACATTGTGCCACTTTCTGAAAAAGTGTTCTTTAATGTAGAAAATGCAACTTGGGCAGCAAGTAAAGATAGAGCGATTTTAGAATATCCAGACGGATCAAACCTATTCTATGATTTTGAAGCAGAAAAGCAAGTAACATTGCCTAAACATTGGGAAAGTTTTTCATTTGATCCAAACGGAAATGAAATTGCTGCAAAAAGTATTGGTATCTCTCCTGAAAACCGATGGCTTATTACTTCTGACCCATCGGGGCAACAAGTAACACTGGTAGAGCAGCTCGGAGAAAATCAAGATAAAGTTACGGTTGATTGGTCACCCAACACGCAAGTGCTTGGTTTTTCAAGAACAGGTGCCGCACTTGGTGCAGAGCGAGAGCAAATTTTATTGGTTGGTAAAAATGGAGAAAATTTCAAATCACTTGTTGTTGAGGGACGCGGTTTTGAAAGCACCTGGTCTCCAAAAGGAGATAAGCTTATTTACAGCGTCTACTCTTCTCAAAGTGAATTTAAACCACAACTTTGGATCACCAATGCACAAGGAGATTCCATTGGTACAGACAGACGCCCCCTCAGTATCAACACGTGGGCAGAAAAATGCCAATTTGCAGCAGATAACCGATTCCTGTATTGCGGCGTTCCTCAAGAAATGGAAACAGGCGTTGGATTTGCTCCAGAATTAGCCGAAGGAACACCAGATGATTTGTATAAAATTGATACGCAGACAGGAGCAAAAACAAGAATCCCACTTTCTGAAACACATGTTGTCGATACACTAACCGTGAGCCCTGACGGAAACACCCTATTCCTCACAGACAAAGTCACAAACGGTATCTTTAAAGTCGAGCTATAATCGCTATGACACAAATGAAAAAAACGTTGCTGATATTCCTTCCTGCAATTGCTATTATCGCCATTGCCATTTTTATTCGAGTTGTTCAATTTCAGAATGGGTCAAATGACCGAGCCGATATAAACACACAGCAAGGAGCGCTTACTATTCCCATTTTAGCTGACGACCCTATTATTGGTAATAAAAAAGCACCTATCACTATCATAGCATTTGAAGATTTAGGCTGCTCTCACTGTGCTGAGGTAGACCAAACGTTTTCAGAATTAACTGCGGCGTATCCAAAACAAGTAAAAATTATCTGGAAAAGTTTAACTGTGACAAGATTTCCACACGATACCCGCCCAGCACATACCTTAAGTTTTTGTGCTAACAGACAAAGAAAGTTTGAAGAATTTAAATCCCTCGCCTTTGCTAATTATCAGCAATTAACGCCGTTTGTGCTTGAGCAAATAATTAATGACGCAGACTTGAATACTCCTAAGCTGGAACGTTGTGCAGGCACAGAAGAACCTGAATTATATCTGAAAAAGAATGAGGCAATCGCTCGTTCACTCGGCATTCAAGCCGTACCGGCCATATTTGTAGATGGGCAACAGGTGCAATCGCTTAGCACAGTGCAAGAATGGGAGCAATTCTTAGGCCTCCTGAACTAATATGCATACCCTAATCAAACGACTTTCTCTTGTTTGCTGCGTACTAACGCTGCTTCTTTTTGCGTCACCAGCTTTAGCAATCAGTGCACAACCAATTACTAGTGAATTGGTTAAAGATGCAGGTTCACCAACAGTACAAATCTCTATTCCAGGATTGGAATTTTCGGAAGAGCCCAAGCTTATCGATGAGGGGCTCGATAAATACATGATTGTTCCATTCCTTGGGGAATATATTGGCGCAGTATATCAGTACAGCGTTGTTATTGTTTCTATTATTAGTGTTGTCATGGTTATTGTAGGTGGTGTTGTTTATTCCATGAGCGGTGGCAATCCAACACAAACCGGCCAAGCAAAAAAGATCATTGCAAATGCCTTTATCGGGCTTATTTTGGCAGTCGGCTCATACACCATTTTGTTTACGATTAATCCGGATTTAGTGGTCATGAAGGATCTGAAAATTAAATATATTGATCCGCTTGAATTAGACGAACTTGAATTTGATAAAAACACTGTCTTTTTAACCAGCTTCAACCTTTCTAATGAACAAATGGACGAGCTGTTCCAAACATATGCGGGCTGTTTTGGATATGATTGGCGTATTTTAAAAGCCGTTGCGGCTGCAGAAAGTGGACTCAATCCAAACGCGCGTAGACCCGGCAGTCAATATCATGGACTGTTTCAAATGAGTCTGGCGTACTGTGCAGGTGGACTAAAAGACGGGAAGATGCCCGCAGAGCTCGGGTTTGATTGTACCAATAGAATTGAACCAGAAACCAACACAGCATCAGCGGCCGGAACAATCAATAGAAACCTAAAGCGTATTCAAAAGGCTTGTCCCAATATCACAATTGAACACGCGCTTACTCTTTTATATGTGGGTCACAACAACGGACCAGCTGTTATGAATGAAGCCATTCGCGATAAAGCCTGCAATCAGCCTGCAATCAGGAATGCCGTACAAAATTTTTATGTAAGCCGAGGAGGAAGAAATGGAAAGGTCACAACACAATACGGACTAAAAAAACATGATTACGGCAGAGATAAAGTGGTCTCAATATTAAAAGGACTAGGTGTGCAAGCAAACGCTCCACTCTTCCCTTCTGGCGCACTAAAAGCAGACAAGTGCCCCATTAATACAAAGGAACGACTATTCAAAAACACTTGCGACCCAGTCATGACATATTCATGCCCACGGTCAGCTGGAAAAAAAGTATTGGCACTTGGTGATTCTAATACTGATTCTGCCAAATCGTATGCTGACGCCCTCAAACAAAAGTGCCCTGGAATTACTATTGTAAAAGAAGCTAAATTTGGTGAAAATGCAAATTATCTCTTTAATCAAATCAAAAATAAAAATCTTGGCGCAGGCGGAGAACGGTATGACGACATTATTGTCTGGGCAGGAGTAAATAACATTACCGGAGCAAAAGCTGGGCTCACAAAAATTTATGACAAAGCAACGCAAGATGGTGTGCGCATTATTGCGGTATCTGTAACCCCTTGGAAAGGATATGGCGCACACACCGGATCAGGGCTTCTCTCTGAGCAGTACCAAAGAGCTACCAACGAAGTAAACGCCTGGATGCGCGCAGGGGCAGAGGGAAAACTCGCCGGAAACAATATCTTTATTGATGCCTACGCAAAGTTTGGCGATACTATGGATCCAGATGTGTTAAAATCGAGTTGTGCTAATCCTGATGATAAAATTCATTTAAACGCAAACGGACAATCAATTTTGGGAGACATGATTGCAAAGGCAGCGTACAATTAATCTGATTGATATGAGTAAGAAAGTCTCACAGGTATTTTCCTGCAGCCATTGCGGTGCGCAATATAGTAAATGGACTGGTCGCTGTCAGGAATGTGGAAAGTGGAGTTCTATTAATAAAGAGGCGCTTGATCTTGCTCCTCCGTCTTCTGACCATGCAAAAGCCGTACCAGCAGCAGCAATTCAGCAGCTCTCTTCAGTAGAACGCGCAGACGCAAAACGTATTCCAACAGCACTAAGCGAATTAGACCGCGTCATTGGCGGTGGATTTGTGCCTGGAAGCTTCATTTTGCTCGGTGGTGAGCCGGGAATTGGGAAATCGACCCTTTCACTGCAAATAGCAAATTTACTGCCACATTCCGTTTATTTTTCCGGAGAAGAATCTGTTGGGCAGATTACGCTGCGCGCTGACAGACTCACATCTTCTTCTGATACGCTTGGCCTCAGTAATGATGTTGTAGTTGAGCAAATTGTAAAAACTATTGTAGATCAAAAACCACCGCTTGCTATTGTAGATTCAGTGCAAACAATTCGCTCTGTAGATGTAGATGGCCCACCAGGATCACTTACCCAGCTCAAAGCCTGCACATCAAAATTACTTCAAGCAGCAAAAAAGTCTGGCACAGTGATTGTCCTTATTGGCCATGTCACAAAAGAAGGAAATGTTGCCGGCCCACGTACACTAGAACATTTAGTAGATACGGTCCTGTATTTAGAAGGAGACCGGTATCATCAACTCCGCATGTTACGCGCAGTAAAAAATCGATTTGGTTCTACTGATGAACTTGGGATGTTTGAGATGACAGAAACGGGGCTTACGCAAGTACTTAATCCGTCAGAAGCATTGTTAAGTGAACGAGCAGAATCTGCAAGTGGATCAGTAGTAACTTGTTTAATGGAAGGAACACGACCACTTCTGGTAGAAATTCAAGCGCTGGTTTCTAGAACTGCGTTTGGGTTCCCTGTGAGAAAAGCGAGTGGATTTGATATTAATAGATTGCATGTCCTTATTGCGGTACTTGGACGCCGAGCAGGAATCGATTTATCTACCTATGATGTACATGTAAATGTTGTGGGCGGCATACGAGCAAGCGAACCCGCAGCCGACCTTGCCGTAGCGTTTGCTATTGCAAGTGCATTTAAAGACAAATCTGTTGGAGACGATTTAGCGGTATTTGGAGAAATTGGATTAGGCGGAGAAATTCGGTCTGTTCGATTTGTTGAAAAACGTATAAAAGAATGTGCTGCGCTTGGTATGAAACGAGTGATCACTCGCGCAGGAAAAACTATTCCAAAAGGAATTGCGGTGAAGGATGTGAAGCATTTGAGAGAATTGCGAGAAAAATAAAACACCCACACAGCTCCCCCTTCTGACTGGCGTCAGAGTAGCCGCTGGGTGCGGCTTGCTGTATGAGTGTGTTGGCCCGAAAGAAGAGTCCTAACCGAACGCCCGCATCGACGACGCGTTGAGACGATTGCCGCCTCTAACGTTCGTGACCACGTACTCTATTCCCGTAACGGGATCAACCAGAACCCGTCCCTTCGGAACAGGCCCCTTCGTTGAATCAGGCTTGCGCCTCATCTGCCCTTCCTCCGGAGGATCCTGCGCTGCCTCACTGCGCTGGTCTCCAGTATCGAAATCATCCATTGCCTTCTCCCTAGTCCCATTCCTGCCTATGCCCCCTCCCTATGAGAGTCCACAAGCAAAAAACCTATTTTGAATCTACCAGTTTTTATATCATTTGTCCACATAAACTTATCACCTAAAAAAAGGTCCCACACATCCCTCCCCTTGCAAAATACAAAAAAACCTGCTACGTTTTGAGCAGGTTTTTTGCTTTTCAGATGCCATGGAGGTGCCTGAAACAAGCAAAACCGGAAAGACAGATGATGCCCTCGCCTAATCGTTGGCCGGCAAAGTACAATGGGGGAATGCCCTCTTCCGACACAGCCCCGAGCGGGCTGATCTACTACCGCACCGATCGCGGCCACGGCTGCCTCGTTGGGGTGTGGAACACTCACTATGGCTGCATGACGGTTGAGACCGCCACGCGCCGCGGTCTCATCACCGATGAGCACCGCCCTGGTGATCCGGGCGCGATTTGCATGGCTAACCATAGCGTGTAAATCGCCACCACCGGACCCCTTTCTACAACCTGCATAGCTCCGCCACCCGGCGGCTTCCAAGGCACGCGCCAAGGGAGAAAGCTATGCAGGCTTTTTTTATTCTAAATGCACATTGCGTTCCCAATCCTCAACTCGTTTTTTTAATGCAGGATACGCATCGACATCAATAATTTTTGCTTCTTCTGCAGCAGCTTTTATCAAATCAACATCCATCATGGTAGCGAGCCTGAACTGCCCCATACCAGATTGTGACGTTCCATATACTTCCCCCGGGCCACGCATTTGTAAATCAAACTCTGCCAGTGCAAATCCATCAGTCGTACCCGCAAAATATCCTAATCGCTCAACGGCCTTTTCTGAATCGTATTGCAAAAAGGCATAACAATATGATTGATGCTCGCTTCTCCCAACTCTTCCTCTAAATTGATGTAATTGCGCAAGTCCAAACGATTCGGCTCCTTCAATAATCATAACTGTGGCATTGGGAATATCTACTCCAACTTCTACAACAGATGTGGAAACCAAAATCGCAATCTTTCCGTCAGCAAAATCTTTCATGACGGCATCTTTTTCTTTTGGCCGCATCTTTCCGTGGACGTATCCTACTGTCAGATCTGGAAACACCACATTCGAAAGTCGCTCGTATTCACTCATCACTGATTTTTTATCACTTCCTCTTTCAATAACACTTCCTTTTTGCAGTGCATCTCGCTCATCTGCATCTTTTTCTTGCTCAATCCGCGGACAAATTACAAACGCCTGATGACCATTCTGAATTTCTTGCCTGATATGTCTATATGCATCATCTCTATTGTGCGGTGCCACCATCTGCGTTGCCACAGGTTTTCTTCCTTTTGGCATCTGCTTCATCATAGAAATATCTAAGTCGCCGTGCAGTGTCAGTGCAAATGAACGTGGAATTGGCGTTGCGGTCATAGACAAAAAATGTGGCATGGTTGCATCGTTTCCAGACAAATCCTTTATCTTTTTTCTTTGTGCCACACCAAACCGATGCTGCTCATCGACTACTGCATATGCTAAATCCGCAAATGCCACACCATCAGAAATTACAGCATGCGTTCCAACAACGAGATCAATTTCACCATCTTTCAACAACTTCAAAAATGATTCCTTTGTACTTTTTTTGGTCTTCGTATCAAGAGACCCCGTAGAAAGTTCCACCTTTGAGCTGGTCAATAATCCTACGCGCGCATTTGGTAGATATTCTTTCATTGATGCAAAATGCTGTGTTGCTAAAATTTCTGTTGGCGCCATGAGTACAGTCTGCTTCCCTGCTCTAATTGCAGCATCTATTGTCATCGCTGCTACCACTGTTTTTCCAGACCCAACATCCCCTTCTAATAATCGATTCATTGGCTGGCTTTGCTCCATATCTTGGAACAATTCCCATGCTGATCGCTTTTGATCTGCTGTTAACGTAAACGGCAATGTAGCAATAAAGGCTTTTGTGTCTTCTGCTGAAAAAGGAATCTGTGCAGCGCCAGCACTTTTCATTTGGGCACGAATCATTTGCGCACGCACTTGCAACACAAACACCTCATCAAATTTAATACGTTTTTGCGCTTCAGCGACATCCTTCATTGATGATGGAAAATGAATGAGCTTCATCGCTTTTTTAATTGGTAATAGTTCCTGCCGCTCTTGCACTTCTTCTGGTACCCAATCTTCTACCTGATCAATAACCTCAGTAACCTGCGCCAAAACATTTCGAAGCTGTTTTTGTGTTAGCCCCGCAGTCAGCGGATACATTGGTAAAATGCGCGCCCCAGCACTTCCATCTTTTTTTTCTTTTTCATGTGTTGGTGAAAGCATCTGTCTACCAAATCGATCATTGCTAATTTTCCCAGACAAGTACACGGTATCCCCCGCCTCTAGTTGTTTTGATAAAAATGGTTGTCCAAACCACACCACCCGCATTTTTGACGTGTTATCTGCAATAATTGCTTCCGTAATAATAGCATTTTTTCTCGGACTCCGCTTATTAGCAATCAGCTCGATTTTCCCTTTTATGGTAACCGGCACATCGTCTGGCACTTCAGCTATTGGCAGCAAACTACTATAATCTTCATATCTGAATGGAAAGTGATGTAAAAGGTCTTCAATTGTGCGTATTCCAAGAGACAACAACCGCCGCTCTAGTGTTGGCCCTACTCCTTTTAATTGTGACACACTGGATGTACGCATCATATACCGCAAGCGTACCACATTACGCAAAACGTATCAAAAAACACGGTGCTTAGCCGTGTTTTTCTCTTATTTCTTTTTATTCTTCAGTGCTAGCTGCCCACAAGCAGCATCAATATCTTGTCCAAATGTTTGCCGCTGTGTAACGCGTACACCGCGCTCCATTAACGCAAGTTTAAACGAGTTAATAGCATGTGGTTTTGACGGCTGAAACGTTCCAGTCGGATTATAGCGAATGAGATTCACCATATAGAGTGGATGCTTCAAAAGATATGCAAGTTGACGAGCGTGTTCAATACTATCATTCACTCCGTCAAGCATAATGTATTCAAACATTACTTGGCGTCCACGCTTGTTTGCATATTCTTCTACCGCTTCCATCAATTCGTCTAATGGATACTTCCTGTTAATAGGCATGAGCATGCTACGGAGTTCATCCGTTGGCGCATGAATTGAAATTGCCAAATTGATTTGCATTGGTTCTTCAGTGAACTTTCTAATACCATCTACAATTCCACTGGTTGAAACTGACATGTGACGCGCACCAATACCCATTCCATCTTTATCGTTGAGCAATCTGAGTGCATCCATGACATTATCATAATTCATGAATGGCTCACCCATTCCCATAAATACAATGTTGGTAACACGATTATGCTTTTTCCATTTCTTTACATTATTCATGTATCGAGCAAACAAGAGCACCTGCGATAGGATTTCACTTGTTGTCACATTTCTTTTTCTTCCCATCGTTCCCGTTGCGCAAAATCGGCAACCAAGAGCACATCCAACCTGTGAAGATACACACACCGTTCGTCTTCCGTCATTATGCAATAGTAATACTGCTTCCACTTCTCCTCCGTCTTCCAGCTTCAAAAGCGCCTTAATGGCATCACTTTTTTTAGAATCAAAAATTTCTGCATCAATTTCTAAAGGACACTCTTCAATAAGTCGAGCCTTAATATCCTTCGGCAAAGTAGTGTTTTCTTCCCAAGATTCTGCTAAATCAGAAAAGATCGTCTTATATACTTGTTTTAGACGAAACTTTGGCTGATCCTGAAGGATCTTGTGAACTCGTTCAATATTCATATAAAAATGGTAAAATCCGGCTAAAACCGGATCCCCGTAGTGCCTGTTGATCGTCTCTTGTGCTCTCGCTAAGAATCGAACTTAGATTTTCGGTTCCGCAAACCGATGTTCTATCCATTGAACTACGAAAGCATAGCACGAGGAGTATATATGAGAAATGGCTGGAAGTCAAGACTATCTGGGCAAAAAAAAGACCGCCCACCACCGGCCTGCAATTGCGGATCGGTGGTGGGTGGATTAGGCTGCCGTGGAAGGTAACTAGAACTCCCTGTGGGAGAACTCCGAGGGCTGACCAGGGCGAAACGTGGCTTTCAGTGAAAATATAGCGACGTAATCCGAGTCATCGAACCGATTGCCCGTCCTGCAGGCAAAGATCGTCGAGACCATCGCACCATCTTCGAGCTCAATCGTCTGCTGCACAGCGACCGCCCTCTTGAGAGCACCGAGGAACTTTTCGTTCTCTCCAGTGCCCGACGTGGTGTACGGCCCAGCAGCCTCGGGATCAATTCCCTGGCACGGCTCTCCCCTGGCAATGGCAAAGAGCTGAACAGCAGTAGTCCAACGCAGCACTTCCTCCAGAAGTGGCAATTGGTCTCCAGCCCAGTAGATCGGCTCTATTTCCTGCAGCCAGCGCAGAAGCACCACACGAGAACCGTCATCTGTTTTCCGAAAGCCCATCTTCTGCCCCCTTCTAATTCGTATTCATATAACCCAATAATTCAATCTTTGTCAACCAAAAAAAGCCCTCTCAGGCTTTATTTGTTTTATTGGAGTAACCAATCGCGTCCAAACTTATCCCCACCTGGCTCAGAATCTGCATCTGCATTCTCTGGTAAAAATTGGAGTAACGTATCTCTAATTTCAATAGGATCTTGGTCCATCAGTGGAATTCTGAGCATTGGTCGAGAAATGCCCGTAGTCTCTATATAGAGCATTTCCACCTGAGGCGGCTGGTAAATAATATAAAATTGCTTTAACTCCGCATATTCATACAATCGATTCCCTACCACTACTCCAATTGGCGTAATAGCAAACCCAACCAATGGCGGTTTTTGATGCGACTGCAGAAACAGCACAATAAAAAAGAGCATGATAATAAGAGAGAACAAAAAATTTCCCTTTACCAACCCATAGAAGATTAATATTCCTGAAATTATTCCCATCACAACAAACCAACGCGTTTTTCTTGCTGGCTGTTCATATTCTTTTGTAGTCCACTCGTGCAAGATATCATCTTGCTCAAGCTGATCTTCAATTGGCTGTGGCATATATTGCAGTATAGCAAATTTTTCATTCTTCTAAAACAGCGCTCGTGCACAGTTTTGTTTTATTGCGCAATATAGCAAAATATTTTATACTATAGGCCATATGCACGAACACCTGACGCCACCACAAGATTTTGCTCCACGGGCATCGCAAGAAGCAGTTCCTAAAAAGAGAAGCTGCATTTTTTTTGCACTTGTTGCGATTCTTTTTATCTTTCTTGGTGGCTGCACGGCACGCATACTGTTCTCAGTACAAGCACCAGATGATCCATCGCTGTATGATCCTGTTACGTTAGAAGCAAAAAAGCCAAGAGGATTTATCAGCAAGATTAAACATTTTGTTTTCCGCACAGAGCCTGAGCTTGAAGGAGAACACAAAGACAGGATAAATATTTTGGTACTTGGTCAAGGTGGCCCAGGACATGATGGTCCGTATCTCACAGACACAATTATTCTAGCAAGCATCAAACCTTCTACCGGGCAGGTAGCGTTTACTTCTATTCCGCGTGATTTAGCCGTAGACATTCCAAATTATGGTGTGGGTAAAATCAATCATGTAAATGCCTTTGCGGAAGCCAAAAAACGTGACTCAGGAATTGGAGCAACAACAAAAATCATTAAAGATATATTCGATCAAGAAGTTCATTATGCTATTCGAGTCGATTTTACCGCTTTTGAAGAAATCATCGATGACATTGGCGGCGTCAGCGTAACTGTGGACAGAACCTTTGCCGACTATCAGTACCCTGCAGCAAATCACGAATATCAAACAGTATCGTTCACAAAAGGTGTTCAATCACTAGACGGAGAGACTTCCCTGCAATATGTCCGCTCAAGACACGGAAACAACGGTGAAGGGTCTGATTTTGCCCGTTCAAAGCGCCAGCAAAAGGTGATTTTGGCCCTGAAAGAAAAAATCCTCTCTTTTGAGACGCTGGCAAACCCGCTTAAACTCAATGGAATTCTCGATTCTGTGAGCAAGCACGTCTTGACAAATATGGATTTTGCTGACATGATTGCACTTCTGAAGCTCTCAAAGGAACTTGATACCTCAGAAATTCTCACCCTTACCTTAGATAGTGGCCCTGATGGGTACCTCGTAAGTGGTAAAAGTAACAGAGGCGCATTCATTTTAACCCCGGCATCTGGATCATTTGAACAGATCAATGGGGCTATTGAGAATATATTTGAAGCTCAAAACAAAACGTTTACAGATAATACTCCCACTCAAGCGGCTCCGCTGAGTGATTACACAGGAGCAAACCTTGAAGTGCAAAATGGTACATGGCGCGCCGGTATGGCGAGCAGAACGAAAGGATTCCTTATTAGTAAGAAATTTGCCGTACTGCACGTTGGAAATACAGAAGAACGTCCCCAAAGCAAAAGCGCTGTTTACCTCGTAACTGAAGGTGCTGCAGCGAAAGAAGCTGCGGAAGGACTCGCTTCGCTCCTCTCTATTCCTGTCAGGACAACATTGCCTGCAGGAGAAGCAGCAAGTACAAGCACTGATCTGCTCCTTATATTGGGAGAAGACTATACAGAATAATATGCCTAAAGGCCTTACACAAGAAAATCTCGGAATTCCAACCATTGCCATCATTGGTCGTGTTAATGTTGGAAAATCGACTCTTTTTAATAAACTTATTGGAGAAACCAAAGCGATTGTCTCTACCATTGGTGGAACAACTCGTACAACAAATGAAGGATTACTCCATTGGAGAGGACGACATATCAGAGTACTCGATACTGGTGGACTTTCTTTTGAAGAAGACACTCCATTTGAAGAAGATATTTTAGTGCAATCAGAAAAGGCAATGAAACTTGCTGATGTAATTCTCTTTATTACAGATGGACAAGTTGGTGTTATGCCACAAGAACGTGAACTGGCTAAACGAATGAGAAAGATTTCTCATAAACCAGTCATCTTTATTGCAAACAAAGTAGATAATAAACGTATTGAAGCGTCGCTTACGGAACCTGACTGGTATAAGCTAGGACTTGGAGAACCGTTCCCAATTTCAGCAGCAAGTGGAAGAAGTATTGGGGATTTGCTTGATAAAATTTTTGAGGTACTTGGAGACGAAGCGACAGATGCTGAAAAATTTGTGGAAGAAGATCCAGGAATTAGAATTTCGCTTATTGGAAAACCGAATGTCGGAAAATCGTCTCTCTTTAATAGAATCATTGGTGAAGAACGCGTTATTGTTTCTGATATTGCGCATACAACTCGTGAACCCCACGACACCACATTAGAATACCGATACAAGCAAGGTGAAGAAGAGATCATGCAAAAGATCACCTTCAAAGATACTGCTGGTATTAGACGAAAATCTCGCGTGTCAGGATTTTTAGAACGCATGGGAATTGCAAAAAGTATTACCAGTATTGATGACTCAGATATCATCCTATTCGTTATTGATGGATCTGAAACAATCTCTCAACAAGACATGCAACTTGCTGGACTCATTGAAAAACGCTCAAAAAGTGTTATCATTCTAGTAAACAAATGGGATCTTACAGAAGACAATACAGAGCAGCAGCAAATCAAAGTAAAGAAAATGCTGTATTCATATTTTCCACATCTCAGTTTTGCACAAATGCTTTTAGTGAGTGGAAAAACTGGACAGCATGTCCAAAAAATTCTTCCGCACATTATGCATGCATGGCAAGCGCGTCATACGCATATTGCGAACCGTGGATTAGAAAAATTCTTGGAGCAAGCAACAAAAGAACATCGTCCTTCAAGAGGAAAAGGAACAAGACATCCAAAACTTCTTGGTATGAGACAGCTCAGAGACAATCCACCTATCTTCGAAGTATTTGTAAAACATCGTACGTCACTTCACAGATCATATATCAACTATCTAGAAAACAAACTCAGAGATAGTTTCGATTTCTTCGCAACACCAATCGTTATCAAACTCACAAAGACAAAAAGATAACCATTTACCCTATGAAACTTATCGTAGGACTGGGCAATCCTGGCAGTCGCTATACGAAAACACGTCACAACGTGGGTTTTATGATTATTGATGCGCTGTTTGAAAAGCTTGCTCATGAGGGACTCTCTTCTCCGGAGCTCAGCAAGAAATTTAATGCCGTTATTGCTGGCGGCATGGTACAAGGCGAAAAAGTATTCTTGGTCAAACCGATGACCTATATGAATAACTCTGGCCAATCGGTTGGACTGATTGCGCATTTTTACAAAATTCCAGCAGAAGACATTATCGTTATTCATGACGACAAAGATATTGCACTTGGAGAAATTAAAATGCAGAAAGATAGAGGACATGGCGGACATAATGGTATTAGATCGATTACAGAACACCTCAAAACAAAAGATTTTCACCGCGTTCGTGTTGGCATCAAATCAAAAAATGAAAAGCGCATGGAAGATACTTCACGATTTGTACTTGGTAAATTTTCTCTCTTTGAAAAGCCACTTCTTGGTGAAGTTATTAAACAATCTGTGAAAAATCTGCAAGAAATGCTCAATTGCTCGCATAGCAAATAAGTTTTCTATACAATGCACGCATTACTTATGCGTGTTTTTGTTTATGAAGCCTTGTATCTATTTTGCTCATGCACCTGCAGCAAGTGCGGCCAAATGGCGACGGTTTTGTGATGCCTTTACGCCTGACATGATCAGCACCGTAAGTGCTGCAAGGCTAAAGAGTGTTTGGAAACAGCCATACGTCGAGCAGTTTATCTCTTGGAGGAGTACGTTTAGTGTTGATGCTGCGCAAGCATTACTTGATCGCCACGATATTCATGCGTACTGCCCACATGATGATGCATTTCCCAGTGCATTTTTGCAATTAACCGACCCGCCTGTTGCTCTTTTTTATAAGGGGACACGTTTACAAACAGATACCAAACATATCGCAGTAATTGGTTCACGTGCCATGAGCCAATATGGCAAGCGCGCAACGCAAGAACTTATAGAGACCCTTGCTGCAAGTGATATTTGTATAGTCTCAGGCCTTGCACTTGGCGTTGATGGTGCGGCTCATGAGGCAGCACTACGGTGCGGTGTTCCTACTGTGGCAATACTTCCCGGAAGTGTAGATCCTCCAGGTATTACTCCAAAACGACACAGCTCCCTGGCAGAACGCATCCTAAGACAAGGTGGAACGCTGGTAAGTGAGCACCCACCCGGCGCCATCATATTTGCTGGTTCATTTCCAAAAAGGAATCGACTTATTGCGGCACTATGTGATTCTCTTATTATTATTGAAGCCGCTAAAAAATCTGGCACGCTCATTACCGCAGAACAAGCACTCGATTTAGGAAAACAAGTATTTGCACTCCCCCACAATATATTCAACATTACCGGCATGGGAGTAAATGCACTGTTAGAACAAGGAGCTATTCCCATTATTTCACTGGAACAAGTAGCTTTTCAGCTTGGAATTACTCCTAACGTACAGCTACCACAAACTATTCCTTCTCAACATACTCCTATTCTTACAGCACTTGCAGATTGGAAAACCATAGATGAATTAACTCCGGTATGTACTCTTCATACGAGCGAATTGCTCGCTGCGCTCATGGAATTAGAGCTCCTTTTACTCATTGAAAAGGATGGGCTGCGATATAGATGCAAGTCGCATGTTCTTGCGAGCCTCGGTGCAACATGATATTATTTGAGTGTAACATAAGGAGAGCATGACTTTTGAACAAGCCTATAGCACACTCCTATCTCTGGCGAATCTTCCTCGCACAGAGTTCATGAAGGATCCCAAAAAAAGTTCTGCATATCATCAACGGCTGCAGGCTTTTTTAGATATTTTAGGGAACCCACAAAAAAAGATTCCACACGTTATTCATATCACGGGTACCAGTGGAAAAGGGTCACTTGTACATCTACTCCATAGTATTCTTCACGCCTCTGGTAAACAGGTGGGTTCAACAAACTCTCCTCACCCCACACAAATTACTGAGCGCTGGAATGTGGGTGGAAGACACATGAGCAAAGCCGATTTTGTTGCCTATACAAAAAAAATCATTCCTGCATTAGATACATACGCGCAACAAGTTACGTTAGAACCCGTATCATATTTTGAAGTTCTTGAAGCACTTGGGTGGCTCTACTTTGCAGATAAACAAGTTGAATGGGTGATTTTAGAAGCAGGTCTTGGGGGCACATTTGATGCGAGTAATGTCATTACAAAAAAAGATGTGGCGGTGATTACCAATGTAAATTTAGATCACACACACATTTTAGGAAATACGCTAGCAGAAATCACCAAAGACAAATGTGGTATTATTTCTCGCGATTGCGGCGTTGTCTATACGGCAGAGCCTCGTAAATACATCCGAGATCTTATTGAAACACGAGCATCCAAATATAACGTACCCTTCATTTATCATAAAGCAACACCAGAAAAAACTTCCATTAAATTTGATGGCACACGATTTATGTTCAATGGTGAAACCTGGTCTGTTCCGGCTCCAGGAGTTCATCAAGCAAAGAATGCTCTTTTGGCTTCACATATTGCCAGTGATTTAGGAATTGAGTCGAGTGCAATCTGGCATGGACTTATGAATGCAAAATTGCCACTTCGCATGGAGATCAAAAATGAGCACCCATTCATTATTATGGATGGCGCGCACAATCCACATAAAATGGCATCTACCATTGCGGCAACAAAGGCACTCCTCCCTAAGGGGGCCTCTCTGCACCTCTTATTTGGCGCTAGCGCGGATAAACCGTGGAAGAAGCTCCTTGGCTCACTATGCCAAGAATTAAACCCCAAACGCGTAACTTGTACCAGAAATACGGCAAATCACCTCCGAAAAGTCGCCTACCCCACCCATCTCATGCTTGAAGCAAAAAAACACCTCCCAAAAAACAGACCCGTAGAATGCTACTTAGACCCCTATATTGCCTTTACTGAGGCAAAAAAACACCTTTCTAAACATGACGTATTACTCGTTACAGGCTCAATCTTCCTGTCCGGACAGCTCCGACATACTTGACACAGCCTGTTTCCTACCCTATAGTGCAAAGACACTTTTTCTATGAGCAAAACACTCGTTATTGTCGAGTCTCCGACAAAAGCAAAAACCATTTCTAAATTTCTCGGCACCGATTATGTTGTCGAGTCTTCTTTTGGACATGTAAGAGACCTCCCAAAAAGTAATATGGGAATCGATATTGAAGGAGGAACCTTTCTTCCAACATATCGTGTAAGCCCAGATAAGACCAAACAGGTAAAGAAGCTGAAAGATTTGGCAAAGGAATGTGATAATAACATTATCTTTGCAACTGATGAAGACCGAGAAGGAGAAGCCATTGCCTGGCACCTAGCACATATTTTAAAAGTAAAACCAGAAAAAGCTGAGCGTATTGTATTTCATGAAATTACCAAGCACGCAATTGAAGAAGCGCTCAAGCACCCAAGACATATCAATACAAAATTGGTAGATGCGCAGCAAGCACGCCGTGTTTTAGATCGTCTTGTAGGATACGAGCTTTCTCCATTTTTATGGAAGAAAATTGCCAGAGGTCTTTCTGCCGGCCGTGTACAATCAGTTGCTGTACGATTAATTGTAGAGCGCGAAAGAGAACGCGATGCATTTGAATCTCAAGAGTACTGGACCATTGCTGGTCACTTTGATGCCGCAGGAGCACCACTAGAAGCGAAGCTCACACAAAAGAACGGTGAAAAGCTAGATAAGTTTGCTATTGGTACAAAAGCTGATGCAGATGCAATTTTAGATGCATTAAAAGATGCCAAATATAAAGTACTCGACGTGGCTGAAAAAGACGGGACCAGAACTCCCCCAGCGCCATACAGAACGTCTACGCTACAACAGCAATCAAATAATAAACTTGGATACAGTTCAAAGCAAACCATGAGATTGGCGCAGCAGTTGTATGAAGGTATTCATATTGGAAAAGAAACGGTTGGTTTGATTACCTACATGCGTACAGATTCTACAAACCTCTCAGCTAAATTTTTGAAAGAAACTGCGGCATTTGTGAAAGACACGTTTGGAAAAGAATACGCATTAGATAAACCAAGAGAATTTACAAAAAAGACAAAAGGGGCGCAAGAAGCGCATGAAGCGATTCGCCCAACCCATCCAGAGAGAACACCTGAAAGTCTCACCGATCATCTAGATCCACAGCAACTGAAACTCTATTCACTTATTTATAATAGAGCGGTAGCCTCTCAAATGGCAGAAGCGAAGGTACGTAAAGCAACGCTTGATGTGCAAGCAGATGGGTCAGACAAACATTCATACGAATTTAGAGCTACTGGACAAACTATTACGTTTAAAGGATGGCTTGCCTTGTATCCAGAAGCACTCAAAGAACTTTCTCTTCCGGATTTAAAAAAGGGAGATGAACTTGCCTGCACTGATCTTATAGATGAACAGCACTTTACACAGCCGCCCGCAAGATATTCAGATGCGACTCTCGTTAAGGCGCTCGAAGAGCACGGCATCGGTCGTCCATCTACTTACTCACCTACTATTGGAACGATTGAAGCGCGAAAATATGTTGCCCGCGACGATAATAAAAAATTCTACCCACAATCTTCTGCAATCATCGTTACTGATATGCTTATTGAGCATTTCTCAGATATTGTAGACTATAGTTTTACTGCACTCATGGAAGAAAATCTGGATGCGATTGCAGAAGGCACAAAAGACTGGCAACCAATTATTTCTACCTTCTATCATCCGTTCCACGACAACTTAGAAAAGAAAAATGAGGAAGTAACAAGAGAAGAGCTTTCTCAAATGAGAGAACTCGGAACTGATGAGAAGACTGGGAAACCGGTATATGTACGTATTGGTCAGTACGGTCCGTTTGTACAACTCGGTTCTAAAGATGATGAAGAGAAACCACGATTTGCGGCACTAAGAGAAGGGCAAATCATGCAAACAATCACCATGGAAGAAGCTATGGTACTCCTTTCACTGCCACGTACACTTGGTCAAGAAGAAGATGGCGCTGACATTAAAGCCAATGTTGGGCGATTTGGTCCATACGTACAAGTTGGAAAAGAATACTTCTCTATTAAAAAAGATATGGGCCTCGATCCATATACTATTTCTTTAGAAGAGGCGGTAAAAATTGTAAAAGACGGCAGAGAAGAAAAAGCAAAACGCATCATTAAAGTATTCGAAGAAGAAGGAATCACCATTAAGCGTGGTCCGTATGGCGTATATGTCACTGACGGCACAAAGAATGGTCGTATTCCAAAAGACTTGGAAGATCCGTCTACCCTCACCTTAGAAGACTGCCAAAAGATTTTGGCAGAGGCAAAGCCAGGAAGAGGAAAGAAAAAAGCTGCCGCAAAAAAGAAAGCTGCACCGAAGAAAGCCGCAGCAAAGAAAAAGGCTACGCCAAAGAAAAAAGCTGCCAAGAAGAAAAAGTCTGCCCCAAAGAAAAAAACCGTTGAAAAAGACGCATAATCAGCAAAACGGCCATTCGGCCGTTTTTTGCTAGCCCTTGCAAAAAATCGCATTTCTCGTTACTATCAATTGTATATGGGAAGTAAACAAAAAGAAACAATTGAAGGCCTTATAGAGAAGGTAAAAGACTTCTGTCCTGAGCATGATACAGATATTATTAAGCTTGCATACGATTTTGCTAAAAATGCTCATGAGGGGCAATTTAGAAAGAGTGGAGAGCCGTATATTGTTCACCCTCTGGCAGCAGCGCACATTCTTGCAGACATGAGAATTGATCCTGTCATTATTACGGCAACACTGCTTCATGATGTACCCGAAGACACAGAGGTTACTCTTGAAGAAATTGAAGAAAACTTTGGCGCTGAAATTGCATCTCTTGTACGCGGAATTACAAAATTAGGAAAACTAAAATACCGCGGAGTAGAACGCTACATTGAGAACCTCCGAAAAATGTTCGTGGCAATGGCGGAAGACATTCGCTGCATGATCATTAAGTTTGCTGACAGAATTCACAATTTACGAACACTCGGTGCTCTTCCACCACAAAAAGCATATAGAATTGCTCTAGAAAGCTTAGAAATTTATGCACCTATTGCCGGCAGACTCGGTATGGAGTGGATGAAAAGTGAATTGCAAGATTTGTCTTTTAAATACGTATACCCAAAAGAGTACGGCCGCATCAAGCAACTTCGTGAAGCAAAAATTACCGGTAAAGAAAAATACTATTCAGAAGTTCGCGAGCAGGCAGAAACTGCCCTCAAAGATGCGGGTGTAAATATTATTTCAGTAGGTGGAAGAAATAAACGGCTCTATAGCTTCTACCAAAAACTGATGAGAAAAAACAACGAAGTAAATAAGGTTCATGACCTTATCGCACTTCGTGTTATTGTCCCAACTGTTGCCGACTGCTACGCAACACTTGGTATTTTGCATAAGCTTTGGAAACCCATGATTGGTAGATTTAAAGACTACATTGCGCAACCAAAACCGAACGGATACCGGTCACTGCATACAACAGTCTTTGCAGAAAATCGGCAAATTGTAGAGTTTCAAATTAGAACACAAGAAATGGATGATGAAGCACAATATGGTATTGCCGCTCATTGGCATTATGATGAAAATGGCGCGCACATTCCTAGGCGTGAAGTTGCGTGGGCGCAAGAACTTGCTCGTATTCAGAAAGATGTACTCAATAAACTCTCTGATTTAGAAGCAATTAAAATCGATTTTTTAGAAACACGCATTTTTGTTTTCACTCCCAAAGGAGATGTGATTGATTTGCCAGAAGGATCAACACCTGTTGATTTTGCGTATCACATTCATACCGAGGTTGGAAACACGTGTACCGGTTCTATAGTAAACGATAAAATGCAATCACTAGACACTGAATTGAAAAATGGTGATGTCATTGAGATTCTGGTAGATAAACACAGAAAAGGACCCAATGAAGATTGGATCAAATTTGTGAAAACAAGTACCGCAAAGTCTCACATTCGTTCCTACCAAAAACAACGCAGGTTACCAAAATGGCTCAAATCGGTATTGCCTGGAAAATAAACAAATAAAAAATCGACTGGTATAGTCGATTTTTTATTTGTTAAGTAAGTTCAGAAAGCAATCTTCGCAATTCTTCTTTTGAGTAATACTCAATGGTAATATTTCCCTTTTCTCCTCTTTGAGAGATGCGTACTTTTGTTCCGAGCCGCTCTTCAATCAGCTGCTCTTGGGCCATCACATTAGGATCACGTCTTGGAGATCCTTTTCCAGATCGCTTGGCTACTTGCCGCTCTACTTCTCTGGTTGACACTCCCTCACCAATCATTGATCTATACATTTCTAGCCGCGCTTCTTGTGATTCTAAACTGAGTAGCGCTCTTGCCTTCCCTGCTGTGATTTTTCCATTAATCAGCCCGTCCTGAATTTCTTCTGGTAAATCTAATAGTCGAATGGTATTTGCTACTGCAGATCTACTCTTCCCTACTTGCGTAGCAACTTCTTGCTGTGTCAATCCAAATTCCTTTATCAATCTATTAAATGCAATTCCTTCTTCAATTGCGTTCAATTCCTGACGTTGAATATTTTCAATAAGCGCAAGCTCAAGCTTTTCTTGCTCTGTTGCAGTTCTTACTACTGCAGGAACGGTCTTCAATCCCGCGATTTGAGACGCTCTTAAGCGCCGCTCTCCTGCAATAAGCTCAAATCCTCCATCTGGCCGTTGCGACACTGTAAGCGGCTGCATTACCCCATGTTTTTTTATTGAAGCAACCAAATCTTCCAAATCTTCCTTATCAAAATGCTTACGTGGCTGATGTGGGTTTGGTACAATTTCTTCAATTGGTACCTGCCACAGTTTTTCGCTATCAAGCTTTGGTGTCTTAACTACAGCAGCTTTTGCTGGAGCAGACTTTTTGTGTTGTGGAATCAATGATCCAAGCCCCTTTCCAAGTGCCATAATCGTTTGCTAAGTATATTAAAGACCGCAACTATGCAATTCTTCTGCTAATTTGCGATATGCTTTTGCTGCTCTTCCTCGTGGTTCATAATGGAAAATTGACTGACCAAAACTTGGCGCTTCAGCAAGGCGAACAGAACGAGGAATAACTGAGCGGAAAATATTGTTTGGGAAATATTTATACAACTCCATCATAATGTCTTCACTGAGTCTTGTACGCTTGTCATACATTGTCAGTACAGCACCAACAATTTCAACATCTGGACAAATATGTTCTTTGACTAGCCCAACAGTTTCAAGCAGCTGCCCGAGCCCCTCTAGCGCATAATATTCTGCTTGAACAGGAATAAGAATCTCATCTGACGCAACGAGTGCGTTAATGGTTAACAATCCAAGCGATGGCGGACAATCAATAATAATATAATCGTACGCGTGACGTGCTTCATCTAATAAATATTTGAGCTGATGCTCTCTTGCCTCCATATCAACAAGTTCGATATTAGCCCCTGCCAAATTTGAATTTGACGGAACAAGTCGAAGATTTTGATGTGGAGTATCTACAACAACATCAGAAAAACGCTTTTGTTTTGCTAATGCCTCGTATAATCCATGTGAAAATTGTTCTTTTGACAATCCTAGCCCACTACTCGCATTTCCCTGCGGATCCATATCCACAAGCAGCACTAAGTGCCCCATTTCTGCAAGTCCTGCTGCCAGATTGATTGAAGTTGTGGTTTTCCCCACTCCCCCTTTTTGGTTTACAATTGAAATTACTCTGCTCATATGCCATCATTATACCCTATCTTGACATTCCTCTCAAGAGAGCGTATAATCCTTCGCAGATACCTATGCCGACGTGGTGGAATTGGTAGACACGCACGACTCAAAATCGTGTGCCGCAAGGCGTGTGGGTTCGATTCCCACCGTCGGCACAAAATAAAAACTCCCTACAGGGGGTTTTATTTTGTGTCGTAAGAGTGGAGATCGAACGGGGGATGGTAAGGGGGATTCCCCCTTACATGCAGTGGGTGACAGTGCCTTCCGCGATAGCGAAAGGACACGCCAGAGGGGCGGAAGCCCCTCTGGAGAGCGCGAAGACGCGAGTGAGATTTCCCTCTTCCTACACGCCGCATATTTTCTGCTATACTATCTTTATATGAAACACATATATAAAACCCACCTAATAAAAGCAATTCTTCTCCTTCTCTCTTTAGTAGCTCTCACCTACCTGCATTTCTTTTTACTGGTATCTGGTAGTGTGCCTTGGCTTTTAGGCTTACTATTTCTTGCCACTGTAGTATCGCTTGTCCTCATTATTTTCACGCCGCACAAAAAAATTGCCGCAGCAGCCTTACTCATTGCACTTTCTATTAATATTGGAATAAACCAAATTGAATTTCCTGTCTGTGAACAATTCAGCAAGCATAATCAAGAATTTGGCTGTGATTGTACTGGTCTACAAAAAGTATACCTCTTCGGTAGTCAGTGTCTTGGAGTAAAATCCGCGTGCTATATTAGTACTCACGATGCAGAGAAAGCAACAACGCCAATCGATTGTAAAAAAATGGATGATTTAATGATACAAAAAAAGCTATACAGACAACCATCCAAACTCCAATCAGAAACAGTCTTTCAGTAAGTATAGAAAAAAAGCGCAGAACGCGCTTTTTTTCTTTATCCTATTTTCCTCTATTCCTTTGTTGCTCCTCAAACCATTCAATCGATTTTTTAAATTCATCTGCGCTAAACGCTGGCCAGTACACATCTGTAAAATATAACTCTGCATACACACTCTGCCACGGTAAATATCCGCTCAAACGTTTATGTCCGCCGGTACGGATGACCATATCAACCTCTGGCATCTTTTTTGTATCAAGCTGTGCGGTTATGAGCTCTTCTGTCACCTCTGCTGCTGAAACACCGCTTGCAATAATGGCCTTCACTGTTCTTGTTAATTCATCTCTTCCCCCATAGTTTATTGCCAAATTTAGGGTAAGACCAGTATTCTCTGCGGTATCTTCTTTCATCTGCTTAAATACTGCCTGTACATCTTCTGGTAAAGCAGTCATCTCGCCTAAAAATTCAATCTTTACATTATTATCTGTAAACTCCTTTAATTGATTAGGCAACTTTTTCATAAGCCCAAACAAGTGAGTCAATTCTAATTCACTTCGATTTTTCAAATTCTCTGTAGAAAGCGCCCACAGTGTCAGAAAACTGAGCCCGCTATCTATTGCAGCATGTACAATAGTTTTAATATTTTTTGCTCCCTCTGTGTGTCCAAAAATCTTTGGCTTCCCTTCTGAAACGGCCCAACGTCTATTCCCATCCATGATGATGGCTATGTGCTGAGGATGTGGCATATGTATGTCATTATCCCCTCCTATATATAGTTGTTACGCTCCAAGTAACGCCCTAAGCGCACCACCTGCAAATAGTGTAATTGCAGTAACGAGCGTAGCTGCCATCATAACACCAATCGTGATAAGTGGAAAGGCCTTCTTAAAAGGAATATTGAAAATAAATGCAGCAAGCGATCCAGTCCAAGCGCCGGTAAACGGCAATGGAATTCCCACAAAAAGCACCAATGCCAAGGCACCATATTTTGCATAGTTTCCTTTAAACACATCCTCTGCCTGTTTTAATTTTTTACTCACATGCGGACCAAATATTTTTGACCCAACAAGCCAATCATGGAGCCATGGAAAAATCCACAGTGTTGCAACGACTGGTAGCAAATTTCCTGCAACAGCAATCAGCCATGTTTCTACTGTGCCCATGCCATACACCCCAATACCAATCGGAATCGATGCACGCAATTCTGTAATTGGGACCATTGATAAAAAAAATACGGCCCACTCAGGTGAGAACGACGAAACTAGGTGAATAACAAATTCTTTCATATTAGAGTAACGAGAACACATGAATAAACCCGAGGGCACTGGCGGTGGTAAAAATAGTATTTCCTAAAAGTGTTGCAATAATCACATACCGGAACTTGCATCCAATAAATGCTGCAGGAATTACTACGAGTTCATTTGGAAATGGAACAATTGCAGCGTACGCAAATAAAAATATATACGGCAACATGGGATGGCGCTTTTCTAACTGCGCCAGTCGCACCATAAATGGATTGTCTTTACTTACATGTACAACAGATCGCCCTGTTCGCCCAATTGCATAACCAAACATGTCACCAATCGTCATACCGATAGAAATGGTGATAATAACCCCCACAGCATGCAAACCTGCTTCTAAAAAGACCGGATACAATCCAATAATTGGAATCGGTACAAGCAGATTAAATCCGCTCAATACTGAAACACCTAAAATTCCTCCGTAGCTATACGTGCTTACAAGGGCAAGAACACTTTCATTATTAATTGCATTGATGTTCATCCACACAACTCCACCAAGCAGTAACGCAAATAGCACAGCTTTACACAGGCGCCTACATCGTTTGTTTTTCCCCCTCACATGTTCCATGTTAGTATGATTCTTTTTCTTCTGGCCAAGAAAAATGAGTAAATGTCCACTCTGCCAAGTCTCTGGCCTCTGCAAAACGTGCTTCATGCGAATCAGTACCAAGCACAACAACATCTAACTCCCTTCCGTCTTCATGTGCAACACGAGTAGTAAAATTATATCCTGAAGCAGTAATATATCCTGTTTTTCCACCCACTACTTCTAATTTGGATGGGATCCATCCTAAATGTAGCCAGTTCGTATTCCACATGCTATGCGATTTTTGTCGCTCTTTAGAAAATAGTGACAGCTTATCTGTCAACACCGCGTTTACAATTCTTTCATGCTGAAGTGCTTCTTGCAGCAACAGCGCAATGTCTGATGGAGAAGATACATTTCCTTCGTCTAATCCGGTAGGCTCTACAAATACCGTTTCTCCCATTCCCATTTCATGTGCTTTTTCATTCATTCTGGCAACAAAGGCATCCCTATTCCAGCCCACAGCATCAGAAAGCGTCATAATAGCTTTATTAGACGAGCCAATAAGTGCAGCATCCCAAAGCTGCGTAAATGTGTACGTATCACCGGCGTACATGTGCGTATCAATCAAATCATCAGCAACCACTTGTGTGCTTGAAGACCAATCTGGGTTTCTTTCTAAAATGACGAGCGCACTCATAAGTTTGGTAATACTCGCAAGTGGCCTTGCCGTGTATTCATTACTTGCAAATAATACTTTTCCAGATTCTACATCTTTTACTAATGCTGCAACTGCCGAAAATGAACTCATATCGATTGGCTCACCGACTAATTCCGGAATTGGTGGAGGCAAGTATGCTGGAATTGGCACCACAATATCTCCGCCAACCTGCGGCACTTGCGCGGCAAAATTCGCACTGAGTACCATTGGTACTCTGTCTGATTGAGGATTACCAATTGCGGCAACACCGACTCTATATAACCCAATACCGAGCGAAACAACCACAACACACATAACCCCAACAAACCAGCGCCAATGCGACTGCCACCAAGACTTTTCTTGTTGTACTGGGTAAAAGTACTCCGCCATATTACTGGTCTAAGGCGTTATTAAGGTATTCATGATCACTAAGCGTTTCATAATCAGGGAGTTCTTCTACTTTGCTCACCCCTAAGTGCGCAAGCGCTTCAATGGTAAGCACAAAGCTTTCCATAAGTGCATCTTGCTGCTTAGAAGATTTTATAAGCCCACGCATCAGTAAATTTCTAATAATGACGGCACAATTCACCCCACGGATTTGTTCCACTTCTGGTCTTGTCACTGGCCCTCTATAGGCAATAACCGTAAGTGTTTCTAATTGCGCACGTGTGAGTTCTCCCATGATATCGCTTTTCACAAATCCGTCCGTCGCTTCAATAAATGCAGGATTCGTTCCCATCTGTACACTCTCATCGCTGACAATAATGTGAATTCCAGAATCATCATGATTATATTTTGCTACAAGCGTTTCAACAAATTCAGCCACTTTTTCTGCGGTAATACTAAGCGACTTCGCTAATTGTTTATAGCTAAGTGGTTTTGATGCAACAAATAAAATTGCTTCTACTGATCCAAGTGTCATATTATGCTTTTTCAATAACAATATCTCCAAAGGTTGCGTCTTGTTCTAATGTAACCGTCTTTTGTTTTACTAATTCTAGTAGTGCCAAAAATCCTACAATAATTTCTGACTTGTTTCGCTGATCGCTCATGGTTTCATGAAAGAGCATGCGTTTGCCTGTGGCGATAATCTTTTTAATATGTTTGATTTTTTCTTTTAACGAAACGGTTGAATCGATTTTTACTTGTGGCAGTGGTTTATGCGGTTTAAGTCTACTGATAAGTTTTACCATGGAAATTCGCAAGTCTACAGCACTAAGCGCTTCTGGCGGAATAAATCCTGCAGCCTTTGGTGCCGGGTGTGATCTAAATCTAGAAAATGTTGGCTGTTCCCAAAGTGTGTTGAGCGTTTTTGCTGCTTCCACAAATGCCTTATATAATCGCAGCTGTTCTTCAAGCGATTCTTCATCCTCTTCTTCTGGAAAAAATTGCGGCAATAGCTGCCTTGCTTTCATAAGTAAAAGCTTAGACGCAATCACCAAAAAATCGGCCAACTGGTCGGCATCATCATCATCAAGCTGCTCCACAAATTGCACGTACTGATCGGTAACATCTCCAATCGATACCTCGGTAATTGGCAAATCTTTTTGCTCAATCATGCCAAGGAGTGCGTCTAGCGGCCCAGAAAATTGTTCAATCGTAATCTGCATATATCGATGGGTATTATAGCTGGTTTTGCCTGGCAATGAAAGGGATAGCTTGGGAAATTTACTTCTGTGCCCTATACTACAGATATATTCTTAACGATTGATGTATGGAGGTAAACTATGTGACCATTCTTGCCTGCGGTGTGCTGGCAATGATCCTTGGCGCTATTTGGTATGGCCCACTGTTTGGGAAAAGGTGGATGACCATTGTTGGAGCAACTGATATGGATAAAGCGGCCAGAGAAAAGATGAAAAAGTCCGCCGGAAAGCTGTACCTGGTGCAGTTCTTACTGGTGCTTTTTCAAGTGTGGGTGCTTGCGTTTTATATTAAAGGATGGGAAGAAGCAAGCGGAGTAACTAATGCCCTATGGATTTGGGCAGCGTTTGTGATGCCAACCATTGCCGCATGCTCTATGTGGAATAATGATGCAAAAAAGATTGCATGGAGTCGATTTTTGATTCAGGGTGGATATCAACTTATCTTATTTATACTCTTTGGATTGATTCTGGGTCTTTGGGGATAATTGAAAGATACACAAAACAAAAAAATCGCCTAATAGCGAAAAAAAATGAGGGGCCGCCGAGCCCCTCTTGTGATTCCCCTTGCGCGGCGGTTGGATGTCAGTCTTCCATGGCTGGTGGGTAGATGAAGTGAATCGAAGCGACGTGGAATTCGATCCCCGTCGTATCGCTCGCAAAGCGCGCAAGCACCATGCCATCAGTACCCACCTTAAGTATCGTGTAATCTTCGAACCGCTCGTAGCCCGTAAGCCCGATCGGCAGATCAAACGATACCTCTTGGCCCACAAGCGCACGAAAGCGCGCAATCCAGGCCAAATCCTTAGCTGAGAGTTCCATAGGAACCCCCTTTCTCCCTCAGCGAGGGTAACTGTCCATAGACTTTCTATCATTTTTTGACCTTTTTGTCAATATACTCCCCTAAATACTTTGACTTTTCTACAAATGAGTGCTTAAATATCTCCGTCCCGACATGAGTCGGACATAAACCATGGAGGCCCTGAATGATTCAAGACATCTTGAGACCGGCACTGTCCTCGACCGTAGCGATGGCCGTCAACCAGACGGCACTCGACATCGCGGAGCAGACGGTTTTTCCGCTCTCTTCGCAGAAGGCACCCAGCTGCTGGTTTACCGTCTGGCAACTGGCCCACGGGACTGACGAGGTCGGTCCGGTCGCCGCCTTTGCCATTGGTGCCATCCCGACCACCAAGGGGACGATCTACCCCCACTTCGCTAACGAGCAGGCCGAGCGCCTGCTCGTCCATCCGGATCACCTCTCGAGCTGGGAAAGCCGAGATGTCTCCGGGGACGATGAGCTGCAGCACTCCCACGGCGGCGCCATCCGCGGCATGGAGACGGAGCAAGGCGACCACAGCGACGTCATCGTCTCGTCCTACGGCCTGTCGGAGCACCTGGACGAGATGCTCTGCGTGCTGACGATGTATCTGCTGCACATGATCACACTCGATCGTGCCGCGCAGATCGCAGAGTTCAGCGAGAACGAACCGCTGATGCACCACCTGCGAGAGCAGTACCTCTAGCCAGCCGCGCACTGATATGCGGCCGGCCCCATGTTCCTCAGCCACAACGCGGCAACCGCCGCGGGCTGAGGACTTTTTTTATACAAAAAAAGAGCCCCGCAAGGCTCTTTTCTCATTCACTTTATGTTACTCCTTCACATCAATCTTAATCCCTAACTCCTTCAACTGCGCTTCACTTACCACAGCAGGACTTCCCACCATAGGCTCTTCTGCCTTTTGGTTTTTTGGGAATGCCACTACGGCTCTAATATTCGGTTCCCCAGTCAACAGCATTACAAGTCGCTCAATTCCAGGCGCAAATCCACAATGGGGTGGCGCTCCAAATTCAAACGCGTTAATCATGTGACCAAACTTCTCATCCACATCTGCCTTGCTGTATCCAGCGAGTGCAAATGCTTTATACATCACTTCCGGATCTTTATTTCTTACCGCACCACTACTCAGCTCCAGTCCATTCGCAATAATATCGTATTGATCTGCCAAGATGTCTAGCGGTTCTTTGGTTTCAAGCGATTCCATTCCGCCAATCGGCATAGAGAATGGGTTATGCCCAAAATCAACCTTTTCATTATTACTATCCCATTCATACATTGGGAAATCCACAATCCACGCCCAGGCAATTTCATTTGGGTCTTTCAAATCGAGTTTATCTCCTGCCAAATGACGCACAGCGCCAAGTCCAGTCAAAGATGTTTCCCAATCGCCCGCTCCAAAGAAGATAATACTGCCTTCTTCTGCCTTTGTAATCGATTTAAGCTCAGCTAGCTGTTCCTCTGTAAAGAATTTACTCACTCCGCCTTCAAACTTGCCATCAACCAATTTAGTCCAGGCTAATCCCTTGGCATGCGCACGTTTTGCCGCATCGGTGAATTCCCCATCAATTTCTTTTCTACTAAACGCCGCTCCGCCTTGCACCATAAGTGCTCGCACAGAATCAGCACCAGAAAATACTTTAAAGTCACTTCCCTTCCCCCATGCAGTTGCGTCCACAATCTTCATGTCATACCGCAGGTCAGGTCGGTCAGAACCATAAGTTTCCATGCATTCTTTAAACGCAATACGTGGAAATGGTTTTTCTTTTACTTTTTTCCCGGCAACATTCTCTGTCAGTTCCACAAACAGCGGTTCCATAAGATCATGAAACTCTTTACTGGTCATAAAACTGGTTTCACAATCGAGCTGATAGAATTCCCCTGGTGAACGATCTGCCCGTGGGTCTTCATCACGCATACATGGCGCAATCTGGTAATATCTATCGAATCCAGCCACCATTAAAAGCTGCTTATATTGCTGCGGCGCTTGTGGCAGTGCATAAAACTTTCCAGGATGAATTCTGCTTGGCACCAAAAAGTCTCGCGCCCCTTCCGGAGAGCTTACTGTCAGAATTGGTGTTGCAATATCCAAAAAGTCCAGTGACTCCATGTAATTGCGGATGTGCGTTACAATTTTGTTGCGGAAGATGATGTTGTTTTTAAGCCGTTCTCGTCTTAGCTCCAAAAATCTGTATTTCAGTCTGAGCTCTTCATCTTCTTCACCTTTATTTGTTTCAAAAATTTCAAATGGCAATGTTTTTGCCTTACTAAGGATTTTTACACTTGTAGCTTTCAATTCGATTGTTCCCGTTGCCATATCCTTATTCACCGCCTTTTCATCTCGCTTCTCTACCGTCCCTGTAACAGAAATAATGTACTCATACTTGAGCGAATCGGCAATTGCATAAGAATCCCCCATATCTGGGTTGAAAACCACCTGCATTAGCCCATATCTATCACGTAAATCGATAAATACTAGCCCACCTAAATTCCGACGCTTATGAACCCATCCGGCCAGCGTCACCTCTTGTCCTACTTGAGCCTCACTGAGCTCCCCACATGTCTGTGATCTGAACATAAAAATTCGCTTAGTTAACGGGATTACTGTAGCATGTTGATTTGGAAATGGCAAGAATTTGTGAGGTGGTTGTCAGTGCCTTGTAGATGGGATATGATAGTTCTATAGAACTTGCTCCTATATCTTTGAAATCTCAATATCTACACTCTATGAGCATAAGTGATAAAGGGTTCATCTCTTCCTTACTTTCAAAAATTGACAAAGCAAAAAGATATGTGCGAGAGCCCGAAAGATTTTCAATTACATCAGATCAAGCACAAGTTCACTCAGATCATGGTACAAGAAACCTAATGAAAAAAGACAATCAATGGATATGCGACTGTAACTTTCATCAGGAGCATCTTGTCTGTAGTCATATAATCGCTTTAAAGGAGTTAAACAAAATCGAAAAAATTGATCAACTAGAGATATGAATATAATTGAAGAGTTTAACAAAGAACGAGACATTCCTTATAGAATCCCCCTTAGTGCAACTGAGGCGGACAATTGTTGTAGTGGAAAAACGAGACGTCTTAAACATATTTTGGAAAACAGCGGATACCCGACAAGATACAGAGTATGTAAATTTAAGTGGAGTCAGTTGGATCTGCCCACAGAATTAACCGATATCCCTCACGAGGATGATTGTACGCATGCATATCTTGAAGTCTTGCTCGACAATGAGTGGGTTATTTTGGATCCAACGTGGGATACAAAGCTTAAACACATGTTCAACTTCAATGAGTGGGACGGCAGATCCAACACAGAAATAGCAGTTGAATCGCTTGAAACGTATTCACCAGAAGAAAGTTTACAAATTATGGAAGATGAAGACACCACAGAGATAGAAAGAGATCTTACCATCAACGGGGAATTCTATAAGGAATACAACAACTGGCTTGAATCAGTAAGATGTTGAGCAATTCATCATATAACAGCGTATATCCAAAATAGTTGCACTTCGTGCAAAAACGTCGGATCATACGCGGACGTTATATAACATCCTGTTTACCACTATGAGTAGAGATGAAAAGTTTAAACCATATGTCGCTGTTTGGCTCATTGCAGAAAAAAATGAGCAAATTTTACTTTTGCGTCGATATAATACCGGTTATATGGATGGACATTACACGCTCGTCTCTGGCCACCTGGAAGAAAACGAGGGTGTAACCGCAGCAATGATCCGGGAAGCAAAGGAAGAAGCAGGACTTTCCCTATCCCGAGAGCAAATATCTATCGGTCACGTCACGCATAGAAAATGCCCAGATCGAGAATATATTGATTTCTTTTTTGTTGTCAAAGACTTATCTGATAATCCAGAAAATATGGAGCCGGACAAGTGTGACGATATGCAATGGTTTACCATGAGTGAACTTCCCGATAATATTTTACCTAACGTAAAATTTGCACTTGATGCAATCAGTAAAAAGTCTCATTTCGATGAATACGGGTGGTAAACAATATGAAACACATGAAAGCCATCATATTTGCAACCTCACTTTCTGGCAAAACAACCACGCTGCGGCAGCTGCAAAAAGTTGTTCATGTTCAGGTAAGCGAAATTGATGAAGAGCTCAAAAAGATACACGGTGGTGTGTTTCCAACAGATTTAACGTATAAACATCAGGTATTAGCGCCACAAATTATTGCAAAAGTGCTGCAGCAAAAAGAAATACTCTTTTTTTGTAATACCGATTATTTTTTAGATGAAGATATCGTGAAGGCAAAAGATAGCGGATTTGCTATTATACAGCTCATTGTTCCATTAGAAGAGCTGAAAAAAAGAAATGCATATCGGATGGAACATGAAGGCTACGATGATATGAGTCAGTGGCTAGAAGGCATGATTACATACCAACAGCACATCTTTGAAAAAAGGTTTGTGGACAAAACTATAGATGGAATGCAACCTACACATGCTATAGTAAAGCTGCTTCTTACGTACCTGTCAGAATAATGAAATTGATATGAAATTTTACTTCTCATCGTTCAAAATTGGAGATGACCCGACGAAACTAAAGGCAATGCTTCCAGACGAAACAAAAGCTGTGTATATTTCTAATGGATTAGATTTTGCAAACCCAGAGAGCCTGAAAAAGCATCAAGACTGGGATTTGCGAGAGCTTAAAGAAATCGGAGTCACCGCAGAACCACTCGACCTAAGAGCGTACTTTGAAAAACAAGATGAGCTAAAGGCACTGCTGCAGGATGTAAATTTAATATATGTAAGCGGTGGAAATGTATATGACCTTCGCATGGCAATGCATTTGAGTGGATTTGATACAATATTATTGGAGTTACTACCATCAGAAAAAGTATATGCAGGTTATAGCGCAGCCGTATGCGTCCTATCCCCCACTTTACGTGGCTATCATTTGGTTGATAACCCAGATCAAAAGACATACGGGGAATATGAAACTATGTGGAATGGGATTGGAATAATCGACTGGCAATTTGCCCCACATTTTGATTCTGACCATTCTGAATCAGAAGATATCAACAAAGAAATCGCCTATTGCGAAGAGCACGGACTGGATTATAAAAAATTGAGAGACGGAGAAGTGATTATTTGGGAAACAACTGTGCTATCATGAAAGAACATAATATCTCATATGAAAAAAATTCTCCTCGCAATCCTCGCCGCATTTCTACTCTATGTTGCTGCAACAGTATCGCATGGAATTTATCAATTCCAAGAACAACCATTTAACGAAACTCCCCCAGACTTTTTATACGCGCATGGCGGTAATTTAACGTATGGCAGACCCTTTGCAATTGTATATGAAACTCCTTCGCATAGAATACAAGGAACCGGAGAAAACCCTGCAGAGAATAGAACGGATTATGGTGAGGTAAAATACTACCGCCATAACAATGCTACCAACAAGACAACGGAGCTTTCTTTAGAAGAGGCTGAACAGTTATTACTGGGCGGATTAGAATTTGATGCAAAATATGGCATCACCGGTCAAAAAACAATGATTGCAGACACGTACATTCCCGGACGGTACGTGTACCTCTTTTTTCAAGAAGGACAAACCCCAGAAACGCGTTACTTATACGCAAAAGAAGGGCCCGGTTTAATGAAGCTAGATGTAACAGAAAACGTCATGGATTATTTTTCATTTCTTGGCTGGATACGGGAGTAATCAACATATATGAAAAGAACACCAAAAAAAATCGCCTTTCTTATTGGTGCCATAACCGGAGCTATCATTATATACACCGAATTTTTTGGTATTTCAAATGTTCCTTCATGGCTGATTGACGCAATAGGATTCCCTATAATAATTGGCCTATTAGTATCTCGCATTATTTTGTGGCCAGTATGCGCACTTAGTCAAACAAATATTTGTAGAGGCTTGGGGTTTGATGGCGGTCCGTTAGAATGGGTGGAATGGACCAGCATTTATTTGCACACCATGGTATTCTATGGCCTTCTGTTTGTAGGTATTTATATGGTCTATTTGAAAATAAAGAAATCGATTCTTTCATAATATGAGAAATAAAAAAAACACAAGCAATATGGGTATTCCAGCACTTTCAAAAAATCAGGTGTTTGTCTTTACTCTTTACTTATTCTTGGCGTATATACTACCTGCGTCTTTTGCATTTATCTTTTTAGACATCACACTTGTCCCAAACTGGATATCCGAGTGGATAATATATGGAACGCTGTTCTTGGGATGTGCTTTTTTTGCAATAGAGCGGCAACTCTTTCCATCAAATAGGTTACAACAACTGCAATTATTTTCACCACTCATTCTTCAAATTCTGTTCTTTACCTACGCGCTACAAGCTGAATCTGCTTCAGCAATTGCAAACACCCTCATGGCCTTTGGTACAAGTATGATCATAGGTATGGCACTTGCAGCAACAGTTGGGGTTGCCAAGCTGATCTTTTCTTATAAAAGCCCACATCCACATAAAGGCGATCGATTTATTCTTGGCTTCTTCTCTTTGTTTCTTACCATAATTTTCTGGATCCCGGCCATCCTGTTTGCCTACACTTTTGTAGTAACAGTGCAGGCAAATAATGAGCCGCTTTCTGTTGTATATATAGTACAGCTTATTGCTACCGTTGTGAGTGTCGCCTTTGCTCATGTAAAAATAATGAAGAGAGCGTCTTAACAGGCATATCAAAAAAAGCCCCAAAGGGCTTTTTTTATTCTTCTTTTTACATCCCAAACGGAAACTGCTTATAATCAAACACGCCGCTTTTGCGCACTTTTTTCAGTGCTTTTCCATATTCTGCCAAACACTGTAGCTCATAGTTCATGCGATTTTTAATGTAGTAATCCCCTTTATCTTTCTTAACCATTTTCTGATTGTTCAACACATCCTCTACTTTGCGCACAATCACATGACTTGGCAAATAACAGATGTAGGTATTTTTATAACTACTCATGCGGAGCTCTGAAACTGGATATCCGCCACTTCTACCAGAACTTACCGAAACAATAAGCGCAGGCTTATGTGCAAGTTCGTATCTATCGGCTAATAGGAAAAGGTTTTTCAGCTCCGCTGGAACCATGCCACCCCACTCTGGAGCAATCATGACAAAGGCGTCTGCTTTTGCTAATCGTTTTGCATACGGTGCCCACGCTTTACGCATATCAGAATCCTTTTCCCACATAGGCATATTCCAAAATGGTAAATCGATTTCTCCAAGATCAAAAATATCTACCGTATTCTTTCCATTATCTTTTTTTAATCGCTTTTCAATATAATTCGCCACCTTTCTACTTTGAGAAGGCGTTCTGTGAGAACCAACAACGAGGACGTAATGCATAGAAAATAATTATGTAACAAGCTTGGTGATCTTTGCCACGTAAAACCCTTCCATCTGATCGGTTGGGAAAATACGTAACGTCTTTTTTACTTCATTAGTATACGGTGTTTCTTCCCATTTCACCACTGGTGGTAACATTTTTTGTCCTTTTATTGAGCAAGGGATAATTTTTGCATCCTTTGCATGCAGCAAAAATTTATCAATACGCCGTTCATTTTCTTCTGGCGACATGGTGCAAGTAGAATAGACGAGTGTTCCTCCGGGTTTCAGCGCCTTCCATCCTGCCATAAGCAATTTAGACTGTTCAAACGCCATCTTCCGCACGTATTCTTCATTCCAAAATCGATATGTCCTTGCGCTACCAGCAATAAACCGCGACTCGCCAGAACAGGGTGCATCTACCAATACTTTATCAAAATAATTCTCGTATGTTTCTACCAATACTTCCCCATCAATATTATGCAGCGTAAAATTCCAATCATCAGCTTCTTCATCTACCCCGAGTGCATGCATATTATGTGCCAGTCGCTGCCCGCGGATTGGATGAATATCATTTGCTACCAGTTCTCCCTTTTTATTCATCATTGCAGCCATTTGGCTGGTCTTACTTCCTGGTGCCGCTGTTAGGTCTAAGACTTTTTCCCCGGGTTGCGGATCTAAAATAAATGGCGGCGCCATGCTTGCCAAAGATTGCAGATAAATCTTCCCTTCCGCATACAAATCGAGTGAAGATAATCCTTTCTGCGATTTATTTGTTAATACAAAAGCATCTGAATACCACGGAACACGTTTAATCGTAATTCCCTGTTCCTGCAGAGTACTTAGTACCTGTTGCACCGTTGTTTTGATGGTATTTACGCGGAAGGTTGTTGGCTTCTCTACAAATGTTTTACACACTTGCTCCATATTGCTTCTACCAACGATTCTTTCTAATCGCTCTAAAAACACCTCCGGTAATCTTCTAGAAGCACTACCTCCTTTTTTCTTTTTCTTTTTTGCCATACTTATACTGTGTAACGATCCTCAATATTACATTTCATTTTTGAAAGTACGGGATTTTGTAATCCTGATTGAATTTTTTCTACAGATATATTTGTATCGATTGATTGCAAGAATGTAATAATAGGACTTGGGTCCGTATCTTCTAAGAGTGCAAATCGAACCGTATTATCTTCATCTGCAGCATTTTCTGTCAGCACTGTCATCCCTGCAAGTAAACCAGTTTTTCTTATTCTCCCTCTGAGCATTACTCCCTTTAGAGGGTTTTTTGAAGATATCTGATACACATCCCATTTCAAAATACTTTTTTGCATAGGATCCTGACATCTCTGTTGCAATTGCTCTACCGCCCATTGCAACTCTCCTTGGTCTGCCGCAGCAACCACGGTAATTCTCTGCATAATATTTTCTGAAGGAGAAAATGACGGATGATCAATAAATGCATCAATAGCAGCAGCCGCAACATCCTGATGCTCATTCATAAGAAGCGCTAACGCAATTGGAAGTCCATATCCTTTTGTGTCTTCTTCTGAAAGCAACGATAATAGCCTTACTTGCCATTCTGGAGTCTGCTGTGCTGCCATTTCTTGCACCTGCTCCCATTCTTTTCCACCCAAAGCATTTAGCAGCTCTCCTGCCTTTTCAATATCATTTTCAAACCATTGTTCAATTCCCTCTTTTGCAAGAAGGGAGTGAAGTTGATCTATTGGAGACATACTCTGCAAGTCTACGGCTTCACACGATTAATAATCCTTGGGAATGGAATGGTTTCTCTTATATGATGCGCGCCACTCATCCATCGTACTACTCGCTCTAATCCAAGACCGTATCCACTATGTGGCACTGATCCATATTTGCGTAAATCGAGATACCATTCATATTCTGGTCCTTCTAGTCCTTCTTTAATAATGGCAGCATTCATTTTTTCGTAGTCGTCCTCACGCTGTGACCCACCAATAATTTCCCCGGCATTTTCCATACCGATTAGGTCGTTGTTGAGTACCAAGTCTGGATTTTCCGGATCTTGCTTCATGTAAAACGGCTTGATTGCTTTTGGCCATTTGTGGATGAATACCGGCACTGGCGAATCTTTCGTCAAAAGTTCTTCATCTTCTGTTCCTAAATCGTCTCCAAATGTAATTTCAGAACCGAGTGTATGTAATTTTTCAATTGCTTCTGTATAGGTGAGTTTTTCAAAAGATAATTCGAGCATCTTTTTGAGCGGTTCTACATCTCGCTCTAATAGTGCTAAATCGGTTGCGCAATTTTCTAAACACTTCTTTGCAATATGTTTAATGAGCGCCTCTTGCTGCTCCATGTTTTCTTCGTGTTCAATAAATGCTCCTTCTGCATCCATCATCCAAAATTCTGTAAGATGCTTTCTGGTTTTACTTTTTTCTGCGCGGAATACTGGCCCAAAGTCGAATCCTCTTCCTACCGACATAATAGCGGCTTCCAAATAGAGCTGCCCAGATTGAGAAAGAAATACTTCTCCTTCATCAAGATATTCAACACTAAAAAGTTCCGTTGCCCCTTCACACGCATTTGGTGTAAAAATTGGGGTGTCTACTTTTACATAATCGTTTTGGTGGAAAAAATCATAAATGGCATCAATAACACAATCCCGCACGCGCTGAATTGCCCATTGCCGTTTACTGCGTAGCCACAGGTGCCGCTTGTCTAATAAAAAGTCTGGCCCATGTTCTTTTAGGGCGATTGGATACTCTGCAGCGATATGAACAACTTCGATGTTCGCTACCTGCAATTCAAACACCCCTTCCTTTTTTGGATGAGCAACAATTGTACCCGTTACTTTTAAAGACGATTCTTGTGTGAGCGATTCTGCCGCTGCCCAGGTTTCTTCTGAAACTTCTGATTTACTGACAATTGCTTGCAAAAAACCTGACCCATCGCGGAGCTCTAAAAAGACAATTTTCCCTGAAGATCGCTTATTATATAGCCATCCCGCAATCGTTACTTGTTCCCCTACGCTGCTTGAAATCTGTGAAATTCGTACATTCATATATTTTTGACTAATACTAGCAAAATCGTATCATCTTTGGGTGTTTAATTCAAGCTATAAAAAATAAAGACCCCGTGCACGGATGCACGAGGCGTGAAGGCTGCCAGATTGGCGTGGCCCGCTAGTCGCGGACGAAGAGGTGGATGCGGCGGCTGCACCGCAGAGCGACTTCCGAATCCGGAGAACAGAGATCCATCTCTCCGTTGTGATCGATGACGACGCAAGCCTCCTCCTGCTTGTGGCCCTCCGGTAGCCCCTCCAGGCAGGCACTTGCCACAAGGCAGAAGTCGTACCAGTCGAGACCATCTTCCTGGCGCCGAAGCTTGTAGTCGAGCGCCATCTGCAGCAGATCCGCAAGGCGGGCTGGCCTATAGCCGATGCGCTGCGCCCACAGCTGCAGGTATCTCTCTTTCTCAGGAAGAGACTTCTCAAACTCCACGAGCCACACCCATGCAGGCTGCCTGGGCGCCGAAGCGTTGGTCAACCCCCCTCTCAGGGTCAAGCCACCGCGCCCAAACTCGCACTCGTCGAACGTCTGCCCCAGGGTTTCCCGGAAGCTCGTGACGTTCGGCCGGCGACCCACCGGCTTAGCCTTGAGGTGCCGTGCCATATCCACCACGTGCTCGCGAAACGGCCCGTTCGGGTCGGCCAGGAAACCAAATCGCTTGATTTTATCCTCATCGGAGCGCCCCAGACCACCGAGGATCACCCCTGTAGAGACACTTATATCCCCCAGCTTCTGCCCAAGCTCCATGCTCTCTCCTTCCTCATCCACAACAAATCTCGAATTCCTGCCAAACGCAGAAAAACGCGTACCTATCTATACACGTTTTACTCCACTACTCACGCCCTGTCAAGCTATACCTTCCCTAATTTTTTTGCCAACTCCTCTGCCTGCACAAGCGTCTGCTCAATGCCTTTTAGCCCTTCCTGCCAAAATGCTGCATCTGCAATATCAATTCCCATGGCAGCAAACGTCTCTTTTGGTGATTTTGAAACACCTGTTTGTAAAAATGTTTTTACTTTTTCAATATTTGTAGCATCTTCCCTTACCATGTTTTGCATGGCCTTTGAAATCAACAGACCACTCGCGTAACTGTACACATAAAAGAACCGTCTAATATGTGACCAATATACCCACCAGTTCTCTGCCCCGTCGCACTGCTCAACCGCATCTCCCATATATGCATGCATATGCTCGTTAAACAGTTTCCCAATCGACTCTTTTGAAACGTACCCCTGCCCTCGCACCGCTTTGTGAAGCGCTTCTTCAAAATTGTAACATGCCACCTGCCGCATGATGGCAGCAACATCATCATCTAATCGTTTCATTAAAATAGCTAGCCGCTGCTCATCATCTGCTGTTTCTAATAGTTTTGCCAATACAAAGTCTTCCATAAACGTGCTGGCAACTTCTGCTGTGGCCGTACTAGTTTCAAAATGAAGTGCATGCTGTTTGTCTCTGATGTACTCATCATTTATTGCGTGTCCCATTTCATGTGCAAGCGTCAGCACATCACCAAGTGTCTTTGCGTGGTTGAGTAACACAAATACCGGTTGTTCTGGCGTCCAGTACACACAAAAGGCTCCTCCACTCTTCCCTTTTTGAGGAAATACATCAATTTGCCCGTTGTCTAAAAATCTTTGAAAAATATCTGCAAAACTTGGGTCTAATTTTTCAAACACTCCCTTTACCAATACCACAGCATCTTCAAACGAGTAGTTATCTTCGATATTTCCATACGGCACCGCTCTTTCATGATATTTCATGGTTGGGGCGCCATTGAGTTTAGCTTTGAGTTTGTAAAATCTTGCAGATACATCAAATTTGCCACTCACCGCTTTACGCATTGCATCTACAACCTCTGTCTCAATATCATCGTTCAAGTGACGATCACTATCGGGCCTATCAAATCCACGCAACGTATCATCTACTTTTTTATCATGAAAAACAGCATTAATTTCTGCTTCTGCAATTGGCGCATATTCTGCTAGTAGCCGATGCACCTGTTTTGCTGCGCTATCACGAATCGCCTTGTTTCTGCTTCCCCTCAATCCCAAAATTTCATTAAACGATGTCTCTTTTTCTGTTCCATCTTCTGTCATGATTGGGGCACTCTTTGCAGAAAGCTGCTGCTCTACCAATTGCACCCACCTTTCATATGCTGATGTAGATTTTAAATTCAAAATCTTTTCTTCTTTCTCAGAAAGCTGATGCTTTGCTTGTGCAAAGAGTCTTGCTAAAAAGTGTTTGTATTCTTGAAGCGCAGTATGCGCAAGCATGGTTTCCTGCACGCTTGGCTCTATCTTTGCAATCTTGAGGGTGAAAAATTGGATCTGGTTATACAGATTCGTGCTCATTTCTGACAACTTTGCACTAAGTGCTTTGTTTTCTTGGTTTTCTGAATTGAGTTGCAATTTGAGCCACGCATAATACCCTACTCCTCCACCATGACCACATGCACGCACCCAGACTTCGTATTGTTTGAGCGCTTCTGCCAATACTTCTGGATTTGAGAGATATTCCGTATTTTCTTTCCATTCTGATACAAATGCCGCTGTTGTTTCTTGCAGCAGCGCAATTGCTGCATCGATTTTCTCTTGGGTATCAAAATCAAAGTGTTTTGAAATATTCCATGTACTCATAGCTCTATAGTTACTGTGTCAAAATACCGTAACATATTTGGGGTAATAAAAAAAGCCCACAACCTCGCCGCCCCCGTGGCGTGGTTATGGGTTGTGAGCCGTGGGTGCGCGGCAGTGACGCTGTCAGATCCCCAAGGCATTGCTGATGGGCGAAGGCAAGATTCGCAGACGCACCATCTCGCGCCAGCAGCAGATCACCAGCCACTGGTACCGCAGCAAGAGCCGGTCGCGGTTGAACGGCTTGCCATCGATCCGAGTAGGACGATCGTGAGAGTTGTGGATGTTCCAGGCTCGCTGAGCCAGGCCCTGGAGCTCTGCCAACCTGCTTTCGTCCAGAGGGTCATCTGTAGCACAAATCGTGAGGAGCACCCCGTGACGATCATGGGTTGTCCTGACGCACTGCGGGTGCTTATCTGCAAACTCTGCCTGAACATGTAAGACCACGAACTCCCAGAGCGTCTGAGCCAGCAGAATTTCCTGCACCGGTCCCGGGAAGCTTTCCTGCAAATGACGCATTGTGCCCAAAGCGTAATCAGCGAACGACTGATCAATAAAGGGCCAGACGACAACCAGGTCCAGCAGCTCGCGCTCCTTGTGCCGGCCTTCCAGCCAGTCCTTGATATCCGCGAGGAACTTCTTTCCCTTCTGCTCAGCCTCTTGAGCCGTGAGTTTTTTGATAGCCATGTCTGGCCTCTCATTCATGCAAATCTGTCAGTCTATAAAGCGACTACCTGTGCACCATGCACGGGTCCTATACTTACATATTTTTGCGCTTCCGTCAATACATATGCTGCGAAAAAAAAGAAGCCCACCGCCTCGCCGCCCGATTGGGAATTGAAGTGGTGGACCGTGACAGGCGACCAGGCAGGATGCCGTTCACCGGCACCTTCGTTACGGTTTGTGCGCCACCAGCAGTAGCGCGGTGGCAGCTTTGAAAGCTCCAGCAATCTTCGCCAGGTACTCCCTACCCTCATCGAGATGAAGACGATCATTCCAGTTCAGTTTGCCAACGCCGCGAGCTTGTATCAGCGTTCTGAGAACCGATGGAATATGCCGATGCGATACCTCACTCCGCTCAGCAATCAAGCACAACAGCGCCGTACACGCCGCAGCGTTTTGACGACACTTTTCGTCTTCACAGCCCGATTCGCAGATGCTCAAGCCGCGCCACTTCCCTTTGGTCAGCATGAGCTGGTCCTCGGGAAGCTTCGGCAAGAGCATCGCCTGCGCAACATTGCGAATCGGTTCGGAAACCTCATAGCACTGCTGCAAAAATGCCATAACAGCCCGGCGCGCAAACACCGGCTGCTCAGCCCACGACAGATACGCTTCAAACGCTTCAGAACAAGTCTGTGTGCTTGGAGCGCTCT
>JABIFP010000007.1 GCA_018650645.1 Candidatus Magasanikiibacteriota bacterium | reverse complement strand
GGCTCGCCCACCAAAAAAAGCAGCAAATTATTTTGCTGCTTTTTTTATATATACCCTTACCCACGCAATCGCCACCCCTTATGAAAGAGCACCCACAGTACTCCAAAGAAGATAATATTTAATCCCACAATAACTCCCACACCAATTAATCGATTAGCCTCACTTACCCCAGTCATTGAGTACCGAAGCCCATCAACAAAATAGAAAAATGGATTCCAGCGGACAATCTGCTGCGCTGCAGCTGGAAGCATATCGATTGAATTAAACATGCCACCCAAATAGGTGAGCGGCGTAATGATAAACGTATTCAAAATAGAAAGCTGCTCAAAACTGTCTGACCAAAGCCCAATAAGTAACCCAATGAGCGCAAACAAACTGGCAACGCCAACTACATAAAATAAGAACCATCCCAAATGAACCACCTGCGCAGCATCAAAGAAAATAGCAATGGCAAATATCCCTGCACCAACAATTACCGCTCGAGCAACTGCCGCAACCACATGTCCAATTAATATTTCTGCATCAGAAAGTGGCGCAGTAAGCAGTTCTTCAATGTGACGGGCGAATCGTTTAAAGTACAATGAAAATGCCGTTTGTTGAAAAGAACTCGATAATACATTGAGCATCAAAATACCCGGAAGAACAAACATAATATATGGAACGCCCGCAATCGATTCAATTTTTTGTCCAACAACAAATCCAAAGATAAAAATATAGAGCACGGCATTAATCCAAGGACTAATGAGCGTTTGCACAAACACACGCATAAAGCGTTGCATCTCTCTATTTATGAGCGTTAATAATCCATTTCTATTGATCATACCGTTCGTGTTTTATTTGCCGTAATTGCCAAATACGCCTCTTCAAGCGATGCAGCCGATCCAATAATATCTTTTTTCGTTCCCTGCTTTACTAATTTTCCGTCCACAATTACCGCCAACTGATCACACAGCTTTTCTACCTCTTCTAAATAGTGGCTGGTCAGTAAAATCGTCTTTCCTTCTTCATTAATCCGTTTTAAATAGATGTGCAATTCATTTCGGAGCTCAACATCTACCCCAGCAGTAGGCTCATCTAAAATAAGAAGCTCCGGATCATGCATTAACGCACGCGCAAGCATCACTCGCCGCTTCAATCCACCAGAAAGCTGCCTGAATTGTTTGTGTTTATGTTTATCTAATTCAAAAATGCCGAGCAATTCTTCAATCCTAGCTGTTTTATCTTTTCTGGCCATGCCAAAAAAACCACCAACATACCACAAGATTTTTGTGACGGGTAAAAAAATATCGATATTGAATTCTTGTGGCGAATGCCCAACAAAGGCGCGCGCTTTTTTATATTGTTTTTGTACATCTGTTCCAAACACTTCAATAGCCCCCTTTTCAAATCGATTAATGCCAACAATTGAGTGAATGGTTGTGCTTTTCCCAGCTCCATTTGGCCCAAGAAAACCAAAAAATTCACCTTTTGGAATGGTGAGTGATAGATTGTCTACGGCAATAAAATCGCCATAGGATTTTGTGAACCCTGTAATTTCTAATGCATTCATATGTTTTTGTGTCCGCTGATTATAGCATCTGCACGCTCTGCGGGTCTATGTGCATGAATATATCGCCTATCTTGCCCTATCCATACGTTTTTCCATAGCGCATAAAATTCATCATTATAGCGTTTACGCGCACGCACGTCTCGCTCTTCTTCTGGAGTATCTATCCAGACAGTAAAATCATATTTGGGTAAAAATCTATCTTGCAGAGCATAAATCCCCTCAACAATGATAATCCCAGACAGAGGAATACAGGTACAGCGATCAATTTCTGTTCGCACCCAATCGTAAATATCATATGTGAGTCGATCTTTTCCTGCTGCGATTTGATCAAACACATCTGTTTCTAACCTGTCCCAATCAAAGCAAGTACTAATAATTTGCTCTGAATGATGCTCCCCTTCTCGCTCTTTTACCGGTTTATAAAAATCGTCTATATGTACAATGTATGCTTCTGGCAACTGTTTTAAAAGCGCTTTTGTAATAGTCGATTTACCAGCATTGCCAAGTCCACTCACCCCAACAACAAATGGCGATTTTCTGTTCGCCTTTTGTGTTAGTGTGGCAATAAGTTCTGGCAGCGTTATCATAATGCAAGATACTTTTTTACTTTTCGCCACAGGCTCCACCTCGTCAGTATTGAGGTAGACAAATGCCCGCCTTTTTTTGTTGAAATAAATGAAATATTATTTTTTCGTGCGAATGATTCTGAAGTTCCATGCGGCACCACCATATCGTCCTTTGCGTGAATCATGAGCACTTTTTTGTAATCGATTAAGTCACCCATCGTCACCGGGTTATAGAACATTCCTTGACTCAATTCTTGCCAAGCAGCGTCATCGAATCTATACGCTTCGCCAAACCCATCTTTTACCATATGTAATAAATCATCCATGTGTTCTTCCTCACCAGAAACCGTCCAATCAACAACCCCAGCAACGGTTACTACTTTTTTTACCCGCGCATCACTACTTGCAAGCATCGCAGCCGGTCCACCAAAGCTTCCGCCAATAATATAGACCTCTGGCTGCAAGATCTGCCCCTGCTCACCACTAAATGCCGATATAAATGGCGTGCTAAGAGCGTCTATCACATCAATTACATCTTTATACGGATCATGGTCTAAAAATCTTCCACTGCTCTCCCAGGTTCCTCTATATCTTGGAAATAGCACCCAATATCCTTTTTTTGCTAAAAATTCCATCAACTTCTGCTTATTGGGAACTCCCGGCATGCCACCACAAATAATAAATACTTTTGAAATACCCTTTCCTTTTTCTAATGAAAAAAATGGTGGAAACCATTCCATCAATATGCCCTCAGCTATTGTTGATCTGTGTGGATACATACTTATAGTAACCCAAAATATCCGCCTTCTAAATTTTCAACCTGTTTGTATCCTTTTTTCTGTAATATTTTTTTTGCTTGTAGCCCCCTTCCGCCATGTGCGCAACACACAACAATGCGCCGATCTTTTTTTGCTGCAAATAGTTTAATCTGTTCCTTTATTTCCGCCAGTGGAATATGCACAGCCCCATCAATATGCCCAGTATCCCATTCTTCTTTTTCCCGTACATCAATAATAAGCGGACAGCTGCCATCATTTCTACATGTGAGATATTCTTCGTTTGTCATACGTATTATTGCTGCGCTTTTTTTCGCGCTTCATACCCACTATCACTAGACCATGTCATAAATAACCGCTTAGAAAAAGAGCCCTTGCTTGCAATACTCTTTTTCTTTGCCTGTTCAATGTCTTCTGCGGTAAGCTCCATAGCTTCTAAGAAATTATCCACCACTATCATTAAGTCACCAATTTCTTCTGCCACAGTTTTCTTACTCATAGATGTAGAAAGCTCTAACGATTCTTCTTGCAACTTTTTTCTTAGTTCCTGCAGATATTCCTCATCATTAACCATTTCATACACCTCTGTTTCGGCCCCCAGTGCTCTGATCTTGTCTGGAACGTTATCACGCACCAATTTGTTGTAATATATTTTTTCCATACGATTTTATTTACTTGATTTACCAGCTTCCTCCACCTCCACCACCAAATCCTCCGCCGCTAAACCCGCCACTTGAAGAAGACGATGGCTTTGAGGTCATTTCTCTTGAAAGCGCTCCCTTCATGCTCCCAAGTTCCCTCGTAAATCCTGCCATGGTCATTGCAGCAGGGCTTCCATGAAACCATGTTGCGTCCTGAGGTTTGTAAATATCCTTAAATTGCTTCTCCCACTCCTTCTCTACTCCCAAGACCATAGCATACGGCAAGAATTTTTCAAACTGCTTTGGCGATTTTTCTGGTGCGTTGTGAAAGTTGATTCGATCTTTTTCTGCAACCGTAAGATACTGCTTCAATCCCAAAATATGCTGGTAGGTTTTTACCCCTTTTGCTGTTTTTGCTGGCATAATAAAGCTAAACAAAAACACAATACCAGCGTTTAATATGATGACCACAAAATTATCAATAAACGGAATACCCACTACCAGTAAAAACAGTCCAATCGCCATATACGTTGCACGTACTTGGTGCGGATTTTTTGCAAAGTACCCTTTTGCCTCTGCATCTTTTGAAATGGTATTTATAATTCCCTGCAATTTTTCGTGAAAAGAATTTTTATGCGCTGACAGTCTTGTTTTTGCAATAGGTTCTCCTGGTTTATTTATTGGCGCAGATGTAAAGAGTGCTTCAAGCAACTCTTTTTGATGTATAAACGGTGCAGATGCCGCTGGTTTTAATAACTGCAACTCATAATCTACCTTGCCTAAAAACCCCTGCTTTTCTAACCGAATAATATTGATGAACCCGGCAATAGCGAGCCCAATTATTTCTGCCGACACATCGTGTGTCTGCACTCTTTCATCAATGATGATTCCAACATGCGCCGGAGAAAGCCCTTCTGGCACATCAAACTGCGTAATAATAGTTGCTTTCCCTTTCGGATCTCTTCCCCGCGAATACCATAAATAAAACATGATAAGTAGTACAATCATCGGCAGTGCATACGTCCAATTATCTTTCAAAAACCACAACACTTTTTGTTGCCATGTTGGCATGGTTATGTACCCCTTTGGCCACGTCATGTTTACCGTAACCCCCTCAAATCGCCCAAGTGACGTTGGCGCAAAGGTATATGTAAGCCCTGCTGCCGTTCTACTCACTTCTGTTTTGGCGCATGTGCGTGTTGATTCATATTCTCCGGTATAGCAAGTCGCTTTAATATCGCCTGCAGGAATTGTTGCTGGCAATGTTACCTGCAAAACATCCGCTTTTATCGGTACATTCCATCCCGCTCCAATAATATTCCACAAAAGAACAATCCCCTCGTCTTCATCTAGAAGCGCTCGTTTAACATCATACGTAATATGGTATTTATGTATCCCTGTGATTAAAATATCCTTGTCACCGATTTTAATTTCTTTATTTCTACCTGCATTTCTCACCGCAAACGTATGTGGCTGGCTATTACTTCTTTTCACCTCGATATTTTCAAGCTGCACAGAAAAAGCATTCCCCACTCCGTCTT
>JABIFP010000008.1 GCA_018650645.1 Candidatus Magasanikiibacteriota bacterium | reverse complement strand
CCGCGCAAAGAAACTCTTTGGTGCAACGCATGCAAATGTACAACCACATTCTGGCTGCCCAGCAAACTTAGCCGTGTACTTTGCCCTACTAAACCCAGGCGATACTATTTTGGGACTCAAACTTTTTCACGGTGGGCACATGACACATGGACTTAAACTCAACTTCTCTTCTACCTTTTATAACGCGGTGCAATACGGATGTAAAGAAGACGGATATATTGATATCGATCAGATGCGAGCATTGGCGCTTGAGCACAAACCAAAAATGATTGTTACTGGTGGAAGTGCATACTCACGGCAGTATGAATGGGACAAATATAAAGAAATTGCAGATGAAGTTGGCGCATTTTTATTAGCCGACATGAGTCATGTAGCAGGTCTTGTTGCTGGTGGCGTGCATCCAAATCCCGTTGGCGTTGCTGATGTTGTAACAACGACCACACATAAAACACTGCGCGGCCCACGCGGCGCAATGATTTTAGCAAATGGAAATCCATCGACTCCGTTAAAAAAAGCACCGAAAACAAAAGAAAATATCCCCACACTTATTGACCGAGCGATTATTCCTGGAATTCAAGGAGGACCACACAATCACCAGACAGCTGGAATTGCCGTTGCATTAAAAGAAGCGATGCAGCCAGAATTTAAAACGTATGCCGCACAAGTGGTAGCAAATGCACGTGCACTAGCTGACGGACTCATGAGTAATGGATATGAACTAGTAACCGGCGGAACTGATACGCATTTACTCTTATTGAATCTGCACAATAAACAAATCCCAGGGAAAATCGCAGAGAAAGCACTTGGAAAAGCTGGTATTACCGTGAATAAAAACACCGTACCATTCGATCCTCGCTCTCCCTTCGACCCTTCTGGAATCCGCATGGGAACACCAGCTATTACCACGCGCGGTATGAAAGAAGCAGAAATGAAACTGATTGCCGGGTATATTGATAGAGCACTCACAAATACAGAAAACGATGCTGAACTTGCAAAAATTCACGCAGAAGTTACAGAAATGTGCGGACACTTCCCGCTTCCTATTTAATATGACAGGAACCTTCACATCACAATCCGAAGAAGAACTCATAGCTCTTGGAGCGCAATTTGCAACCACCCTGAAAAGCGGCGACATTGTGCTGCTTACAGGTGAACTTGGAGCAGGTAAAACCACATTCACAAAAGGTGTGGCCGCCTATTTTGGCATTGATCGCGCCCCTAGTCCAACATTCACTCTTATGAATGTATTCCCTACTAAGCATAAGCACATCAAGGAATTCGTCCATATAGATACCTATCGACTTGAATCTATTACCGAAGTGCTGGGTACAGGCATGCAAGACTACATTGGGCAGAGTGGCACGGTGAGTTTGATTGAGTGGCCGGAATTGGTGGCGCCGCTGCTCAAAGAAAAAAAATCTATATCAATTACCATTTCTTCTGAGGGAGATGGTAGATCAATTACCATTTCGTAATAAAAAAGATGCAGTATATGCATCTTTTTTTAGTTTTTGAACCATGTTCTATATAGCTTTACCGCTACCCATTCTTTCATTCGCTGCCACCGGCCACGTTTCTCCCATTTCATATCATCGAGTTTCTTTGCCTGCAACATCCATCCTTCTACTATGTTCTTTAACCTACCCACGGCTCCCTTATGTTTAAACCGTACATTCGCTTCATAGTTATCGTAAAAACTTCCCTGATCAATATTACTACTCCCGACCATTGCCCAGTCGTCGTCCACGATCATTCCTTTTCCGTGCATCATTTTATCTAATATATGCACCTTTACCCCATATTTTTGCATAAGTGAAAATAGCGCATACCCAGCGTAAGTTGCAATACGCACATCGGTTCTAAACGGAATAATTAAATCGACTTTTACGCCGCGCTTCCTTGCCTTCCACAGTGCAAAGAGGAATTTTTTGTCTGGAAAATAATATGGAGAAAATAAAATCACCCGTTCACGCGCTTTGGTGAGTGCTTCTACATATTTTTTTCTGGTACGACTTCTTTTTTTCGTATTCGATTCGTCGTATACAAATTCAATATCATCGATATCTTTTTTCACCCTGAACTTATATTTCAAAAGTTTCTTTACATTCTTTTTATTTCCACCACAAATGATATACATTTTTGCAAATGCGCGTAATAGTGAACGCACAACATTTCCTTCAATGCGCACCTGAATATCTAACCACTCTTTCATTTTCCCGTGTACATTTACTCCACCAATAAATCCAATGTTTTCGTCAACAATAAGTACTTTTCTGTGCGTGCGTGTAATTAACTTTTTCCACAAGCCTCTGTAGCGATGTTTACGTTCATGAAAAAAACGAATGTCTACACCAGACTTTTTTAATGAAGTTACGCGCTTACGTGATATCCAAAAACTTCCTAGCGAATCAATAATCACTTTCACATCCACACCTTCTTTTGCTTTTTGTGCAAGTACATCAAAAAAAGTGTTTCCTACTTCATCATCAACAAAAATATATACCTCCCAATATATTGACTTGGTGGCACCCTTAATTGCTTCCAGCATGCCGTTCCAGGCCTCTCTTGAACTACTATATATTGTATATTGTGACTCTTCCATATATTTCACTGTACCTCAAAAAGCCCACCCCGGCAAACGCTAGAATGGGCTTTTTACTCTATATAGATTGTGATTACCCAATCCGCGTCCCGTCAAAATCCTCTCCGCGAACGGCTTTTCTTACCGTATCAATATTCGTCCCATCCAAAATTGCCACCTTTAACCCAAGCTCTTGCGCTCGTTTACTAGCAATCGGATCAAACGGTGCGCTTTTCCCTGGATCCCAATCGTGTCCTACCACTTCATCCCTAAACTCTTGCCAACCGATCTGTTCAATTTTTTCAGCATCATCAAATTTGTTCGGATCTTTGGTATACGCGTATGCAATATTTGAAAGATTCAAAATTTCTGATGCACCATATGTTTCTGCCAAGATGACTGCATCCATATCCGTTGAATGCCCCGGTTCGTATCCAGCACCAATTGAAATAGCCTCAGTAAGCTCGATTTTTTCATGCGGATTAAACAAGAATGCTTCTGTTACATGCCCTTTAAATAGTCGATGCACAAATTTTGCATTGAACTGCGTAGTATAAATACCAATCCAATCTAAATCATCTTTGGTGAGTTCTGTCACTTCTTTTGCTGCATTCTGATACGCTCTGCATGTTGCTCCTCCACCAATGACTAAAATAAAACGTGACCCTGCAGCCACTTCTTCTAAAATCATCTTTTTAAACGATTGCAAAAACGCAATATCAAAACCGGTTTTTGGAATAACAATAGATCCCCCTACTGACAAAATCTTTAGCGATTGGTCCATACAAAACTATAACTCAATAGTAATAAACTGATCTTCTAAGAATGCTGCGCGGCGCAATGTATAATCATTGTTGCCCCAATCTTCGCGACTCTCTGGTGGCGCTGCATCTTGAATTGGTTTTTCAAAGCTAAGAATAGCGGAAACATCCACATTTGTCGAGCCAGACTGCTTTATGAGGTCTAAGCTGTACGCACCTTCTGTAATTTGCTCTTGTACACGCTGTGGCAACGCATATTTCCATGTAAGTGTCATAGTATCGCCAGGTTCAATGCGAATACTGGTCCCAAACCAGGTTCGTTCAAGCTCCTCTCCTGAATCAACCTCTGCAAATCGTTCTTGTTTCCCATTTGTCTCTCCTATTACAGAAAGAATGCGCGCACCTTTTGGCACATAAATACGCGGATATGATAAGTACCTGCTCGTTCTCCAATCAAATGAACCCGTATGCTCATATGTCATTTTTGCAACACCCACATATCCTTCACCTTCCTTTGTCACTGAATATTCAAGGTGTCTATTTATTGCATGATCAGTTTTCAGCGCTGCTAGGTTTGCATCAATGTAGGCAAGTGTATCGCTTTCATAAGGCCCAATCTTTCCTCCCCAGCTATGCGCGTCAACAGTCTCTTGCACCTCGGCATCATTCATAGCAAGCATAATATGCTTTTGCGCCAGCATTGTTTCAATCAGTTCCATATACGCACCAGGATTGCTAAACACATCCTGCTTTACATGCGTAATAAGTTCCTCAAAAAAGAGTCCTATAAGCGCTTTTCTTTGTTCAAAACTACGTGTGTCTTTATATCCATACTCAACCTCAAACTCGAGCTTTTCAATGACGTTATCCGCATTAAACGTCAGCCCCTCGATTGTCATTGGCCCAGAAATACGTAGTAATTCCTCTAATACTGTTGGCGTAAATCCAATCATCCCATCGAGCTCTGTAGCAGCAACTCCCCCTTCAGCGCCATACATGACTGCAAGCGTCTTTGCACTTTCACCAAAATCTGGTGACCAGTTCCCATCTCTAAAATACCATCTGTCTACACCTAATTTTTCTTTCAAAATCGCCGGTGGTGGCAATCGCCAGCTGTCTGGTGTTTTTCTGTCTAGCGATTCGGTTCCTTCTACTACGAGCGTTTCTACATGTCCCTTATCTACACGCACTGTAGCATAACTTCCCAAAAATCCACCAGCAGGTCGCATCTCTGTATTGTTTAAGAAAAGAAAGAGATATGTTTGCGGTTCTTCTAATCCCAGAAGTGTTGGCAATAATTCAAAACCATCAGAAAGCTCATCCCCAGCGAATTCTTCAAATGTGCTGCGTGCAAATTCACTTGTCACGAGTGTGTCTAAAGAGATGTGAGAAATAAAATAATACGCATATCCACCGGCCCCAACAAGAAAAGCCAAAAACATGACTACTCCAATTGGCCACACGCGTCGTTTTTTATGAAGATGCATACACTTATGATTTACGTTTTTTCTGCGATACATTGAATCCTAAATACTTCCCAAACATCAAATGGGTAACCGCATCAATCGCAGGAATAGCACTAATAAATATCATAGAGATTGGCAGAAGCGCCCACTGCAAGAGCATCATAATGTATCTGTGAGACGGATGCGATTCTGGTTTTTTAGGCAAAAGTGGAAAACTGAATAGCGCGGTTAAAAACAGCCCGAGCATTGCGACGGTCATGAGGTTCTGTAAAATATGCGGTGTGTTGAAAAACAACGCACTTTGCCGCACCGCAGCAGGTGCAACGGCATCAGAGAGTGGTAACCATCCTAAAATAGTAATCAAAATAGCAACACACGCCCAAGACCACTTCCCTTCCCATTCTACAAATACCCACTTGAATTTCTTCCAAAGTGGAAATTCCTTTCCTTTTTTTGCAAATTCCCAAATCAAATATGGTACGTGTTCTGCTCCCCACGCCCATCTACGCTGTTGTTTATACAAATTTTTAATACTCTTAGTCCACTTATCGTCTCTTACCGTATCCATTGATACCGGCATGTACAGCGGTGTTACTTCATATTCCCCATTGTATCTGAGCAGACACTGATAAAAGATTCTGGAATCCTCACTCACAATGCGTTTTTCATGGAACCCAGCATCTACAATGGCTTTCCAACTCATTGAATGCGAGCTAAATGTCACGAGTGCATCTTGGCGCGCGAGTGACGTAAACATCCAAAATGTTGTACCAAAAGACATAATACGCAGCAGCGCTGGCGAATCCCACAGGTTATTATTGTACACAGCAATTGGCTGGTACGAACTACGTGTTGGATTTGGATGACGAGAATATACGTATGTGAGATATGCAAAATACTGCGAATGACAAATCGTATCGATATCAAAAATCGTGGCAATCACATTTGCATAGTCCCAGCCTTTTTTATCAATATGTTTTTTCAACTGCCGCTCTGCATAATGCAAATTCGATCCTTTCCCTGGAATTTCTCCTTCTAAATCTGCAGGATGAGACACCACAAGGAGATCCGTAAAATGCTCTCCAAAATGTTCTTTGGTTTTCTCTGCAATCATATCTACATGCGATTGTGCCCGCGCTTCTCCGGCAATCACAATAGTGAATTTCTCTTTATCATACATGGCGTCCACAACCGATTGCAGCGACGTTTCTACCACTTCCCAGTCTTCTTTATATAGTGTTAAGAACACCACGTGATGTTTGGTTTCGTAATCAGCAATATCATGCACAAGCGCATCTTTCCAATCGACTTTTTTTACTTTATGAAAGCGCGCCCAAGCGAGTATCAAATAGAAAGAAAAATTGAGTACACGAAGCACCCAATAAATATCGAATAAAATAACCGCATAAATCATCCAAAGCGGTTTTATAAAACTGAGTGTCACGGCGCCAATAAGCGTTGCCCAAATAGTGAGCCCCGGCAGCATCTCTAACAATCGATATTTTCTATAATCACTTAGCATGTTTTGGTGCTTTACGGACACACACAACGAATTCCCCTTTTACCGGAATATCCATCTCTGCTATTTCTTCAATCGTGCCCCAATAAATAGATTCAAATTTCTTTGTAAGTTCTCTACAAATACAGACCTGCGTATCTGGTGCGAGTGTTTCTGTCATTGCAATAATCGCTTTTTCAATTCTATGCGGCGATTCGTAAAAACAAACGGTATACTTTGCTTCTGCCACTTCTTCAAAAAATTGCTTCCGCTTTTTTTTATGCGGCGGAAATCCCATAAAGATAAACTTGTCTGCTGGAAAGCCACATACACTCATGGCAGCACTCACGGCACTCACTCCTGCTATTGGTACTACGGTGATTCCCACTGTGTGAGCAGCCTCTACCAAAAAACCACCGGGATCGCTAATAGCTGGGGTACCTGCATCGGACATAAATGCAACACTATTCCCCGATTGCAATTCCTCAATAATTTCTTCTAACGTTGATCCTGATGAATGCTGATGAAATGTTTTTGGATGCGTATCAATATCATATCTTTGTAATAATGATTTTGAAACGCGTGAATCTTCTGCATAAATCACATCAACGCTACTGAGTGTTTCAATAGCGCGTGGGGTCATGTCTGATAGATTACCTATTGGTGTGGCGACGATATATAGTATTCCTTCCATAGATTAATCTTCATCTGGATCAAAAGAAATGTCTGCAAAAAATTCTGAAGGACCATCTGACTCTGGAATAACTACTTCTGCTGCAGCGCTCGGATCAATTGGCTTTTTTTTCTCTGGAGCTGTTTCGGTTCTTTTTCCGAACGTACCAAGGTCATCACCAAATTCTTTTGGTGCGTCTCCTCTCTTTGGACCACCTTCTACCATACTGCGGGGGTTACATATATAGACAAAGTATAGCAATTACAGCGAAAAATTCAACTCCTGCGCATAGATAAGAAAAATCATGATATACTAATACTCTATGAAAAAAAATCAATTTCAAACTCCTATTTCTCTTTTGCTTGCTATAGCAATGATCGGTTCTCTACTACCGATACGCGCACTGGCAGCTGAATTTGACCCAAACTTCCTTATTTCTGACGAAGAAATGCAAGATTGGGACTCAATGACACAATCTGACGTCCAGATTTTTTTGGACGATCTGGGTGGCGACATTAAAGACGATAAGTTCATATATGAAGACGGTAAAAAGCGTACTGCCGCAGATATTATCATCCGGTCGTCCATGGAACACAAAATTAACCCAAAATATCTGCTGGTAAAGCTGCAAAAAGAACAAAGCCTGATTACAGACAAAAGTGCATCACAAAAGCAACTCGATTGGGCAACTGGATACGGTATTTGTGATAGCTGTTCAAAAAGTGACCCAGATTTGCAAAAATATAAAGGATTCGGTACACAAGTGAATAAAGCTGCAGGCATTATCCGCTGGTATTATGATAATGAATCGAGTGAATCCTGGATTAAACGAGCAGGCCAAACCTATACCATTGATGGCATTTCTGTAACACCAAAAACAGATGCCACCGGATACTTATATACATACACACCACACATTCAAGGAAACAAAAACTTTTGGACACTCTGGCAGCGGTGGTTTGATCAGCTCTATCCAGACGGCACGCTTATGTCTTCTGATGGAGGAGAAACAATTTATTTGATTCAAGATGGGGAAAAAAGAAAGTTTGCTTCAAAGACTGCATTTTCTACCCGATATGATCTGAATGCCGTCGTTACCGCCCCAGCATCAGAAATTCGCCGATATGAAAATGGTACAGACATTGCACTTCCAAACTTTTCCATTCTTCATGCTAATGGCTCCTACTATTTAGTCGATTTTGATTACTTGCACTCATTTGAATCGCGTGAAGTGGTCAGGCAGCTCGGCTACCACCCAGATGAAATTGTTGACGTTTCCACAAGCGAACTAAACGGATTTACCGCAGGAAAAATTATCAAATCCGACGATAAGCACATCTTTGGGCAACTGGTAACGATGCAAGAAGATGGCATTACCTACTTTATTGATGAACAAACTCTGCGGCCGCTTTTAGACGACAAAATCAAAAAGATAAACTATCCGCACATTACCCCAACCAAAGGATCAATCTCAGATTACCAAGGGTACGCGCTTGGTACACCGGTACCGTTTAAAGACGGAACACTTATTTTAGTGCAAGGATCTAACAAAGTGTACGTCATGGAGCATGGCAAAAAACGACATATTGCTTCTGAAGATGTCTTTAATAACCTTGGCTTAAAATGGGATAATATTGTAAGTACATCATTTAGTGCCGGCATCTATATTGAAGAAGCGCAACCAATCTTTATGCGCACAGGAGACGGTGTCACCGCACCAGAACCTGTAGCAGAAAAAGAAGAAGTCGACTTTAGAGATATCATGCAGCGCACGCCAGAAGCTGACACCACCTTTATTGGTACTGAAATAGAAACAGATATTGATGCCTATCTTATTGCTGAATACGATTCAGAAAAGATTCTTGCCGGAAAAAATGTTGCAGTCGTCAGACCACTCGCGTCGCTCACAAAAGTAATGAGTGCATATAGAGTTATGGATGAAGGATTTGCACCTCGCAAAGTAACTGAATACGTTCCGTCAGCACATAAAGCAACCTATCACCGATTCCGCATTACAGAGGGAGAAAAGATTTTTAATGAAGATTTATTAGACGCTTCCCTCATCTCGTCTATTAATACGGCAACCAACATGCTGGTTTCTTCTGTTGAGCCGAATAGAGCAAAGTTTGTTACCCGTATGAACCAGCAAGCTGATGATTGGGGCATGACAGACACTACCTTTGTTGACGCAACGGGCGAACACGAACATAATGTAAGTACGGCTTCTGATTATTTTACACTTTTCAAAAAAGCCACAAAAAATAGAACCATCAGACAAGTCCTTGGTAGCGACTCCTACAAATACACTGAGTTTAAAGACCTTGATGACAAACCTGATCACTTTGACGATCATTCAAACGACTTGATGCAAAAAAATGACTTACCGTTTACTATTTTAAGCAGTAAGACTGGCTACTTATACGACTCTGGAGCAAATATTGCCATGCATGTGCGGCGCCATAGTGACAGCAAAGAATTTATGATCATCACCTTAGGAAATGTTGATTTTTACAACCGCTTTGACGAGCCAGAACGCATTGCGCGACTCGTTATGAAGCAATTTAACTAATATTTTATGGCAATTGTCTTTGCTGGTATCACTCCCCATCCACTCGCACTTATCCCTGCAATTGGGAAAGACGAAGGACAAAACGAGCTGAAAAAAACAATCCAAGGTCTGGCAACATTAGAGCAAGATCTTTATTTGGCAAAACCAGATGTCATTTGTATTATTTCTCCGCACGAAGGCGTATTTGAGGATGCGTTTGTGATTAATGCACACACATCATACGAATCAAATTTTGCTGAGTTTGGGGACATGACTACGGCCATGAGCTGGAAAGGATCGCCTGATTTAGCGGCCAATGTCACAACAAGAGCAAATGGCATTTCTGAATACCCTGTTACACTCATTACTGAATCAAAACTTGGGCATGGTTCTTCTGTTCCCCTCTTCATGCTTACCAAAAACTTACCTGACGTAAAAATCTTGCCAATTGGTTTTAGTGGTGGAACACCAGAACAGCATGTGATATTTGGAAACCTTTTGCATGAAGTATTTATGGACAGCAACAAGCGCGTTGCCATTCTCTCTTCCGGCGACTTGTCACATACCCTCACCAAAGGATCTCCTGGTGGCCTCCATCCAAAGGGGTCTGAGTTTGATAGCGCGCTCATGCAAATATTAGCAACACATGATACGCAGGGGCTGGTGAATATGGATCCTGAAATGGTACAAGGTGCACAAGAATGTGGTTACCGCTCACTTCTTATAGCCTGTGGAGCCATTGGTCCAATGAAATGTGCCTTTGAAAAATATGCTTATGAACATCCATTTGGGGTTGGATACTTGACGGGAAATTTTCATATCGACTAAGATGATAGCAGTAACCCTACTGAAATGATTGCGCAGATTATCCCAATAGCACGCATGCCCGCGGGGATGCACCAATTTGATTACGACGTTCCTCCTGCATTGCAGGAGGATCTTTGTATTGGGCAACTCGTCACCATTCCCCTTCGCAAATCAATGAGTTTTGGTGTGGTCCAATCGATTGAACCTGATGCTAATGCAAATTCCAGAGAATATACTGTAAAAGAAGTGAACAGTATTGTTCAACCCGATCCAATACTCTCAAAAGCGCATTTGCACCAATATGTGATTGTCTCTAAGTGGTATGGCGTTTCACTTGGCACAATTATTAAGATGGCACTTTTGCCAATGCAAAAAAGAAAACTGCAAACAGTTTCTTTTGCTACAGCAACACCCACAAAAGGGACGGGCTCATTTGCAGCAAAACAATATGCAGAACCGAGCGAACGGCTCGAGTATATTGAAAAGGCTATGGCAAAAAAAGGCCAAACGCTTATGTTAGTTCCTACAGAGCGAGCTGCCAATGCATTAGCAAAAGCACTGCAGGAAAAACATCCCACCCTTTGGCATTCAAGGCTCACCGTAAAACAGCAATTTACCAACTGGCTTGCCATTAGAAATGGAGAAGCTAAACTTATTATTGGAACAAAAAGTGCTGCACTACTTCCCTACTTTTCTCTTACATCGATTATTGTAGACGAGGAGCATTCTGATCATCACAAAAGTTGGGAGCAACAACCACGGTATGACGCACGTGACATTGCATGGCTGCTCTGCAGAATTTTTGGTGTAAACACGCTGCGCATGTCGTACTCGCTTTCTCTTGAAGCGTATGCGCAAGAATCGGTTACGCTGCCAAAGCAAAGCGAACATGCCGCAAAGATGCACATTATTGATATGCGAGCAGCGGGCAGCGCAAAAGAATATGCACCGCTCGCCCCTTCTGTGCAGGCCCTGCTTCCAGATGCCGAAGGAGCTATACTCCTTTATCTAAATAGAAGAGGCTATGCGTCATCACTGAGCTGCCAAGACTGTGGGCATGTAAATGCCTGCACGCATTGCGATAAACCCTTTGTGTATTACGCATCCGACAACACGCTTCGCTGCCATTACTGCAAGCGCCAAGGCACCGTACATTCCGTTTGCCCAGAATGCAATTCAAATTATGTAAGACTGCGTGGATCTGGAACAGAACACATGGCAGAATTTGTGAAATCGCTGCACCCATCAATCGCAGCACGTATTGTGCGCATTGATAGCGATGTGGATCAATCAGAGATGCTCCAAGAAATAACAAATCCGATTATTATAGGAACCCAAAAGGCACTTCCCATAGTTGACTGGGCAACGCTCATGCATGTTGTGTATCTTGATATCGATAATACGCTTGCCGTTCCGGAAGTGATGGCTGGAGAAAAACTATGGCACACCTTAGCCCAAATGCGCTATAAATTGAATCCATCAGCATCGCTTATCATAGAAACCAAATCGCCTGACCACACACTCTTACAATCGCTCCAAGATCAATCTAGCTTTTATAAACATGAACTAGAACTGCGGCACGCCCTAAAATACCCACCATACTGCTTTAGTGTACGCTATCTTTTTGGCGACAGGTCAAAAGAAAAAGCGCTGAGCATAGCCAAAAAACAACATGCAGCACTTATGCAGGCATTGACAAATCGCTCTTCAGCGATTACAATTTCAGATCCGTACCAGATATTACCACTCCGCTACAAGGGAATGAGTTGGTATGCTATACTCGCACGGATACCTCATGAAAATTGGATGAATGATTTGCTGATGCTGAACGCTCATGTTGGAGCGAGGTGGCAGATAGATCCTCATCCACAAACTATTATCGGATACGCCTAATATGGTTTTACCAGTCCTTCAAGCGCCAGACGAGCGCCTCAGAAAAAGATCGCAAGAAATCGATCAGAAAATAATTGCATCTCCAGATATGCAGCAATTTTTTGATAACATGATTGCTACCATGCATGCAGATGATGGTATTGGCATTGCAGCACCGCAAATAGGGAAACAACTTCGCGCATTTTCTGTTGGAATAGAAGCGCTCAAACGATTTAAAGTCTATACTGGGTCATTACCTGTTGACCAAGAACTTGTTCTGATAAATCCAGTTTGGGAAAAAACTACAAAAAAAACACTTTGGGATACTGAAGGCTGTCTTTCCGTGCCAAATACCTACGGAAAAGTAAAACGATTCGGATCGATTCGTGTAAGTGCATTAAAAAGAGATGGTGAAAAAATTGAATTTGAAGCAAAAGGCTACTTTGCACGCGTCATTCAGCACGAAACTGACCATTTAGACGGAATTCTCTTTATTGATAAGGCCGTTGACATCGTTTCATCAAAACCCTAAATTGCATTGATTTATTAGCGCTAAAATGCTACCCTATAGGGGTATGAAACCTATAGACATTGCTTTTTTTGGGACGCACACCTTTGCGGCAACCGTATTAAAGGGACTTATTGATAGTCCTCTTTTTTGTGTAAAGAAAGTTATTACCCAACCAGACAAGCCTGTAGGCAGAAAAAAGGTGATGACAGCTCCAGAAACCAAGCTCCTTGCGCTTGCCCATGATATTTCAGTAGATCAACCCGCATCATTAAAAAAATATACATACGACGCAGATGCATATGATCTCAACATTGTAGCGCAGTACGGAAAAATCATTCCAGAATCAATTGTAGAAGGACCTACTCATGGCACGCTCAACACGCACACATCACTTTTACCAAAATACAGAGGTGCATCCCCTATCCAGTCAGCGCTTGTACACGGAGAAACCGTCACGGGTGTAACCATTATGAAAATGGATGCAGGAATGGATACAGGGCCAATAATTTTACAAGAATCAATCGATATACATCCTGATGAAACCTACGCACAACTAGATCAGCGACTTGCGCCACTTTCCACTCGTGCACTTCTTAAAGCCGCACCAGCATATGTTGCCGGAGAGCTTCTTCCTAAAGCGCAGAATGATGCTGAAGCAACGCATTGCAAATTGCTTTCAAGAGACGATGGCCGAATCGATTGGAATGCATCAGCAACAAATATATATAACCAATACAGAGGATTAACACCATGGCCAGGCGTCTGGACCACAGCAAACGACAAACGAATCAAATTACTGCACCTCTTACCTGGCGCAGAAAAAACTGATCATGCTCCTGGAACACTGTTTACCGCCCATGGATCACTTTTTTTACAAACTATTACAGGAACACTTGAAGTAACATCTATTCAACTGGAGGGGAAACCAGCAACTACTTCTGAAGTGTTTTTACACGGTAATGCATCCTCCCTTCCACTCGCTTGTCGCTAATACTTTTCTATGCGCTTTCAATGGAAGTCTCGACTATCGGCAAAACACCTCGCTGCATATATTGGGGGCTTCTTTGCCCTTCGCGCAGCATCATATGTGTTTACTGATGCACTCATATTCCAAGCACTGATTGTTATTGGGTTATGTATGGGCCTTGCGTCACTCTATTACAAAGATAGAGATACAGCGATTTTTTTACTCATTGCAGAACTCCTTCTTGGGGGAAATGGCCAATACCTTGAGCTGTTTGGGCTGTCACTTCGCTCCGCACTTCTCATTACATTTATCCTTGTCTGGATGCTCCACCTCATTTCAAGTGCAGGTCACAGAAAAGAAGTGTACATTCCACATCGATTATTTTATATCTTTTTACCCGCAGCAGTATTTATTCTGATTGGGGCAGTGCGTGGAACACTCCTCGGGAATGGCCTTGTTGCAGTGCTTCAAGATACCCTCCCGTACTTATACTTCTTACTGATTCCCCCGCTCTTTCACATGATTAAAAGAAAACGCTTCCAAAAAGAGCTTACTGCCCTTATTGTAGCTTTTGTATTTGGTACGGTGCTGTGGGAACTCATGCTCTTTATCTTATTTACCACAGGAATAAGTATCATCCACGATCCATTCTATTCTTGGCTAAGAGATGCAGGTGCACAGAAAATCACGGATATGCACAATGGATTCTTCCGCATTGTAGCGCCCGTACATCTCCTGATTCCCCTTTTCCTTACGGTTGTTTATTCACTCAAATTGCATAGCAAAAAATATCAGCTTTGGTATTTGATTATTCCAATGCTGCTTATATTAGTACTCGATTTATCAAGAGCATATGCACTCGGAGCGATCGTTGGATACCTACTGCTCTTTAGAAAACAATACGTTGCTGACTGGATAAAAGTTGGACTTATTTCACTGCTTATTACTGCCGGTATGTTCCTTGCACTGAATCTGTCAGCAAGCCTTGGGACCAGCACGGGAATTGAGCTGCTTACCAATCGTATTCAAAGTTTTTCTGAACCCGAGATTGAATACAGCACTTATACCCGCATGGCCGTGTTACCACGCGTCTGGGACATGATTATTGAGCGGCCAATCCTTGGTCATGGACTTGGCGCTACCATTACCTTTCCTCATCCACTCTCAGGCATGTCTATTACCACAAGGCATTTTGACTGGGGACTATTAGAACTATGGGCAGAACTTGGCATCCTTGGACTGGCCAGTGTGCTTATCCTTATTGGGTCGATTATTGTAGCGCTCCATAGTCATATTTTACATGCCCACCACAGCAGAAGCGTTGACCGCGGTGTTATTGCGGCACTTATGACCCTGTGTTTCTTAGGCATATTTGGTCCTGGCCTATTCCATATTTACGGTATTTTGTTTATCACCCTCAGCATCAGCATGACATTACCTGAAGCACCTCATAGACACGATATGCTCGAATGGATTCATCACAAACTGCATATCTTACCTGAATAATGATATACTGTACTTATATATAACTATTTTTCTATGGAAACAACGCAACCACACCCTATCCATCGCGCTGATATTTCTGAAGCGCTCAGTTATGGATGGAACAAAATGAAGCAACACATGGGACTTCTTATTGGAGCTATTCTATTACAATTGGTAATTGTATTTGGACTCAATTTGCTTATGAGCTTTGGATGGGAATGGCACTATTCTATTGGTATTATTGCCCTCATTGCATACATTATTATGAATGTACTATTGCAACTTGGGCTAATCAGAATTGGATTAGTTGCCTGTGACGAAAAAACACCAACAATCAGTATGCTCTTTACTGAAGGAAAATATTTCTTCAGATTTTTAGGAGGATCTATCTTGTATAACTTCCTTCTTACAGGAGTTATGCTCTTCATGATTATGCTCGGTTTAATTATTTGGAGCATTTCTGGCATAGTCTGGCTTGGAGCAACCATTGCAATCTTGGGAGGATTAGCCGGACTTATTGTAGGATGGTACTGGGCTATCAAATATTCTATGTTCATGCTCGTCATGCTAGACGAAGATCTCTCCATTATGGATTCTTTTAGAAGAAGTGCACAAATCATGCGCGGACACATGTTTGAAATGATTGCGCTATATCTTGTACTTTCACTGATAAATTTTGCAGGAATGCTCTTCCTGTTTGTAGGATTACTTATCACCATTCCAATGACCTTAATGGCCGGCGTTCACTTTTACCGAACAATTAAAGGAATGCCACCAACAGTGCGACAACCCTACGTTCCACCAGCAGCAACTCCTGCGGTGTAATAGTATTACAACAAAAAAAACAACCGGTATAACCGGTTGTTTTTTTATGCGATAGCTCCGAGAGTGATAATACTCTTGTGCTGTCTGTGTCCGTGAACACGTTTGTATCGAATTTTTCGTTTGTATTTTACAACGCGAATCTTTCTTTCTCGCATTTGTTCATCTACCTTTGCTGTAATAGTAACGCCATCAATATATGGAGCGCCAATCTTTACATTTTTTCCTTCTTCATCAGCGACGAGAAGTACTTTATCAAAAGTGATGTCTGTCCCAGGTTCAGCATCGATCTTTTCAATTGAGAGCTTTTGCCCACTCTTTACAAGATACTGCTTTCCACCTGTTTCAATAACTGCAAACATAGTGTTGTTATTATAGTATATTGGTTTCTTACCGGGAAACCACACACAAAAGGGTCATATGTAGTGGCGCCATTATAGCCTAACGGCCTAATTATGTCAATCTACTCCTCCACAACGTTCATAGTATCCCCTATTTTAAGCCCAATTTTAGCCGCTTTCCCCGCTTCAAGCTCTAATACCATAGTTGCGTCCATGCGGGGGTAATAGACGTATAAATCAGCTTCTGCGGCCTCTGGTTGAGGCTGTGCCTGAGGAGCGATATCTATAATGGTTCCTCTATCCAGCCAAACAATATCTATTGGGAATCCCATGTCCCTCATGACAATGCCATGACGACGTGAAAATGGGAACAAAAAGAGCATCCCGTCGTATGGAGCAATCGTTTCCTTTTTCCCAAGCCCTCTATGCCACTGCTTTGGTGTATGCGCAATCTGCACATGAAGTTCTTGCTGCTCAAAAGAAATAATCGCTTCCTTATGCCGATATTGCATGAATACGGTATAGCTCAAACTCAAAACAAAAAGCACCACAATACCCCATGAATACCAAATTTTATATTTCTTTTTTCTATTTTGCTTGCTCATAAGGATGTTTAGAAAACCACACGCCCACAAAAAGCATCATGATTCCAAGGAGTATTAACGCCATCAGTTTTTCTTTACTTTGTAAGTATAGCGTACTCATGCCAAAAAGTGCAGAGATGCCATAAAAAATATACACGGTTTGTTTCTGAGAAAGGCCAGAGTGCAGTAATTTGTAATGCAAATGTTCATCATCTCCTTCAAAAATCGATTTCCCTTTCATTTTTCTTGTTACAATAACGCGCGCAACATCTAAAATAGGAACACCCATCACAAGAAGCGTTGTCGCTATTTTACTTCCAGAAATAAGTGCAAGCACGCCAAGCATAAATCCGGTATACACACTTCCCCCTTCGCCTAAAAATATTTTTGCTGGATGAAAATTCCATACTAAAAAACCAGCACACGCACCCGCAAAAATGAGACTTACCATAGCCACTTCTGGCTGAAACCATTGCGGTTGACGTGCAACAAAAAACATCATAAGCCCACCAATGGCAGCGGTTCCTGCAACGAGTCCATCAAGTCCATCTAAAAATTTAGTGGTAAACATCATTCCCATCAGCCAAAAGAACACAACAGTATCCGCAAAGAGCACCAGGTTCCCTAATCCTTCTAATGTAAATCGAATTTGATTAAGTGCTAATAGCCCACCTGTTGGATTTGTCACACTTTCTAATCCAAGCCCAGCTGTAAGAATGATGCCAGCGGCAATAATTGGGGCTATAAGCTGCTTTTTAGGCTTCCAACGATGTTTGTCATCTAAGAAGCCCCCAATCATCAGCACGGCCCCTGCAATCACACATCCAATAATTATTTTCGGTGAAATATCTGCTCCGAGCTTTCCCTGCTGCAAAAGAATGAGCATGAGGGTTGAGCATGTCAAAAAAATAGCCAAACCACCACCAAGAGCAATCGGCTTTTTGTGAATTTTTCTTCCCCCTTCTGGAGCATCAACGACGCTGAGCCGAAGCATGAGTAGTCGCACTCCCCAGGTAAGCAGCGCAGCAAGCGCTACGGCAGTAGTAAACATCCAAATCATATGCGCGTATTGTAGCATGGCAATGCCCGTTGACAAAGTGCATCTTTTCTGATACAACAATACATGAATGGGCCAAGTGCCCTGTTGCAAGGAGAGATCAGTGAAATATTTGTTGTGGCTTTTGCCACTTGTGCTGCTGGCTTGCGAGCCCGCGCCTCTGGCACTGGATGCTGGTGTGGCTGATGCGACTGAGCTCCCCCTTGTGGGTGAGAACTGCCGCGAGGTCCACACGGAGTGGCGATTGCACCACCTGCTGCACGGCACCAACGTGATCGATGAAGGCCAGACCCTGCGCGTGTGCGCGGACAGCGGCCGAATCGCGGTCTGTGACGGCAACAACTGGTACCTGAGCAAAGATCAGGACACCTACGCATGTCTCACCTGCACCTACTGCACCGGTAAGCGCATCGACCCGCCCGTTCCTCACGGCGTGCAGCAGGACGCGAACCTCTACCATTACCTCGACCGCATTGAGGTGGCTCGGTGCGTTCCGGTCGAGAACTTCGAGGCGTGCTCGGAGGACTACGAGGAAGACCTGTTCCCGGACAGAAGCTTCTGCTCCAACGCCCACCTGACCGAGGAGCACGGCGGCCCCGCGGTGCTCCACAGCGAGTGCCCGCCCGCGGAGGAAGAGGACTGACGCCCTGGCCACCCGGCCGAAACGTCAACAGCCCGCTTCGGCGGGCTTATTTTTTTACGCAAATTATTGTTTCACCAATCCTTCTCCACCAAATACTACCGTATCTTGCTGCTTCAACTCGCCTTTCAAAATCATATCAGCAAGTGCATTTTCTACATGATCTTGAATAGCTCTACGCATTGGCCGAGCACCATATTCTGGATCAAATCCTGCTTGTGCTAGTAACTCTAATCCATCCTCATTCACATCAAGCGTAATTCCTTTCTTTTCTACGTCAGAAGCAACACGCTTCAGCATATTATGCGCAATGTGCTTAATGTCATCTCTATCGAGCGGAGTAAATACGACTACCCCATCAAATCGATTAATAAATTCTGGGCGGAAATACTGTTTCAACTCTTCTTTCAAAAGTGTCTCTTTAATTTGTTCATGTGATTGTCCAGCTGTTATTCCCTGCTGCACACGCGCTGTTCCTGCATTACTTGTTGCAATGATGATTGTGTTGGTAAAATCAACAACTCGCCCAGTACTATCAGTCATTCTTCCGTCATCAAATATTTGCAAAAACAAATCGAGTATTGAAGGGTCTGCTTTTTCAATTTCATCTAACAGTACAAGAGAAAATGGTTGCTGCCGAACGGCTTCTGCAAGCTGCCCTGTTCCCTGTTGCCCCGCCTGTCCAATTAGCCGATACACCGCGGTAGCATCTTTGTATTCACTCATATCAATTCTAATCATTGCCTGCTCCCCACCAAAATACACTTCTGCAATTGTTTTAGCGAGCTCTGTTTTTCCAACACCTGTTGAACCCAAGAATAAGAAATTTGCAATGGGTCTATTCAGCGATCGAATTTCTGCCCGCGCACGCCGTAATGCTGCAGAAACAACACCCACTGCCTCATCTTGACCAACAACACGCTTATGCATTTCTTCTTCTAACTGTAATAATTTTTGTGATTCATCTGCGCCAAGATTTTCTACGGGAACACCACTTTTTTCTGAAGCAACTGCAGCAACATCTTGTTTGGTCACTAACGTATCATTTCCACGAGCTGACCGTGCCACAGTTGCTGATTCACTGAGTAATCGAATTGCATTCTCTGGCAATTGCTGTTCATGCATAAACCGCGTTGCAAGTGCAACGGCAGATTCAATAGCACCATATGAATAAAATACATGATGCTTGTATTCAAGCGGTCCAGCCGTTGCTTCTAACACTTGAATTGCTTGGTTCTCATCCATTTCATGTACATCAATCTTACTGAGTACTGAACTTAATTCTGTTCGGCTAATATATTTTGCATATGCGTCTGGAGTTGTTGTTGCAATAACAAGTACCTGCCCTGAAGAAATAAATTCTGCAAGCGCCTCTGATACATCAAGCCCCGCATCGGCAGAACCAACCAAGTCATGAATGTTATGAATATATAAAACGATGTTTTTTGCCTTGCGCATTTCTTTTACCATGTGCAAAATTCTTTCTTGTGCGCCACTTACGGTCACTCCAGCAACCAGCGCAGATGTTGAAAGCGCAATAAGCTGTTTATCTTTTAGTTCTTTTGGCACATGTTCTTCTACCATTCGCTGTGCGATTCCTTGAATCAGACTCATTTTTCCTACTCCCGGGTCTCCAACAAGTAACATACCGTGCTGTCCACTTTCAATCGATCTGAAAATAGCATCTAATTCTATTTTTCTTGCAACACAAGGCTCGAGCTGCCCCAATGCAGCAGCCTGTGTCAGGTTTTGGCTATACTGATGCAAAAATGGCGTTGCCACTGCTGTCATGGCTCTATCTAATCCATGTTTGTTTCTAGACCCTGCGGCTTGTTTCATTTGCAGATACTGCATGTGTAGCCGCTCTCTTATGCGCACCCATTCAATAACATTTGTAAGCTTCTGACTGTTGACTCCTAAATCTTGTAACATTTGTCCAATCGATTCAGACTGCCGCACAGTAGCAAGTAGCAATTCTGTGACATGCACATATTCTTGCTCTGCTTGTGCTGCAATTTCATATGCGTTAAACATAATTTGCCACGCATCCGCACTCATCTTTGGTTCGCTCGGTTGCAGGCCTTTTGGAAAATGTTTTTCAATCTCTTTGGCGAGCTGCCCAGCAGGAATTCCTAATCGAACAAAAATACCTGCAATACGCTGATCACGCAAGAGTGCCGCAAATATGTGTGTTGGAAGTACCTCCTCTGCATTTACGTTGTCTGTAATCAAAAATGCTTCTTCTACAACGTGCAGTGCTAATGCCGTACACGTTTGCGACATATCAAATCGTCTACCCGCATGGCCATTAGCCACTTCTGTTAAAGATACAATGCGAGCGGGCTCTGAAATGTCAGCAGGAATTTCTTTTTTATGTGGTGTATTTGAAACAAATTGATAATAGGCAAAACAGAAACATAATACCGCACCCCATAGATACATAGGGAGTGCTGAACTACCGAGCCAAAATCGTGTAGTAAACAATAGCGGCTCTGTACCTGTCTGAATAATCTGCCACATGAATACAAGCACCAGCGCTAAACCAACTGCAATAGAAACAAATACTTCAACTTTATCCACCACCCGTTTCATGCGTTCATATTTGATTGGCATTCTAGAAAGCTGCGCACCAAAATAGTGAAATCGCTTTCCTTTCATTATTCCTGCCTGCAATTGTTGCTCTCTTTTTGACGGAGTAGCCAGTGAACTCGTAATAACATCGAGCTGCGCATTTTTTCCAAACATCATACAAGAGCGCTAAAAGAAAGAATACACATGTATGCAGCAAACAGTGGCAACAGTACCTGCACCACAAATAAAAGAGCGTACCAACATGTTACAAAGAATAGTCCAATAGATCGAAGTATGACGTTTCCTCCGCGTACAAAAAAACTCGTCAATCTTCCTTCTAAACTATATTGCCCAAACATGGGAACAAATATATTTTTGAGCCATAATCCTGGTGCGAGTCGTGCACTCGCCCCAGCAATACGCGTCCCTAATTGCCGAGCAGCAATCACAAGCCCTTTGGAATACCACCAAAGTGGAAACTGAATTACATCGAGTAATAATCGAAGTGAAATTTTTTGTAGTAGCAAGACGAACATGATGCAATTATTCATGAATACATGTATTTTACCACACCAACAAAAAAACTCCCACACGGGAGTCTTCTTTTTTATCTACTTGCAACGGCATTACCACTGAGGAGTATGTACTCTCTTTCACCTGCTGCCACAAAATCCATTCCGGTAAGTCGTTCTTGTACTGCGAGCATTGATCTATGCTGCGCAATATCATATACAATGCGCTCATGTTGATATCCGAGCTCCCGCGACTCCTGCTGAAGTGCTGAAATCTCATCTCCTGTTGCAGAAACAACAGACGTTTGAAACACATCAAGCACAAGCATACTAATGGTAAACACTAATAACCCCACGCGGAAACTGCGTTTTTTTGAGAGCGCTTTTACGGCGTCTCGTTTTTCTTTAAAACTTTTTTTGTATTGTTTTTGTTTCATATTTTTTTTACCAGTCGAAGCTTTGCACTTCTTGATGGTGGATTTTCTTTTGCTTCTTCTTCAGAGCAGACAATAGGTTTTCTTTGTACCAATTGTATCTGTCCAAGGCTCGCAGCCTTTTTAAACATATGTTTGACTATTCGATCTTCTCCGGAATGAAACGTTATGATTGCCAGTATCCCTCCGGGCGCTAACGCCTCTATTGCTTCTGGAATAAATGATTTTATAACGCCATATTCATCATTCACGGCAATTCTGAGTGCTTGAAATACTTTGGTTGCCGGGTGATTACCCCCAACCCACGGTACTCGCTTCTCTGTCCCTAATTTTTCTCTGTATGTCTGCAGTACAATTTCTACCAAATCTCCAACCGTGCGAATGTGTGCTTTCTTTCTATGCTGCACAATCGCGTAAGCAATATTACTTGCAAGCGATTCGTCGGCATATTCTTGAAAGATTTCTGTAAGCTGCGACTCAGACATTTCATCGAGCAGCTCATGTGCCGGAGCAATTGCTCCACTTCCGTATCGCATGTCTAAAAGTTCGTCTTCATTATGAAAACTAAACCCTCTGCCGCGTTCTGCAAATTGTGGTGTTGACCAACCAAGGTCAGCAAGAATGGCATGTACTTTGCCGTGCACCCCCTCTGCATGGGTAATTGATGAAAGATTACTAAAATTATCTTTCACAAATGTTGCATGCTCACCAAATCGATACAGAAACTGCTTTGCGCGTAATAGCGCTTCCGCATCTGCATCAATCCCGATGAGTTTGCCCGTTGGAGCAATCAGCTCCATGATTTGTTCTGCATGACCGGCATCGCCAAGCGTGCAGTCAACAACAATATCGCCCTCATGAAGATCGAGTCCTTCTATCGTCTCGCTTAGTAATACTGGAATATGTCGCATAGGCTATATACCAAGCTCCCCAAGCTGCTCCGCGATTTCATTGCGCGCTGCTTGTGTTTTCTTTGTGTACGCTTTCCATTTTGACTGACTCCAAAGTTCGAGACGGTTGTATAGACCTGCCACGGTAATCTCCTTTGAAAGCCCGGCATATTCACGCAGGTACTCTGGAAGCATAATTCTTCCTTGTTTGTCTGGTGCAACTTCCATTGCCCCAGCGAGCATCAAGCGCGCAAATGCACGCGTGTTAGCCTGCGAGAATGGGAGGTTCGCTAATTTTTCAGCAAGTACCTTCCACTCACCCTTTGTGTACAAAAAGAGACAATCATCGAGCCCTCGGGTTACGACTGCGCCTTTTGCAAGAGCGGTACGAAACTTTTTGGGTACAGCGATGCGTCCCTTTTCGTCAAGGTTGTGGGTGTATTCGCCAATAAACATAGATAAGCGTTTATGAGGTTTGAGTTGACAAGCATAGCACTCAAATTCCCCACGTTTCCCCACTTATCTCCATTTTACTCCACTATAGTTGTAGTGGCAAGGAATATAGGAAATGTTATCCACATTTACGCTTTGATATTGACGAAAAAAAAAATATCTGGTACAACTAGTGCCAGACAAGGGAGGGATAGAATGAGCCGAACGACGCATACCAGTCATCGCAAATCACTCGGGGAAAGGTTCAAGGAGAAGATGGGAAGCAAGGAACTGCATCCCGGCTACCACATCGTCCTGGACCCGTCCCGTCTGCAAACAAAGGTGCGCATCTACGCGGGAATGCCGCCGACCGCGCGTGTCACCCTCACGCTGGCCGCAGCCGATTGGTTCGATCCGAACCAAACAAGCGAGTTCGTGCAGGCAGCGCAGGAGTGGGCCAAGGCCTACGATCTGAAGATCACGGAGCAGCGGCCCCATGAGAACTTGATCTTCCTGACCGTCGGCCGCACACCGGCCTGACAACACCGCGCCTGGCGTTCCAGGCAGCCGCATCGACTGAGGGAAGATGTGGCTCTTTTTTTTGTATAAAAAAATGCACCCTATGGTGCAAAACAGAAACACCCCGCACGGACTAGCCATTGCGGGGTGATTGAAATTCGCCTCTCAGATCGGTCATGACCGTGTCATGAACGATACATTGGCCCGGATGGGCCTAGGCGATTACTCGGGGTTGTGGACCAGGAAGACCATGTCGTGGCCGTAGCCGCTGTCGGGGTCCACGAGCCGATCATCCTTCTGGTGATTCGACACGTTGACGCAGAAGGGGTGAAAACCCCACCGGCCCCGACTGAAGGCGAGGAAAACGTAGTCATCCCAGAAAGCAGGCTCACTCACATCCTGACCCTTCAGCCCAGGCAGAACCAGCGAGAACCGTCGAAACGACAGGGGGATCTGGTCCCCACGGTCACGGAGCCAGGTCACGAGCACCTTGGTCATCTTGCCTTCATGCTCACGCATACGCTCGATGATGGTACGCCCCGAAACGCTGAACTCACCAGAGAACAGGGCGGTGACGATCTCAAACTCCTCCCCATCGATCTCGAACATTGTCTCAACCTGCCCCTGCGCTAACATGAGGAGGTTGTCCGCGACCATCCGGAGGACGGTCACGTTGGCCGGATCGAAGAGGGCCTGCGCCCCCTGCGGTCCGAGCTCGTTCTCGATGTGAACCATGGCCGCCGCGCTGATGCGCTTGCTCATTTCGCTTCCCTTTCGGAAACAGCTCCTTACCGTCCATCGGCAAAGAGGAAAGCCGCGTCTTGCAACTTTCTGAATATATACCTGCCTGAGACATATATTCAGAAAATCACACACAATTAATGACGAGCAAGCATATCATATATTCTTGCTTTTGTCAAGCCCCACTTATCTAAAAAAGAACCGGCCCACACAAGTGGATGGGTCTAGCAATCCTACCACCATAGTGGGCCGGCGCTCGTGCATAGGCTCCCCTCCTTGCTGTGCACGTGCATATGCATAGTACGCACGGCGCCCCTATTCGTCAATCCCAAAAACAAAAAAAGAGGCGCCAACAAATGTCAGTACCTCTTTTTTTTCAGCTCTGCAGCAACCCCCAATTGCCACCTGAGTGAGTACCGACCATATCAAATATGGCCACAATTGTCAAGATCTTTACCGCAAATAAAAGAAGCCTCTTACGAGACTTCTTTTTGAGTTGCAAATGTTATTCTGCAGCGCGGACGTTGATAGCGTTTAGTCCTTTGTCACTCTCGACTACATCACATTCCATGATGTCACCGTCTTTGAGATCGTTGAACATTGTGCCATCAAGCGCAGAAGCGTGGAAGAAGATATCTTTGTCATATCCTTCTACTTCCATGAATCCGAATCCTTTGTCAGTAACACGTTTAATTGTACCCTTCATAGGAGCTTGATTACTTCACATCTAATTGTACCCTTGAAAGTTCGACGAGACTCTCTATGATGGGTTCTTGTGTGGTTTGGCTCTATTATACGCAGTTTTGAGGATAATGCAACCCCCTAGCTCTTAGGTGTGGATATCTTTTTTTTCGCTCTAGGCTTACGTAGGGGCTTTTTCTTCTCTCCCCTCCTCGCTACAACGTCCTCTAATTCAGATATTTTCTCCTTTAATTCTATCATTCTGAGCTCTCTTCCAGTCATAACCGCGTTCATACGTTCCAAAATGTCTTTTCCTTCTTTTGCTTGATTCACGGTTCGCTTCATGTTTTTTTTACTTTTTTCGGCTGTTATAATAGCTTCCTCTAATGCTATTTTTGCCATAAACAATTTTTTATTTTGTTGTATCAATGTATTCTTGCCTTCCTCGAGTTCCAAAAATAAATAATAAATTGCAATGAGTAGCCCAATCAATGCAGCACCATAACTTACAATCTTTAACAGATGCGCAGAAGCAAACATGGCATCAAAAAGCTGCGTCGAAGCAGACATAAACATCGCCTGAGAAATAACAGCAATAATCAATGAATATATCATCCAATGTTCAAAAACATTTATTTTCCATGCTCTTTTTTTTATATACCCAATAAGTGCGGCAAAGAATAATATCGCAGCACCAATTTCAGCAGGTCTTCCAAAAAAAGCTTCCGGATAATATGCTCGCGGCAATGGATAAAGCGCAAAAAATACTGCCATCATAATCGTACTCATGCCAACACCTGCAAACACCACCTTTGCCGACATCCTTCCGGCTTCCTCTCCTAATGTTTGTTCACGCTTCCACCCAACAATACTTACCAACATCATAATGGCTAAAAAATACCGAGAGGCATCCCAACTCCAAGGAATAAGCGATTCCGGCGTGCTACTCATCACAGACGCAAAAATTTGTGAAGTAACAACTGTATGATACCAATCTAATATACCTGTTCCCAAAAACCCTGCTCCAATAATCAAATACGTATTACTTGGTTTTGCGTAGTAACGAACCAATGCCAAAATACCAACAGTAAGCGCGAGCATACTGGCTACGACCTCCATTACGGTATGTAATTGTGAATACCCCTGCCAATTCCAAATTCGTGCGCCTGCATACGCAAAGAGTAATGCAATGACAAGTACGCCATACGATATCATCCGAACAGTCGCGCGGGAATGAATTTGCTGCAATGTAGGTTTTTCTAACTTCATAATGACAGACTGAATGTATCTATTGTACCAAAAAAAATGATTTTCTGCGATTCACTTTATACATTTCAGCACTGAACATCTCCGCAATAATAAATACCAGCTTTCGCTGTAGGTGGGCGAGATGACGTTCCGCTACGCTTCACTAGCCACGCGGCAATCACTCACAAGTAAAACCTAGCTGCTTTACTTGATTCGCTCATTATTTCAAAAAAACATAAAAGGATACTCGAATGGTATCCTTTTATATTGTAGCGGACTGCGTCCGCCGAAGCGTGCTGAAGTCTTGGTGTGAACGTGCGTAGCACGCCTACGCCAAGGCTTCGGCGCGCGAAGGCGGAGAGTGCGAGATTCGAACTCGCGAGGGCTTGCACCCAACCGCCTTTCCAAGGCGGCGCCATAGGCCTCTAGGCGAACTCTCCATTTTTCCATCCTTTTTTTAACAACACAGCTCCAAAGAGTACCATTCCTAAAGAAAGATATTGTCCTGGAGTAAGCCCGAGGTATGTTGCATCAATTACCCTATAAAAGTCAAGTGTAAACCGAAGTACTCCATAGTAGACCAGCATAAGTGGAAACCGAAGTGCATCAAATCGCGGCTTCTTTCTAGTGAGCATATAAAACAGCAACAGCGGCAATAGTCCAATAATTTCTAACAGTGCCATGTCGAGCATGGGCCCTGTTTCTTTATTATTTAACGCCAGTAAACAATCACAAGATGCCCCTGGATGATCATGTATCATCACACAACCAACTCTTCCTATCATCCACCCCATAAGAAACGGAAGCGTACCAACAGAAAGAATATGAGGCCACTTCACCTTTTTCATCCATTCTTTACCCTTGGTACGACTATACAGCATGGCTGCACCAAGCGCCCCTAAAAATCCACCAAAAGAAGATAATCCTCCATGCCAAATTTTTATGAGCTCGGCTGGATGAGCAAGATAAAATCCCGGTTCATACAGTACGACATGCACAATGCGTGCACCAATCACTCCCCCAATGACAAGCCAAAGCGCTAAATCCATCACCGCTTCCTGTTTTACTTTTCCTTTTAACGCCTTTACTAGCATCCACGTTCCCACACTCATACCAAGCGCAACAAAGAATCCCCATACCTGAACTGGTACGGGGCCTATGTTTATGACATGTACTTCAAACCAAGGAATCATACTATTTTTTATGGGCATCTTCTAACACCTTAAGCACGCCATCTACGTCGTCTACAATTTGATATAGTTCATCATCTTCTTCACTAATAGTGTGCACATCATGCACAAAATGCATTTTAATCAATTCGTGCATTGGTTGCCAAAAGGCTCTATCGAATAAAATAATTGGTTGTGGTTTCATCTTTTTTGTTTGAATCAGTGTGAGTATTTCAAACAACTGGTGCATGGTTCCAAATCCACCAGGGAAAAAGATAAATCCTTCTGAAGGAGCCGTTACCATGAGTTTACGCGTAAATGGAAATTTAAACGCAAGCGATTTAGTAAGATACTTATTATTTTCTTTTGACTCACCTTCAATATCAATAGTAAGTCCAATCGATTCACCTTTTGCTTCGAACGCTCCCTTGTTTGCGGCTTCCGCAATTCCTCCTCTACCACCTGTTACTACAGCATATCCCTGCTCTGCCAATCGTTTTCCTAATTCTTCTGCAGTCTCATAATACATGCTGCCTGGTTTAATACTTTTGGTTCCAAGCACCGTAATATCATGAGAAAGTCCTGTCAAAAATTCGAACCCTTCTACCAATTCTGCCATGACTCTAAAAATTTTCCAATCGATGTCACCTTCACAATGAAAATTATTTGGTGATAAATTACATTCGCTCGTATCCGTATCCACGTGAGCAATCAAATCATATGCCTCCTCGGCAGTATCAACTATATGCCAACTGTCTACCTGTTCATGATGTAACGTCCCAGATCCAACACAACTATCTTTTATAAATTCAATAAGCGGCTGCCAATAACTTTTTCCAACAAGCACAATTGGCACACGACTAATCATGTTCATGTCCATTAAATCGACTACTTCAAATAATTCATCCAGGGTTCCAAATCCTCCAGGGAAATAAATAAATGCATGCGCCGGAGACGTCATCATTACTTTTCTTGTGAAAAAGTAATTAAACGAGGTGAATTTTGTCACATATGGGTTAAGTACTTGCTCAAAGGGCAACTCAATATTCAATCCAATCGATTCACCTTTTTCTTCATGGGCACCACGATTTGCAGCTTCCATAATTCCAGGTCCACCACCAGTAAGAGTAGTAAACCCACCTTTTGCACAAAGCGCGCCAAAATCTTTAGCACGCTGATAATGTTCATTAGTCTCAGGAAAACGAGCACTTCCAAAAACAGTGATTTCTTTTTCTAACCCACGCAAAAATTGATATCCTTCTACAAGTTCTGCCATTATCCGAAAAATTCGCCAAGATTCTCTGTATGTTCCTGATTCATGTGCGGAATACCCAAACACTTTTTGTGATTGCGTTTGCATTTTTTCAATATCTTCAACTTTCATATAATGACAGGACAAAAAAATTATGAATGGATGGCACTAGCTACTTGAATCAATTTCTCTTCCGCAAGCCGAGGAGCAATGATTTGTAACCCAATTGGTAACCCTGCCTCTGTCTTTCCTGCAGGAATAGATACAGCAGGCATGCCAGCAACGGCTGCTGGGCAAACAAACGCATCTGCTAAATACATAGCAATCGGATCGTCAGCCTTTTCACCAATCCCAAATGCTGGAAATGGCGAGGTTGGTGCAATAATAACATCGACATCAGAAAACGCCTCAGTAAAATCTTGCATGATTTTTGTTCGCACACGCTGCGCTTTTTTGTAATACGCATCATAATATCCAGCAGAAAGACAATACGTTCCAATCATAATTCGCCGCTTCACTTCTTCTGGAAATCCATCTCTTCTAGTCTGTGCATATACATCAAACAATGAATCCCCCTCTTTTCTTGATCCATATCGAATACCATCAAGCCGACCCAAATTTGAACTATCTTCACTTGGCACTAAAATATAATAGGTTGCAATAGCATATGTTGTATGCGGAAGAGAAATTTCTTTTATGATGCATCCTTGTTGTTGCAACGCTTCCACTTGCGCTGTAATTGCCTGTTTTACCTCGTCATCTAATCCTTCAAGTTCCATGTATTCTTTTGGAATACCCACAGTTAATCCCTCTACCTTTTTATTCATTGCAGAAGTCAAAGGCTGCACAGCATCTGGCACCGTTGTCATGTCGTTTGCATCATGCCCGGCCATAATCTCTTGCACCAATGCCAAATCCTCAACCGTTTTTGTCATAGGCCCAACCGTATCGAGTGAACTTCCCATAGGCATAATACCGTACCGAGAGTTTCTTCCATAACTTGGCCGCAACCCAACTACTCCGCAAAATGCTGCAGGCTGACGAATTGATCCACCGGTATCTTCTGCAATAGAAAACAAACATTGATTATCTGCAAGCGCCGCTGCAGATCCACCAGATGAACCTCCAGAAACTTTTCCTAAATCGTGTGGATTTTTAACTGGCCCGTACATTGAATTTTCATTACTGGCTCCATGCCCAAAGGCATCACAGTTTTGCTTTCCTATCAAAATTGCTCCTGCGTCTTTTAGCTTTGCTACAACAGTGGCATCATGCGACGGCACATATGCATCTAACATTTTTGCGGCTCCTGTGGATCTCTGCCCCACAGTACAAATTGCATCCTTTACACCAAATGGAATTCCTGTAAGTGGTTTAGCATTACCAGCTGCCAAATCTTCATCTGCTTTTGCTGCAGCCGCTAATGCTTCTTCAGCAAAGACGCTAATAAACGCATTCACGGTTTCGTTTCGCGCTGCAATTCTATCTAAACACGCTTGTACAAGATTGGTTGCACTAAAAGAACCATCTCTCAATCCTTTTGCAGCTTCTACTATTGTTAATTCGTGTAAATTCATACTATGTAAATACCGCTTGCACCTTGAGTAAATCGCCTACCCGCTCTGGAAACGCTGCAATAAGCGCCGCACGCTGCTCGTCAGAAATTGGCACAGCAAGATCTTCTCTTGTGATATCTTCAAGTCCTGTAACCTGACAGGTTTGCTCTACTCCATCGGTATCTACTTCATCGAGTAATGACATGTATGAAAAAATACCCGATAGCTGGGTTGCATACATCTCAATTTCTTGCTCATTTAGTGAAAGTCGAGCTAATTTGGCAATGTGAGCCACATCCTCTGCTGAAACTGGCATATCTCTGTTGTTATTTACTGCTCGTATCATACCGCATCGAGTATCCCCTGACAAGATAGACGCCCCCTAGACAAAGTTCTATTCTTCTGGTAGGCTCTTACTTGTGTGAACCTGAAGATTCCGGTACCCATTCCTCCCTTTGGGTGGGGGTCATGTGTGTGACCCTGGATACAGGCAACTTGCCGCTGGTGAGTTGCTGCTACATACCGGTAATAGCATCCCTTTAGGTTCACACCCTTTTTATCTGAAAAAAAGCCGCACACTGTGCGGCTTTTTGATTATGCGTATTATTCTACTGATTCACATTCATTATCTACCCTATACTGATCTATTCCTTCTTCCCCAGTTTCTCTATGTACACTCGAAGCGCAAAAGTCTTGCGCTCGCTGATACCAATCGCTTGCATGTGCACATGCCGTATCTAAGGGAGACTTTGTACTGTTTCCGTTTGCATCATATACCACAGCACTGCCATTCGTATACACCGCATTACTTCCGTCTTGGCAGGTTACCAACATTTTACTATAGGCTCTTGCATTTGGCCGAGTAGCAAATGCATAAGACAGCCCAATAATGAGGCAAACCACACCTACGGTTACACCAATTTTTGTTTTTGTTTTTGTCTCTGTCATACAAGTGAGTTACGTCAACACTCATTGTACCACAGACGTAACATTGAACACAAAAAATATACGCTAGACTACGCACTTTTTTCTAAAAATTCAGCTTCAGAAAGAATAGAAACTCCAAGCGATTGAGCTTTTTGTAATTTACTTCCTGCTTTTTCACCTGCTACTAAGAAATCTGTTTTCGCGGAAACAGATCCTGCTGAGTGTCCTCCTTGCGCGCGAATACGTTCCTTTGCTTCATCCCTTGAAAGCTGCTGCAAGGTCCCAGTGAGTACTACTGTTTTCTTAGAAAAGAATCCTGATTTTTTTTGTTTTTCTCTATATTGAATCTGTACCCCTCGATCTATTAATTCGTTTACGAGTGCACTGCCATGATCCGAATGAAAAAAGGCGTAGATGTCTTGCGCACTTTTTTCTCCAACATCATCAATCGCAATAAGGTCTTCTACCGATTTTTCTCGCAACTCATCCAAAGAATCCATAATCCCTGAAATTTTTTGCGCTGTTTCTTCACCGACATGTGGAATACCCAGCGCAAAAAGAAAATGAGCAAATGACACTTTTTTTGCGTTTTCAATAGCAGCGATCAATCCTTTTGCAGAAACCTCTGCAAACCCTTCTAAATCGATCACGTCACCAACAGAAAGCGTAAATAAATCGCTTGCTGAAGCAATAAGCCCAGCATCTAATAGTTGCTGCACTATTCTCTTTCCAAGTCCATCAATATTGAATCCTTTTTTTGAAACGAAATGAATTATTTTTTTCAATTCCTGCGCATAACACTGCGCGTTTGTACAAAACAACCCAGCTGATATTTGTTTTCCTGCCTGAAGCTGTTTTCGCTGCACGAGTGAATCACAAATTGGACAATGCGTTGGCTGCACCACGGCAACTTCATCTCCTGATCTCATTTTTGTTAATACACGCAATATTTTTGGAATAATGTCTCCTGCTTTTTCAACAACTACGGTATCTCCAACCCGCACATCAAGTCGAGCTATTTCATCAAAATTATGCAGCGTAGCATGCGTTACAGTAGTCCCTGCGAGTGCCACAGGCTCCATGAGAGCCACTGGCGTAAGCGCTCCGGTTCTCCCTACCTGAACATAAATATCTTTGACCACCGTTGTTCCCTGCTCTGCTGGGAACTTTAACGCGATTGCCCATCTCGGTGCTTTTCCTGTAAATCCTAAAATTTCTTGATACTCTTTGCTATCAATCTTTATAACGAGGCCATCAACCCAATATGGCTGCTTATTACGCGCGATTTCCCATTCTTTTTGCATGGTCATGACATCGGCAATAGAAGTACACTCACGTGAATGTGTATCTACTAAAAAACCAAGCGTCTTTAGGCGATGTAACTCACCACGCTGAGTGGTAATTTCTTCAGGATCTACTTCATCAAGTGAGATATCATATGCGCTTAAAGAAAGTTTTCTTTCAGCTACTATTGCTGGATCGAGTTGTCTAATTGTTCCAGCGGCTGCATTACGCGGATTAGCAAAAAGCGGTTCTCCACTTGCTTCCCGCCGCTCATTGAGCGCTGCAAAATGTGCACGATCCATCCACACTTCTCCTTCTGCAATAAATTCACCCTTTTGAGAAATAGTGAGTGGTACGGTTTCTATTGTACGAATATTTTGCGTCACGTCTTCTCCAATTTTTCCGTCTCCTCTGGTTGCCGCCGTTTCTAACTTCCCATCTTTATATGTCAAAACAATATGCAGTCCATCGATTTTAAGCTCACAGGTATAGACAATATCTGTTGGCACATGGCCAAGTGCCTTTTCAAGTAACTTTAGATTACGCTGCTCCCAAGAAACTACATCCGCTTCTGAAAAAGCATCCGCAAAAGACCACTGCGGCACTCTGTGCGGCACTTTTGTAAATCCTGCAAGCGGCGTTCCTGCCACACGCTGCGTTGGCGAATGAGAATCGAGTAATTCTGGATTCTGCTGCTCTATCTGCCGCAGTTCATGCATGAGTCCGTCATACATAGCATCCGTCACTTCCGGATCATTTTCAACATGATATTTGTGACGAAGCTCATTAATCTGCTCTTTTAATAGTGCCACTCGATTGATAATTTCTGGTGTACTCATAGGTTTCTAAATATGCAATAGCCTCATATACCACTCAATCATAGCATATCCCCAAAATAGTGCTACAGTACCCCCCATAGCTAAAAATGTGCCAAATGGAATGGTTGCATGCTTCTTCACTTTTTTACGTGCAAGCAAATATACACCCACAATTGCGCCGCCAACATATGAAATGAGTAGTGCGAATATTGTACGCTGCCAACCAAGTACAATTCCCAAAAGCAATCCCATTCTAATATCTCCTCCGCCAATCCATTTTCCTCTTGAAACAATGAGCTGCAGAAGAAAAAATCCTCCACCAATCAGTGCACCCAATGCCATATCTTGCCATGCCAAAATGCCAAGCTGTCCTTGAACAAAAAATAATATTGCCGCAGGAACGGTTGTCATTTTATCCCATATTTCTCCGTACCGAAGGTCATAGACAAAAACAAACATGAAGAAAAACAATACTATGAAACTGATAGCGGTCATAGTAGCATCGCCAATATATGTGTATGCCGCGCCCACATACAGCACTGCCATTGCTAATTCTACCAAAGGATATTGCCACGATATTTTTTTCCTGCAACAAAATGCTTTGCCTTTCAAATACAAAAAACTTATCACGGGAATATTGTCGAGGGCTCTTAGTACTGTTTTACAGCTGGTGCACATCGACCGTCCTTTTATAATGCTATGACCAGATCGCGTTCGCCATACCCAGGCGTTTAAAAAACTTCCCATCCCTAACCCGAGTAATGCCGCAAATATGTACGTAATAATATCAATCATAAGATATATAGGATAAATGGAAAACATCCACCAGACGGTGGATGTTTATAACGTGTCTGTTAATTATGGTGCATTGGTAATGAGCGACGGACCAATCAGTACATTTCCTGTAAGTCCGTTCACATTCCCCTCTAGTGCAGCATATATTGTGTAACTAATACCATCTTCAGAAACATACCTATAGGCATTATTTCCAGGATCATGTGGTACAACTGCCAAATAAGGACTTGGACATCCAGCTTCCCCAAATCCATCTGTATTCAGACAAGCTTGCATTCCCTCTCCAAGTACCTGCGCCTCACTCACAACTGGGTACGCTAAGTGGTCTAGATAATAAATTTCTAATGACGCTTGCATATCTCTGTAATCAGCAAGCCGTACAGCGTCTCTTGCACTTGCTCGTGCGTTCCCAAGCGCAATAACAGCAACAACGCTGAGGAGTCCAACAACGGCTAATACAATCAATAACTCAATCAATGTAAATCCTTTTCTTGAAAATGGCATATTACTCAATATTATATTTTTTGAGTACTTCTCGTACCTTATCTACTGTTTCTGACGGTTTAAAATGTGCTTTAATCAAATATTCATCAGCACCAAGCTCTAATCCTTTTTCTACATCGTCTTTTTGCCCTAGGTTGGTAAGCATAATAACCGGTACATCTCGAAGTACCTTGTCTTCTTTAAGATGTTCGATTACCGTAAACCCATCCATTTTTGGCAATAGAATATCTAAGAGCACCAAATCCGGTCGTTTCTTATTTGCTTCTTTTAAACCAAGTTCTCCGTTCTCTGCAACAGTTACCTTAAATCCTTCCATTTCAAACTTGGTCTTATAAATGTTCGCGAGGAATGCATCATCCTCTACGAGCAGTATTTGTAGTGCTTTTTTCTTTGCCATAGGGTCTTTATTATGCTGGTCATTATACAATATTCCGCATAGATAATCCAGCGGCAACAGCCATACGTGGACCAATCTCATCTAATATGCGTTTTAACCCTTGTTGGTATACAATTCGAGCCCACGGGTCTCCAATAAACACATTTACCGGAAATGCCTGCCGAATATGGTCTACAATTGGCGGAAATAGTGAGGCTCCACCAGTAAAAATAATCTTTTGCATACGTTTTCCTTCATTTCCTGTTTGAGAAGTGAACATTTCCACATTATAACTAATTTCTTTAATGATCGGATCCACAGTGCTCGCAAAAATTTCATCCTTGATTTGTTTTGATCCAAGTTTAGAAAAATCGTATTTTAGTGCGCGCGCTTCTTGCGGAGAAATACCCAAGGTTGCTGCTATTTGTGCATCAAAATTATTTCCTCCAACTTGAATTGATCGATGCGTCAGCGGCAATGTTTGATCTACAATAAAAAAGTTTGCGCGCTCTGCACCAATATCAATAATCATGGTTGTTGCCGGATCATTTCCTACCAGTGCTCTTTGCAATGCAAACGCTTCTGTTTCTAACTCATCAAGCTGTAATCCAGCTCTTTGAAAAATACGCGCATAAAACGACACAAGTCGCCTTGGCGCAGCAGTAACAAGAATTTTTTTATACGTTTCTTTTTTTGTCGTATCGAAATGTGGCACCTCTTGATGCACCACTTGCATGTGATCTATTGGCAGTGGCAGCATTTTCTTTACTTTTGCCCGCACATGATGATCAATCTCTTTTGCGTCTACCAGCGGAAGCGTAATGAGTGTATGAAACACCTGTGACACAGGTAAGCTGGCAGTAGCAACAGTTGCCTGAACTTTTGCTTTTTCAAGTAACACCTTTAGCTGATCGCCATACTGCGCAATACGTTTATCTTCATCCGATTCAGGCTCTTCTTTTGGCTGCATGCCACTCGCCTGTGCCTGTACCATGGGTTCTTTTGTATCTACCGCATCCGCATGAATATCCATGTGATCTCGCGTCATGCCATAGGTCCAAAGCTGCGGACGACCCTTTGTTTTTTTAAGCTCGACCACTTTGATGCCGTGTGCACCAATATCAACACCCAAATGTGATTGTTCTTTTTTTGCAAATAGTCCCATAACGCGCGATTAGTGCCAAAAGTATACCATACTTTAGCGCAGCGAAAAACAAAAAAAGTGGGGACACCACTTTTTTTGTTTTTCGATTTAATAATCGCGCAACTTTGAGATGATACTAAAGCTCTTAATTTTTTCAAGTGCCTTCGCTTCAATTTGTCTGATACGTTCACGCGTCACATCAAATTCTCTTCCCACTTCTTCAAGTGTATGCGTGACTCCATCACTTAATCCAAAACGCATTTCTAGAATTTTTTGCTCACGCGGTGAAAGCTGAGTAATGGCTTCTTGAATATACTCTCTGAGTAATTCGACTCCAGCAACGTGAGACGGAGATGCATTCTTCACGTCTTCAATAAAGTCAGAAAGCGGTGAATCATCGTCGTCATCGTCACCAACTGACGTCTCAAGTGAAATAGTATCCTGACTAATCTTGATGATTTGCTTTACCTTATCAATATCTTCTCCCATTTCTGCAGAAAGTTCTTCTGGCGTTGGATCACGACCAAGGTCTTGCAGCAAGCGTCGTTGCAATTGCTTAAACCGATTAATCGTTTCAACCATGTGCACAGGAATACGAATGGTTCTTGATTGATCCGCTAATGCGCGCGTAATGGCTTGACGAATCCACCATGTCGCATAGGTAGAAAATTTATATCCCTTTCTATAATCGAATTTTTTTACTGCTCGGAACAATCCAATATTCCCTTCTTGAATCAAATCAAGAAGCGTCAGCTGTTTTCCAACAAACTTTTTTGCAATAGAAACAACCAAACGAAGGTTGGCTTCAATCATTTGCCGTTCAGATCCCTTATCTCCTCGCTCTTTTCCTTTTGCAAGCGTTACTTCTTGCTCCGCAGTAAGAAGTGGAATCTTTCCAATCTCGCGCAAATACATTTGAATTGAATCTTGAGAAATTTTTGCAAGATCAAATGTTCCCGCCTCTTGATCCGGTTGCTTTCCTTGGAATGCTGCAAGCTGCTCCTTGCGTTCATCGCGTCTGCCGAGGAGTCCCCCACCAGTTCGCTCTACAATACCAATACTATTCCAATCAAGTACATCTAAAAATGATTCATACTCTGGAACGTACCACTCAATTCCTGGAAAGACATGGAAAATTTCTTTTTCCGTCAAAAATCCACGAGATCTTCCTTTATTCAAAAGTCCCCACACAGCTTCTTCTCCTGGTGGAATTCCTTTTTCTGCTTTTATTTTTGCTCGTTTCTTTACTCCTTTTGCTGCTGGAGTAGTAACTTTGGTCTTGGAAGCCGATTTCTTTGCGGTGGCTTTCTTGGTCCGCGTAGGAGTGCTGGATTGTTTCACCTTGGCACTTGTTGCTTTTGCTTTTCGTCCAGTTGTTACTGCACGTTTTTTTGTGACTGCCTTTTTAGTGGCAACACGCTTCTTAGTTGTCGATGCTTTCTTTGGTGGCATCGAAAAATATTAAAAAATTATCTTGTAAGGGTTTGAAACTCCTCGAGTAGCTGTCTGAGTAAATCAGTATTTCCCTGCTGCTCAGCAAGCGCAATCTGCGCTTGTAGCACGGTTCTTTTTTCTTTATTCACATGATCTTGCAATCTGCGAACAAGCGTAAGAGCGACTGCTTGAAGCTGCTGCTCTGAGTGCTCTGTAAAGAGTGTATCACCTTTTAGCTGATATACTTGTACCTGATCTGCGTACTCCGAAAGAAGCATTTCAGAGAGAAATGTCTCCGCTGGAGCTGTACTTGCCTGAGTATAGCGATTTTTTATGAATTCGTAAAGGGGGTGATGGTGGATGAGTTCTGGGAGCAATAATGCCGGGAAAAATCCTGTTTTGAGCACAATCATGATGAGCTCCTCAATTAAACTGCTAATAAATGGATCGAGGGCCGATTGTGGAGCCACTTCTTCCTCTACCTGCGGCGCTTCCTGCTGCATATGCTGTGAATTTTGAGGCTTCACCTGCTTGAGCTGTTCTCTCAGAACATCTGCACGCACTTGCAACTTTCTTGCCACCACTTCTAACCAATGATCGCGCTCTATTGGCGAAGGCATAGAAGCAATTTTCTGACATAAATTATTTGCAATCGCATTTTTATCCGTTGGATTGGTAATATCCTTTCCCTTAAATGCCCGTATAATTTGCCAATCCATAACAGGCAGTGCATCAGCAATCGCCTGGCGCCACATTTGTGGATCCTTCTTTATACAATCATCAGGATCCTTCCCTGCTCCTTCTGGAATCGAAATAATTTTTACCTGTAACCCCGCTTCCACAGATAAATCAATCCCCCGCTCCATGGCTTTCATTCCTGCTTCATCAGCATCAAATGCCATGGCAATCACATTTGAATACCGTTTTAATACGCCAATATGTACTTCTGTAAGCGCCGTTCCACTGGAGGCAACCACATGTGTAATCCCCGCCTGATGAGAAGCAATGACATCCATTTGACCTTCTACAACAACGGCCACTCCCGCTTCCCGAATCGCTTTTTTTGCTTTGTGTAATCCAAATATTACTCTAGATTTGTCGTAAAGCGGCATTTGTGGAGTGTTTACATATTTTCCGCCGGCACCTTCCTTCTCTTCTAACAGTCTTCCGGTAAATCCAACAATATTTCCGTGCAAATCATGAATGGGAAACATTATTCTTCCTCTAAATCGATCATAAAAACCCCGCCCTCTACTTGCACCATCTTTTTTAATCGTGAGCCCAGTCAAAATCAAATCATCAATACTATGCCCTTTTTTTAGTAAATATTTTGTTAACAGCTCCCACTGTTCTGGCACAAATCCTATCTGCCAACCAATCATGGTTTCTTCTTTCACTCCTCTTCCCGTAAGGTATGCACGAGCATCTTGAGATGCTTCCATTTGCATTAAAAAATTATGATAAAAATATCCGGCATCTTGCATAATGTCTCTGAGCCGATTTTTTTGGTGCTGTTTTACCTCTGATACGTTTGTTTCAAGTTGAATTCCCGCCTTTTGCGCTAAAAATTTTAGCGCCTCTACAAATTCCATTCCTTCCACATCTTGAATAAACGAGAAGATGTCGCCACCTTTATTACACCCAAAACAATGCCATGACTGACGCTCTTTACTTACCATAAAAGATGGTGTTTTTTCATTGTGAAATGGACAACATCCTTTATGCCGCGTACCGGCAGGTTTCAGTTGTACATATTCACCAACAAGATCAACAACATCGATCCGGTCCTTGATGCGCTGCGTATCTGACATACCTCTCTGGCGATTATTATTCGAGTCCCATGTGTGCTTTGAGCTTGGCAATTCCCTCTTCCAGTTCCATTGATGGTTCCCAACCAAGTAATTCTTTTGCTTTGGTAATATCGGCTTCAAAATATCTGCCGTCTCCCGCTCTTGCATCTACAAATACTGATTCCCCGCCAATGATTTTAACAATATCGTTTACCGAACGAGGATTATTATTTCCTATGTTAATGGTTTCACCTTTTCCAGCTTTTTCTGTTGTCATAGCGAGGATGTTTGCACGCACGACATCATCAACGTAAGTGTAATCTCTAAAATACTCTCCATCCCCACAAATGGTCATGGGTTCTCCTTCTGATTTTTGTTTGAGGAATCTACCAATCACGAGTGCATGTGCACCATTTGGATCAGCGTACGGCCCGTATACATTGAAGTAAATCAGACTGATAGTTTCAACACCGTAAAGAGCGGCAAATAATCTACCATAATGTTCACCAATCAGTTTATGCAGTGCATATGGTGCAATTGGTAATTTTTCCATGCCATCTTCTTTCAGCGGAAACACTTCTTGATCTCCATAGGTTGAAGAAGAACTACTAAATACCACTCGCTTTACGCCAGCTTCTTTTGCCGCTTGCAAAACATTGAGAGTTCCGTTTACATTTACATCATGCGTCAGTTCTGGATGTTCTACTGAGTATCCAACACGTGGGAGTGCGGCCATGTGAAAGATTCCGTCAACGCCATCAAGTGCTGCAACAAGTGCCGCTTTATCTCTGATGTCTCCTTCAATATATTCTGCTCCTTCTTGCACTCTATCTTCAAACTTTCCGCCTGCGTAATTATCAAACACTTTAACCGTATGCCCTTCTGCAAGAAGTGCAATGGTCAAATTTGTCCCAATGAAGCCCGCTCCACCGGTTATGAGGTATGTTGCCATAGAAAATGTATTATAGACGCCAGTATGAATATCCTTTGGAAATAAAATGTTCTTTATTATAGAGTCCCTTGATATCTACAATTAAGCCTCCTTGCTTCACGTATGAAGCGACAGCCTCTTCACTCAGCAAAGTATAGTCCTTGTGAGCCACCCCTACAATAAGTATGTCTGCTTGCGCATCTTTCAATTCACTCTGTAATGGTAATCCATATTCTGACTGGATATCTCCTGCATCAGCGTGTGGATCATGCACCTGCAATGTTACACCTTTTTTTTGTAGAAGCAAATAAACTTCAGCTATTTTCGCATTTCTAATATCTGATACATTCTCTTTAAAGGTAACACCCCATCCATAAACATTCAATGTATCGATGTTTTTACCTTGATTTCGGCTCCAATCCTCAATTTCACTCACAATATATTTTGGCATACCATCATTTATCTCTCTGCCCACCAAAATTGTTTTTGCATGGTGACCGCACTCTGCAGCCTTATAGGTAAGATAATACGGATCGACACCAATGCAATGCCCTCCCACAAGCCCCGGTGTAAATGGAAGAAAATTCCATTTTGTTCCCGCAGCAGCTAATACATCTTTTGTATCAATATCCATTTTATGAAATACCATTGATAATTCATTCATAAGCGCAATATTGATAT
>JABIFP010000014.1 GCA_018650645.1 Candidatus Magasanikiibacteriota bacterium | reverse complement strand
CAACCGTTGAGCAGCTTGAGTCGCTTCCTCGAGACTTCTACAAGACCTACGAGGAAGCGACTCAAGCTGCTCAACGGTTGGGTGTGAAAACGCAACGCGAGTACAGTTTGCGGTATCATGAAGACCCGCGACTTACGAGCAATCCATTGGTCATGTACCGTGACGATTGGAACGGTTGGACGTACTTTCTCACTGGTACGCATCCGGTGAAACTGTACCCGACGATCGAACAGGCGGCTGCAGCTGCGCGTGCCATGGGCATTCGCGTGTTCCATGAGTACAAGCGGCGCTACAAGGGCGATCCACGGTTGCCCAGCAACCCACCCAAGTACTACGCTGATTCATGGGTCGGATGGGCGCACTTCCTTCGGGAGGAGTCCAACGATTTTTACCCGAGCTTGAGTGAGGCGCAGCAGGCAGTCAAGCGACTTGGTATCCGAACGGTACGAGAGTATCAACAACGATACCAGGAAGATCCGAAGCTGCCGAGTGCTCCGAACAAGACATACTCGGGAGAGTGGATCAGCTGGGTCGAGTTCCTCGATCAATTCTACCGTCGGATGTCGGATGCATCTGCTGCAGCTGGCAAGCTGGGGGCTCGCTCAGGCGCTGAGTACAAGAAGCTGTACAAGCAGGATCCGAAGCTGCCGAGCAACCCTCCCGCATTCTACCAAGATGAGTGGAAGGGGTGGGGGCACTTCCTCCGTGGAGAGACGACTGAGTTCTACGAGTCTCTTGCGGAGGCTCAGGCTGCCGCTAGGAAGTTCGGATTCACGTCCATGCGGCAGTACCATGGAGGACGCAAGCAAGATCCGAAGCTCCCTCACAGTCCTCAACGGATGTACAAGGACGAGTGGGTGAGCTGGAAGGAGTTCCTCGGTACCTGAATCAACAACCACGCTGCGCAACATCGCCACCGGCGATAATGCGTGCCTTCACCGCCGCCCTCCACAAGAGGGCGGCGCTTACTTTTTAAACTATACTATACATAGCAAACAAAGTTCGAAACTCGTCCCAGTATGGGAGCAATAATAAAAGCAGGCCCCTCAGGCCTGTTTTTATTATTGTTCGGGGATGTGTGGAAAGAACCCCGCGGGTTCGATCATTCAAATTCGCGAACCAAGCGAATAAGTTGAAAACTTATTCATTTGTGAGCGAATCAAGTAAAGCGGCAAGCGTTATTTGTGAACGAGCGCAGCGCGGAACGAGGAGCGCAGCGACGAGATTATCCCTGCCCCACAATTCTTGTCTAATACAACATTATTTTAGTATACTACGCTCGCTGCTAATATTTTTCTAATGTATGAGAAAACAACCTGATAGTCAACCGCCCATCGCGCCCGTCGAACAAGAAGCAACTATTGAAACCCGCGCAGAAAAACTAGATATTGAGCAACTCGTCAAACAGTACCATTTCGATCAGGCTATCGATGTATTTGTTGTAGACCAAGCTCTGAGAGATTTTCGACACACCTATCAAGATGTGAATTCGCTTAGCGATACACAGCAGGCAGCCCTTGAGAAAGTTACTCAACGAATTCAACAGATTGAGGGTCTCTATGCATATAAGAAACCAAAGGTCATTGCTTGGTTTGATGATGCTGCAGGAGAGCCTGCGAATCGCATCGATGCCTTCATCCGAGAAGTATTCCAAGCTGGTGATGCTGAAGTATATCCAGAAATGGAATCTGCACTTCAGCGATTCAACACTGCCTATTCAGCATATAAAGATGGAACACTCAGCACGTATGGTTTCAAGGCTGAGTGCAATTTGATTTACCGTGAAATTGAAGATATTGACTCCGAGAAAACAGAAGCTATCAAGAAAGTGCAGGGAGCTCTTTATTCCCGTGATTTTATTAAAGATTTTGCCCACGTAATTGATGGAAACTACTCCAGCTCAAATCCTCGCAATGTTGCTCTTGTGGGTGCACACTCAGAAACAATCTCTGGTGCACTTCAACATTTTTTTAAAGATGACGATACCGTAGATCGCTTAGCAGATCCTTTTTACATCCCAGATCTTCGATCAAGCCCAGTAGAGACAGCAGAGCAGAGAGAACAATACACCGCCGTAAATATTCCAGAACTTAATGCTCGCTTGGCCGTAGAGCAGTTTGACAACCTCCTTGGAGATTCTGTGAATTGGCCGACTGACGGTGAGTGGAAGCACTCTTATATTGTCACTCAAACGCAATACACTGAACAAACCTTTCATGAGTTTGGCAGAAAACGAGCAGCAGCCTGGCTAACTGAGTTTAAGCGCACAAGAAAAAACAAAGTTGATGAAGTTGTGCAAAACATGTTTACACTCATTGATAAACCAATTCCAGACACGCTGCAAGAATCTCTGAATCGATTTAATGATTGTGCTGATGCCTTTGTGGCAGGAACATTGTGCACATACGCCATGAAAGAAGAAGCGGCATCTTTTACAGATGTTCTTAAAGACGCTATTCAGGCAGCCTCAACAGAACTAGAAAGCGCAAACTATGCAGATAATGCCACAGCGTTTGTAGAACAATTTGAGCAATTCCAAAGGGCTGATCAGCCCCATCTAAGTCTGCATAGCCTTTCAGAAGCTGTTCAAAGAGACCTGCGTAACCCTATCCTGATCGAAAACATAAATAACAAGATCAATAGAAGAGAGCGACGCAATACGCGCGAAGACCTTAATCTCACTGACGAATACACACAATACCTTCTAAAATATCTATCTGATCTGTATGCAGATCACGATCAACAGGAATCAGCTGATGCGGAAGTACATGAGAGAAGGGATCTGACAGCAGAACAAAAGACGCAGCTTCAAGGTTTTTTAGATACTGTTCTTGAGATTGAAAGTGGGTATGCGTTTGCGGAATCTAAGGATCGCATAAAAGAATCCATACTGCGAGTTGAAGGAGATTTTGATAATCCAATTGATAAAAGTATTCAAGATCTTTGCGAAAAGCTCAATATTGAACTAACACCTGATATATCGCAGGCTCTGCAAAGATATGACCAGTCGCTATTTGCCTACCAACAAAAAAAACTAGATACGTACAGCTTTTCCATGGAGTATCGTAAGGTAATAGATATGGTCAAGGAAAAATTTCATGATCAACTAAATCAATCGCCAGCACCCCGAGATTTACGCAGATTTTTACGAAGTGCTAATAATACGATTGCTCTTATGGATGAACATATAAACGCTGTTTCCGATAAGGCCCTGAGTACTATTCCTAATCCGCCTGTTCTGTAATGAGTACATCAAGATAATAGTCTTACTCCTAGCCATGCATATGCCTACTACACCTCAATCAAACCAAAACAATCAACCTAATGGAACATACAAGGTCGTTGTCGCACTCCTGTTTATTTTCATTGGGGTGAGTATCTTAATACCGCCTCCTACGGCAAAAATAGGATATATTGGAGTTGTTGTCAGTCTCATTGCAATTCTTGTGATGAAAATGAGAACCAAGACGAATAAATGAGACAAAAAAGATTATTACCAAAAACACGCCAAAAGGCGTGTTTTTAATTGTGAATGATTGAACAACAACCCCCTACCCCGCAACCCGCGCTCCAAAACTTGCCACCAATGAATTCCCTTGCTTTGATGGAATTTTTAGCTGAATCGGTTCTGCCTTTTTCCCTCTAAACTGCGGTAGTCGTTCTAGTATTTGCGCCATGTCGCTAGCCGAATAATGTTTCGGTGCATGGCAACTGAGAATAACAAATGCTGGATCATCCACCAATAATTCTTTTACCGCCCCCATTAAGCGCGGTAAATCTTTTTCTATTTTCCATATTTGCCCTCCCCCGCGACCAAAGGCAGGTGGATCAAGAATAATGGCATCATATTTATTCCCTCTTCGCATTTCTCGTTCCATGAATTTCATCACATCGTCACAAATCCAGCGCAAATTCGCATCAGCTAAACCAGATAATTCTGCGTTACGCTTTGCCCAGCTTATAGCGGATTTTGCACCATCCACGTGGCACACCTCCGTATGTGGTGCACTCGCATGTAATGTAGACATCCCTGTGTAACCAAAAAGATTGAGTATTTTGAGGGGTTTATCTGTCCTCTTTGCAACCTGATCGGCTATCCATTGCCAATTATCATGTTGTTCTGGAAAAATTCCCACCTGTCCATTTGGAGAAAAGCGAAGCTCAGCCATTAATGAGCCCACTGAAATATTCCAGCTATCAGTCATATCTTTGCCTTTCTTCCATTTTTTTTCAGTTTCATTACGATCAAACCTTGCATCTGGCTTCATATCCAAGCCATCTCTCGTTTTGCTCGGCCAAAGAGCCATGGGACATGACCGAGTTACGATCCTCTCTCCAAATCGCTCAGTCCGCATTTCATCTCCACAATCAATCAGCTCGTAATCAAAGTTGTTATTATTTTTCATATACCAAAATCATACAGCAAAACCACAAACCTGGTCAATCCGACCAATTCCCCTCTCCCCCTACCAAAAACACCGCTATAATGCTACAATCCCCGCACTATGGCCCACTCACTCGTAGAAGGAAAACAACTGAGCAAGCATTATGGATCACAAGTTGTACTTGATGATCTGTCTTTTTTGATTACAGAAAAGCAAAAGGTTGCGCTTATTGGGAGAAATGGAGCTGGCAAATCGACCCTTTTACGCATTTTGACTGGAGCAGAAATGCCAGATACTGGAAATGTTACTTTTTACCCGCAGGCTTCTGTTGGAATTGTAGAGCAGCACGAAATCCTTCCGGGTGACATCACAACGCAAGAGTATTTAGAGAAAAAAAGTGAAAAACCTGAATGGGAGATTAAAAAGCAGGCTGCGCAGTTTGGTTTACATGCAGACCAGCTTGCAATGCCCCCTGCAAAACTGTCTGGCGGGTATCAAATGCGAGTAAAACTCGTCTCTATGTTGCTGCTTGACCCAAATGTTTTGCTTTTAGACGAGCCGATTAACTATTTAGATCTGCAATCGCAGCTTCTGTTAGAGCGATTTTTAAACCGATATTCTGGATCGTTTTTAATGGCAGCCCATGACAGAACGTTTTTACAAAATACCTGCACCCATACATTTGAAATTGAACGAGGAAAATTAACCAGCTATAAAGGTGGTGTTCATGAGTATGAATCGTTTAAAAAGGAGCAGCTGGCGTATGAACTCCGTAATAATAAGAAACTTTCTAAAGAAATTGCGCACCAGCAGGCATTTGTAGATCGGTTTAGATCAAAGGCAACCATGGCATCACGCGCGCAAAGCAAAGTGAAACATATTGAAAAGCTGCGCAGAAAAATTGCTGATGTTGATACCGCTTTAGCTACCACTCGCATGACTATTCCCTGCCCGCATGTTGTGAGTGGAACAGCAGTACATGCAGACGAATTGGCTATTGGATATGAAGGTAAGGCGATTGCAAGTGATATTCGCTTTGAAATTTACCGCGGTGAAAAAGTTGTTATTGCCGGAGAAAATGGACAAGGAAAATCTACCTTGATGAAAACACTTGCTGGCCACATTCCTGCTGTGTCCGGTTCATTTAAATGGTGGCACAAGGCTAATATTGGCTATTTTGATCAGCACACAGAAAAAACATTGCACAAGCAAGAAACCGTCTTGCAATATCTTTCGCGCATGGCTCCACCAAGCGCATCGAGTGAAAGAATTCTGATGATGGCCGGAAATTTCCTATTTAGAAATGACGATTTAGATAAATCAACCTCAGTACTCAGTGGTGGAGAACGCGCACGGCTTTGTCTTGCCGGCATTTTGCTCCACGAACATTCCGTCCTTCTTTTGGACGAGCCAACAAACCATCTTGATGTAGAAACCGTTGAAGCACTTGCGCTTGCGCTAAAAGCGTATGACGGAACGGTGATTGTTATTTCCCATTCAAGAACATTTGTCCATACATTTATTGATAGAATTTTTGAGATTGGATATGGCAAGCTCAGACAACATCTTGGGACATATGAGGAATATATTGATGATGTACGCGCGCTTATGGAAGCGTCCGTTCAGGATGAGCTACAAGCACCCAAAGTAACAGGAACCCTCCCAGCAACTGAACGAGCCGCGATTCACAAAGCAATAAAGCTTCACCAAAGATCTAAAAAGAAGCTGGAAGATGCCATTGGCAAGCTAGAATCTGAAAAGGACGAAATTTTGGCTTTTTTATTTGATAATCCGGAAGACTACGCCCCACGCAAATATGAGCGGATTGGTGAAATCGATACTGCGCTAGAAAAAGCGGAAAAAGATTGGCTTATTGATGCTGAGCAAATCGTGGAATTGAGAGCAAAACTGGCGTAAAGAACTCTACATATATCCCAGCTCTCCTTGACAAAAGGAGGATTTTTGTTATATGATGCTGCGTCGGCTCCACTTTGGAGTTCCGGCAGGAAGGATACACCCTAAGGCTGGAGAAATGCCTTGAACTACGCACTCACCCGAGCTGGGCTCTTTGCCGCCACCCTGGTGGTCGGCCTCACCCTCTTCAGCAACAAGCTGTGGATTGAGAGTGACAACCTCTTCTGGATCCTCACGGGTCTGCTGTTTTTCCTTGCGACTTGGTGGCTGGTCGTCACCAACAAGCTGAGCAAGGAGAAGAAGGCGCTCCGGGAGCAGGCCCGCGAGGAGTTCAACGACATGCGGAATAGCATGTTCCAGTTCATGTGCCAGACCACCAAAGTGACGGTAAAGTGCAATTCTGATAAACTGACACTCAGGATTCGACCAAATCGGTTCAACGGATCCTGGCATTTCAGCCATAGCAATGAGAACTGGACCACGCTGACTCCCAAAGATGCCCAGGAAATCTTCATGGAAATGCCTTGGGAGCACGTGACGATCGAGGACCGGCACTTCAGACGAATCGTGCAGAACGGAAGGTTCATCCCTTATCCACCCAACTCCTGACCGCCCAACCCCGGACCAACCAGCCAAACCCCGATTCGTCGGGGCAAGGCACAGCGGTTGGTCCGGCGGTTCCAACTTTGCCTACCAGGCTATTTTTTTTTACGCACACCACAACACCTCATGTATATCCCACACTTGACATTTTACGCAAAATAAGCTAACTTAACGTCATGTTCAACTGTCCAGTCCATGACGGACAGAAAGAAGGTGTCATAATTATTGACAAAAAGAGGGCAAAGTAGGCAAAAACTGAAACAAAAGGACTGATCATGAAGATCTGTAATCAGTGCGGCTCTGAGACGTACGGCGGGTATTGCCCGGTGTGCGAGGACCAGAGCACCCCGCGCATCCTGAAGGGCATCAAGGTCCCTCTCAGCCACCGCTGAAGTCTGTTTCTAGAGGCTCGTGACACAATTACGAGATTGCTAGAAAGATGCGTCAGTGCAACCTACAAGGCCTGGGCGAGCCGATTCAATTCGCCCACAGTTCTTAGAAGGGTATCTCCTACCCTGCTGAGAACTGATAGGTATTCTGTCCCTTGACAAAATACCAAATCTCTGCTATAGTTAGCCATTCATTAACCACTGAGGACTTTCCTCAGCAGGACTCGTATCTTATTGTGCACATTGTGGCCATACAGAACTTCGGGTCACAAGCAATAATATATGACACAGAACAACCAAACAGGTCTTTTTTCGGACCTCGGAATTGGCGAGAAGTTTCTTGCTATTCTCACAAAGAAGGGGTTTACGACTCCTACACCTATTCAGCATCAAGTAATTCCTGCTGGACTAGACGGTAAAGATATTATCGGAATCGCTCAAACAGGGACTGGAAAGACCCTCGCTTTTGGTATTCCAATGATTCAACGCGTAGCACAAGGAACAGGACAAGGTCTTGTTATTGTACCCACACGTGAGCTTGCCGAACAAGTAGAAACAGCACTAAGCGCTGTTGGTCGCCCACTGGGCCTTAAAACTGCCGTACTTATTGGTGGAACAAGCCAATACAGACAAGTGCAAGACCTCAGAAAGAATCCGCATATCGTCATTGCAACGCCAGGACGACTTATGGATCTTATTGAACAAGGTCACTACGCGTTAAACAAAATTTCATGTATTGCATTGGATGAAGCTGATAGAATGCTCGACATGGGATTCTTGCCAGCAATTAAAAAAATCTTGCAAGGAGCACCACAAGAAAGACAAACACTTCTCTTCTCTGCAACCATGCCAAAGACAATTTCAAATATCGCAAGTCGATTTATGAAAATTCCTTTGCGAATTGAGGTTGCTCCACAAGGAACATCTGCAAAAAATGTTGAGCAAGAAGTATTTGTTATCAGAAAGAATGATAAAATGCGACTTCTTGAATCGATTCTTACTGAAAGTGAAGACAAATCGATTTTGATTTTCTCTAGAACAAAACATGGTGCAAAACGCATGGCGCGAGATATTCGTGCGATGGGTCATACTGCAACAGAAATTCACTCAAACAGATCACAAGCGCAGCGTAAAGCAGCACTTGCAGGATTTAGTGGTGGAAGATTCCGAGTCATGGTAGCGACTGATATTGCTGCTCGTGGTATTGATGTAAAAACAATTTCACTCGTTATCAACTTTGACCTTCCAGATAGTTCTGACGATTACGTTCATAGAATTGGACGAACAGGAAGAGCAGGAAGATCAGGACGAGCCGTTTCATTCATGTGTCCTTCACAAAAGGCAGACATGAGAAAGATTGAACGACTCATGAAGAAATCAATCCCAGTATTGGGACTCCCTGAATTACCTCCAGCAAGACCAAAAACACATGACGATCGTGAAGAACGATCTCACGGTGGTGGACGAGGATTTAGTGGAGGAAGAGGACGATCTAACTTTACTCGCGGTGGAAATCGCGGAAGATCTTCACAAAGTTCTGGCAATGGTGGCGGCGGATTTAGCCGAGACCGATCTGGAAGACCAAATAGAGACAGAGAAAATAAAGGAACAAGCTCAAGAGAACGAGAACCAAAAACAGAATCATATACATCAACACATAAACGTCGTTCAGCAAAATCTGCTGACGTTACAAACAAGTCTCCATTTTCTGGAGGCATGAGAAAGCGATCTTCTGCTTCTAGCGGATTCAATCGTAATAAAAAGCGTAGTAACGCTGCCCCAACCTCACAAGGACAGAGCGACAGAAAGCGTTACCGATAAAAAAAAGAAACCATTCAAAAAAAGCAGCATTAGCTGCTTTTTTTGTATTTTGCTGATTGCAGAAAGGTGCCCGTCCTTTATACATAGATCTTATACCACCCCAGGGCTTGACAAAGCTTCAAGTTTCTGGTATGTTTAGCCGTTCGCTTTTTTGACACCCCCTGTCCGGAAACGGACAGACTATGGCAGGAGAAATGCCATGTACTGGATCCTGAAGCTCGGCGGCATCATTGTCGCACTGGCTAGCCTGGAGCTCATCCACAACGCGACTCTGACGAAGCACCCCACCATTATGGCCCTCAAGGGTCTGGGGGGAGTGCTCGCGTTTGGGTACGGCCTGTACCTGTACTCCTCGGCGTCCCGTCGGGAGAAGGAGGAGAAGGCGCGTGAGAAGGCGACGCAGGAGCAGAGCGAGCAGCTCCTCTTCTCCTCCCGGACGATCCATGCGCTGCTCGAGCAACTCTCGACAGCAGTCATTACGGTCGTGGTGGACGGGCACGAGTGGCAGGCCGAACGCCTGCTCAATGGAAATTGGCGGGAGGACAGTCTCCAGCCTGCCAAT